>CAMLKG010000003.1 GCA_946480695.1 uncultured Cellvibrio sp.
TTTACATCCAGTATGATTGAGGGATTCATTCAATGAATCATCCATTTGCCCTGTGGGGGAAATGTCCATAAAAAATCCGTTTTGTGGTCCTTGTTAATTGTGAGGTTATCCGTTAATGCAGGCAGAAGGGAATGTGACCTGATAATGATTCGAATGGTAAACAGTCAAAGGCCCGAAGTAAACCCATCTGACATTAAACCGCTTCTGCCCTCTGGAAAAGTCCATCCGGGTTAGGATGCACAGATTTGAAAGCACTCCACTTCCGGTAATCGCCGAAGGCCAAGCTTTGGCCAGGAAATTGAATCGTTGCCAAAACCAATTGAGCCTAACTCTAAAAATATAGATAGCGCATCAATCCACATAAAAAAATTTAATTGATTTGTTCAAATTTCCCACTACAACTTTTTACAGTTTTCTCTACCCAGGTCGCAGTACAAATAAAAAAGTGGCGATATAAATACAATCCTGCCTGCCCCAAGCCAGCGAGACAAAATTAATAACGAATAATCATAGGGACCATTAGGGACTTCCATGACTCAACCGCTTTTTCGCCAACAAGCAGTCCAATACCAGCACCGCGGTTTGCAGGGTGATATTTTGCTGACTGCGTCGCTACCCGCCTTGCTGGTCAGCGGTGGGCTGCTCATCTGGTTTATCGCAATGACAATCTGGTTATGCACCAGTGAATATGCGCGCAAGGAAACCGTGTTGGGTTGGCTTGAGCCACCGCAAGGAGTATTGCGTGTTTATGGCAATAATAATGGGGTTATTAAGGAGTTGCTGGTGCGCGAAGGTGAGGAGGTAAACGCAGACCAGCCATTGTTGATTATCCACGGTAACAATCTCCTCGCGAATGGTGATGGAATGGAAAACCAGTTGCTAGGTGAACTTGAACATCAACAAAATTTGTTGCGCGAACAGCAAGCACGCAATGAAGATCGGTACACACAACGCATAGCAGAAGGATTGCAGCGCATTGCCCGTATCCGGCAAGAATTACAATTGCTGGATCAACAAGCCAACACATTACAAGCGCGCCAGCAATTATTGGATAAGCAACGCGAGCGCCAGCAGCGATTGCGCGATAGCGGTTATGTCAGCGCGGTGGATTTGGAAAAAAGCGAAGCCGAAGCCCTTGCGCTAAAAGCGGAGCAGCAAACCCTGGCGCGGCAAAAATTACAGCAACAGCGTTTGCTGGACGACGCGCAAAGCGAACAGCAACAGATGCCGCAAAACCATGCGGACCAGCAAACATTACTCGCTACCCAAATCAGCGAGCTCAGCCAGCAAATAACGCAATGGCAAAACCGCCAGGCTTATGTCATTAAGGCCGCAAGGGCCGGCATTGTCAGCAATTTACGCGCACGTGTCGGGCAACAGGTTACAGCCTCTCAGCAAACACCGTTACTGACATTACATCCGGAACAGGGTGCACTGAGTGTGCAATTGCTGGTGCCTGCACGCGCGGCCGGTTTTATACAGCAAGGCCAGCAATTGGATATTCGTTTTGATGCGTTCCCCTTCCAGAAATTTGGAATTTATAGCGGACGCGTAACGCAACTTTCCGACACGGTATTGTTACCGGGAGAATTGCAGCAAGTACCGGTGCCGGTAAAGGAACCCGCGTATTTGGTTATTGCACAACTTGATCAGGATACGGTGCAAGCCTACGGCCGCGATTTCGCGCTTAAATCCGGTATGACACTTTCGGCTGACATCCGCCTGGAAGAGCGAAGCTTGTTGCGCTGGTTATTTGATCCGCTTTACAGCTTGCGCGGGAGGCTTTAATGACAGGCACGGCATCACCACAAACCAACCCTGTTCCAATCCTTCGGGTTGATAACTTGCTGCGCTTCGGTCGCGGCCCGCAATTACCGGTGATATTGCAAAATGAGTTGGCCGAATGTGGCCTCGCGTGTTTGGCGATGGTTAGTTGTTATCACGGTTATCAATGTGACCTAAGCAGCTTGCGCCGGCGTTTTTCCATATCGGCCCAGGGCATTAACCTCAAGCAATTGCTGGACATAGCCAATCGCCTGCATTTGGCGGGGCGCGCAATGCGCAGCGATGTGGATGACCTTTCACAGTTACAGCTGCCCTGTATCCTGCATTGGGGAATGAATCATTTTGTGGTGCTAAAGGAAATCAGTCGGCGCGGTTATTGGATTCACGATCCGGCGCAAGGCGAACGGTTAATTCCACGCGACGACATGGAAAAACTGTTTACCGGTGTAATATTGGAACTGAGCCCGACAACGGAATTTGAAAAAGCCGAAACGCGCGAGCAGTTGCGCCTCGGCCATTTCTGGTCGCGTTTGACAGGCTTTAAACGCAACCTTGCCCACATTATTTTCCTTTCGCTCCTGTTGCAAATATTCACCCTAATCGCGCCCTTTTACCTGCAAACCGTAGTGGATGATGTAATTCTCCGCCACGATAATTATTTATTATTAGTGCTGGCATTGGGTTTTGGTTTGCTGCTGTTGATCCAGCAAGGTACCAATGCATTACGCGATTGGGTTGTGCTGCATATGTCCATGCGTTTGGGCCTGCAAATGTCCGCCAATTTATTTCGCCACCTGATTCGCTTGCCCATGGATTATTTTGCCAAACGCCATATGGGTGACGTTGTTTCGCGCTTCGGCTCCCTCGACAACCTGCGCCAGTTACTGACTACCGGCGTGGTCACCGCACTGGTGGATGGTGTTATGGCGAGCCTGACATTGGTTGCGCTGTTTCTTTACAGCGCAACACTCACCTGGGTAGTGATCGGCATTGTGCTTTGCTACGCACTGCTGCGTTGGTTTTTATATCGTCCGCTGCATTTGCTAACCGAGGAAAGTATTGCCGCGCGGGCGAAAGAAAATAGCCACTTCATGGAATCGGTACGCGTGATCCAAACGATAAAAATCTTTCACCGCGAAAGCGATCGGCAACACCAATGGCAAAATCACCTTGCCGACGCGATGAACAAAGATATACGTATTGCGCGCTGGAACCTCGGTTACCAAACTGCCAAGGGGTTATTGTTCGGGGTGGAAAATATTGTAGTGATCTACCTCGCTGCCGATGCCGTTATGGGAAATATCTTTTCCATCGGAATGTTGTACGCATATATCAGTTACAAAGACCGTTTTGTGCGGGCTATGGATAACCTGGTCGCCCAGGCTATTGAATTTAAAATGCTCGGGCTGCATTTGAACCGCCTTGCCGATATTGCCTTCACTCCTGTTGACCCGATTGCCGGCAATACTATTGGTGGAAGTACCGACTATTCATCCACCACCCCCCCCATTAGCGGACATATACGTGTCCACAACCTGGGTTTTCGCTACGGTGAGAGCGAAACACCGGCGTTTAGTGGCGTTAACTTTGAAATCCAGGCTGGTGAAACCGTGGCGATTGTCGGCCCCAGCGGATGCGGCAAAAGCACATTGGTGAAATGCCTGATGGGTTTACTCGCACCCACCGAAGGTGAAATATGTATTGATGGCAAACCGCTTCAACAATTACCCCATTATCGCCGGCAAATTGCAGCAGTGATGCAGGAAGACCAATTGATGAGCGGCGATATTGCGGAAAATATTGCGTGCTTTGAACAACCTATTGACCTCGCCCGGGTGTACCAATGCGCGCAACTCGCGTGTATCCATGAAGATATTTTGCGCATGCCCATGCACTACAACACATTGGTGGGCGACATGGGCGCAAGTTTAAGCGGTGGGCAAAAACAACGCATATTGCTGGCGCGTGCGCTCTACCGCGCACCGCGCATTTTATTTATGGATGAAGCGACCAGCCACCTTGATACGGTTAACGAAGAACAGGTGAATCGGCATATTCGGGAATTGGCGATGACCCGCGTGATAGTGGCGCACCGACCGGAAACCGTCGCATCTGCCGGGCGGAAAATCTTTTTAGGGCAGCCTCAATAAAATCTATTGGATACACAGGAGCCAAATATGATTCTGCTAATGGGTAACGAAGGCGATCCGCAAATAATGGCGATTGCTGATGCGTTAACGCGACAAGGAAATCCATTCCTGATTTTTGATAGCGGTTTATATCCTGCGCAGCATCAGCTCAGTTATCGCCCCCATGACAACAGTATGCAGTTACAAATCGGTGGACACTATCTGGCGCAGAACGATGTGCATTCACTGTATTGGCGTACGCTAAGCCCACCGCACGAAAGGCAGGACAACCCCATTGCCTTGCGCGATAGCGCAAGCCTGTTACGATCATTTTTGCAGCTGCTGGGAAATAAATCCAAAAACTCCGCCGATGCCGTACATTTCCACCAGGAAAAACCGCGACAGCTGGCCCAAGTTGCGCAATTGGGAATCGCTATTCCTGAAACCTACGTAGGCAACGACCCACACGCAGTCCGGTCCTTTTGCGCAAAGCATAGCGCTGTTATTTTCAAACCTGTAACCGGTGGCGACTACGCGCAAATTGTTAACCAGGCCCACCTTACCGACGAACATTTGAATTCCAGCTTAAGCCAATCGCCAGTGACCTTACAGGCATATATTGAAGGCACCAATATCCGCACTTACGTGATTGGCGATGCGATTTTTTCAGCCGAAATCCGCAGTAGTGCCAACGATTTTCGCACCGACGAAGACGCAGAGCTAATCCCTCTCACTTTACCTGCGGAAATAATGCAGCAGGCGAAAACAGTCTGCCGCGCATTGGGATTGGAGTGGAGCGGAATTGATTGGCGACGCACGCCGGATAACCAATATATTTTCCTGGAAGCAAACCCGAGCCCCATGTTTGCGAATTTTGAAAGGCGTACGCAGTTGCCAATTACTGAACACCTTGCGCGATTGCTTGCCGCTTGAAGAATTTCATCCCGGTAATCGGGTGAAAGCAACGCACCTTGTGTGCACTATCCACGCCGGTATTAACGCCGGCATTCAAATAGAAGGAGTTCACGATGAATACGCAAGTCCAACCAAAACACCCTTTTTCATTGTTAACCGATGACGAGATGGCGCAAGTCAGCGGTGGCAAACCAGGCTGGGCAACTACCCTGGCATTGGGCGAAGAAGGCGGCTGCTACACTACCCTCGCCGTGGGTGAAGAAGGCGGTGTGACTACACTCGCCATTGGCGAAGAAGGGGGTGGCTACACAACTATGGCTGTCGGCGAGGAAGGCGGTGGCCTCGAGTAATCGCACAAAATAAAATTGCCGACGTCCGGGGTCGGCAATTTTATTGAATTCCATAAAATAGCCACAGCGTTACTCAACACGCGCAACAACCTGGATTCGAACGGTGCGGGTAGCAAGGTGTACTTCACGCAGAAAATAAGCGAGCCCTATGATCAGGGTTACGGTTGATGCCGTAAACAATGAACTAATCACCCACTTGAACTCCACCTGCAACAACACCTGCAAGAAAATAACCGCAACCACCATGCACACCAGCAGCGCCGAACACGTACATGCTGTAATTGCCGAACTGGCATAGTGCCGTCGACGCTCAAGGCGACTTAATTCTTTTTGGAATACATCCGGGTCTTGCAAATGTTGCGGGAGATTTTGTTCGGTGAGGCTGCGCCCGCGATCAATAATACGCGCAAGCCGACTCGCCATTACATTCAACAAACCGGCAATGCCCGTGAGCAGGAATACCGGGGCCAATGCAAGCTGAATCGCGTGGGCAACATCGCCAAAATTCATAATAATCACTGGATCGGAACTCATTGATTTATTCCCATAACTGCGCTGCTCGCATGGTAGGCGAGCCCCCTTCCCTTGTAAAACCATTTTCACCAGATGTTGCTATAGCCAATGGTTTTTTCGCTATGAGTGGCAGCAATGCAGATCGCCGTTATCGATAATCTTTACAGTTACTGTCATTACAAGTATGAGATATGCACCTAACTCCCTGATCGCATTTATTAAAAAAAAATTCGCACATTTATTGCTACATCACCTTGGCTGTGCGCGTAATCAACATGATTGTTACCCCGGCACAAGGATTTTTTTCACCCACCTATTTTTTGTTAAGGAGCGAACCCTTTATGCAATTCCCGAAACAATGGCTTACCGGCCTGTCATTACTGGCAGCGCTTACCGCGCCCACTTCACAAGCGGCTATCATTGACCTGACCATAGATGGCAGCGATGCGATATTCCTCGCAGGGCGCACTGACCTGACTATTCCCGATGCCAGCCAACCCTGGACCGGGCCAGGCGATTATCTGGTTCGCCACGGTGGCGCAACCCCGGAGGAGATTAAAGAATCATTGCCGCCCCAGATCGCAGTCACAGCGGGCGATATCATCCGCGCACTGGACCCCGCTGTCGGCGGTATCAGTTTTTTTAATGGTCTCGGTGACCCTTTTTACGGCCCAAGCGGCAACGGCCTCGCCGGCAGCAGCCTCACACCACTCGGCGGTATCAGTGGGTATATCGGTCCGCAAGGCGCGTTGGCGGGAGTCTTCCTGAGTGATGCAATACCTGTCAGCGGCGCGCCGGCGACCCTTGATTTCACCCCCGGTAGTTTAGGGATTGATTTCCTTTCGCTAACCCCGGAATTAGGCCAGGTGTTTTATATTGGCGATGGCAAGACAGCGAGTGACATTTTCCAAACCTTCATTGCGCCGACCGGTGCAACACGCCTGGTGCTGGGCATTCCCGATGGATTTGGTTTTAACGGTCCACCCGGTGCATACGATGATAACGATGGCAGCTATCGCATACGCCTTGGCATCAATGAAATTCCCACAGAAGTTCCGGAGCCAGGTAACCTGGCGCTGTTGCTGGTTGGATTAGCCGGCCTGTGGTTTGGACGCAAGCGCGCAAGGCGCTAATTTATATCGCTGAATTAACTGCCCACCCAACAGCCAATCCTGCTCCGGGATTGGCTGTTTTATTTTCACCTACCCGCACTTAGGTTAGAAAACTAATTTTTTTCGATTAAATATTTCCAGTAACGTCGCGGCATGTGGCGCAAGTGCAATTTTTTATTATTCCTTTCGCGGATGTTGACTGCATGGAAATAATTTTTCCACAAGGATTGGTATTCTTTTTCCTTTTCATCTTGAATAGGTTCGTTATGTAACGAACTTCTGCCAATCGAAAATACCGGATTTTCCAAACCTACAAAATCGGTTTTTCTGCAATCATAATACAAGCCATAATGACGCTTCGTATCAAATATTAACCATGGCTGATCCGCATAACGTCGCTCGAAATGGTCACCGATTAATGGCAATACATTGAAGTCGGGATCAATCGCCGCATAAAACAGGCCCTCACGGCTTTTTTGGAAACGCACGAAAGCGTGCATACGGTGCACTTCGCGATGGATCATTTTTTCAATTTGCATTGCCTTTAAAATGAAGGGATTGGCAAAGTTTTGCAGGATGGAAGCGTCGCCTTTATGGATAATGGCTTGTATCAACTGATACACCAGCATTTCACTTTGCGGCAGCTCGGACAGGAATATATTGTAAATAAGCGTCACCGCTTGCGAATCCGCGCGCATATGAATGCCGCGAATGACCCGTGAGGCCCATTCATCATGGGTCGCGATGCGCGTTACCTCATCAAGCAATGAAGGCTGGTAGCTGTCATCCGGATTAATTGCGACCGGCGTGGCTCGATCCCTGAAAACAACAAAAATACAACTGAGCAAACCTTCGTAGGTGCCATCGTAGATATACACCATGGCATTATCCGAACAGGGCAAGTTGCGCTGCGTCCGGCATCCTGTCTGTTGCGATAATTGCTTTGCGAATATCCTCCGCTTGTTTAGCACCCGGCTTAACCTGCAAGCCGGGACAATGAATAAAATAACGCGCGCGCTTTAACACTACGCCCATTTGCTGCAAATGCCCCGCATTCAAACGCTGGTGGCAACGCGAGCTGATTATTTTTTTTGCGGATTTAACCCCTATCCCCGGAACCCGCAAAATCATTTCGTAATCCGCCCGGTTTATATCCACCGGAAACTTTTCCGGATTGCGCAGGGCGTAATTCAGTTTTGGGTCTACTTCAAGATCCAGGTCGGGATTTTTTTCATCAACAATCTCATCCACACTGAACCCGTAAAACCGTAATAGCCAATCGGCCTGGTAAATACGGTTTTCACGCAACAGTGGCGGAACCGATAGCAATGGCACCCGATTGTCTGTGGTGATAGGAACGTAACCTGAATAATAGACCCGCTTCAGCTTCTGGTGCCGGTAAAGGCCATCGGCAAGGCGCAAAATATGTCGGTCATTTTCCGGCGAAGCCCCCACAATTAACTGGGTGCTTTGGCCGGCCGGCAAAAAAAGCGGGGCGCTTTTAATGTGCGGCTTTTCCTCCGCATATTTTTCCCTTTCACCGCGCAAATAATTCATCGGGACGATTATGTCCCGATAATTTTTTTCCGGCGCGACCTTTTTTAAACTGGCTTCCGACGGAATTTCAATATTGACGCTGAGCCTGTCGGCATATAACCCAGCCTCATGTAACAATTCCGGGCTGGCACCCGGTATCGCTTTCAAATGGATGTAGCCATTAAAGTTATGCTGTTGGCGCAATACCCGCGCAACACGTACCAGGCGCTCCATGGTGTAATCCGCGTTTTTAAAAATCCCGGAACTGAGGAACAAGCCTTCAATATAATTACGTCGATAAAAATTTATCGTAAGGTCAATAACCTCCTCAACCGTAAAAGCTGCCCGTTGGACATCATTACTGCGACGACTGACACAATAAGCGCAGTCAAAAATGCAGTGGTTTGTGAATAGGATCTTTAATAGCGAAACGCAGCGGCCATCTTCCGTATAACTATGGCAAATCCCCATGCCATCGGAATTGCCGAGCCCTTGGGTAGCATTGGCGCGCTTACTGCCGCTGGAAGAGCAGGACGCATCGTACTTGGCAGCATCTGCGAGTATTCGGAGCTTTTCAGGGATTTTACTCATGGCGTATTACCGGGAAGAATTACACCCAATAATACTGTATATAAAAACAGTATTGCAACGGCCAATTATTGGTAGCCGCGCAAGGAGCTTATACGAGACGGATTTTAAAAGAATGGCGAACTGAAAATGATCGAGCCATCACCGAAACGATGATGGCTCGCAGCTTAACCGGCTAACTCAATCGCTGCTGCGATTCGTTAACAAATAGCCCGCCAGGAAACCAAGCGCAGCGCAAGCCCCGATAATGGGCCAAGGCTGTTCATGCACATAGTTGTTGGCGGTAGTGGCCGTCTTGCTGGCGCGCTCGGTGACACTGTCACTCAAATTTTCCAAGGATGTTCTCGCGGCGGAAATACGCTCTTCCAACTTGGCCTTGATCCTTGTTAAATCTTCGCCACTCAAATTAGTGGTGGATTTAATCATGCTTTCCACATCGCCAATAAAAGTGCGGAAATCCTTGGCTACGTCAGAAGATTTTTTTTGCACAGTCTCGGCAGTGGATGAACTAACACCCATTTTCTTTACTAATGACTCGGCACCTGAATTTGTGGCAGTTTGCATAGCTGTTTCCTCGCTGGTTAAAAACAATGGGACACCTTAAGGAGACGCCGCTACGGCTGAATTAGTTCCCTATTATCCGGTGAAAGATAGCGATGCTAAAAACCATGCCAAATGTTAAAACTTTGGCATGGTTGTCCTCGAACAAAAACAAATTTTTGCCTTATCTATATTAATAACGGTAACGCAACCCAATAAAATATTGTCGCCTGGAGTGGCGATAATATTCATTGCATTTTGTACGCCTGCAAGTTACCTGTCAGGCGTGTTAGCAACCGGCTTCAAGCCGAGCCATCGGCTAACAACGGCAATACGCCTGAACAACAGGCACTCACTTATTAACAGTGCTATGAGGGAAATCGCCAGCAGCGGTAGTAAGAGCGCAAGGCCCAAGGTGGTAACAATGACGGCGATACCTGCCTTCGCTGGCATGGCCGGTGGCGCCCCCAAAACACCCTGCGGCTTGCGACGGCGCCACAAGATAAAACCACTGATGCTAATCAATAATAGTCCGGTAGAAGTCATGACTCCTAATAGGAGATTGAGCCAGCCAAACAAATGGCCTTCATGCGCGGCAATACCAACCCCGATGGCTTTGTCTAAAAATTTTTTTTGCGCAAAGCCAGATGTGTTTTCGACAGTCCCGTCGCTGTTGATCCAGGCATCGACGCGTAACGGCCGATTCTGGCTTTGCGACGAAGCTTTCCAGGTATTGTGGTGGGCATTAGCGATACTTAATTCTACCGGCGGTGCCAATCGGAGGGATTCAGCCGCGCTTACAATAGTTGATGTTAAATTAAAATTATCACTGGCTTGCGTACGCCAATGTTGATGCTCTTGCGTGCGGCTTTGCATCCAATCTTGCGACTGCGAAAAATTTATCGCACGAACTTCTTTTAACGCAGCACCCCATACCAATGTCCAGGGCAAGCCGGTAACGAGTAGGAACAATGCCAGTCCGGAAATCCAGATGCCGGCAACCGCGTGCAGGTCACGCCAGAAAATTCGCTTACCCTCGCGCAAACGCGGATAAACAACGCCAGCCATTCCGCTTGCATGACGCGGCCACCATAAATACAACCCAGTGACAATTAGGACAATGGCCCAGCAGGCAGCAAGTTCGACAAGAACCGAGCCAGCACTGCCCAGCAACATTTCACCGTGAATTGTTTTCACAATATTCATCAATTGTCGGTTGCTGTCCTGCTTGCCGACGACGGTTCCCGTATAAGGATTTACAAACACTTGCCAATGCGTTTCAGCTTGCACATTCACAAGTACCGCTTCACCAGGATCCCGGGGTAAGCGATAGCTGATAAATTTTCCGCCGGGGATTGATTCAACCGCCGCTTGTATTTGTTCATTGGCAGGCAAGCGCTTGGCGTTTGTGGACAAACCATGGAAGGCATTTTCCTGCCAGGATTCATAATAAGGTTTGAATAAATAAATGGCGCCGGTAATGGAAAGTAAAATTACAAAAGGAATGCAAAAAATCCCGGCATAGAAGTGCCAACGCCAGATGATTCGGTACATTTTTTTTTGACTATCGACCGCAAGGGTTAATGTATCCATTTCTTTTGCCGCTTGTTTAGTGCTTCAAATAAAAACTCGCAGGTCCTATAAATCATAAGCGAGGCTCAGGTAATAGCTCCTGCCGGGCCATGGGTGGGCAACATAGCTTTCTTCGTTGGTCAGGTTATCGATGCCAACACTGGCTTCAAGCTCGTCGGTAACATCCAAACTGGTTTTCACACCGAAGCGAGTGTAACCATCTTGCGCGCCCATAACTTGCTCGGCGGTATCCCTATTATCCAGGCGACCAAAACTCTTATCGGCGTATTGCGCGGTCGCACTTAAATCCCAACGATCCGTCGCATGGTAGGTCACCATCAAATTGCTGCGCCAGCGCGGCATTCGCGGGTAATCATTACCTTCGATAGACATTGCAGGATCAGGGCCTTCGGCAGTGGAGTTATCTTCAATTATGGATTTGGTGTAAGCGATATTGAAACGCAGATCCAGTTGGGGCACGAATAAACCATAGCGATTTACAATTAATTCGACACCGTCAGTCTGGACTTCATCGATTGAGGAAAAAGTCGTGATTGAACCACCGCCGGCCAATAAACCGGATTGGGATTCAATGGCATCCCGAATGGTTTCAGTAAAAATATTAATACGTGCGTAGCCGGCATCAAATTGCTTTTCCAGCATTACATTATGGTGCAAACCATTTTCAGGTTTTAGGTCTGGCCTGGCTTGTACGATAGTGGAATAGCTTTGGCTCTGGGTAAATAATTCTTCCACCACGGGAAAGCGATAGGCTTTTGCGAGCGAATAGCGCACCAGCCAATCCCCGGCAGGAGCATAGCCCAGTGAAAACTTGGGTGAGAATTGATCGCGGTCAACATCATCAACCTGTGCCAAATCCAATTCAGGAGTGACTGCATCATCTTTATTAAAGTAGCCATTTTTGCTCTCCCATTGCTCATACCGGCCACCGATTGCCACATCCCATTTATCATTGAGATTCCAATTTATCTGTGCATAAGCAGCGCTGATATGGGTTTCACCACCGCTGCGACTGGTGTAACCGGCATTGTCACCCCGAGTCCAATGGGTCGAGTTAAATACATTCAAATGTAATTCATAGGCTTCGTAGCGCGCACCGGTAATTAATTCCAACCCGTCGGCTATAAAATCGGAAAAGACGAATTTTCCTTCCAGTATTTGCCAACCGGTATCGTCGTAATCGGTGGTTTGACCGGCGCCTGCAAATAGCGGGTCACGCAATGAATGACTGGAGGCACGCGTATTGTCTTCCAACATGCGGAAGTCGCTGATGTTGGCCTCAACGCTCATGGAGCGTGTAAGCTCGCCTTTAACGCGCAAGCCGGAGGATAAGCTGCGCCGGTTAAGCTCGCTTGCGCCTAATCGATTGGCGGCAATATTCAACCCCACCCCGGCCTGGTTGAAATTGCCTGACCAGAGCCTGGTGCCGTTTGCGTCCCGGATATAGCTATTAGCTGAGGTGCGCAGTGTGTTGCGATCTTCGTAAGCCAGGTTTAATAGACTGGACCAGGTGCCAAAATCGTAACCGAGTTTAATTTTAAAATTATCAGTAACAGCTTGTTCAACGCCGGTATCACCAAAGTAAAGGGCGGGCTTACCGAAAACATCCATATCCAATACCGCACCCGCAACAGGAGTCGCATTGCTGTCCGGTGTGCGGTAATCAAAATAATATGACTGCGGCTGGCTATCGTTTTCCAAACGGTTGTAAGAAAAATAAATGCTCAGGTCCCCGATCTTGTCGCCATAGGAAAAAAAAGTTTTGTAACCGCTGAGCTGATCGCTAAAGCCATAGCCGGAATAATCCTGGGAGAAATAATCCACATCGACATGCACTTCGCGCTGCTGTGGAATGGCGGTTTCAATCAGTACCACGCCCCCCATGGAATTGCCGCTGTATTCTGCTGAAAAAGGACCGTAGAGGATTTCCACCTGCGCAATTTCACTAGCGCTCACCATGGTCCAGCGCGGCGCGCCGCTCCAGCGGGTTTGCAGCAAGTAATGCAGGGGGACACCATCCGCAAACACCATGGAACGCGCCGTGGCGAACATATTGGAGCCGCGCAGGCCGAGGGTGCCGTTGGAATCGCCGATGTAGCGTTTGCGGATCACAATACCGGGCTCGTATTTCACCAGGTCTTCGGTGGTGGAACTGTTGATCGCCACCATATCTTCGCGGGTTAATACGCTTGACGGGCTGGTATAGCCGGCACTGGCGCTATCGCGCGCCTCACCCCATACCTTGACCTCTTCGATTGCCTGCGGATTTTGCGGGCGCCTTTTTAAAACTTCTTCATGTGTCCAGGCATCATTAGCGATATGAGCCAGAACAACTGCCGCTGCCATGGTTAACCGTCTCACCGGATTGCCCCTTGGTTATTTTTGGTTTTGAAAAGCAGATTAGGAGCTTTATGCAGGGCACAACAGTGACAAATTGTCGCAGGGGGAAGCGATCGCTCCCCCCAACGGTTAATCCAGCCAGCGGCGCATAGCCGGAATATGGGAATGGTTCGCGCGCATGTCATCCAGCGGATCACCCATAACCACATCGGGACAATGGGGCAAGGGGGCTATTCGCAGCAAATACTCCTTGGGAGCATGGCGTTTTTTGCGGTCCAGCGAGGTTACGAAGGATTTAATGGGTATGGCACCTATATCGCGGGCGAAGCTGTCAAACAATGACCAGGACACCGTATTTTTTATGGCAATGGCAGTCACCATGCGGGTGCAATGCAAGCAATCCGGCTGGTCCACCAGCCAGTGCAACATGTGCTTGCCCAACCCGTGTTCACGCCAATGCTGGGCGACAACAACTTGCCACACAAACAAGGTGTGGGGTTCGCCGGGCGGGCAATAGGCGGATACAAAGCCCACCAATTCACCATTACTAAAAGCGGCAACAGAGGTTTTGGCAAAATGCCCACATTGCAATAAAGTGCATTGCACCGAGTTTCCATCCAGTAGCGGCGTGGTAGCCAGAAGGCGATTAAGGTCCTCACCATCGGTGGGGAGCGGGTGGCGTAATTCAATCTTATCGAACAAAAGATCGTTTCTGGCGTTCATGCAAACCTCCATACAGCGTCTTTGTCTACACAGATGCAGACTTTCAGATCACATAGTTATCGTTCATAAATTAAGGTGGGATAGCTCCGACCGCTTGCCGGGAACCTAAGTTCCCCGGAGGAAGGATTAAAACGCGGTTGAATTCAAAATAAGGGGGCAGAGTTTCGGGACAAGTCATACACACAGGCCGCGACAGGCGCAAACCAGGGCCGGCATTTACCGGCCCTGGCATACAGGGTTATTTCCGGATTTTGCCGTCGTCGTTGGCAACAGCAGCGGCAATCCAGTTTAGAAGTTTCTGGTCCTGCATGACGGAAGGTGTTACCACACCGGTGTCAACAGAGAACTTATACATGTAGGTATAAGCCCCGACCATTTCTATCCGCAGCCGGTTTTTACCGGTCCCGCCATCCCGTTTCCATTCAAGCATGGTGTCCAGCTCCGTCATAAACGCATCGGTAGGGTATTTAGCGCCGAACTCCATTCGATTCAACCCCAACACAGGGCTGGGGCTCTTTGTTCTGCCGCCGTAGGTGTAGCTGGCGCGACGGTGATGCTCCCCCGATACTGTGATGGCAACCCCCTGGTTCTTAACCTCATTGGTCGATAAGGCATGGCCGGATTGCTTGTTCCTCATTTGGTTGCTGCTATTAGCAGTCATGTGGTCGCGATTGGTTAAAGAGCCGTTTCCCCAGGGGCCAGCGTGCCCGGTCAGGTCGCCATAAAAATCCACATCCCACTTTTCCAGCGGATCATGGGTTGCCCGTGCGGGCAACGCGCGTACGCGAAATGCCACCCGTCGTTTGCTTGCCGGGTTTTGATGAGGCCTTGCGCCGGCCAGCATTTTTAAATCGTACGAATTGCATTTCGGTCATTTGTACATAGGTAATAGCATTAGGCGTCAAACCACTGACAGCACCTGAATGCTTTCCTTTGTACGCCCCTATGCTTTTCAACATATCATTGAGGGTATCACCGTAAAAAATCTTTGCCCCGATAATCGTTATGTACATAGATTTTCCTTTATTCACATTCGAAAAATTGTTATTTGTTTCCGGAGATTACAAGCAGATCGACAGCGGACACATTACCACTAATTACAGTGGTTGTTTGTCAAAGCCTCGTCCTGGTAATTTCTGCCCGCGTCTGCGCGGCAGGATATTCATCAAAATATCACCAAACCGTCCGAAACCCGCCATAGCAACGTAACAATCCGCGCTTAGTCTGGGCTCCAAATATCTATGGAGACAGCTATGAAAAAAATCCTCGCCATACCGCTTGCTATTGCAGTGACCAGCCTTTGCGCTTTACCCGCCTGCGCCAATTTGTATTTTTCCGAATATGTCGAGGGCAGCAGCAATAACAAAGCGCTGGAAATTTATAACAACAGCGATACCCCTGTTGACCTCGGCGACTATAAGGTCGAAATGTATTTCAACGGCAGCAACAACGCTGGCTTGACCGTCAATCTCACCGGCACTGTTCCTGCGCGGGGAGTATTCGTGTTGGCCCATGGCAGCGCGGGCCCGGGTATTTTAGCGCATGCCAACCAAACCAACAGTTCAGGTTGGTATAACGGCGATGACGCAGTGGTCCTGAAAAGCGGCAACACCATTATCGATAGCATCGGCCAGATCGGCATGGACCCTGGCACCGAGTGGGGAACAAGCCTGACCAGCACCGCCGACAACACCTTGCGCCGCAAAACCTCCGTAGTAACCGGTGATTCCAACGCAACCGACGCTTTTGACCCGGGCATTGAATGGGAAGGTTATGCGCAAGATACTTTCGATCACCTCGGCACATATCAAGGCAGCAGCAATGGCGGTGGTAACAGCGGCGGTGGGGAAACCGGCAGTTGCGGCCAAGCCGCCATACCCATCAGCAATATCCAGGGCGACGGCGATAATAGTCCACTGCTTGGCAATAACCTGACCATTGAAGGTGTGGTTATTGCTGATTTCCAAAACCCCAACCAACCCGGCGGATTTTTTGTGCAAGAAGACGATGCACAGTCGGATAGCAATTCGCAAACTTCCGAAGGTATTTACATCGCCAGCACTACGGCGGTTTCGGTAGGCGACCGGGTACGCGTGGCTGGGACTGTTGCCGAAACATTTGGTTTAACGCAATTGCACAACACAACAGTTATTCTCTGCGCAAGCAACCAATCTTTGCCGACGCCAGCAACAATTTCATTACCCGCGAATTCACCCGATTTTTTTGAAACCGTCGAAGGCATGTCAGTCACGATCCCACAAACCCTAACAGTAAATGAAACCTATCAATTGGGGCGTTACGGACAAGTGTTGCTCGCCAATGGCCGCCTGCGGCAACCTACCAATGTGGTTGAGCCCGGCGCCGCCGCCAACGCATTACAAGTGCAAAATAATTTGAATAAATTAATGCTGGACGATGCCAGCAATATCCAAAACCCTGACCCGGTAATTTTCCCGGCACCGGGCTTATCTGCCGACAATACCTTGCGCAGTGGTGATACTGTGACTGGTTTGCGTGGCGTTATTACTTATGATTTCGGTATCTATCGCATTCTTCCCACCACTACACCGAATTTCGTTCACACCAATTCACGCCCGCTGGCACCGGTAACCGATTCCGCAGCGAATTTAAAAATCGCCAGTTTTAACGTGTTGAACTTTTTTAATGGCGATGGCAAGGGAGGTGGCTTCCCCACATCACGTGGCGCTGATACCGCAACTGAATTTGCGCGGCAAAAAACCAAAATTGTGAGTGCGCTTGCAGGCCTGGATGCCGATGTAATTGGATTGATTGAAATTGAAAACGATGGTTACGGTACTACCAGCGCTATCGCTGAATTAACGGCTGCGCTCAACAGCGCCACCGGCACCCATGCCTGGAAATATATTAATCCAGGTGTGGACAGGATCGGCACCGACGAAATTGTAGTGGGTTTTATTTATCGCAGCGATAAAGCCACTGCCATAGGCACTACTGCAATCCTGGATTCCAGTGTTGATCCGGAATTTATCGATACTAAAAACCGCCCGGCATTGGCGCAAAGTTTCCGTGTAAATAGCAACCGTGCGATTGCTACGGCTGTGGTTAACCATTTCAAATCTAAAGGTTCTGATTGCAATGACCTCGGCGACCTCGACATCGGCGATGGACAAGGCAATTGCAATATCACCCGTACCCGTGCGGCGACTGCCCTGGTGAACTGGTTGAACACCGATCCGACCGGCGTGAATGATCGCGATTATTTGATCATTGGTGATTTGAATGCTTATGCAAAGGAAAATCCCATTACCCAAATTATCAATGCCGGCTACATCGACCTGATTAATAAATTCGGCGGTGACAACGCTTATTCCTATGTGTTTGACGGCCAAGCCGGGTATCTGGACCATGGCCTCGCCAGCAATCCACTCGCAGCGCAAACATTGTTCGCAGCCGATTGGCATATCAATGCCGATGAACCCATCAGCCTGGATTACAACACCGAATTCAAATCCGTAACCCAAATTGAGAATTTTTATTCGCCGGATGCTTATCGCTCGTCAGACCATGATCCATTGGTCATTTCGCTGAAATTAGTGCTCGATTTGGATGGCGATGGCGATGTGGATAAACAGGATGTGCAGCAAGTCACTAACGCGCGCGGTATTACACCGACTATTTCTGACCAGCGCGATGTCAATGGCGACGGCGCCATTAATGCGCTGGATGCCCGCGCACTTACTTTGCAATGCACCCGCACCGCTTGTGCGGTAAATTAATATTGATGGAATTTACTATGAAGCATTTATATACATTATGGGTGTCGCTGGCACTACTGTTTTCGGTGAACACCCACGCCGTCACCATTGATTTGGTTCCGGAACATGCTGCCATCAGTACCGGCAGTTTATTGTCGGTTGCAGTCAATATCAGTGGCCTGAACGAAAACACTGCGCCATCGCTCGGGGTTTTTGATTTGGATTTTTATTTTGATAACAGCCTTTTCCATTTCAACAGCCTAGGCTGGGGTGACAGCATTAAAGGCAACCAGTTGGATTTAAATGGATTCGGCAGCTTGCAATCCGGTACTGTCGCAGCAGGAATGATTAATTTGTTTGAATTGTCTTTTGACGATATCGATAGTTTGAACAACGCTCAAGCAGGCGAATTTACGCTGTTTACCTTAGCGTTTGATGCGATTGCCCCCGGCACTGGCAATTTTTCGATTGGAATTAATCAACTTGGCGATGCTGAAGGCAAATTTTTAGTGGCAGAGAATGTTAATGGTACACAAGTTCATGTGAACAGCCTAAGCGTTCCCGAGCCATCAAGCTTCCTGTTATTGCTCGGCGTACTGGCGATTATTGTTTTGCGCACCAAACTAACAGCAAAATAAACCAACATAAAAAAATCCCGATCACTTTTAAATGATCGGGATTTTTTTATCGAAATTTATGGAACCTTGAAATATTCGGTGGCCTTAACTTAATACCAAATTATCGCGATGGATTAATTCATTGTCGTCCTGGTATCCCAATACGCCTAAAATTTGGCTGCTGGGTTTACCGATAATTTTTTGCGCTTCCTCGGCATGGTAATTTACCAGTCCGCGAGCGATTTCCTTTCCGTTCACATCCACGCAAACCACCATATCACCGCGAGTGAAATCGCCGCGCACTTCTTTTACACCAACCGGTAACAGGCTTTTACCCTGTTCACGCACTACGCGCACAGCGCCATCATCCAACACCAGGGTGCCGCGGGTTTGCAATTGGCCCGAGATCCAGCGCTTGCGCGCTGCTTGTGGTTGCTGGTCCGCCCAGAGGAAGGTACCGATATTGTCGCCCGCTGCAATGCGCAGTAACGCGTTTTCAATACGACCGCCGACAATAACTGTATCCGCACCGGAGCGTGCCGCAACACGCGCGGCGCGCACTTTGGTGATCATGCCGCCGCGTCCCAATGCACCGCCGGTTCCACCCGCCATTTGCTCAAGGCGAGCATCGGCGGCGGCAATTTCGCTGAGCAGTTGCGCATTTGGATTGGAACGCGGATCGCTGTCGTACATACCTTGTTGATCGGTGAGGATCACCAGCAAATCGGCTTCCAGTAAATTAGCAACCAACGCCCCGAGCGTGTCGTTATCGCCGAAACGGATTTCATCCGTTACTACCGTATCGTTCTCATTGATAACCGGAACCACATTCAAACCTACCAGCGTTTTCAATGTGGAACGCGCATTTAAATAGCGCTGGCGCGATGAAAGGTCATCATGATCCAGCAGCACCTGTGCAGTGAGCAAACCATAGCGCTGGAATTCCACTTCATAGGTGTGCACCAAACCCATTTGGCCAACCGCCGCCGCCGCCTGTAGCTGATGGATTTCAGTGGGGCGCGAAGCCCAGCCCAAGCGGCGCATACCGGCCGCCACCGCCCCGGAAGAGACCAATACCACTTCAATGCCGCGCAACCGCAGCTCGGCCATTTGCTTTACCCAACCGGCAATGGCCGCAGTATCCAGCCCCTTGCCGTCATTGGTTAAGAGTGCACTGCCAATTTTTACCACCCAGCGTTTCGCGTGGGGAATGATGTCTCTTTTGCTCATGAGAGAATTGCGCTCGGGATAATCTGCTGATTTTTATAAAACATGTTATTCAAATGGTTAATGCAACACGCCCGGGAAGGTCCCGGGCGTGAGATTACACTATTTTATGAGTGGCGCTCATTGGTAGGTTTAATGATTAACGTAAATAACTTCAACGTCATAATCATCCTCGTTGAAATTATCATCGTCTTCTCCACGTGCGCGACGGGCTTCGCGTTGGCGCTCACGTAATTCTTCAATACGGTCACGCGCTTCCTGTGCCATCTGGTTTTGCAATTCCAGTTCGCGCTCCTGCGCTTCGGGATTGGATTTTTCCTCTTCCCAGATTGTTTCCAGCAAATCCATTACCTTGCCAGCCAGCGGCATGGTTCCCTCGCGATTCAATGCTGAAATCCGGAACACCGGCCCCGTCCAACCCAGTTCGTCCACCACCGCCTGGCAGCGGGCTTCCACTTCATCGGGCGGCAGCAAATCAATTTTATTGAGTAACAGCCAACGCTCGCGCCTGGCGAGTGTCGGGCTGAATTTCTCCAATTCGTTAGCAATGATGCGCACATTGTCGGCGGGGCTGGAGTCATCGACCGGCGCCATATCCACCATGTGCATCAGCACCCGGCAGCGGGTCAAATGCTTAAGGAAGCGTACCCCCAGGCCGGCACCTTCCGCCGCACCTTCGATAACACCGGGAATATCCGCGATAACAAAACTGCGATGCTGCTGCACTTTTACCACGCCAAGATTCGGGACCAGCGTAGTAAATGGATAGTCGGCCACCTTGGGTTTGGCTGAACTGACCGCGCGAATAAAACTGGATTTACCGGCATTGGGCAAACCGAGCATTCCCACATCGGCCAATACCTTTAACTCAAGCTTGAGGTTACGCATTTCGCCCGGCGTACCCGGCGATGTTTTGCGCGGGGTGCGGTTAGTACTGGTTTTAAAACGGGTATTACCCAACCCGTGGAAACCGCCTTGGGCAACTTTCAATTTCTGGCCGTGCTCCGTCAGGTCACCGAAGACTTCTTCGGTGTCCATATCAATCACCGTGGTGCCTACAGGCACAGGTAACAACAAATCAGCGCCTTTCGCGCCGGTGCAATCTTTACTGCCGCCTTTTTCGCCATTCTCAGCGCGATATTTGGGCACAAAACGGTAATCAATCAGGGTGTTCAGGTTTTCGTCGGCAACGAGATATACACTGCCGCCATCGCCACCATCGCCGCCGTCCGGACCACCTTTGGAAATAAACTTTTCCCGCCGGAAGCTCATGAATCCGTTGCCGCCATTACCGGCTTCGACATGAATTGGGGCTTCATCAACAAATTTCACAACGCACTCCACAGGAACAAAAAAGAAAACTGAAGGGAAATAACACAAACCGCGAACAGGCTATTCCCTGGCCCTGAATATCGTCGCTCCCGCGCCTCTCCATGCACCTATGTACTATATTCATCCTGGATATAAAAAAGCCCTGACGTTATCGGCAGGGCTTTTTTATTGTTCTTCGTTGCCCGCTGCAAGCAGCAAGCCTGGCAGTTTCTAGCGCAATATTAAGCAGCAGGAATGATGCTTACGTATTGACGGCCGAAAGCGCCCTTAATTTCGAACTTAACGTGGCCGTCCACTTTCGCGAACAGGGTGTGGTCTTTACCCAGACCCACGTTTGGACCAGCGTGGTACTTGGTACCGCGTTGACGAACAATAATGCTGCCACCAGAAACCAATTCACCACCGAAGGCTTTAACACCAAGGCGTTTCGCTTCTGAATCGCGACCGTTACGGGAACTACCTACCCCTTTCTTGTGAGCCATTTTCTAAACTCCTCAATTAACCTTTGATAGCAGTGATTTTCACTTCGGTGAACCACTGGCGATGACCTTGACGCTTCAGGTGGTGCTTACGACGGCGGAATTTGATGATCTTCACTTTGTCAGCACGGCCATGGGCAACTACTTCCGCAGTTACGGTAGCACCTTCAACCACAGGAGCACCAATCTTGACGTCTGCACCGTTGGCAACCAGGTAAACTTTGTTGAATTCAACAACGCCACCGGTGGCGAAATCGATTTTTTCGAGTTTGAGGGTTTCACCCACAACTACGCGATGTTGCTTGCCACCGCTTTCAAAAATTGCATATGCACTCATTTTTCGCTCCAAACTTTCATCCAATATTTTGGACTTGGACGACACGAAGTAGCCGGACGACATGCCCTGGCGTTTGTGACTAGCGTCGTATACCTGATTTCAGGGGCGGCGATTGTATGCCAAGCCACTGTGCAACTGCAAGATTAAAACTGCTTATTTTATGAGCTGGCATCCCTTTAGCCAGGCTTCCAACGCCTGCGGCCAGAGCGATACACTGCCCTGCCCCTGGATCATACCTACCCCATGGATGTTAGTTTGGTAGATGTGTAATTCCGACTGTTTATTGTGCTTTTGTACTTCGCTAAAGAACGCCAGGCTGTTACCTACCAGCACCGACTGGTCGCCGATACCGTGGAACATAAACACGGGCGGCACCTTGCCGCCTACCTGGAATTGCAAGGAATTCTCACGCACCTTTTCCGGGTCGGGATTATCGCCCAGCAGCGCCTTGCGCGAACCGGCATGGGCATCCGCCCCCTCAAGGGTGATGACCGGATATCCCAGAATCGCAAAATCCGGGCGGGCGCTGATAGCTGCCAGAGGATCATCCGCCCGGAGGGCGGTGTCAAACCGTGTCGCCACACTGGCAGCCAGATGGCCGCCTGCGGAAAAGCCGACCACCCCAATCCTTGCCGGATCGATTCCCCATCCCGCCGCCTGTTTACGCACCAACCGCACGGCGCGCAGGCCATCCAGCAAGGGGGCTGGATAGCCATATTCCTGCATCCGGTACTTAACCACAAAGGCCGTCACCCCACGCCGGGCAAACCATTCCGCGATGTCATATCCCTCATGGTTTATCGCCAGGCGCACGTAACCGCCGCCAGGGAAAATCACTACCGCGGTGCCATTGGGATTTTCGGGCCAGAAAGGAGTAATAGCAGGATTATCGACCGCATATACGCGTTGGTCCCTGGTGTGTTCGCGATCAGGTTCGACCATGGGTTTTTCAGCCCATAGGTAAATAGGTGCGGTCGGTAATTCACTCACAGGCTTGGCAACTCCGGGCAAGGACAGGAAAGAAAACAACACGGCGCCCACCCGGGCGCGCAGGGACAAAGGCATGGTTCTCTCGCTTGATGTTATTCGTTGGTGGCGAGAGCTTAGCAAGCGGTACAAATAAAGTCTGTATGGCCTTGGCCATCAATGGAACTGCGATTCCTCGTCTCCCCACCAATGGTGTTCCTGCCAATCCACTCGGGTAGGGTCCGCCGCCGACAATAAAAGTTGGCCGGTCGCTAGCTCCCAGTAAACAAACCCTTCTTTCAAATCATGCCAGAAATGGCTTGTATCTTCCTTTACATACTCGCGCGCCAGGCGGACTTCATCCCCCACCATCTGCTCAGCGGTGAGTTCGAGTTTTACCAGGTCTTCAACCTCTTGGGAAAACCCTTCATTCAGGGTATCTAGCGGACCGGGGTCTTCTGCCTGGAACGCATGGTCCACCCGGCTGGGATGATAAGGATTATCGGGGGTTACAGGGCTGGATTTCATAAAAACACCTCTCGCTCACGCCTCAAGATATTTATACCCACACAGGCGGCAGTGCCTCTATAATCACCGCCTTTCCCAACTTTTCACCTGTAGTACATAACTCCACATTCAGTATAGGCCGTATACGTCCATGCAAGAGCGCCCCATTCAAGAACAATATAATCCCGCCGAAGTCGAAGCCCAGGCCCAACAATATTGGGAAGCCAATAACAGCTTCAAAGTAGTAGAAGACCCCAGCAAGGAAAAGTTCTATTGCCTGGCGATGTTCCCCTACCCCAGCGGCAAACTGCACATGGGCCATGTGCGCAACTACACCATTACCGATGTGATCGCCCGCTACCAACGGATGCAGGGCAAGAATGTATTGCACCCCATGGGTTGGGATGCCTTTGGCCTGCCCGCTGAAAATGCCGCGCTCAAGCACAACACGGCGCCTGCCAAATGGACTTATTCCAACACCGACCATATGCGCAACCAACTGAAAAAGCTGGGCTTCGGCTTTGATTGGTCACGCGAACTCACCACCTGCAAGCCCGAATATTACAAGTGGGAACAATGGTTCTTTACCCGTTTATATGAAAAGGGGTTGGTCTATAAAAAGATGTCTACGGTGAACTGGGACCCGGTTGACCAGACCGTGCTCGCCAACGAACAGGTAATCGACGGTCGCGGCTGGCGCTCCGGGGCCCTGGTCGAGCGCAAGGAAATTCCCCAGTGGTTTATCAAAATCACCGATTACGCCGAAGAATTGCTCAACGACCTGGACAAGCTTCCCAACTGGCCCGAGCAGGTTAAAACCATGCAGCGCAACTGGATCGGCAAAAGCCGCGGCCTGGAGATGCGCTTTGACCTGGCATCACCTGTGGGTGAATTTACCGGTTTCGAAATCTACACTACCCGCCCCGATACCTTGATGGGCGTGACCTACGTGAGCCTCGCGGCGGAGCATCCCATCGCCAGGCACCTGGCTGAAAGCAATCCGGCGCTCGCCCAATTTATCGCCGATTGCAAAGTGCAATCCGTTGCCGAGGCGGACATGGCGACCATGGAAAAGAAAGGCATGGATACCGGCATCAAAGCCCTGCATCCGATTACCGGCGAGCCTGTCGCCGTATGGGTCGCCAACTATGTATTGATGGATTACGGTTCAGGCGCGGTCATGGCCGTGCCTGCGCACGACCAACGCGATTACGAATTTGCACAGAAATACGGTTTGGCGATCGAACAGGTGATCGCACCGCAAAACGGTGAAGGCATTGATTTGGGCAAAGCCGCCTTTACCGAAAAAGGCGTGCTGGTTAATTCCGGTGAATACGATGGACTGGAGTTCAATGCTGCTTTCGATTCCATCGCCAGCACCCTGGAAATGGCGGGCAAGGGCCGCGTAAAAACCAACTACCGTTTACGCGACTGGGGCGTATCCCGCCAGCGTTACTGGGGCGCGCCTATCCCGATGTTCAATTTGCCCGAAGGTGGCGAAATCCCCGTACCCGCACACAAACTTCCGGTGTTGTTACCTGAGGATGTGGTAATGAACGGTGTGCAATCGCCGATTAAAGCCGATCCAAACTGGAAACAGGACGAGCTTAACGGCAAGGCGGTTGAACGCGAAACCGACACCTTCGATACCTTTATGGAATCCAGTTGGTACTACGCGCGCTACACCTGCCCCAATTTTACCGAAGGCATGATTGACAAGGCCGCTGCCGATTACTGGTTACCCGTAGACCAATATGTGGGTGGTATCGAGCACGCGATCCTGCACCTGCTCTACTCCCGATTTTTCCACAAACTCATGCGCGATGAGGGCCTGGTGAGCGGCGACGAGCCTTTCGAGCGCCTGCTCTGCCAAGGCATGGTGAACGCTGAATCCTTCTTTATTAAAAGTGAGGGCAAGGAAAACTGGATCGAACCGGAAAATGTCGTTATCGAACGCGATGACAAAGGCCGCTTTATCGCCGCCAAACACAAAGGCACTGGTGAAGCCGTGGAATTTGGCGGTGTGATTAAAATGTCCAAATCCAAAGCCAATGGCGTTGATCCGGAAAGTGTCATCAACCAATACGGGGCCGATACCGTTCGCTTGTTTACCATGTTCGCCGCGCCGCCGGAGCAAAGCCTGGAGTGGAGCGATTCCGGTGTGGACGGCGCCAGCCGTTTCCTGCGCCGTTTATGGAAAGCGGTCGAAGGCCACGTGAATGCCGGAACACCGGGCACACTGGATGTTTCCAGCTTGCCGCAAGCGCAGAAAGATTTGCGCCGTAAAACCCACGAAACCATCCAGAAAGTCAGTGACGACTACGGGCGTCGCCAAACCTTCAATACCGCCATTGCCGCGGTCATGGAATTGCTCAACGAAACCAGCAAACTTGCGGATCGCGCCAATCCGCAAGGTTTGGCAGTGGAACGCGAAGCACTGGAAGCGGCAATCCTATTACTCGCTCCCATTGTCCCGCATATTACCCAGGCGCTGTGGCAAGCCCTCGGTCATATCACTATTCCGCTCAATGAAAACTGGCCGAAGCTGGATGAAACCGCACTGGTACGCTCAACCGTTGAGGTCGTTGTGCAGGTGAATGGCAAGCTGCGCGGCAAATTGGATGCGGCTGTTGATGCGCCGAAAGAACAACTGGAGCAACTGGCCTTTGAACAGGAAAACGTGCAGAAATTCCTGGAAGGTGTAACTGTGCGCAAGGTAATTGTGATCCCAAATAAATTGGTCAACATCGTGGCCAATTGATGGGTGAATTGCTCCTCGCTTTTAACAAAAAGAATGGATTATTTATGAAAAAGATCATCGCCAGTTTATTAATACTTTCGTTGTCCGCTTGTGGCTGGCATTTGCGTGGATCGGCATCGGGAAGCGATAAATTGGCGATGACACAGCCGCTGGATTTGGTTATCGAAAGCGAAGATAACCACAGCCAGCTGGTCAATGCCCTCCGCCAGGCATTGCCCGGTTATAAAATTACCGAAGTTACACAGCCTGCGGCTGCGCTGGTATTGGATGTAGGCAGCGAAAAGCTCGACAAGCGCACCGCTGGCGTAGGCAGCGATGCGTTGACCAGCGCCTATGAAATTATTTTGCGTGTGCCTTTTAGCCTCAGCAATGCCGCCGGGGCAATTACCCCTGAAGATACCAGCGTTAATATCACCCGCACCTACAACTACAACGTCAACAATGCCAACAGCGCCACCCAGGAAGAAGAATTGGTAGTACGCGAAATGCGCCGTGAAGCGGTGCAAACCATTTTACGCCGGGTAAAAAACCTCGCTGCAAAACAAACGGCCAATAAGCCTTCCACGGCGCCGGCCCAATAACATGCCCAAGCTGCGCGTCGAACAATTGGGAACTGCGCTTAACAAGCAATTGGTTCCCATTTATTTGGTATCTGGTGAAGAACCTTTATTAATCCAGGAATGTTGCGACCAGATTCGCGCCGCAGCGCGCAAACAAGGTTTCAATGAGCGCGACCTCTACCACGCCGACGCAAGTTTTGATTGGGGCCAGTTACTTTCCGCTGCAAATAGCCTTTCACTATTTGCAGAAAAAAAAATAATCGAATTACGCATGCCATCAGGAAAACCCGGCGATAAGGGTGGCAAAATTTTACAGGAATACGCGGAATCCCCCGCACCTGATAACCTGCTTTTAATTGTTACTGAAAAGCTCGACAGCGCCACGCAGAAAAGTAAATGGTTCAAGGCCATCGAAGATGCCGGCCAACACGTCCAGGTTTGGCCCGTTACCATCGCACAACTGCCGCGCTGGATCGGTTTGCGCTTACAATCCGTTGGCCTGCGTGCCGATAGCGACGCCATTGAATTACTGGTATCGCGCATTGAAGGTAATTTGCTGGCGGCAGCGCAGGAAATTGAAAAATTAAAGTTGCTCGCGCACAACAATCACGTCAGCTATGAATTAATGGCGTCTGTCGTTGCTGATAGTGCGCGTTACGATGTGTTCGGCTTGGCCGATAAAGCCCTGCATGGCGATGCCCGCGCCGCTGTAAAAACCTTGCAAGGTTTGCGTAGCGAAGGCACGGAACCCATCAACGTGCTTTGGGCCATCACACGCGATATACGTACCCTCGTCCAAATATCCCAAGCCCTGGCCCAAGGCAAACATTTTGACTGGGCCGCCAAGCAAGCAGGTGTGTGGGAAAAGCGCCAGCCATTAATCCAGGCGGCGCTACGCCGCCTGAAGCCAGCGCATTTGCAGCAATTACTGCGCAAGGCGAACGGCATCGACAAAGCGGTAAAAGGTATGCGCAATGCCGAGCCCTGGGATGAATTACTCGACTTGGTCCTTAATATCGCCGGTGTGCAAAGCTTGAATCTGCACAATGAAAGGCTAAGCTTGAAGCACTAAATTTTTTACAAACTACAACAATCCATCAATACCCAAAAACACACAGCACACATAGATTCCACGTAGCCATTCATGAATGGATGGCACCGATGTAAAACAACCCTACTTTTTGCAGGAATGACCTATGACGCTGCGCAAGAAAATAATTTTTTCCCTTATAACCAGCTTTACACTGGGCCTTAATAGCCAATTTGTTTCAGCCGATAAAACCCTTTCACATCCCGGCATCCTTCCCACTAAACGTGCAGTAGAATACGACTGGATGTCGATCAAGGCCTGGGAAAAAATGCATGCTGAAGATACGCTGGTCGCCCAATATGATCAGGTCGATGTATTGTTCCTGGGAGACTCCATAACCGCGGGCTGGGATTGGCAATTGTGGGAAAAACATTTCATTCCATTGAAGGCAGCCAACTTCGGCATCGGCGGCGACAATACCGGTAATGTACTTTGGCGACTGCAGCATGGCGCTGTGGGTAATATGCAACCGCAATTAATTGTATTGCTAATCGGTGTGAATAACCTCGGCAGCCTGCAAGAGTCGCCCGAACAGGCTGCCGACGGGGTCGCTCGGGTGGTGCAGCAACTGCAACTCGCCTGGCCCGACAGTAAAATTTTATTAAATGCGGTTTTTCCTTTTGATCAGGACGCAAGGTCACCCAATCGCACCAAAGTCCAGCAACTGAATAAAATCATCGCCAGGCTGGGCAATAACAACACCGTTTTCTTTAAGGATTACGGACCATTGTTAATGGAAAAGGACGGCAGTATTTCGCCGGAAATCATGAGCGATTTTTTACATCCGACACCGAAAGGCTATGCGGTTTGGGCGAACGCCATGACCCCTGACATCCAGGAACTGCTACAGCAATGATTGCTTCAACAAAATCGCAACCCCGGGTTGCGATTTTGCCTGGGAGATAAATTATGATTCAAAAACTCTTGTTTACCGCATTGATCACTACAGCCATGGCTAACCTTATTGCCTGTTCCCACACACCTCCACCACCGCAATCAATCAGCATCGCGGCGAGCGATAGCCTTATCAGCCGCATGGGACGCACCCATACCAATGATGACCAAAGCCAAAGTTTCGGATTTCCCGGCGTAACCTTTGTTACCGAAGTAGAAGGCATCGCATTGCATGCACAATTACAAAGTACCAACGGCAACTCATGGATTGATGTCGTCCTCGACGATGGTCCACCGAAAACTTTTAATATTCCTGCACAACCCATAACAATTGAACTATTCCGGTTCCCCCATAGCGGCAAACATCGGGTTGAAATTGTGCATCGATCAGAAAATTGGCATGGTGCGGTCACACTTGGAAACCTTTCACTAACCGGCGGCGGTTTTTTTGCGGCACCCAGGCTTCCCAAACATAAAATGCTCGTGCTGGGCGATTCAGTGACTTGTGGCGAAGCTATCGATAGGGTTGCCGGTGAGGATAAAAATTCCCGCTGGTGGAATGCCCGCGAATCTTACGGCATGCTTACTGCCAAGGCATTGAATGCGCAAGTGAACCTGGTGTGTTGGGGTGGGCGCGGCCTGGTTCGCAGCTGGAACGGAAAAACCGACGAGGCCAATTTGCCCGATTTTTATGAATACGCAGTGGGTGACAATAACCCGGCAATGAAATGGGATCACCGGCAATACCAGCCAGACCTCATCGTCAGCGCAATTGGTACCAATGATTTCAGCCCCGGCATTCCGGACCGCGAAACTTACGTTACCGCTTATGTAAAATTTATTAATAAGCTGCTCGCCAACCACCCTAACGCACATATCGCTATCACCGAAGGCGCTATTTTAAATGATGATAAAAAAGCCGCGCTTATCGATTACATTCGCGAAGCAATTTCACGGGTGAATAATGCGCGCGTACACCAGGTTACCTCCAGTTATTATCCCGGTGATAACCAGGATGCCCATCCCACAAAAGAACAGCATGCGGCAATGGCAAAGGATTTGGCACCGCAGCTAAAAGCGTTAATGGATTGGTAATCGCTTCCACTATTGGTGCCTCCGGGCACCCTAAATCCACCGTTCATACACCATCCCCAGTAAAAAATATGCTTCGCCTTCACATTAAACTTTTATGTGCTAGGGTTTATTGGCTGCACCTATACAAGCATACAAAGATATGCCGAAGCTAATAAAACCGATCAGTCAAATACCAAACCCATACTCTACTAACACTAACAATAAACGGGCCATGACCATTTTCATTGCCTTTTGTAAGGAGTTTGAAATGATTAAGTATATTTCTTCCGTACTTTTTTTATCAGCACTACTGGTTGGTTGCGGTGGTGACGATGATGATGATAAAAAACCAAACACGTCTTCAGTCATGATGAGTTCATCAAGCGCACCTGCAAGCGCAGCGCCCTCAAGTGTCGCCCAGTCTAGTGTTGCACCGTCCAGTGTCGCGCCTTCTAGCGTTGCACCATCCAGTGCCGCACCATCTAGTGTCGCTGCAGCATCCAGTGAGCCTATGATGTCCAGTGCTCCCGCTTCGTCAGAGCCGGCATCTAGCGTTGCGTCCAGTAGTTCGGCCGCAACAAACCTAACAGTGGACTTTGAGCTTGACGCAGTAGAATCCACTTACGGCAGCATTGGCTGGGACAGCCCTGCTGTAAACGCGACAGTGGTAACCATTGCATCGGTCACTGGCCTGGATGCGAACGGCGCGTCAACCAATGTATTGAGGGTAGTGCCTTTAAACTGGAACTCTGTGCCTATGGTTCAGGTGACCATACCACAGGGGAAAACCCTAGCTGATTATGCGGTCCAATTTGATGTGTATTTCCCTTACGCAAAACTCGGTCTTACTACAAGCGAAAATTATTACAAAACCTTGATGCTGTTTGCCGGCACCACAATTACCGGAGCGGCAGAGGAATCTAATGCTGCATTTCAATCAAAACGTAGTAATGCGAGTGACAACACACCCGCATTTGACGAAGTTGATAAATGGATTACACTCACTCTAAATGTAAACTCAACCAAAGCCGCGTTATTAACCGGAACAACGCAAATCGCGTTGGGAATTAATAGGCCCGCAGGGACAAATGCAGATGCATATTATTTGGATAACATAAAACTGGTTGAACTTCCTTAACACCTATTGTAATTAGAAAAAGGGCGCGAAATTCGCGCCCTTTTTCTTTAAAAACATACAAAAATTATCTTTCCAGCCCCAGCGGCTTCATCATCAAAATCAATTTCGGCAATAGCGTTAGTGATCCCACAATTGCCATAAACATGGCAAAGGCTGTCAATACACCGAAATAAATTGATGGAATAAATTGCGAAAGCATGAGGATCGAAAAGCCAACTATGATAGTTACCGAGGTGTAATACATAGCACGGCCAATAGACGCATGGGAGCGATGCATTGCTTCAACATAACTACCTGTATGTTCAAATTCCACACGGAAGCGATAGAAATATTGAATCGCCTGATCCACTCCCACACCCACAACAATCGCCGCAATGGTGGTCGTCATCATATCCAGCGGAATTCCCGCCACCCCCATTGCACCGAGCACAGTACTAGCGGCAAGGATATTGGGGAGGATGGCGATAATGGCGATTTTTATCGAGCGGAACAGCACCACCATCATTAACATAATTGCAAAAAACACTACCCCGATAGTGGCAATTTGTGAATGGAATAAACTCTGTAACATGTTGTTGTACAGTACCAACATACCGGTAAAGTGAACTTGATCCGGTGCGAAGCCGCCTTCGGTTTCCGCATAGTGCCGTATGCGCTCAACCAATTCCGCGCGCTTTAAATTCGGCGTGGTTTCAATTATGCGCATGGTGATGCGCGTTTGCTGCAACTCATCAACCAAATAGGGTTTGATCAGGAAGTTTTTGATATCATCCGAAAGCATGTTACGCAGTACATTCAATTCGAAATCATTCAGCTTTCCTTTGTTTACGTCATGCGCTAATTGATAAACCGTTGCCAATGATTGCACCTTGCCGATTTCCGGCTGTGCTTCAAGCCAATTATGGAGTTGCCTGATTTGATCCAGGCCGGCAACACTGAACCAATAACCTGGTGTTGCAGCAGCCGACGATGAATCATCGGCAAATGCCTCTTCACCCACTTCAGCAAAAGGATCTTCCCCGGCGCTTGCCGGTGCCTCGGCAAAGGGATCTTCCGCATCCAGAACTTCATCTCCGGTTGCTTCCTGTGGCATTTCAAGGTCAGCGGATTCAGCAATTTCCAACGTATTTTTTTCCGCATCGAGGATAATATCCAGCGTTACGGTACCGCCAAGCTGGCGATCAATGACGCTTAACCCCTGATGGATTTCACTGTCGTCCTTAAAATAATCAACAAAGCGGTTTTCAACTACCAACCTGCTGATACCCCATGCGCTAAAAATTATCGCGAGCAAGCTCACCACTAAAATTTTGCCGCCGTGGAACTCGGCAAGCCGGGAAAATTTCACAGTGAGTGCCGCCGAATTATCACCGCTATCCCTGGGCTCACCCTTGCGCAGAATCATCAGGCCCGAAGGTAAGATTACAAACACCAACACAAAACCGACGCAAAGGCCAATAGTCATCATCCAGCCAAAATCAATTACCGGGCGGATACCGCTCATGACCAACGACATAAACGCAACGACGGTAGTGAGCGCCGAATACAAGCAGGGCACTACCATATCGCGCACCGTTTGCATAACCAGATCCGTCTGTTCCGCACCCGGGTTTGCGGCATGGATTTCACGATAACGCACCACCACATAGATAGTGAATGCAAATACCATAATCAATAACAATGCGACGAAATTGGATGAGATAACGGTCATGCGCCAATCAATCCAGCTCAACCAGCCGAGCATTATCAATACCGACATTAAACAAGTCGCCAGCGGCAAAACCACAAAGCGCCACTGGCGAAATAAAAATGCGAGCATAAAAATCATGAAAGCGATGAGAGCTCCGCCGAACACCACCAGGTCACTTTTAATATAGGCAATCATATCGGTGGTAATCATACTCACACCGCCGAGGAAAATTTGCGCGCGATCTTTATAGTTGGCGACGATAGCGCGCACCACTTCCACACGCGCCGCATCCTTCTCCGCTGCCGTTGTGCGATAGGCAAGGAACTCCGCAGAAATAGTGTCCAGTTGCTTCGCCTCTTCCGCGCTTAACCCCTCGGTATCGCGTTTCAGGCGCAAGGCATCGCGTGTGCGCGCCATCTCGATGTATTGGTTATTTACTTTCAGGTTCAGCAACAGGGCTGTGGTGGTGCCGTCTTTACTCAACAGCATTTCACGATAGATAGGACTGTTTAAAAATTCCTCTTTCGCCATGGCGCGATCCACGCCTGGTGTCAGCAGGGTGCGGGTCGATTCCTTTTGTTCCGCCAGCGAGCGCATCGGGCTGTAAAGCAATGGAACATCAATCATGGAATAAACACTGGATACCCCATCAACCTTGGCCAATTCGTCGCGCAACTGTTTAAGTGTGTTGATGGATTCATCGGAAAACATTTCCGCCTTGGGTGTGTAGGTGAGCACCAGGAAATCACCGCTTTGGTAGCGCTTGGAGATTTCACGGAAGTAATCGATGGAGGTATCGTGCTCCAGCGTAAGTGAATCCGCCGAGGCATCCAGTTTGAAGTTACCCAGCCCAAAGGCGGCGACCAGGGTTACCAGTACCATAGCGGCTAACGTGTGATAGGGGCGACGGATAACCAGGGCGAGATAACAATTGACGAAGGAGCGAAGCAGGGACGAGGATAAAGGCATTCCAATTAATCCGGTTGGAGGCCGCCTCGTTATTCCGAGGGCGGACCATTAAACGAGATCGCCGGGACCGGCAAATGTGCGGGCTATTATGCCAGCCGGCTCGTTTGAATACAGTAAAAAGCCCATCAACACCGGGCGATTGCAACGATTTGTTACAAAGGTCACTACTCTTTTTTATGACCGTCGCTATGTCCCAGCGAGCGATCAGGGCAGAGTAAGTCGCGCACGCGCTGCTTGAGCGCCTTGGCCTCCGGGAAGCCGCCGTCGGCGATCCGATCCCAGATTAGTTGGTCGTTGAGCCACACATGGAAGATTCCGCCGGTGCCCGGATGCAAGCTGACCTCATCCAGTTCGCCGTCGAAGGTGCTTAACAGCTCCTGTGCAAGCCAGGCGGAGCGGAGCATCCAGCGGCACATATTGCAGTAATGGATAACGACGCGATTGGCGGCGGCGGGTGGCGCCTGGAAACTAATATCTGTCATATGATTGCCCTTTGGGAGTTGAGTACATAGAATCGGAAGTCAGGTAACCAAAAAACCACAGGATTTACGCTCGAAAGCGCTCTATTCAGGGTAGATAGACACAAAACAATGAAATAGCCGCCAAAATACGGAACCCGCCATGCTGAAACTTCACTTTAAGGACAATCGCCGCCCACCGCTGTGGGTGGTCGAAAAGCTGTTCTCAATTGGCAGTGCATCCGACAATCACCTGGCAATCAATGAAGAAGGGCTTGATTCCCACCACGCCAAAATAGTCCAGGAAAGTAATCGCTACCTGCTCAAGGACAATAACAGCAGTTCCGGTTGTTTTATCAATGGTCAACGTATTACCCAGAAAGAAATCCTGCCCGGCGATATTATCAAACTTGGGAACGCTGAAATTATTGTTTTGGACCCTCGCGGATTGCACGATAAAAGCAAGGAAACTTATGTCACCCCATGGCGCCTGGTCTCCGATTCCAGTTGGCTCGCCGGCAAGCATTTTGTTATTTCCCCTGAGCGGAGCACCATTATTGGTCGCGGCAACCAGTGCGACATTGTTATTCCCGGCACGCACCTTTCACGCCGCCATGTAGAGATAAACATTGAAGGCAACCATTTGCGGATCAAAGACCTGGGCTCCGCCAACGGCACCTATTTAAATGACCTGCGTATCGACAATGCGACCGCCAATAATGGCGACCGTTTGCGCCTGGATGTATACAGCTTCCGTATAGTCGCGCCCGACCTTGAAGACACCATGACCCGCATCCGCAAACCTATCGACGAACTGGCCAAGCCTGTCGAGCGCAAGCAACTCAGCAACCAACCCAAGCGCTGGAAAACCCGCCCTACATCACCGGGCAATCGCATAGAGCCGACCTATCATACTGGCCGACGCAATGCCTGGTTGCTATTGGCAGCGGCGCTTGTGGTGGGCTGCGCTATCCTCGCCTTTGTGTTGTGGTAGAATCCGCGGCCTGTTTCTGCACTATTTGCACGCAACCGTTTTGTTTAATCCAATAATTTCTTAACGCCAACTTTTCAATTAATTAACCTAGGAATGCACCATGAGTTTTGAATTGGTCCCTGCTGGCAAAAGCCTGCCCGATGACTTTTATGTTGTGATCGAAATCCCGATGAACAGCGGCATCAAATACGAGATTGATAAAGACAGCAATAGCCTGTTTGTGGATCGACTGGTTAGCACCGCTATGTACTACCCCTGCAACTACGGTTACATTCCACAAACTTTATGCGGTGACGGCGATGCCGCCGATGTGTTGGTAGTGTTTCCCCAACCAGTGCAAGCAGGTTCGGTAATTCGCTGCCGTCCGTTGGGCGTATTGAAGATGACCGATGAAGCCGGCGAAGATGCCAAAATCGTTGCTGTACCGCACGATAAATTAACCACCCTATACAGCAACGTAAAAACATTGGGCGACTTGCCGGAAATTACTATCAAACAAATCGAACATTTCTTTGAACACTACAAAGATCTGGAGAAAGGCAAGTGGGTGAAGGTAGCCGGCTGGGGCGATGTAGAAGAAGCCCGTGCTGAAATTTTGAAAGCGGCCGAAACCTTTAAAGCCAATAAATAATTTTTAAAGATTTAAAAAATACAAATCTGTATCAAACCGCTGATCCGGTGAGAGAGATCACAGGGGCCGACACGGCCTCTGTTTCAAAGCGGCAGGCACGTAAAAAAATAAGGCATGGAATAAGCCAACCAGAATAAAACCAGAGGCAGTGAGTAACGCCAGCAACCTGACCATACACGAGAGACGGGGCGTTGCCACAAACAATAACAGCGAAAACTCAAGGTATTTAGCATGAATTCTGCCCCTGATATCACTGCTCCACCCAAAGTGAAACATCCCCTGCTCTGGGTGCCCACCGGTTATTTTACGATGGCGCTCACATACAACATGCTTACTGCGGCAGCCGTGGTGATGTTCAGCAATTTGGGTATGGATAATGGCGAAGCGGCGGCCTACGCCAGCGCACTCGGCCTTGCCTATACCATCAAGCCGTTCTTTGCCGCTTTCCTGGAAATGTACAAAACCAAAAAGTTTTTCGTATTGCTCTGCCAAATTCTGCTGGGTATGGGTTTTATCGGTGTTTCCCTCGCGATGAACATGCCGAATTACATTACGATTATGCTCGCGTTTTTCTGGGTACTGTCGTTTATTGGTTCATCGCAAGATATTACTACCGACGGTGTATATGTCACTGCATTGAACGCCAAATCCCAAGCGCTGTATTGCGGTTGGCAAAGCCTTAGCTGGAACCTCGGCAAACTCGCCATGATGAGTGTGATGGTAGTACTCAGCGGCGTTTTGCATGAACATTATTTTAAACACGATCCCCATGTTTCCGGTCCCGAGTGGATTCAATCCTGGCAATTGGTCTTCGCGTTGCTCGGTATCATTATGTTGTTGATGGCCGTGTGGCACTGGCGGGTTATGCCCGAGGGCGCGCGTGCAGAAAATACGCCAAGGAATCCTGCGGAAGCCATGTCAACGCTGATGGATGCGTTTGTTACTTTTTTCCAAAAGCAAGGCATTTGGTTAATGATTGGTTTCGCGTTGTTATTCCGCGTCAGCTTCGGTTTTCTCAACGCGCCCAGCATGCTATTCATGAAAGATACGGTTGAAAATGGCGGGCTTAATTTAACCAACCAGGAATTCGGTTTGATTTACGGCACCTTCGGTTTGGTCGCCCTATTGATCGGTTCGCTCATCGGCGGCGCCTACGTTGCAAAAAAAGGGCTGCAAAAAGCCCTGTTCCCCCTTTGCTGCTGCGTAAATATTCCCAACATTACCTTTTTATTGCTGGCGATATACCAGCCCGAAAGTGCCACCCTGGTCAGTATCGGCGTCATCATTGAACAATTCTTTTTCGGTATCGGTTCCGTGGGCTTTATGATTTACCTGATGCAACAATTGGCGCCCGGCAAATATGCCACGACCCATTACGCGTTCGGCACCGCACTCATGGGTTTGTGTATGATGCTCACCGGTATGGTCAGCGGCCACTTGCAGGAAATGATGGGCTACGTGGGTTATTTTGTGTTTGTCATGGCGGCCACTATCCCGTCGTTTTTAATTTGCTGGTACGCTCCCTTCCCGCACAGGCACGATTAAAAAATAGATGTAAAAAAACCGGCTTACGCCGGTTTTTTTACAAAGGATTTCACCGTTGCGCTTGTTTATCGAAGTCCGCCGAATAACGCGCAATCCATTCCAGCGCCGCCTCTTCGCTGGTGAGTTGCCGCCCTTTCAAGGCAAGGCGTTGGCGATAATCTTCAATCTGGCACACTTGCTCCACCATCCGTGTACGAAAATATTCATCGTCGCTGGTAAAGCGAATGCCCACTTCATACCGCTGCGCTCCCTGGTCGCGACGCCAGACAACAACCCCATGCCCATGGTAATCCGGTTTTATCACAGGAATTTCAAATTCCACTATCGTTCCCACTTGAACCGCCTGGTCAGTCAGGAAACATAATCCACCCGCACTCAGGTTACGCACCCGTACACGGGATGATTCATCACCACCAGCACAAACCTGAATGGGAATTGATGTTGGGTGACGAATATAACTGCGCATAAATTAACTCTCACAACAACCCATTACTCAGTGTAAATCAACATCACCTTGCGATTGGATCAGATTGTCATGAAAAGAATTTACGCTTAGAACATTTACAATTGGGCCTCTATCGCCGCCGCTAATTTAGGCGAATCCGGTTTCGTCATGCTGCCGAAATATTCAACCAGCTTGCCGTCTTTACCTAATAAATATTTATTGAAATTCCATTTGGGTTGTTGTGCTTGACCTGCCAGCGCCTTGAATAACGGATTAGCCTGGTCGCCTGTTACACGCGTGGGTGCCAACATGGTGAAGGTAACGCCATAATTGAGGTAACAAATTTCCGCGGCTTTTTCTTCGTCTGCGTCCTCCTGTTTAAAATCGTCGCTGGCAAAACCCACAATCACCAGTCCCTTATCCTTGTATTTTTTATGCAACGCTTCCAGCTCCTTGAACTGGGACGTAAAGCCACAATGGCTGGCGGTATTAACCACCAATACCGTTTTGTTCTCCATGAGTTCACAAATATTCACTGAATCCTTTGAATGCAATTTGCGATATTCGCCTTTCATATACTCCGGGCAGGAGAGCGCCGTACTGGTGATCATCGTCATCATAAGACCTAACAAGCTTTTAAATTTCATGGGATGTCCTCATTTCATAACCACGAGAAAATGCAGTCTACGGCTTTTTGGATACCAAATTACATCGACCGATACAAATTTAACGAATAATTACGCAAGGAAGCATTTGCTAAAAAACAAAAAAGCGAATCTGCCAGCAGATCCGCAAATCCGGGAGGAAACCGGAGGGGATTTACAATTTGGTAATACGTAGCCAGTTGAGATTCCACCCACCCTGGGGCGCAAAAATTCCCAGGCTGTAGGTGCCTGCATTGATGGAAACAGTATGGGATATCGTGGTCCAATTTTGCCAACCACCAGTGGCGGGGATATTTATTTGTCCCAGTTGGATGGAGCCCGCGTTTACATCCAGGGATAAACGCCCACCGCTCACGCTCGCTACGCGATATTCAACGCGATACGAACCGCTAACAGGAAAATTAATATTTGCGTGCGCCATCCAATCGCTGGCATCTATCCAGCCAACATTTTGCCCACCGCCGACATCGGTCGTATTTTCGAGTTGTACCCCGCTCATGGAGGTGTAAGCCTCGGCCTGGATCAAGCGTGTAAATGTTGCAGTGGATGACCTGGATGAAGAAGCCGCCCCGCAAGCGCTGGCACTGATAGGCTCCCAGAAATAGGTACTTATTGTGGGGCTATAACCGGGATTATCGTATTCCGCGATGTAATAGCCGCCCTGGTAACTCACTTTGTTACCGGCGTAATATTGCGTGCCACTCACCCACGCCGGGCAATTATTGGATGAATTACTGGAATGGTTACCACTGCCGATTTGGTTGTGGATCGCCGCCAACAAACTGTTGGTACCGGCAGCGTCCTGTGATAATTCCCAAATCATTACGCCGGAACCTTCTTGCAAGGCTAATTGGGTTTTACTGCGAATAGTGGGAATGCCGTTGTAAGTAATGTAACTGCATCCCGCACAACGATTGCCGACCACATCGCTTTGCGCGGCCGCTGCGCCAAATTGGTTAAGGATGCTGCTGAAATCGTAAGCCGCGGCATAGCCATTAAAACCATAACCGTAAAACGGCACACCTAATACCAGTTTCTGCCTGGTTAAACCGCGCGCTTTCCAGGTATTAATATCGGACACCGCCATCGAATATGGGGAATGCTCCACACCCGCCTGCCCCCAACCGGGACCGATGGCGTCATAGGACATAATATTTACAAAATCAAAATAGGGCAGCGAAGATGTTGGAACCATACCGCCCACATAAGACGCGGTGGCCGAAGTTAGTAATTTTCCCGCCGGTAACCCATTGCGTAACGCTTGGATAAACGGCGTGTAATTTCCCGCGTTATCGATATTGGTGAGCACCACGCCTTCAATATCCACATCAAGGCCATCCAGGTTAAACGTGCTCACGAATTGCAACAAATTATTCACCAGATTTGCGCGGTTGGCGGGTTGCAAGAGTGTTTGCCAATCACCTGAGCAAGGCGGCAGCACGCCGCCAGCAATTGACACCAATACTTTTACTCCCGCCTGGTGGGCTTTGTTCACTACGTATTGGATATCGGCAGCGGTGGCGCCTTCCATACATATCGGATTGCCACCGCTCATGACTGCACCGCCGGCGTTCGGATTTAAAAAAGATAAATTCAGGTGGGTCAATTTGCCGAGATCCGTTCGATCAATAACCGCCGGCATATTTTTATAGGAGGGGATATAACCCACCACCTTTGTTTGCGCACAGGCGATGAGCGAACTGCCTGCAATCAATCCCATCGCGGTTAACCCCATCGCAGTCAACCGAAATAAATTGTTAATAATTCCATCAGCGAATTTCATAATGCTTTGCCTCGATATGTTGTTTTTAGCCATTTACAACCACACAACGACTTGAGCAACGCTAACACCAGCGAGATAACCACTGCAATCGACTACCAAAACTCGCACCAAATTTATCAAAGGTGCCAGTATCCGGTGGCAAAGTGGGATTCTATCCAGGAATTTATGTGACATGGTTTGATGCAGCTTGCTTATCTTTTCAGGTTTTTTTGCGTTCCAGTTTCCTTGATCAAAAAATGGGATTGGGTCGCGGGCTTATTGCAGGATTTTTTAATGTTTAAAATCCAATACAAAAATCATGGAAGCGAATAAAATTCACAGCAAACCCATTAATAGCCCGATAAACGCAAGAAGCAATAAAGCGTTAAGGAAGCCGAGGAGGTTTAACCATTTTTCCAGCATGTAGCGCGGTGTTTTCATCATGTTATCCCGCTGAAAAATGATACAGCAGCGTTTAATGCACAGACCCAAGGCCCGCCTATTGCCTGGGCTGCCCTTGCATTCGCATTACCGATATTCATGTTTACCGGATTCGCTTGCTGCGCAATAACGCGCAATAAATCCAGTATGGCCAGGCATGGCGGCGACGGCTTTTTCATTTATGGTTTGCAGCCGCGTCAACAGGGCGGAGAGATCGCTGTCCGATAAAGCATCCGCCAGCGGATGGTAATCCGCAGGCACTATCCCCTGTCCTTGCAAAACCGACACCCAGCTTTCCTCTTTAAAGATATCCGCCGATTTAATATGCAGCCGACCGTTCGCGCGATAAGCCTCCAGGCGATTTTCCAACGTATCGGGAATAGCCATGGATTGGCAGTAGTGCCAAAATTCTGAGTCGCCACGGCGATTGGCTTTGTAATGCAAAATAATAAAATCCCTGGTCGCGCGGTAATCATCCGCCATCTGCCGGTTGTACTCTTCGCTATCCAGTTCACTAAAACCGGCCGCCGGAAAGTGCGTGATTAATTTGACAATAGCCGCTTGAATCAAATGGATGCCGGTGGATTCGAGCGGCTCCAGGAATCCCCCGGACAAACCGATTGCAACACAATTTCGATTCCACATTTTTTTGCGCATGCCGGTTTTAAAGCGGATCACCCGCGGCTCGCCAAGCACTTCACCCCGGCTATTTTGCAGTAAAACCCTGCGCGCGGTTTCGTCATCCATATAATGACTGGCGTAAACATGGCCATTGCCGTTGCGATGCTGCAATGGAATTTCCCATTGCCAACCCGCAGTATGCGCAGTGGAACGGGTATACGGCGAAAGTGTATGTTGACCCACCGATTGCACCGCAAGCGCACTGTCGCACAGCAAATATTTGTCCCAGTATTCATAACCCGTGCGCAGTGTTTGCTCGATTAACAACGCGTTAAAACCTGTGCAATCAATAAAAAAATCAGCGCTGACAATGTCACCGGATTGCAAGGTGACACTCTCGATGAAGCCTTTTTCCGGTTCGGTAACCACGTGTTCAATTATTCCATCGATGCAGCTAACGCCATTTTTTTCTGCAAACCGCCGCAGATAGGCGGCATAGAGCGATGCATCAAAGTGATAGGCATAATCAAGGCGCTGCAAGGGGTGGCCGGGTTGGTTCACCGGCGGTAGAAATTTATTGTGGCGTGCGGCCATGGTTGCAATCGAAAACAATCCCAGGTCAGACGTTTGCTTTTGCAGGTATGCTTTTAGCCAGTAATGATAAAAAGGCAAGGGCCCATGGGGGACACCGATACCGCCGAAAGGGTGGAAATAATGATTACCTTCGTATCCCCAATGGCGAAATTGAATTCCCAACTTGTAGGTCGCCATGGTGTTTTTCATGAAATCATATTCATCAAAACCCAGCAGCGTATTAAACGATTTGATGGTTGGAATGGTGGCTTCCCCAACGCCGACACTACCGATCCCGGTTGACTCCACCAATACAACGTTATAACCGGCCGGGATTAATGCCTTGGCAAAGGCAGCCGCAGTCATCCAGCCCGCTGTCCCGCCACCGATAATCGCAATTTTTTTCATACGGTTATACATGTGAATGCCCTGGGCTGAATCAATCGCCGTACTGGATAGATGATGTTCATATGAAAAAAAAGCGCCGCTCACGCGACGCATTTTTTCATCCGGGTTACCCAATTAAAAACTGGCGCGCACACTCAATGCATAGCGACGATCCGTATCGAAACTTAAGGATTCCATTTTACGGCCAGCCTGGTTTACCTGCGCCAGGGTCTTGGTTTCGGTATCCAGTAAATTGCTTGCTTCAAAACCGATTTTCCAGTGTTCATTAATCGAGTAGAACAGGCTTGCATCAAGGTAACCGGCAGCTTCTGAATAGATCGGCGCAAACTCGTTAGAGTCGCGACGGCTGACCAGGTATTCGGAACGCCAGGTGTACGCCAAACGGAACGAGAAATCGTTGTATTCATACATACCGACAAGGTTGTAGTTTTCATCCGAATAACCCTGCAACGGCAAACCGGTAAACGCGCGGAACGTATTTCGCGCATCGCTGATGGGTTCACCACCGGCAGTAAAGCGAATGCCACCCAAACCTGACTCCGGATCATTCAAATCATTCTGATCAATATAGGTGTAGTTAAACTGCAAACCCAAACCGCTCCAGGCACCGGGCAGGAAGTCATAGAATTGTGAATAGGAAACCTCAAACCCCTGGATGGTCCCGGAACCGGTATTTGCCGGGCCGGTTAATGCAAATTCCTGCGCAATACCATTATTTGGATTAACAACCGACTCCACAAAACTGCGTTCCCGAATGATGTTATCCAGTTTTTTATGGAACAGGCCAAAGGTCAGCGATCCCGCCTTGGCAAAATACCATTCAGTGGTCAAATCAAAATTGGTTGACTCTTCCGGTTCAAGGAATGGATTGCGCGCCGTGCCGTTCAGCCCGACATTAATAATATCAACGACGGGGTTAGTTTCACTTTGCGGCTCAGCGGGATTTTGCAAAACATTGGTGCTGGTAAAACCTAAAACCTTGGAGTTGCGGGTATCCATCAGGTTAGGGAAATACAAACCTTCAGAAGCACCGAAGCGCATGATCACATCATCACTCAAACTGAACGCCAGGTTCAAACTGGGTAATACGGTTGAATAATCGGTACCCTCAATGGTTTGCGATGAAGCGGAACCATCAGCGAAAGCGGCAAGGTCCGGGTACTTGGCCTGGAATACCTCGCCCGCACTGCCACCGCTGATACCTGTCGGCAAGACCACATAGCCTGTCGATTCCAATTGGTAATTTACGTAGCGCAAACCCAGGTTACCTTTGATCGGCACCGATAAATCATCCAATGCAAAATCGGCACGGACATAGGCTTCAGTGCGCTTTTCATTGGATGAAGTCACATCGTGCGGCGCAAATAAACTGCCCGGAATCCGGTTGCCCAAATCCGCCGATGCAAGGTAGCAATCACTATCCTGCGCGGGGCTATCCGCCGCGTTACCGCCATGCGCTGCGTTGTTCCATACACCACAACCTTCGCGCATGGATTGGGTGAAGTTTTTCACCATATCCATTTTCGGGAACCAGAAATCGGTGCCGTGCCCACCTTGCAACACATCGCCATTATAGAAATCGGAAAAATCCACGGTTTCCCACAATTGCGGCGCGGAGAGTGGCGAGGCGGTGTCCACTTGCTCCTTGGTCCAGCCTTCGTTGATCGCGCCCCAGTTGGCATATTCCGTATCGCGCATTACCAAATCCTTGTCGGAATAATAAGTGCCGCCGGATACCTTGGTCCACACGCCATCCAGTTCGTAATCGACATCTATTTTAAAACTATCCGCTTCCGCATTTGCGTGCAGTTCCTGGTCCAATGCGGTGGCAATAAACATATCCTGGTTGGTACCGGCCCAGTTTTCCCAGGTACCGGGATTGGTCCATTTTTCATTCAGGAATTCCACCTTGGGAATATCACCGCGCAAATCAAGGTATGCATCCGATGCGTTGGAACCGGCGGCGGCGCGCGCGTTAATACCGTAGTTATGGGTAATTTGTTCAGACTCGATGTGCTGGTAATCCAGGGCGATAGTGAGTTTATCCGATGGTCGCAATTTCACATTGAGCGAAGTATCTTCCACGGTATTTTCGTTGTAGTTCCAACGCGAAGACATGGACATCGGCAACTCGGCGTTAGCGCGAATAATGCCCGACTCCAGGTAATTATCATCACTGAATGTTAACGGATGTTCGGCATCTTCCATCCAGATAGCGCCGAAGCGCGTTGAATCAGCAAACCCCTGGCCCTGCGTACCGATAACCCGCTCTTCCCATTCCAAGGTTGCCCTGGAATTGATATGTTCAAGCGTAGTGACGATAGTTTCATCCGTGTTTTGCCATTGCAATGAAGTCGTAAAGCCATCGCGCTCGCGATCATTCTCGGCGGTTCGCAATGAAAATTGACCGGGCGCATAAAAAACGGTTCCCGTGGGTTGGCCTGGCAATGCAGGGCCATCCAGCGGCGAGGTTGGATCAATACCCACTACCGCGCCCCAGGCTTCTATCCCTTTAAATGCATCGCCGCGCGAATAATAATTCGCAACACCTATACCATCGCCGCGGGTTTTGTATTCAGAGGTTGAACCCGCGAGCAAAAAACCGAATTCACCGGCACCGGTTTCCCAACGGTCTGAATACAATCCAGAGAAGCCCGGCGTGAATTCTTCACGGAAATCACCGTAACTGCCCTTGGCGCTGAAAGAAACCATGCGCCCATTTGAATCGAATGGTTTGCGTGTAACCAGGTTTACCGTTCCCGCAATACCACCGGCAATCAGGTCCGCCGTTTGGTTTTTAACGACTTCAACCGAGCTTAATAATTCCGGTGAAAAATCTTCGTAGTTCAATCCGCCCCAGGGATTAGCGCTAAACGCGTCGCGGCCATTCACTTCACTGCGCACCCGATCCAGGCCGCGAACCAGCACACCTGTACCTTCATCCGCAAAGTGGTTCGGATCATCGGATGATGCAAAGCGTTCGATAGTGACACCCGCTACCCGTTGCAGTGCTTCGGTAACGGATTTATCGGGCAGTGCGCCAATGTCACTGGCCGTGATTACATCTTTAACCGTATCGGCATTACGTTTTAATTCTTGCGCAGAATCAATACTGCTTTTCATGCCGGTTACCACAACTTCTTCCAGGTTCTCATCGGATGAAGCGGTTTGCGCCAATGCAGGCATACCTATTGCGACAATGGAAACTGCCATCAAGGATTTTTTAAATCGCTTGCCGGAAATTTCCGGCTTTTTGTTTTTGGTAAACATAGTTAACCCCTTAGTTGTTTTCTCTCGTATTGAACCCCTTGAGGCACATAATCGGTTTACACCAATACAACAACTGTGCACCATTTTTTACATCACTTGCCGCTGCATTTATGCCAACGCAACAACACATGGACAAAGCGAATAGCTAAACACGAACGCGTTAATTTATTGTGCACGCACCGGTGATTGCCGGCGCAGGTAATCTGCATGGCCTGGCATTTGCGCGACCGCCGAGGCAATCACCGCTTTCATTTTTTCCAATTGTTGCGTAACCCAGGCTTGGTCCTGGTGATCAACAAGGGGAGTGCATGCTTGCGGCCAATAGCCGTTACCCAATAACAACGACGCCCAAACACCGGCAGAAAATGTCTCCCCCTCATAAAAAGGGATAATTCCTTGCCGCCGAAATAATTCCAGCTTATGCCTTAATCGATCCGATAATTTTGCACACGCAATGGCTTGCCAATATTCCCCGGCCTTTGTCCCAGCCAGGTGATAATGCAGCGTATGGAAATCCTCGATATGATCCAGCTCAAGGTGGGTGAGCCGGTTGTATTCCGCGGAATTAAAAGTCGTATCAAGGCGGGAGGGGAAAACGCTGAGCAGACGCAACACTGCGCTTTGCACAAGGTGTAATTTGCCAATGCTCACCACATCGGGATTAGCAGCGGAGTGTCCGATTGCCACACAATTTTTGTTCCAGAAATTTTTACGCCTGCCGGTGCGCACCTCCTGCACCTGTGCGATTGGGTAACCTGCATCAACCATGGATTCGATTTGTGCCGGAGAGGTATATCCCTGATGATAATAATATTGACGGACTGACGTTGTTTGGCTGGTGACTTTATACAACCAGCCCGTACTGGTTATTTCCAGCTCGCGCGCAACAGGCAATTCCTGCGCACCATCCACGCCCTTCACAAGGTTCAACTGGTGTGATACCGGATGGAGTTTGTTGCTATCGGCATTGAACGAATCCCAATGCACATTTAATTTTCCTTCGATCAACAGCCCTGGCATACCGGTGCAGTCGATAAACAAATCCGCCACCAATGTGGATTTTTCGTTATCCGTTAACAGGCCCAGCGATTCAATGTATCCGTCAGCATCGACCCTGATATCGGTCACATCGGCCGCGCTTTGTTCAACACCTGATGACAGGGCGAACTTGCGCAGGTATGCGGTGTATTCGGAGGGATTTAAAACCAATCCGTAACTGAGGGTAGAAAATATTGACGCACTTTTTTGCGATGGATGACAAAATTTTCCCGCTTTCGCGGCCATGGCAGACAATGAATAATCATCATAGTCCAGTGCGCTGCCGCGCAAATAACAACTGGTTGCGTACTGGGTAAAGTCGATCCGGTTGAGCATAAAACCGTGATCGCCAAACGGCATAAAATAGTTTTGGCGCGCGTGGGACCAACCATTAAAGCGCGTCGCTAAAATATAGCTGGCCCCCGTCGCTTCCATTAACTGCGGCTCGGAAATTCCCAGCCAATCGTGAAAGGCCACACATGCGGGTGTGGTTGTCTCAATGGGCGCGTCTGCTGCTGAGTAACGATGGTTATCCAGAACGCGAATGCTTATGTTCAAGCCGCGCAAACCGCGCACTAATGCCGCCGCAACCGTCCATCCGGTCATCCCGCCACCAACAATAGCGATATGTTTTATTGCGCGGGACTTTACCCGGGATGCATCCATGTTCATGAAAACACCCCGTATAAATCCATTGCAGCCGGCGGCCAGCTCTTTTTTTCCTGGCTATTAAAACAATATTGCTTGATCGCGTCCCTATGGCTTGGCATTGCGTTGACGCCTGCCGCAATACATTCACGCATTTGCCGTAAATGTTGTGCCAGCTCGTCGGTATCCATGGCATCCACCAACGGATGCCAGGCTCGCGGTTCTATGCCTTGCCCGAAGCATACAGCAACCCAACTCGGCTCCAGGAACATGCCGCGTTTATAACGCTCAACATGGCCTTGTTCGCGAAATAAATTTATTTTGTAGCGCAAGCTTTCAGGAATATCCATGGTGCGGCAGTAATTCCAGAATCCACTGTCATCGCGACCGGTTGCATGATAATGCAAGATCAGGAAATCCCGGATGCGCTCATATTCATTCGCCATATCGCGATTGAATTCATCGCTACACGCAGCGTCGTTACCAGCGGCAGGAAAAAATTCTATTAGCTTCATAATGGCGAGCTGGATTAAATAAATGCTCGTTGATTCCAGCGGTTCCAGGAACCCACTGGACAAACCAATAGCCACACAATTTTTATTCCACGAGGAAGTGCGCCGTCCGGTTTTAAAACGCACATAATTCAGGTTGGCCAGGGCTTCACCATTGAGGTTGCCAAGCAGGTTCGCGGCAACTTCGTCGTCGCTGATATAGTGACTGCAATAGACCTGGCCGTTGCCGGTGCGATTTTGTAAGGGAATACGCCATTGCCAACCCGCAACCTGCGCAATCGCCCTGGTGTAGGGTAACGGATCACTGGTTTTGGCCGAGGGCACCGCAATAGCGCGATCACACGGCAGCCATTGGCTCCAGTCTTCGAAACCGGTTTTTAATGTCTCGTTAATCAATAGGCCACGAAACCCCGAGCAGTCGAGAAATAAATCCGCCGCGAGGATTTCATTGGAGTCCAGTAACACCGAACTAATCCCGCCGGTGCCGGCATCCCGGTTCACCGCAACTATTTTTCCCTCGCGCCTGGCCACGCCACGCGCGCAACTGTATTCGCGCAGGAAATGTGCATACAGCGAAGCATCCATATGAAAGGCGTAACTGTATTTGGAAAACAACGAGCGCGGGTCCTGCACCGGGTAGGCAAATTTTTCCGCATAGGCGGCGACCACACCCGCGGAGTAGTCACCAATTGATCCAGCGTTAACAGAACGCGATAATTTCAACCAGTAATGATGGAAGCCAATATCGTTACGGCTCAATCCATAGGTGCCGAACGGATGTAAATAGACGCTCCCAAGCTTTCCCCAGTTTGAAAATTCTATGCCCAATTTATAGGTAGCATTGGTTTTTTCGATAAATTCATTTTCATCAATGCCAAGCACTTCATTAAAATAGCGAATATGCGGCACGGTTGCTTCACCAACACCTACAGTCCCAATGGCTTCAGATTCTATTAAAGTAATTTGGTAATCTTGCCGGGGCAAAAATTTTGCAAGCGCCGCAGCAGCCATCCATCCGGCTGTACCACCACCGACAATAAGTATATTGCGCAGGCAGCCATTCATCATTTTTAACTCACCGATTAATGTAAATGTTGTTGCCGATAATGGCTTGGTGTTACCCCAACCGATTTTTTGAACGCCTGGTTGAATACCGACTTACTATTAAAACCGCAGCTTTTCATAATTTCGCTAATGGATTGCTGGCGCAACCCGGAATCAGCCAAACGCTCCTTCGCTTCCGCAACACGATAGTTACCAATCAGCTCAAAAAAATTAACGTGCAATTGATTGTTGATGGTGCTGGATAAAAGCTTGGGCGATACCTGTAACTTATTTGCCAAACGCTCCACGGTAATATGGGATTCCAAATAAGGCTTGTTTTGTTCCATAAATTGCACCAGCCTTTCGACGAGTTCCTTTTGTTGTACTTCTGAATGGGTGGTATGCGTATCCGGAATTGGATCTATACGGTTTTCCTTCACCATGTGTCCCTTCCTCAACACCTTGGCCAGCGCCCGGTTACGCACCAGCAAAATTGCAACCGCAATGGCAGCGAGAATGCCGCCGATAACCAGGGCCAATAAATACTTGTTAACCAGTGCTACCTCTGCCATAGCAACCCACCCATATGAACAATGCTTTAATTATTTTTTTTATCCAGGGAGCAAGTAACAATAATTGCGCTTGTGGATTCCAAGCTTTGGGTTGTTTAACTTTGCGCCACATGGACAACGTTGTCAACAGTATTTACAGTTTGCCCGACCACTATTTGTGATCGGGGCTTATGAAAACGAATACAGAATTTTTTCCAGCGAACCGACGAGGGCTATTATTATTTCCTGATCCATTTGCCGCCGTGATTGCAGCATTTCCTCGATAGTTTCACGCTCGGTTGCCGGCAATGGCTTCCCTTGCGCACGCTTGTCCAGCAGCATAAGCGCTGTACCGACCAACTTATCCGCATTATCGGCCAGCGACCGCCATTGCGGGTGCCGTATTAACAGCGAATCCAGCACCTTGCGGTTTTCAGCCCATAACAAGAGTTGCGATTTTATTTCCTCCAGCAGCGCATTGGCCTGCGGGTCGGCAAGCCATTGCGCCAATTGGTTATTAAATTGGCGAAGCGTTTCATTCTCTGCCGGTAATGTATCCGCCAAACGATCCAGCGGGTCCGCTTTTGAATAACTTTCATGTGCAGACTTTTCATGCTGGCGGTGGTAGTAATGTGCTGGCTCCAACAATTGCATAAAGATTTCCATCGCGTGGATTTCAGTTGCGCTTGCCGCATTACCCAACAAATTTTCCAGTGCAATTTGCTGTTGATGATTATGTTGTAAACCGGCGGATTTCTCCGCCCAATTTGCAACGCGGTACAAGCGTTGATACATACTTTGTTCATCCTGCAAACTTTGGGCCGACCACAGCCTTTCTGCGACAACAAACGCGCGCGGCCACAAACGCAGGTCAATATTTTGCTCATCCACAATTTCAGTCCAGAGCGCCGCTTCACCGCCTAATATTAATTGCTGTTGTTGTGCACTTAAATGCGCCACGGATTCCCCACCGGGTAGCTGTTTTTGTGCATGCTTTTTTTCAGCAAAATTTTTCCCGCGCAAATCTTTTTGCGGTGATTGGACCACATTAATCATTTTACGAATATCCATTTTATAAGGCGCGTTACCCACAATCGCCATGCCCAGCACATTATCGCGCGCAACCTCCACGCGAAACTCAACCGGGCCCATCCAGGTATCCAACACAAACACCATTTTGTTGGATGACAAATAACGTATTTTGGCTTCACGGCGAGACTTGCCCGTGAAATCTACGATAATGCGTTGCCTTTTCTTTTCACCAATAAGGCTGAAGCTTCCCGTTACCGGATTACCGCGCTTGCGCGGCATTTCGAAATACCAGCTTTCAGTGCGTTGCACTGAACCGACCTGCACGGGCTCAGGCGGAACAGGATCATTGCGATAGTGGTAAGCCGCGTATTGCGGTTGGTCCAGGTAATAACCGGTAGATAAAATCGTGTGGAAGCCATGGCTCGCAGCGTCACTTATACCATCCGGGCCTCGCCAGGAATGGATAACAATATCCTTGGGTAAATCCTTATGCTGGATTTCATCCCAACCGATCATTTTCCGCTGGTGCTTGCGCAGTATCCTCTGCACGCGCTGGTTAAAATAGGCCTGTAATGCGCGATGGTTTTTTAATTGGTTCGCTTGCATAAACGCGCGGATTCCCGAATTGGAATCCCAATGCCCTGGATCAACTTCATCACCGCCGATGTGCAGGTATTCAAACGGGAATAATTCAACAACTTCTTCCACCAGGCCATCAATAAATTCATAGACTTTTTCATTGGCGGGATTCAGCAGCGGCTTGTGCACCCCCCACCGGTATTCCATGGCGAACGGACCCGGCGCGGACATGAGTTGCGGATAAGCCACCGCGATTGCGCTCGCATGGCCCGGCATATCAATTTCCGGCAAGACCTGGATGCCACGTTCGCGGGCATAACGGACAACCTCGCGAATTTGCTCGCGACGGTAATAGTCACCGTCGGATGCAAGCTGATGCAGCTTTGGATATTTCCTGGATTCAAAACGCCAGCCCTGGTCATCCGTTAAATGCCAGTGAAAAATATTGTATTTGGCCGCCGCCATCGCATCTATTTGGCGTTTGATAGTATTGACCGAAAAAAAATGGCGCGAGGTATCCAGTAATAAGCCCCGCCATTTAAAGCGCGGTGAATCCTGGATAGTGACCAACGGCAAGCCGATTTTTTGCTGCTGGTCACCTATTAATTGCAACAGGGTTTCAAGTCCGCGCAAAATACCCAACGAATGGTTGGCTGATAATGTCGCTGCATTCGTTGCGATAATTAATTGGTAGGATTCGTCCCAATCTTTTACAACATTGGAAATGGGGCCTGCTTCATTGGTTTTTATTATAAAGTTGGCCTTATTTTTTGCGACCAGTTGCCATTGGATTGTTTGTCCGGTTTGTTGCTCCGCCCGTTTTACCATGCGTTTTAGCGCGGCTTTTATATCGCTGTTGCCCTTGGTATCCATTGCGATTAGCCATTTATTACCCAATGGTAATTTTCCGGGTTGTTGCACCACGGATTGTGGCCAGGGCATTAGCGGCAAGGGTTCCACTTGCGCATTTGCGCAAGCAGAAACGAAACTGATAATGAGTAATAAAGAGCGAATCATGCTGGGGTTATTCCGGCTTTTTGTAGGCCACGCAATCCACCTCAACCTTGCAGTCCACAACCATGCTGGAAACAACGCAGGCACGCGCCGGTGGATTTGCGCCGAAATATTCCATAAATACCCGATTGAAAGACATAAAATCACGCGGGTCATCCAGCCATACACCGCAACGTACCACGTGTTCCGTGCCATAACCGGCTTCTGCCAGGATCGCGAGCACATTTTTGATAGCCTGGTGGGATTGGGGAATAATTCCACCATCGATAACCTCACCATTTACCATAGGTACCTGGCCGGAGACATATAACCACCCATCCGCTTCCACCGCGCGTGCAAACGGCAAATGCTGGCCACCGGTACCTTTACCGCCTTCAACACCATAACGTTTTATTTCGGACATATTTGATTCCACTTATTGATTGCCGTGCGGTCGTTTTAACATCGACCTAATAAAACCCGATACGTAAATCGCGCTGCCTTTCCAAAAATTTCCCGGCGCGTTGGCCGGTCATTGTTTTATTCCGGTAACTCAAAGCACCGTTCACCCACACCGAATGAATTCCTTCTGCGAGTTGCCGGGGCCGGGAAAAGGTTGCTGAATCTTTTACTTGTTGCGGATCAAACAATACCAAATCCGCAGCCGCACCCACCGCAATCCGGCCGCGATCATCCAAACCAAAACGATCCGCCGACATGCGCGTCATTTTGCGCACCGCTTCGGGCAAGCTAAATAATTTTAAATCGCGACTGTAATGGCCAAGCACGCGCGGAAACGCCCCCCACAAACGCGGATGTGGCAGTGGATCAACCGGCAACCCGTCGGAACCCACCATGGTTAATGGGTGCGCCAGGATTTTTTGCACATCCTGTTCACTCATACCGTGGTACACAGCGCCGGCGGGTTGTAATTTTTTCGCCGCATCCAGCAAACCCAATTGCCACTCACCCGCAATTTGCGCGAGCGTTTTTCCACCTTGTTCCGGGTGCGGGTCGCTCCAGGTGATGACGATATCGAAATCGCCGGTTACCTGTTGCAAATCCAGCGTCGATGAGCTGGCGCTGTAGGGATAACAATCGCAAGCAACCGGATGATGCTCTGCGGCGCGCGCCATTTTTTGCAACACTTCGCCGCTGCGCCCCCAGTTACCCGCGCCCGCGCATTTCAGGTGCGAGACAATTACCGGTGCGTTTGCCTGCTCACCAATTTCAAAGGCCTCATCCAGCGCCGACAAAATTTCATCAAATTCGGTACGCAGATGCGTGGTGTAAATTGCACCGAATTCGTTTAACACCTGCGCGAGGCTTTTTACCTCATCCGTTGTTGCGGAAAATGCCGATGCGTATGCAAGGCCGGATGACAACCCCAGGGCGCCCTCCTTCAAACTCGCACGCAATTGTGCGCGCATCATTTCAATTTCATTCGCGCTGGCAGTGCGATCCAGGTGATCCATATGGTTGTTGCGTAATGCGGTGTGGCCAACCAGTGCTGCAACGTTGACCGCCGGTTGCGCCTGGTTTACAGCGGCCTTGTAACTGGCGAAATCCACATAGCGGAAATCTTCCGCAGCGCCCAGCAAATTCATCGGGTCCGGTAATTTGCCTTTAAGGGTGACGGGGCTTGCACTGATACCGCAATTGCCCACTATCACCGTGGTAATGCCTTGTGAAATTTTCGCCAGCATGTCGGGCGTGCGGATGACTTGCAGGTCATCGTGGGTATGCACGTCGATAAATCCCGGTGCAAGTATTAATCCATCCGCATCCAGCATTGCCACACCTTGCTGATCCGCAAGCGCGCCTATTGCAGCAATTTTTCCCGCATGAATGGCAATGTCTGCACTTAACGCCGGTGCACCCGAACCATCCAGAACCTGTGCGTTGCGAATAATCAAATCAAACTTCACTGCAACTCATCCTGCAACAATAATTGGGTTAATCACCCAGTGGTAACCGGTTGTCACCGCCGCGATATTCATCAAGTGCAAATTTCACCCGGCGCAACAATTCCTTGCTTTCAGATTTTCGTGCCAGTGCCAATTCGGTGGCCAATATGTCGATTGCCAGCAACATGCCGTAGCGGGATGCGGATGGCTTGTAGATAAAATCAGTTTCTTCCGTGACCAAAGGAATAACGATGTCGGCTTTTTTTGCCAGTGGCGACTGGCGCGCCGAGAGTACAATCAGTTTTGCGCCGTATTCGCGCGCGATATCCGCCACTTCCAATAATTCCGGTGTAACGCCGGTGACGGATAGCAATACCAGGACATCCTTTTCGGTCAGTGTCGCCGCCAACATGCGCAACAATACCGGATCGTGGTAAGCGGCTACCGCTATACCCAGGCGCGCAATACGGAATTGCACTTCATCCGACAACATGGTGGAAGCACCGCCCATGCCGCCAATGTAAATCAGCCGCGCGTTATTTAATAAATTCGCCGCCGTGCGAAAATCGGATTCCACATAGCGGGATAAATTTGCACGCAAGGTGGATTCAATTTCGCTGCAAATCTGCGAATAAAATGCGCTCTCTTCCACGGCGGGAAGCTCCGCTAAAAAGCGTGTCCCTACCGCGCTGGCTTGCGCCAGCTTTAATTTCAAATCGCGGATATCTTCACAGCCCACCGATTTTGCAAAGCGGGAAATGGTGGCAATACTCACCCCCGCTTTTGTTGCCAATTGGTCGATGCTGGCGCTGGCTGCGAAGGCAATATCTTCCAATATCGCATCGGCAACTTTTTGTTCCGTGGTCGAAAGCCGATCGCGACTGGCGCGAATGTGATAAACAATATCGAATAATGCAGTCATGGTTTTTTACATCACAAAAACATCGCTAACAGCGAAACAAAACCGAAAGCGACAAGCGAAATTATGGTTTCCAGTACCGTCCAGGTTTTTAATGTCTGGGTCACGGTCATGTTGAAATATTCCTTGATCAGCCAGAAACCGCCGTCGTTCACGTGCGACAAGATGAGCGAACCCGCACCTGTCGCGATAACCAATAATTCGGGATGCGGGTAATCGGCCGCGAGAGCGATAGGCGCAACAATGCCGGCCGCCGTGCTCATTGCCACAGTCGCAGAACCGGTCGCGATCCGCATTAACGCGGCGACCAACCAGCCCATCGCCAGGGGCGTTAATGCCATGCCGGCAGACGCCGCAACAATTTCCCTGGCAACTCCCGCTTCCACCAAAATACGGTTAAGTCCGCCGCCCGCACCAACCAATAAGGTAATTCCTGCCGTGGGCGCCAAACAGTCGTGGCTGAATTTTAAAATCGAATCGCGATTAAAACCGCGCGCCAATCCCAGCGTATAAAAACTAACAAGCGTAGCGATTAGCAATGCGACAACCGAGTTGCCGATAAACATTAAAAATTCATTAAGGGCAGTTCCCGCCTCAGCAATTTGGTTAGCCCAACCACCGAGCAGCATCAACACTACCGGCAACATAATCGTCGCGAGTGTAATGCCAAAACCGGGCAAATCCCGCGCCCTTTCCTCATGGATAAATTCTTTCACCAGGGGATTCGCCGCTGATAGCGGGATACGCGGCGCAATCCATTTTGCAAATAGCGGCCCCGCAATTATCGCCGTGGGAATTCCTACCACCAATGCGTAAAAAATCGTGCGGCCGACATTTGCCTGGTATTCACCTACCGCAATCATCGCGGCCGGATGTGGCGGAACCAAACCATGCACAACGGATAAACCCGCAACCATCGGCAAGCCGACCAATAACATCGAGGTTCCCGTGCGGCGCGCAACGTTAAATGCAATCGGGATTAACAATACGAATCCGACCTCAAAAAAAATGGGCAGGCCCACCAGGAACGCAACAAACACCATTGCCCAATGCACATTTTTTTCGCCGAACCAGCGAATTAATGTGCGCGCTATCTGTTCAGCGCCACCGGACTCCGCCATCATTTTTCCGAGCATGGTGCCGAGCGCAACCACCAGCGCGATATGCCCCAGGGTTTTGCCCACACCGGCTTCGTACACAAACACCACATCCTTTGCCGGGATTCCCGCCATTAACCCCAAACCCAGCGACACCAGCGTGAGCGTGATAAACGGATTCAGGCGGTAGCGGGCGATCAATAAAACCAGCGCGATAATACTGACCAACGCGTATACCAATAGCCAATGTCCAGGACTGGGGAGGGATTCCACACCAGCCCCTTAAAAAAAAGTTTCTACGGCGTCCACCACCGTATAGCTGTCGTTAACCACCAAAAGTTGCCGCCACTTGTCGAAGGTCAGGCAGGGATGGGAAATATCCAGCGCCAGCATGTCACCCACGGCAAGATCGTCGCCGGTATGGATTTGCATAAAGGCGTGCTGGTCCATCATGGCGGTAAGTTTCCAACCGGCGGGCGCAATAGCGGGCGCCGAATCACGTCCGGGGCGGTAGTGCATCGCCGGGATCGGCAAGCCTGCATCAAAGGCGGCATCGCGTTTGCCAAGGCCGAGGATGGCGAGGCCGGGCTCAGGAATGGAAAGCACATAAGCCCAGAGCTGCAACGCCGGCAAAAGGCTGGTTTGCATTTCACGCGCAACCGGGTTGCTGGTGCGAATACGGGTTTCGGCAGCCTTGTAGATGCCGACGTCGTGGGTCAGGTAACAACCCGGACGCAAGACTATATCCAGCGGGCGGCTATACTCGCCGCCGCCCCAGGACCGGGCGAGCCCGCTCCACTCTTCAGCGACCAGGTCAAACCAGGCCGAACCGGCACCGGTGAGGATTACCCGCCCGCCGTGCAAGTGGTTACCGGCTTCCAATACCAGCAATTCGCGCACGGCAGCGCGCAGGAATTCCCGGATGGAAGGCTCGTCTTTCAGTACCCCCTCATAAACCTCCACCCCGCTCAAGGCGAGGGCTTGGGGAAAGCGGGCGATAGCGGCGAGCAATTGGTCGTGGTCTTCCGGGGAACGTATGCCGGTGCGGCCACCCATTACCCCCAATTCCAACAGGAGATTGAGACGCTGGCCCCTGGCAGCGAAAAACTCACCCAACCGGATGGCGTTGGCCGCCGAGTCAACGATCACAAATAATTCAAAGGCAGGATCTTCCAGCAAGCGGGAGATGATTGCCATGTTGGCCTTGCCCACCAGCTGGTTGGCCATGATGACGCGGCGCACCCCAAATTCATAGGCGGCCCGGACTTGCGGGGCCGTCGCCAGGGTTATCCCCCAGGCCCCCTCCTCCAATTGGCGATGGAATAACGCCGGACTCATGGTGGTTTTACCGTGAGGTGCGAGTTTCAGCCCGTAGGTATTAATAAAAGCTTTCATCCATTGCAGGTTGTGCTGCAACCGGCTCTCGCTGAGTACGGCCACCGGCAGGCTGACATCCTCGCGCAGCAGGTTCCACCCAAGCAACCCGGTATCCGCAACCGAGGGTTGGCTTGTTACCTCGCCCAAGCCCTTACCGATTGAACTAAGGAGCCTACCCTTAAGGTTATTATGTAAATTATTTTCTTCTGGCATTGGACTTTCTCAATAAAAGCAGAAAAAACGATCATTTTTAGCCAGATTACCATCAAAAACGTGCCATGAGAAGAAAATTATTTACAGAAAAACAACCTGCGACCAAGAGATGGAACACCTTCTGCCCATCCCGTTTGCCGTTAAAACGAAGCGATAAAACAGGTTCGATGTTTCGTTTATCGTCATCAACATGCACCCCGGCAAAAGTCGAACCTGGTTCGGCCTCGCACAAGCTGCATCGCAATGGAACCTCGCCGGATATTCGCAACGCCCGGCAACCAGGCGCAATACCCACGGGAACTGTACAGCGGGGAATGACTTTTCACCGACCATGCCGTTTGGTCCGTTTAATCCGTTAGTCCGTTTAATCCGTTGGTATAGGCACTGCAACTTTTAATAAAAAATTTAGGTCCTAGGGTGTAGCAACTCGAAACATGTCCATTACCTACATCAATGGAGAATTATCATGGCGACCAGTGAAATTTCAGCAATTCGCGATCTCATCAAAGTGTTAAACGACGGTGTGAAGTTTTATACCGACGCCAAGGTGGAACTCAAGGGATCGGGGTATGAAAATGTATTCCAGGAAATGATTGATGTGCGCCAAAACGCCCTGGTGAGATTGCAGCCCCTGCTCTATGCGCGTGAGGGTGAAGTGGAAGGAGGGCAAACCCTCGGCGGCGCTTTACATAAAACCTATACCGACTTGCTCGCGGCCATTAAATCCAACAAATCCAAAACCTATATAGCGCGCCTGGAAGAGCTGGAAGACAGGACGCTTGAACACGTTAAAAAAGCCCAGGCAGAAGTTGTTTCAGTCGATTTCACCATCGCGCTCAATTACATCCTTATATCCATGCAGGAATGCCATAACCGTATGCGTTCACTAAAACGCAATGTAGCCTAACCGGTAAATCCATTCGCCAGGAATTCACCTTGCCGGTTTATATAACCGCTGCATAAACCGAGCCCGGAAAGCCACTGCGGAGGAATCCCGGTGGCTTTTTTCTCCATCCCAATCCCGTTAAAACCCGGCTTGTTAAAAAATTTTTTATGTCGTCGGGAATAAAAATACATCCTCTTTCGTTAACAGGTTACAAGCCAAACATTCCGGCTTGCCTAACCCGAACCCAGAGGATTACATCATGAACAAGAATATTTTATTACTGGTCATTTGCGGCCTTACTGCCAACGCTGGCTGGGCTGCCGATATTTCTGTGGCTGCCAGCACCGATACCACTACCCGGGCCACTATTAACAGCCAAAGCAATACCCAGGGAGCCAGCCTTTCATTGAGCGGTTCCGCACAGCAACACACCACTGCGACCCCGGCACCCGAAGCCACTGAAGAAAGCGAACCTGGAACCGCTGAGCCAGCGCCATTGAACAGCACCGCGTCAACAGCGGTAAGTGCCAAGGGTGACGCGGTATTAAGTGCGGAAAAATCCCTGGCAACGATAGATGCGCAAAAAGCGGCGTTGCTTGAGCAGGGCCAAAAAGGTGCGGCAAACCTGGCTGCAACTGCCAACCAAAGCCTGTCGGGATCAATCACCCAAACAAACAATGCTAATGCCCAGGTCCAACAAAATCTCGGCAATCTTGGCAACCAGGTAAATGCGGTAGTGGATAAGCAAATCAACGCAGTAGCGACAGCAGCGGTGGACAATAAAGTGCAAGGCAGCGTGAGCCAATGGGTTGACAGTTCCATTGAAGGATCAGTTTCCAATACCGTCAGCAACACCATCAATAACAGCGTCCAAACCGGTGTTGAGGATGCAATCAATTCCTCCATCAATACCGCCGTGGATAGCACTATCAATACCGCGCTTGGCGATAGCCTGAAACTCGGCAATTAATTCCGTTCGCAACCTGCCTGGATCGGCGCCTCGGCGCCGGTTATTCCTGCGGAGCAATTATCATGAACAACATTATTTTTTCTTCACTTCTCGCCAGCAGCATTGCGTTTATTAATTCCGTGATGGCGGCAACCCCCACTGCAACAGTTGATTTGGAAACCGGTGCCGAATACGACTCCAATTTGTCGGTTATAGAACTCGACCGGAATTCAGCGACGGGCGATTGGGCGATGTTATTCAACGCGCGCGCCAACACCCAGTGGCAAGCCACGGAAAAAATAAAAATGAAAGGCGGTTTGAGTTACAACAATAAAACGTACCAGGATAACAGCGCTTTTGATTTGGCAATCAAGCAGGCCTTCGTGGACGGCAGCTACAGTTTCCACCCCTTAACGGCGGGATTGAGCTATCACTACGCGGATGCCGCGCTGGACAGCAGGGACTTCCTGACCTTGCAACAACGCAGCTTTTACCTGTCACGGTTGTTTAACCAAACCATTTTTGTGCGCGCGGCAATTAATGACCAGGACAAGGATTTTCCAACCAGCGGCGAACGCAATGCCAGCAACCACAGTGTAAACGGCGATGTGTTTTTGTTTTTCCAACAAGGAAAAACATTTATCACGCTGGGAATTGCCGATGAAACCGAGAAGGCTTCAGCCAACGAATTTGATTTTGACGGTACCAGTTTCCGGGCCAGCCTTAGCCATCAATTTTTACTAGGCACGAAGAATAATCGCCTACAGTTGGGCTGGCGCTACGATGACCGCGATTACTCCGCGATAACCCCGGCCCTGGAAGCAAAACGCCAGGATAAACGCAATGTAACTACCCTGGAGTGGCAACTGGAGGCCAATAGCTGGTTAAGCCTGGTGGGAAAAGTGGAGCGGGGCGATTACACCTCTAACCTGGATTCCGCGAACTATTCAGAAACCATCAGTTCATTAACGTTGAAGGCTGGTTTTTAAGGTGCGGGTTTTAAAAAGTGCCTGGTGTCACTGCATAAGGCCGTAACCAAATATCGGGTCGCGGCCCGGCACCCCCAAATCGGTTGCGCGATTTATTAATCGTTCCCTGATACCTGTTAGCGAATTCCCGCCAGCGGATTTTTGAACTTCATTTGCAGCACAGGCGGCCGCCGCCGCTACCACCGGTGCCGCCATGGAAGTGCCGCTTTCCCTGCCGAAACCACCATCACCGCGCGCCGTCAACACGGCAACACCCAGGGCAGCAAAATCAATGTAATCCCCGCGGTTCGCCCAGCGATAAATGCGCTGGCCCTGATCCACCGCCGTCACCGCAATAACCTCGGGATAAGCCGCCGGGTACATGGGCGGTGCCGCCGGGCCTTCATTACCCGCAGCCGCGACAATCACGGCCCCCGCCTGGAGGGTCTTACCCACGGCCAGGGCGAGGATTTTATTATCTGGCCCGGCCAAACTCATATTGATCACCGCAACCTTTTTTTCCACCAGCCAATCCAGGGCGCGCACCAGGTTGATCATAGTCGCCCCCTGGGTATATTCATTGCGCGGATAAAATACCGAGGCCGCATACAAGTGGGCCGCCGGTAACAAGGGCTTCAATCCCGCCCCACTGCCCACCAACACCCCGGCGACCGCCGTACCGTGTGCAAGGGGCGCCGGGAATTCTTTACCGGCAAAGTCTTTTAATTCAATGTGGCTCCGCGCAAACGCCGGGTGCCGGGTATTGATGGCGGTATCAACCATACCGATACGTTGCGCGTTGCAGCCACCCTCCACGATTACCAGACTATTTGCCGTTGCCGAACCATTCGCAGGAGGGGTGACACCTGTCGCCTGGGGCGCATAAACATGGTTGCGGTCCAGTTGCTCATGCAAATGCGCGGGCAGGTGTTTTTTCAACGCCGCATAGGAATCCAGCGCCCCGGGAACACGAAAACGCACCAGTTGCAACCCAAGTCCGGCAAATCTGGTTTGCTCGATAATTTCAACATCGAGAACCGCCAATGCTTTCAAACCGGGTTGGTCAAGCATCATTAACCATTCGCGTTCCACCGCGCGCCAGCTATCCTCTACACGCACCTCCACAAACAGGGTTTCACCCCGTTGGTTGAGGATCGGCAGTACCTTCGCCAAACCATTGGCCGCCAGGTCATCGGCGGTTTGGGTAACGGCATCGGTGAGCGGGTTATCGAGGGGATTATCCAGCAATCCTTGCGTGGACAGTTCGTCTTCCGCCGTTTTGCGAATTGCTTCCTGCACCTCGCCGCTCACCCGCTCCAGTTCGCGCGTAACGCCGTTAACCTGGTGTTCAACAGTATCCAGCACTTGCGTAGCGGCGGCATGGCACAGGCAGGCCAGGAAGAAAGTCGTCAGGGATAAAGGTTTCATGGGGTTTCACTCAATGGGATAGGAAAATTAAACACAAAAATGGATCGGCCTTCACTAGAAAACGTTTTTGCGGAAAAAAAATTCCTGAAAAAAACCTTTCAGGCGGGAATAAAATCAATACCGGGCCGTTTACTGGATAGATACCCGGGGAAGCTGATCGCCCCGGCCGAGCCAAAGCGAGAAAAAGACCGCCGTTATGACAAACCCAACGATTAAACCAGAACTCACCCGTTTGGCGCCCATGCTACGCCGTTTCGCCTATTCGCTTACCGGCTCCGCCGCCGATGCCGATGACTTGCTGCAAAACACCCTTGAGCGGTTACTGGAGCGCGGCCTGCCGGACGACATTGAGCCCGCAAAATGGGCCTTCCGGGTGTGCCGCAATTTGTGGATAGACGAATACCGCGCGCGCAAAGTCCGCCAGCGCAACACCTATGCGCTGGATGACACGGAGGAACCAGCGACGGATGGTGAACAAGCCATCCACAACCAGATAGCCCTTGCGCAGGTGGATGCCGCCATGGACCAATTGCCCGACGAACAGCGCTCCATCATTGCCCTGGTGGCAGTGCAGGGAATGTCTTATAAGGAAGTGGCCGAAACACTGGGCATACCCACCGGAACGGTAATGAGCAGGCTCGCGCGTGCGCGTATTGCCCTCGCCGGTTTTTTGAACCCTGTTTCCGGAACACCGGCGCACAAAGGCACCTGAGGAACCGCATATGAAAATTTCCGATGAACAACTTTCCGCTTTCCTGGATGCCGAATTACCCGAGGACGAAATGGAAATGATTCGCCAGGGGATCAGCGAAGATGAAAGCCTCGCGAACCGCCTTGCAGACTTAGCCATGGTGGATGAACAGGTCGCCCGCCACTATGCGCGTATTGATGAACATCCCATGTCCGCCGCTGTCAGCCGCCTGCTGGATGAAGACAGTAAACCGGCCACCAATGTCATCGCGTTTCCGGCGCGCAAAAAACTGCCGGGTTTCCAACGCTATGCCGCGGTGGCCGCCTGCGCAGCCGTACTGATGGGCATAGGTGTTGTGCAATGGTTGCCGACCGATCAAGCGGCGCGCGACTGGAATGCCATCGCCCGGGTACTTGAACAAAATCCGAGTGGTTCCGAACAATCGCTGGCAGATGGCAGCCAGGTTAAACCGCGCCTGACGTTTATCAATAAACGCGGTGATTACTGTCGACAATTCCAGTTAATGGAGCGCGAAAATGCTACAGAAAATATTGCGTGCCGCACCGATAACCACTGGGAGCTGGTAACCAGCATTGGGCAGGAAACCCGTGTTGCAGGCGATTACCAACCGGCAAGCGGCGGCTCAAAACTGGACGATGCACTGGATGAAATGATTGAAGGCGAAGCCTTTGATGCCACTGCCGAACAGCGCGCTATAGAACAACACTGGTCTAACCACACCCATGCGGGGGAAACAAAATGAACATATTTCTAATTTTGTTTGTCGCCTTGTCGATAACAGCGTGCAGCAGCGTTTCCAATTACCGCGCTGCTAAAAATGATGGCGTCGGCTACCAGGAAATTGCATTGGACAACACCAGCTATCGCGTGCAATTCAAAGCGCGGGGCAACCAGCGCAACGCCGCAAAAAATTATGCGTTGCGACGCGCGGCTGAACTCACACTCGCTGCGGGTTACGATTGGTTTGCAGTAAGCAAGGAACGCATTCGCCTATTGGATCACCAGGATGGATGGCCTTCCACAACTGACCTAACCCGGACACGCCAATGCGGTTTACTGGGTTGCCGCAGCCAAATCCGGCGCACACCTGCACAGGAACCCATGGTGGAAACCTATACGCTCGCCTTGCTGGATATCCATATGGGCAGGGGAATTCGCCCGGAAAAAAACAGCTATAACGCCCAGGAAATCTGGGACCGCTTATCACCGCCGCAATAAGGTTAACCAGGTAAAGTTTGCCCATTAAAAAAGCCCGCATCACCAAACGGGCTTTTAATCCTTGTGTAATTCCCATTACGCAAATTCAATCAATGTCATTTTATCTTGTGAGTAACAACCACTCGCGCCCCGGCAATTCACTGCGGAAAGTTTCAATCGCACCGCGATCTTGCAGGGTAACATACACACTTCGTCCACCCTGACCGCCAAACGCGACATTGGTCGGCTTTTGGCCTTTTAATTGAATGCGTTGCAGCAAGGTGCCCTGCGGAGATACCACGGCAACTTCACCGGCAGCATAACGCGCAATATATAAATTGCCTGCCGCATCGCAACGCATACCGTCCAGGCCATGGTCATTAAATTGGATTAACAGCCGCTTGTTTTTTACATTGCCCGTCGCCTGGTCAATGTCGTACTTCCAGACCTTGCGCTGCACGCTTTCATTTACGTATAAATGTTTTTCATCGGCGCTGACCTCAACACCATTGGTCGTGCCCATATTGGTTTCCAGCAACGACACAGTACCATCCACGGCCACCTTCCATAAATTACCGGTATTGTCTTTCCAGTTGGGATCGCTCGCATAAATAATGCCGGATCTAGCTATCGCAATATCATTTGGCTGGTTCATTTTATCGCTATGCGCATACACACTGATGACGTTGGTTTTCGGATCGATCTTTAGAATATTATGCGCAGAATAATCCGCCACATACATATAGCCATTGCGACCAAAGCGGATACCATTCCCGGTACTGCCTTGCGGCAAGGTGACAAACAATTGCGCATTATGTTTTTTATCCACAATACCAATAGTGCCCTCCCGAGCAAAATTCACCGCATATAACTTACCCTGCGCATCCACCGCCGGGCCCTCTATGCCCTGGGTAAAAATACTATCCGCAACGTAATCTTCGGTTTGCGCACCCACCAGCGGTGCTGCAACCACTAACGCTAAAAACACGCAACCTATGATGCGCGGCTGGAAATTTTTCATATCTGCCTCATGTGCTTATTAATGGGAATTGCAAGCACTCCCGAGTGCAGTGGTTGTGGTATTAATTATCCCTGTTGCTGTGCAACTTTTTTAATGATGGGTAATCCTTAGCTTGTATTGGTTGGGCCAGGCAACCCATAAGTTATGCACAATGATATGCCAGAGCCCCGCTCGGCTGCAAAGCCTGCCTCCAAGCGAGGCACGTCACAAATAGCTATTTTTTGACGTTTACTGGGTCCGTCCTACTAATTCCATTTGTTGCAACTTCTTTCCCCCAGTTGCTACCCGGCAAAATCCGCGTAAAATTCAACCGCCGCTTAGCCAAGTGTGGCTAGATAATCAGGTCACTATCGCCTAATCCCAAAGTAAACCACAAATTATCACAAGCCGATCGAGAGGATGGTTTGTAATTAAAACATGGAGAACATCTAATGAAAAAAATTATAGTTTTTGTGCTATTGGCAATTTCTTCCTATGTAAGTGCAGATTACAACTGTGAAGGAAAGATAACTTATCTTGGGGTTGATCATGCACTTCACGTAAACAATGGATACGGCGTCCACACGTTATGTTCGTTAGACGTGGATTCCCAAAAAGATAAATGCAAAGCCTGGTTATCTATGGCGCTTTCTGCCCAAGCACAAAACAGAACGATTGCAATCTACTACCGCGACTCAACGGGAAAGCAAAGCTCAACAGAAGTATGCAATTCCGTAGGAAATTGGGTTTCACCAAGTGATCCTGTGTATTTTTTTCGCATTATATAAATACCATAAGCAATATATGCTACCGAAAGGTTAAACCTGACAGAACACACCTAAAAATACAAAGCCACACAAAAGGCCACAAACAAACCGCCGGAAAGGTATTGCCAGAAGCGCACCGGATTTTTTTCCAACAATAGCGCGCGATAGTGTTGCTTGTATTTGGGATTGGGGTGTTGCAGTTCGTGCAGGAATTCCGAGACATCGCCATGGCGGCGCTCCGGGTCATAGCGCAGGCTTTTGCGGATGGCGCCATCCATCCAGAAGGGGACAAGCGGGTTAATGTCGTAGGTGGGATTATAACGTGTGTTTAAATAAGCGCGCTCATTGCGGCAACTGCCCAGCTTGCCATCAAAAGGGGCGGTGCCGGTAAGCATTTCAAACACAATAACCGCGAGCGAAAAAAGATCGGATTTTTCATCGCTGCGGCCGTGCAAAATAGTTTCCGGCGGTGAATATTCAGCAGTGCCCAAAATCCGTTCGCGGGCAATTGGCGAGCTGATTTCAGCGATGCCTTTTACCAGGCATGAACCAAAATCAATAATTTTTATTTCACCGTTGCGATCCACCATGATATTGGCGGGACGCAAGTCTTGGTGCAGGGTTTCACGGCGATGGAAAGCGCGCAGCCCTTTGCAAATTTGTTCCACCAGGTAAATGACATCCTGTGCGGGGGGCTTCGGATTTTGCTTGATCCATTGGCTGAGGGTAATACCGTCAACGTATTCCATTAAATAATAGAGGCAGCTTTTCGCTTTGTTTGTTGCAATTACCTTGACCACGTGGGAGTTATGGATACGGCTGCCGATCCAGGCCTCTAAAATAAATCGCTCGATATAGGCGGGATCATCCACAAAATTAATGGATGGTGTTTTCATACAGTATTGTTGGCCGGTTTCGGTATCCGTTACCAGATATACCTGGCTGCGGCTGCTCGCGTGCAACTCCTTATCGATACGATAACCATCTATAACCATGCCCGGGTTCAGGTGCGGCGGAAACGGCAAGGCGCTGAGTTTCTGGCAGGCGTCATCCACATTTTGTGCAGGCAGCGAATCAATGCGCAGTATTTGGCAACTGATGTTGTCATCGCTGTTATTGGCCGCCGCCATGGCAACCAATTGTTGTGCCAGGGTTTCAAAATCATCACCCGCCAATGCTAGAAAGCCGGCCAGCTTTTCATCGCTGACAAAATCATGTAAGCCATCGGTGGTGAGCAAATAAATATCGTTTTCTTCCAGATCGATAGTTTTGCAGTCCACATCAAGCGATACATCCAACCCCATGGCGCGCACCAGGTAGGACTGGTCTTCGCTAATTATCGTGCGGTGATCGCGCGTGAGCTGTTCCAGTTTACCCGCACGCAAGCGATAAATACGCGAATCACCCACATGGAAAATATATGCACTCTGGGATTTGAAAATAATGCAGCTAAGCGTACTGACAAAACCTTTTTGCGCTTCACGGAAATGTTGGCCGCGCGAATATAACCAGCGATTCAGCGCAACCAAGACTTGCGTGGTGGATTTTTTTACTGTCCAGGTATCCGGTGTGGAAAAATAATCGGCGAGGAAATTGCGCACGCAGGTTTCGCTGGCCTCTTTCCCTGCTTCAGCAGCGCTTACCCCGTCCGCAATAATGGCAACAGCGCCTTTGGTATCCAGCAACATGCCTTCGGGAATGCGAATACCAATGGCATCTTCGTTTTGCAACTTAATTCCCGGCGATGAAAATTGACCGACAGTAAAACTTAAATTGCTGTTGAGGTGCCAGTCGTTCATCAGTGCATTTCCACCATTTGCACACGGCCATCGGGCAGAACTTCAAACATGCTGCTTTTGGGTTCTTCCAATAACATCGCGGCCACGGCGGTAACGGCAATACTCGCCGCGATGGTAAGGAAAAATGCCGGGGTACTGACAAAGGAGAATACGGTGAGGAAAACCACCGCACCGATATTGCCGTATGCGCCTACGATGCCCGCGATTTGCCCGGTAAGGCTGCGGCGAATCAAAGGTACTACCGCGAATACGCAGCCGGCGGCGGAACCTAAAAAGAATGAGCAGCACATCATGGTGGCAACAGCGAGTGCAATGGGCCAAGCACTGGTAATCATCGACATGGCAAAAAATCCGATAGCCGCCCCCACCAGTAAAACCACCAGGGACTTTTTGCGGCCGAACTTATCGCTGATCCAGCCACCGGATGGGCAAGAGGCAATATCCACGCCCGCAAAGCAGGCACCAAAAACACCGGCGAGCGCTACGGGAACGGCAAATGTATTTTGGAAAAACATCGGCAACATGGAAACTACTGCCAATTCAGAACCGAAGGTAACAGCGTAGGCGAGGCTTAAAATTGCAACCTGCTTGAATTTGTATTGCTGCAATTTATCGACGGGTTTGGAAAAAACCTGCTGGTTCAAGCTGTAAATTTTGCGGCATTGCAATAAAAAGATGGCAACCAATACGGCATCAATAGCGTACATCGTGGTGGTGGTAATTAAGCCCAGCGAATTAACTTTCCAGGCGAGCAATGCAAGCGCGCCATACATGGGAACATTGACGAGCAAGTAGAGGATAAAATCTTTTTTGCTGGTGACTTCCAAGCCGCCGGATTTATTCGGTTTGAAATAGGTTGAGCCCGCCGGGGTGTCGGTTACCGAGGCGTAATAAATAAACGCATATACAAACGCGATAAGGCCGGTTAAACCGGTGGCATAACGCCAACCCTCCTCACCACCGGCAACCAATGCAATGGTGGGCAAACTAACGGCCGCGGCAGCCGACCCTATATTGCCCAGCCCTTTATAAATTCCTTCTGCCAACCCCATTTGGCGCGCGGGAAACCATTCGCTGATCATACGGATACCGATAACGAACCCGGCCCCCACAAACCCCAACAGAAAACGCGCCAACGCCAGCGCTTCAAAACTGGTCGCCAGGGAAAAAAACAGGCAGAGGAACCCGGTAATAATGAGCAATAGCGAATAAATATTACGCGGACCGAATGAATCAACCAGCATTCCGATCACAATGCGGGCGGGAATGGTGAGCGCTACGTTGAGTATCAGCAGGGTTTTTATCTGTTGTTCGGTTAAACCAAAACTCTGCTGGATGGCCAGCAACAGTGGGGCGTGGTTAAACCAGACGATAAACGTAATAAAGAAGGCTATCCATGTCAGGTGCAGGATTTTCGTTTTACCCGCAAACGAGAATATATTCAGCTTTGCACTATTTCCACTCATTACCCAAACCTCAAGGTTATCTAATGAGGCGCACTCAGCAATAACCAAGCCACAAAAGCGAAAATACGCTTATCGCAATAAGATTTTTATGCACCAGATTAAAACTCCGGCAAAATCAGCGATAAAAAGCACAATCTTTGAACACTATGCACAGGTTGTTTACATCATTTAAGTGCAAACCGACAAAGCAGCCTTGCACAAAGTTGGTTATTGGTTTCATAAAAAATATTGGAAAAACCGATATTTAGGTCACTGCCATTGGCAATCAACGACTTACTTTGCTTCTTCTTCACGCATTTTTTACCGCAAGGCAATTCCTCGTTGCCCTTCGTCCGGCCAAAAAGGTGCATAGCCACCCGAACGCCCGCGATTGCACCATGGGGAACCAAAATATTTATTTTCGGCTTTGATTTGGCGCACACCGCCCGTGCAATTTGCTCCCAAACGGGGTATCGCTCAAAAAAACCATCCAGGAATGCACCGCTCGGGTGTTGGCATAGGGGTTGCAAAATCGGCTGTAGAAGTCTGTGCACTTCCCGATAGCAGGGTCAACACCGCTCCAACCGGGTGCACCTCCGCTAATCCTGTAAAATTGCCTGCCGGAAAATATGCCATGAGCACACATCGTTTAAACCTTCTGGATTTCTCCAATAAATCCGTTGCGACGTTACACTTCACCTGGTTCGCGTTTTTCCTTACCTTCGTAATGTGGTTCAGCTTGCCACCATTGAAGCCGCTGATTACCGCGTCTTTTAATATGACGCCGCAACAATGGGCCGCACTCCTGACCCTGAACGTGGCACTGACAATTCCTGCGCGTATCCTGGTGGGTAGCCTGGTGGATAAATTTGGCCCGCGCGCAATTTATTCAGTATTGCTGTTTTTTTCCGGTCTGATCCTGATTGCCTTCGCCGCCGCGCAGACTTACGAGCAACTCGCGCTCTTTCGTTTTTTATTGGGTTTTGTCGGCGCCGGTTTTGTGATTGGCATCCGCCTGGTCAGTGAATGGTTTCCCGCACGCCAGGTCGGATTGGCGGAAGGGATCTACGGCGGCTGGGGGAATTTTGGCGCGGCCGCGGCCGGATTCACCTTACCTTTTTTAGCAATCCATGTATTCGGGGGCGAGGATGGCTGGCGCTACGCCATGGGCACCGCTGCGATTATTGCCATGGTGTATGGCGTGGCTTTTTATTTAACTGTGCGCAACACACCGAAAGGATCAACTTATTTCAAACCCAAAAAATCCGGCGGCCTGGAGGTCACCAGCAAAAAGGATTTTGTGTTTTACCTGATGATGAATGTGCCCATGTATTTAATCCTCGCGGTACTGGCCTGGAAAATGTCGCCCACCAACCTCGGCCTGTTAAGCCATGCAGCAACCTATGTGTTGTATGCGGTATTGCTCGGGTTATTTATCTTCCAGTTTTCACAAATTTATCGTGTCAATAAAGATATGTTGAAAAAAGGCGCGCCCGAACATGACAAATATGAATTCAAGCAAGTAGCGATTTTAAGCTGGGCCTACCTTGCGACCTTCGGTTCTGAAATTGCGGTGGTATCAGTATTGCCCGCATTTTTTATGACTACCTTTGCCGACTTAAGCGTAACCCAGGCGGCCATGCTCGGCGGTTCTTTCGCATTTATGAACCTGGTGGCGCGGCCGGGTGGTGGCTGGGCAAGCGATAAGTTCGGCCGCCGCTCCAGCATGACACTGATCCTCGCCGGTGTGACCGCCGGTTATTTATTGCTGTCGCAAATTAATGCCGGCTGGCCGCTGTACCTTGCATTTGCCGCCGTATTTATTTGTTCGCTGTTCGTGCAAGCCGGTTGCGGAGCGGTGTTTGCCGTAGTGCCCTTAATTAAGCGCCGCATGACCGGCCAGATCGCCGGGCTTGCCGGCGCCTACGGCAATACCGGTGCGCTGTTTTTCCTGACGATGAATACCTTCATCGATATCCAGGCCTTCTTCTATATGCTTGCCGGTGCCGCAGCGATTGGCCTGGTGTTCGTGCAATTCCTGAAGGAGCCCAAAGGCCATGTTGTTGAGGTGAATGAAGACGGTTCCTTGCATCGTATTGAAGTGAGTTAAAAAAACCACGCGCACAGAAAAGCGCTGTATAGCCCGGTGAGGCACGCCGTGAACCCACCGATGGAGGCTAATCATCGACATCCTGTCTTCGATTGCCTCATCGGGCTATACTGCGTTTCTGCTGCAAGATGGTGCCAATGCAAATTTTCCAAGCTTTCTTGCGAACATTTTTCTTTTTATAGAATAACCCTATGGATCACCTGCAATCAGTTCTGCAAATTGCTTTCGCGCAAAAAAGCGATGCAGGCCGCAAGCCGGAAAACCAGGATACTGTAGGTGCGCGCATCCCCGATGGCAATTTGCTCACCACCAAGGGTATAGCTGTTGCTATTGCCGACGGTGTTAGCAGCAGCAAAGCCGCGCGCGAAGCCAGCCAGACTGCCATTGCCGGTTTCCTTAGCGATTATTATGCGACGCCCGATACCTGGCGCACGCAACAGTCTGCGGTGCGCGTGATCCAAAGTTTGAATTCCAGTTTATGGGGACGAAGCCAGAACTCGATTTATGGTGAAGGTTATCTCACTACGTTTTCCGCGCTGGTATTGAAAGGCAACAGCGGATTTATTTTCCATGTCGGCGATACGCGTGTGTACCGTTTGCGCGACGACAATCTGGAATTGCTCACGCGTGACCATACCCAGCGCATCGATAAACTCACCACGCATCTAAGCCGGGCCATGGGCGCCGATCCTTACCTTGAAGTGGATATGCACAGCCTGGAATTGCAACGCGACGATATTTTTATTTTGACCAGCGATGGCATTCACGAAGCAATTCCAGCGGCCGAATTTAAAAGCCTGGTTTTAAATAACCGCGACAACCTCGATGAATTGGTGAGCCGGGCGCTGCCCCTCGCGCTGCAACATAATAGCCAGGACAATTTAAGTATCCAGGCATTGCGTGTGGAAAATTTGGGCACAGCGGGGCAGGATGACGCCGTCCAGGTTTTGTCGCGCTTGCCATTTCCGCCCGTGTTATCGCCGGGTCAAAGTATTGATGGTTTGCGCATCAAAAAAATTATGCACGAATCAACGCGGAGCCAGGTTTACCTGGTGGAAGACGAAAAAAATAATTTGCTGGTGATGAAAACCCCGTCCGAACTTTACCAGGATGACAAGGCGTTTATCGAACGCTTTGTCATGGAAGCCTGGATAGGCGCGCGCATTCATAGCCCGGCGGTAGTGCGCGTGATTCCCGCCGCGGAAGCGCGTTCGTGTTTGTATTACCTCACTGAATATATTCCTGGCCCTACCCTCACCCAACTACTGAAAGAGCGCGGCATCTTATCGATCCTGGACGCCGTGGAGCTTACAGAAGGTTTGATTCGTGGTATACGCGCCTTCCATCGCAAGGAAACCCTGCACCAGGATTTAAAGCCAGACAACATTGTTATCAGCGGCAAAGGGCCGATGATTGTGGATTTCGGTTCCTGTTGGGTGGCCGGTGTGCAGGAAGCCGGGGCGCCGTTTACACGCGACAATATCCTCGGCACGCTTGATTATTCCGCACCCGAATACCGTTACGGCGGGGCGGCGAGCGAAGCGTCGGACCAGTTCTCCCTGGCGGTGTTGCTCTACGAAATGCTGACCGGGAAACTGCCCTACGGCAGCGCCTACAGTAAGGCCATGGATTTAAAAAGCTTCCAAAAACTCCAATACATCTCCGCGATGAAACACAACCCATTGGTACCTTACTGGCTGGACAGGGCCCTGGAAAAAGCACTCAGCATAAACCCCGCACACCGTTATGAAGCCCTGAGTGAATGGCAACAGGATTTAAAACGCCCCAACCCCAATTGGCTCAGCGCGCGCGCGCAACCGCTAATGGAAACGCACCCGGACAAAGTGTGGAAGCTCCTCGCCATCAGCGGCTGGATTGCGGCGGCTATCGCATTTTTTTTACGTGGCTAGATTCTTTGGCTATAAGCCTGCTCAGGTTGTGATTCAGGTTAACCACTGGCACACCATTCTTTGATAACCTGCGCAAATAATAATCGCCTTAATAATTGCGGGATTACTGCCATGGCCAACAAACGCGCCCTGATTGTTGATGACTCGACGACCGCCCAATACCGCTTGAAGAAAATGCTGCGCCGCTATCCGCTGGATATAGATGTCGCCGATTCGGGCGAAGCCGCATTGCGTTACCTTGCCCACCATGTTCCCGATGTTATTTTCATGGACCATACCATGCCGGGGATGGATGGCTTCCGCGCGCTGCAAATTATTAAATCCCATCCCGAAACGGCGATGGTGCCGGTAATTATGTATACCGCCCAAAGCGGCGATGTTTATACCGGCCAGGCGCGCGCGCTGGGGGCTCTGGATGTCGTGAGCAAGGACACCATCAATGCGACGGATCTATCCAAGGTGATGGAAGCCATCCACATTTATCCCACAGAACAACAGGAACCTGTGGCGGATCAGATAGAAAGCCCCGAATTAATAGCCGCGGCAAACAAGGTTACCGACATCAATACCCATCGCATCGAACGGCGCGCCCCCAATCCGGCAGTGCAGGAGCAGGCGCGCAACCTGGAATTGCGTTTGAGCCACATGGAACACACCCTGGAAGACAACCGCCGTTTTATCACTTCCCGCGTGGTGCGGGAGCTGCAAGCATTGCGCAAGAATTTGCGCGAGGAACTGAACGATATATTGCAACACCAGCAACCACCGGCAACGCCGGCATTGCCGCCACCCGAGGAACCGGTGCCGCTAAAAGGAAAGGCCGGTTGGTCAATTACCACCCTGGTGTTGTCGCTGGCCGCCCTGGCTGTTATCGCTTACTTCCTGCTGCAAATCAGCCAACAATTGAACCGCAGCACCCAAGTGCAGGAGCAGTTGGGCAAACAATTGCAAGAGGTCTCCACGCGCGTTAACCGGGAACCGGAATCGATCCCCTCCGCGCCGCAAAATCCCGAGGTACAACAAGCAGCACTGGCAACCACCGGAAACGATTTTATCGCCGACCTCGCCTGGACATTTAATCAAAACGGCACGCTTGCATTTAAGCAAAATACCATCGACCCAAAACCGGTGTTGCGTTTGCACGAACTGTTGCATCGCATCGCCAGCAATGGTTTTAAGGGCATGGCGCAAGTGACTATTTATGTGGGGAATTTTTGCGTCTCAATCGATAACATGGGCATCGCCCAGCTCGCCAAACCCGAAGCGACACTGGGCGACTGTATGCTCTCCAGTGAAATTTATATGCTGGAACGCGTAATGGATGAATATGTCCGCGAAACCAATATGATGCTCAGCAATTTAAGCCGCACACCCAACTCCACCATCCGGATACAGATCGGCGCCGCCGAGGGACCGGACACTTATCCCGAACGAATCCCCACAATAAGTGCGCGCGACTGGAATACCATTGCGCAAAATAACAACCGGATCGAATTGACATTAATCCCCGACGAAGCGCTGTAAAAGCCAGCGTATTCGCCGGCTTTCTGCTGCGGGAAAATCAGTTCTCATCAATATCGTACATGTGGTCTACCACATAACGCGCTTTGGGTAGCAAACCATCCGGTTGGGTTTTGCTGTAGAAATCCTGCCAGTGCTTTACCCCACTCCAAAAGGTTTCCGGTGTCGATAAATCGGCATTAACGCCGGGCGCCAGGTCGAATCCCTGCGCGCCGTAAACCTGGTTCAACATGACTGCCGAGGGGAAACCTATCTGCTGCATCAACGGATTTTCCGCATTGCCCGCCCCCCACACAAATGCAAGCCAGGGCAAGATATTTTCCACAGCATTGTAGCTGACGCGCGCTTTTTGATACTCCGCGAGCGATTGCAGGATTCTTTCCTGCGGCACCGGAATCGCTAACAATGCGAGGTTGGGATAATCCTTTTGCGTGGGTAATTTTTTAAACGGCAATTGCACCAGGCCGTTGCGTGTGGGCGCGTAACTTAAGGTCGCCGGTTGGAATAACGGCAAATTAAAAAAGGCAGCATTTGAGAAATCATCACTTTCAATTTTAAGCAAGGCGCATTCAGACCAGAAGGAGGGCAGCATGTCACAGCGCAAATGGGATTGGGCCACACGGATACGGAACGCCGCTACATCTTTTCCACCGGCCAATACAATAAAACTCCATTGGGCAACATCCATAAGTTCAAAGCTTTCATAAGCGCGCTTTAGCCAGTCCAAATTGGCTTCGCGTTTAATGCGTACCAGGTCGCGGACATCGCTATGGTTATACGGTTGCGTCGAAAGTGTTTGTTTAATCATTACCTTTCCTCGCGAAAATAATGTTGTTACTGGCTCGTTAATTTAAACGGGCCATGGCTGGACGAGTAGGCGCGGCGTTTTTTTTCATTCGGGTCAGTACACACATAATCAATGTGAAATTCCAACCCACCGGGAATCGCATGGAAACGTAACAGCGCCACATGGTCCCCCTGTTGCCGGTGCAAGGTTTCCAGTTTGATAGTGGCGAACTTGATGTCCGGCGCTACGCCTGGCGCTTCCGGATGACGGGGAAAAGGTTCCGGCGCGCCAAAAAAGTTGCGAATTTTATTTTGTATTTCTTTTTTCTGGTCGCTGATTACTGTATCTATCAAACGCGAGGGCGAAGAAATAATTTCATAGAAAAGTATTTTCCCGCGCTGGTTTTTCCCCTCCAGTATCCGGCCCCAATGCACATCGCCCGTGAGGTAGATGACCGGTATTTCCGCAATGAATAATTCGTCGAGTGCGTCTTTTATCACAGCAAAATCTTCATAGTTCACCATTTCCATATCGGCCAGATGGCGCTCCCATACACCGGGTTTCTCAATAACCAATGCCTGGCCTGAACTGAGTAAACCAATTGCCGGTTGGTTATGGCGTTTGCGTTTTAACAAATCCTGCTTCCATCGGGTAATGGCAGCCTGGGTTGCCGCATTAAACATATGTTTCCCACGGCGGTCACGCCGGGTGCGGCTATCCAGGAACAACATATTTAATGGCGTTATATCCCGCCGGAAAAAACCATTGCGTTGCGCTGGCGACATTTGGTACCGCACAAATAATTGTGTTGCCAGCGCGCCCCAATTAGCTCGATCTTCCTTGCGATGGGTGTTGTCCAATTGCACCTGGAATAATGGGTAGTTATTCCAGAATTCATGGTCATCCGGTATGCACAACACAGGTCCATGCCTGAGTAATCCCGCCAGGCCGGGTTGCCCCATGGATTCCGAGAACCAATTGAATTGGTATTTTTTCCCGAGTGCGCGCGCCAGGGATCTTTTTTCACGCGGTAAATTTTGCAATGACGGCAAATCCAGATACACCTGGTCTCCGGCCAACACGGTGAAATCGGGAACGGGTTTAATCCGTTTAACCAATTGCGCTAATGGCAGGGCGCGATCATTGCGCTGGTAGTAACAGGATGACAACAACATATTAAAACTGTCCGCATTTTTTTCCGGCAACATTTCCGGCGGCTGCTTGCTGCTTAATGTGACCCGTTGATCACCGGCAATCACAGCTATAGAAAAACGTGAATAGGTAGCGGGCCACCTGAAGGAGAAAATTGCACGGTGATTTAATGCGCGGTTGTTGGCGTCGTAAACACCGTCACCAAGGTGCTCAAATGGCACCGCCAATGTTTGCGGGATTAGCGGTTGCCCGTTTACTTCAAACGCGATTGCCGGTGGCGTAACAACACCGCGGACGCCAACCCAGATTAACAATTCATCGGGTTTGCCGATGGGATTGTAAGCAAAAAGCTGCACCGGTTTTCTCCTTGAGCAGGGTGTACATCAGGTGCTTACTATAGGCGGAATGCCCCGGTCATAATGCGATCGGTTGCCATAAGTTGAATGCTGGCGCCTGGGTAATCATAAACCCGAAAATGAATGGGTGTTTTTAACGGGAAGAGTGCGGGAAGATGTTTGCAAAATTATTTAATTGCAAACATGGATGTCAAAAAAACGCGGGGCTTGGTGGCGCGGAGCCGTTTTATAAACGGCCCCGCGGGCGAATCCATTGCCATATTAATCCAATTATTTTTATATCAGGTTTCAGGTGTGAGCTTTAATACCACCACACTGTGGGCGGGAAGCCTGGCGGTAAATTTTTCAGCCGTTGTGCCAGTACCGCCATTCCAGATATCGCGCCAGGTAAATTTTTTCTTATCAAAGAAAATTTCATGTTTGGATATATCGTCTTTCATGTAGTGGAAATTCCAATCCAGGACGTAATCGCGGGCTACATCATCGCGATTTAAGAACAGGACGGCGAATTCACCTTTTTCCAGTGGCTTCACATAAATTTCAATATCCCCTTCGTCAATCCATTTCATCGCCTGGACGCCGAGCTTGTCCTGGTTGATGGCCAGCATGTCTTTATGGGTCAGGATTTTTTGGGTGGCCTCGCTCATGCTGCGCAAATCATTCCCGGCAATAAGCGGCGAAGCCATTATTGCCCACAGCGAAAAATGTGCGCGGTCTTCGTCCTCGGTCATACCATTGCCCACTTCCATCATATCCATGTCGTTCCAATGTCCCGGACCGGCAAACTTGCGCAAACCCGCTTGCTTATCAAGGATGGGCAATACACCCCAGGATGACCAGGAGCCGTGGTTGTGCTCGCAGTTCCAGCAGGGATAGATATCGCCGGTAGTACGCCAGGAGTGACCGACATCCTTGGCCCAATCCCAGGGCTTGTTATCACCCCACTCGCAGATGCTGAATAAAATCGGGCGGCCCGCCTTGCGCAACGCGTCGCGCATGGTGGTATAGGCGGAAATCGGATTGATATCCTTGGTATCGCACCAATCGTATTTCACATAATCAATGCCCCAGCCAGCGTAAGTCAGCGCATCCTGGTATTCGTGCCCGCGGCTGCCGGGGCGGCCCGCGCAGGTGGTATTGCCCGCATCGGAATAGATTCCAAGCTTCAAACCTTTTGAATGCACATAATCTGCAAGCGCTTTCATACCGGATGGGAAATGTTTTTTATCGGCCTGGATAAAACCGTTTTTATCACGCTCGCCGTGCCAGCAATCGTCGATATTGATGTATTCATAGCCGGCATCCCGCATACCCGATGACACCATGGCGTCGGCCATTTCGCGGATCATTTTTTCATCCACGTTACAAGCAAAGGTATTCCAGCTATTCCACCCCAGTTGCGGGGTTTTCGCGAGCTGCTCAAATTTTTGCGCCTGGGCCTGGGCGCCCATAACAAATGAAGCGGCAATGAAGCCAAGGCCGATGAATAGTTTTTTTGTCATTGTGGGTTCCTGGTTGTGTCTGTTTTTATAAATCATTAATGAATATTACTAATCATATAAATTAATGGGTTTGCAAAAAAAACTGCAATCCCTATTGCAGTTTTTTACTTTTATTATCGAGTCCTCGCTATTGATTCAGCGTATGAATGTTGGAGTTGAAGCTTTTGATAATCGCAATGGTGGAGGCATCTGTATCAAACACACCATACATGCCTTGCTGCTCCTGCGGTGGGTCACCCATTAAATTATCGCCTTCATGCCACCAGTAATTGCTGCGCGTGGTACGCGCCGCGCCATTCCAGGCCCAAAAATTATAACCGGCAATAGGCTCGCCTTTTTGCATGCGGGGCCAGAGCACCTCAAATACGTGTTGGTAGAATTTATCGCGGTATTTGGTGGTCGTTTTAATATCGTACCCGCCCATATCGCGATCCAGTCCAAATTCTTCCAGCACGATAGGCTTGCCAAGCGTTTTCGCCATGTCGATATGCACATTCAAGTACTCCTTGCCTTTGGCCCAGCCTGCATCCCAGGTTTCAGCGGGTTTGGTTTTATCAAACCAACCCCAGTTGCGAATCCACATGTGGTAGGTCAGGTAATCTACATGTTTGCTGGCATGGGCATCGGCAAATAATTTCGCATCGTTAACGGAACCCATTAGGCCTTCACTACCGGTACTGACCAGGTGATGCGGATCAAGTCCTTTAATATACGCGGTGGTAGCGTTTATCCAATCCACATAGATTTGTTTTTCCTTCGCACCGGTTTTGGAGTTTCCGGGGCGAGGCTCATTTGCCAACTGCCAGGACATAACCGTGGCGTCATCAGCATAGGCTTTACCGCTGATCGTATTTACCCGCGTAATAATTTTCCTAACCGTATTGCGGAATTCTTCCTGGGCTTTTGCGCTTTGGTAAAAACTGGCGGAGCGCGCCATAAACTTTTCCCATTCATGGGTTACGTTGGGATCTTCCATGGCCTTGCCATCCACCCAACTCATGTATTGGCTCATGCCACCCGACCATTGCCAGAAATTATTTAAATAAAGCACAACCGTCATATCACGCTTGGCAAGCTCCACCAATAAAAAATCCAGCCCTTTCAATAATTCTTCGTCGTACTGGCCAAAACCATTGGTAGTCGCAGGCTTAACCACGGAATTGATATCGCTTTTTTCCGCTACCGCCAACACCCGCAAATTATTAACCCCCAGGGATTTGAGCGTATCCAATTCCTTTACCAGGCGGGCGCGATCACCGACTTTAGTGGCGGCACCCAAATAACCGGCATACCACATGTTGGTTCCCGCAATGTAATAGGGTTTGCCTGCTTTTTCGAAACGCGTACCTTTTACTTTCACGAAATTCTGCTGATATGTTGCTTTCTTTTGCTCAACCGCAAAGGTTACCGAGCTTAAACAACACAAGAATGCGGCCATCCAGATGCCAAGTTGTTTTATTGTTTTCATCGTCTTTACCTGTAGGTTATAGGTCTTACAAATTTAGCAGAGAACAACAAAAGCCTCGGTAGTTACATCAGGCAATGCGTTGTAAATAACGCATTGCCTCCAACATAGCGCGCCCATTGTGATAAGGGCACTTCCAAAAACCGACTTTGTAATAGGAATCAACGGAGGCATCCAAACTGGATAACCAGAACCATTCGCCATACCTGTGATCAATTTGATATGTTTTAATAAATTGCCAGATATTTTTTGCCGCATCGAAATAACGCCAATCACCCGTGGTGGCGTAAGCGTAAAGGAATCCCACCAGGGCTTCCGCCTGCACCCACCACACAGTATCGGTATTTATCTCGCACGTTGAAAAATCATAGGAGTCCAACACCTGGCCGTGCTGGCCAATACCTTCGTTCAAGGTTACTTCCGCGATCTTAACCAAGGTGGGCGTAAGCGCCTGGGTGTAAGCATCATCGCCCAGGGATTCCAGTGCCTGCGCAATTAACCAGCTCGCTTCAATATCGTGGCCATAGGTGTAACCCGGTGAAAAATCTTTCCACTCCAGATCCATAAACATACGCAGGTGATGCGTATCCCTGTCGATCATGTATTTATCAAACATCTCAATGTTGTAACGCAATGCCGCTTTAACCACAGGCCGCGCATCCACTTGATACAAACGCGTGTAAGCTTCGAGGATATGCAAATGGGTGTTTTGCGATTTGGGATAATTCAAATCTTTTTCACTCAAACGCAAATCATCGATTAGCCCCCACTCGCGCGTAAATGCCTCCAGGTAACCTTGGTGCGCGCGATCAATACCATGTTGCTCAATCAACGCAAAACAGGACTGCGCCAATTGCAATGCTTGCGCCTCACGGGTTAACTGGTAATAGGCGCAGAGCGCATAAATGGCAAAGGCTTGTGCGTAAATTTGCTTTTTAGTATTGATAGGTTTGCCGATCGCATCCAATTCCCAATACACACCGCCGCAATCCGCATCAAAGAAATTGGCAACAATATAATCATAGGCGCGTTGGGCACAACGATAGTAGCGCGGGTTATCCACCGCCAAGGCGACTTCGCTGAAAAACCACAGGATACGGGCATTTAAAATAATTCCCTTGCTCGCATTTTTAACCGGTTGGTTATCAACTGAAATTTCGCCATAGAAACCACCGCGCTCATAATCTGGTGAGTATTTAACCCACCAGTCAGCAATGGCAATCAATTCCGCGTGAAACTCTTGCGGCAAGGGTGCAAACCTTGCCGGCAATACAACTGCATTCATGCGCTTACACCAGATTCTTGAGCACTTTTAAATTAGCGCTGATTAATTCATTGCGCACGGCAACGGATGCGGCCGACCGCAATCCGTCTTCCGGCGTGTTTTTGCAATAATCAAGTAATTTTTCAACGGTGCTGGTTGCAACATGCATACGCGTATCGGAAGAAGCGTAATAAATAAACACTTCATTTTTTCCATTCACAATCCAGCCGTTGGAGAAAGTGACATTGGATACATCCCCCACGCGCTCTTCACCGTGCGGCGCAATAAAATGCCCGGCGGGGCGATGGGTAACAACCCAGGGGCGCTCCAGTTCGGTCATGAACATATACAGCACATAACGCAAACCGGCCGCTGTATTGCGCACGCCGTGCGCCAAATGCAGCCAGCCCTCGGCAGTTTTGATCGGCGCCGGGCCCTGGCCGTTTTTTACTTCTTTGATCGTGTGGTAAACCTTGGGGTCCACGATTACTTCCGCTTTCACTTCGGCATTGGTCATGGTTTCCGTTAAACCCCAGCCCACACCGCCGCCCGCGCCTACGCTGATAAAACCGTCTTGCGGGCGGGTGTAAAGCGCGTATTTGCCATCCACAAATTCCGGGTGTAAAACCACGTTGCGCTGCTGGCCGGAATAAGTAATTAAATCGGGCAACCGCTCCCAGGTTTTTAAATCTTTGGTACGCGCGATGCCACACTGGGCTTCAGCGGCAGAGGTGTCTTCCGGGCGGTTTAAATCTTTGCGCTCGGTACAGAACAAACCGTAAATCCAACCATCTTCGTGTGCGGTTAAACGCATATCATAAACATTGGTATCCGGGCGATCCGTTTCGGGCAGGGTGATGGGGTAATCCCAAAAGCGGAAATTATCGATGCCGTTAGGGCTTTCAGCGATGGCGAAGAACGATTTGCGATCAACACCTTCAACCCGCACCGCTAAAATATAGTTGCCGTTCCAGTAAAGTGCGCCGGCGTTAAATGTTGCATTGATTCCCTGGCGCTCCATTAAAAATGGGTTGGTTTTTTCATTTAAATCGTAGCGCCAGAAAATCGGGGCATGCCCGGCAGTCAGAATCGGGTTTTCATAGCAATCGTAAATACCATTGCCTGTGGTTTTCCGGTGGTTTTTTTTTGTTACCAACGCTTCATGTTGTTGCAACAAGGCTTTGGCTTTTTCGTTGAAGCTGCTCATATTGTTTTTTACTCCGATGAGTCAAATAATCTGCCCGAATATGGCTTACATGCTTTTGGTAATCGCTTGCAACCACACTGAATTTTTTTTGCGGGCACCTGGACCACACCCCGCAAAACCACATCAGGATGGTGTTAACAAATGCTCGTCATTGGTTCCCTTTAATACTTCCGCCGGCGTATCTGCCGGATAATCTTCCAATTTTTTATACCAGTTAACCCAAAGGAAAATACTCGTCACAACCGCCACTGCCATTGACATCGCGAACTCCTGCCAGTGCTGGATCACCATGAAAACCGGTGCGGCAACCAGGGAGGTTTGCCAAAAAATTCCCACTACAATATTGATTGCGTCGCGCACGAAATTGTTATTTGCATCGACTTGCGGATAATCGTGTTGCACCTGCGCCAATACCGGCCCCCAGAATCCCCATGGGCGCACCTTGAGATAGAATTTTTTCAACACCGCCATATCATCGGGCTGGGTCAATAGAGAACCCGCAATACACGCAATGACGCAAGCGAGGAACATAAAGGGAAACGCATTAATGGGAGAAATATCGGTAAATATCAGCGGGAATGCGATACCGAAACCGGTCACCATGCCCCAGAAATAACCGAAACCATTAAAACGCCACCAATACCATTTCAACAAATTGGCGGCGGTGTAACCGCCGTAGAGCGCACTGACCAACCATTGAATGACCTGGTTTAATGTCGGGATAAAAAATCCGATCAATACACCGAGGATTACAAATAAAATCGATACCAGATAACTCATATGCACATAGGTTTTCGGATCAGCTTCGGCATTCACGTAACGCTTGTATAAATCGTTAACGACGTAAGCGGGAGCGGCATTGACCGTTGCGGCAAAGGTGGACATGAACGCCGCCAACAAACCGGCGATTAGCAATCCGAGTAAACCGCTGGGCAAAATCTTGCCCGCCAAAACCATGGGTAAGATCTGTTCAAAATCCACCCCTTTACCCATCGCGTTCAGGTCACCCATAAATAGACCTAGCGCCAGGACCGTTAAGCCTGCAATTAGCATGTAGCGCGGGAACATTAAAACAATGGTTACAAAACCGCTCATTTTGGCGGCTTCCTTCGGTGTTTTGGCGGAAAGCACCCGCTGCATGTCATAGGTCGGTTGCGGCCCGGCCATACTTTGCAGCACACCTTTAAACAGCATCAGCATGAAGAAAATACCGAAGGCGGAATAACCATCCGCGGCAATCTTATCGTTCGCGGCCGCCAGTTTTTCCGACCAATCCAGGTGCAGTTCCCAATCAAAAAATACCCTGGTCCAGCCATCGGGCACCAGGGTCGCCAGCATTTCCGGGGAAACGCGCTGCATCGCAATCACACCCACCGCAATACACGCGATTGTCATGATGATAAATTGCAAAACCTCGGTGAAGACCACGCTGAACATTCCGCCTTTGACAACATATACCGTGGTAATGGCGGTAATAATCAGCCCGTAATAAACATCATTCATGTGCGAGTCGGAGGACAACTGCCAGGGCATGAATACCGCCGCGAATTTGCCGATGCCGATAAATCCATAGGCGATAAAACCGATCACATTCACTAACGCAAACAGCACCACAATCAAATGTGACAAGCGCGCGCCCTTGCCTTCACCAAAACGGAAAGTAATCCACTCGGCCCCCGTCATTACCCCGGAGCGCCGCAGCCAGGCAGACAGGAATATCATCAGGAAAATTTGGTTGAACACCGGCCACAGCCAGGGGATATAAATGCTCGTCAAACCGTAGACGAACAATAAATAGACCAGCCACATAGTGCCGGAAATATCGAACATGCCGGACGCATTGGATAGGCCCAATTGCCACCAGGACAGCTTGTTACCCCCGAGGAAATAACTTTTTATATCTTTGGATGCGCGATTGGCAATCCAGAAACCGACCACCAGGGTCGCAACGACATAAGCGAGAATAATCGCAATATCCAGTAATGGAAGATTCATGAACACACCAATTTATTATGTGGATCGCCAATTTATAGTTGGATCAACAGTGATCGCTTTTCTAATCTGGCCCAGCACATCCGTGCAGTAACTTCCGGATTACCGGTAAAGACTGAGACTCAGGGGAAAACCGCAATCGACACGCTTTGGCCAGCCAGATATAGCACAACGGACCATTAGCCATCTCATAGGCAGCTAATGTAACCGTTTACATGTTTTTTTTCTAGTCTCTTTTGGCGCGCTGTAGTAAATTTTCCGGCAAATAACCAAGCCACCGATAAATTTGGAATCTACTGACTTTTTGCTGGCTCCCATAGGTCGTCTTTTATGTCCAATATTCGCGATGTCGCCCGCCTGGCGGGTGTTTCTGTTGCCACCGTTTCCCGCGCGCTTAGCAACCCTGAAAAGGTATCCCCGGAAAGTTTGGACAAGGTGCACAAGGCCATTGCGGAGGTAGGGTATCGTCCCAACATGCTTGCACGTAACTTCCGTTCAGCGCGCGCCTATGCGGTGGTGGTGCTGGTACCGGATATCGCCAACCCCTTTTATTCATTGTTTATCCGCGCCCTGGAAGATCGCGCACACCAGAAAGGCTACGCGGTGCTCCTGGGTGATACCCGCGGCACGCCCGAGCGTGAATTGGAATACATCCGCCGTGTGGAGACCCGCCTTGCCGACGGCATAGTGCAACTGCGCCCGAGCTCAGAGAAAAGCCAAAATAATATCCCCGCCGATGTTCCCTGCGTAAATGCGTGCGGGTGCGAATACACCACCGGTCCCGCAATCCGCATCGACAACCGCGGCGCCGCCAAAAGCATGGTGAATTATTTGATCTCGCTCGGACATAAGCGCATTGGTGTTATTTCCGGATTAAAAGACAACCCCCATGCGATTGATCGCCTCGAAGGTTATAAAGAGGCGCTTGCCGAAGCAGGCATTCCCTTTGAGAAAGATTTGATAGCGGAAGGTGACTTCACTATGTGGTCCGGCCTCAATGCCGCATTCCAATTCTGCAACATGAAAAATCGCCCCACAGCGATATTCTCCATGAACGATGAGATGGCGATTGGCGCAATGCAGACCCTGAAGAACCAGGGCTTTAAAATTCCGGATGATATTTCAGTGACCGGCTTCGACGACATTGCCTACGCCAAATATTCGGACCCAAGCCTGACCACCATTTCCCAACCTGCCGAAGAGATGGGCAAGATGGCGATGGACATGCTGTTAAAAGTCATTGAAGGCGAACCACTCAGCCAGCGTGAATGCGTATTGCCGACGGAATTTATTATTCGCAAAAGCACCGGGCCAGTGCCGGGAAAAAAATAATTACACAGGTGATGGCAAGATGCGCCGAATAAACCTGCGGTGCGCTACTTGTTAACACCTCAACCAGTGGCAAATCCGCTATGGCCGATCAAACACACAGCAGGAAATTCCTGTTCCTTGCAAGCCTCCTATTATTGAATCTTGTCCCGGTGTACGGCGTTTTCCATTGGGACTGGAAAAGTTTTGATCTGATTTTTCTGTATTGGATAGAAAATTTAATCATAGGTGCGTTTACCGTCCTGAAGATAGTGGTTCGCCCCTACCAGAGTTTACCGCAAACCATTGCCACGCTATTTCCCGCGGTATTTTTTAGCTTTCATTACGGTATTTTCTGCCTCGCCCACGGGTCTTTTGTTATTTTACTTTTCGGCAATAACCTCCAACATAAATCGGAATTTGGTGATGTGCTTAACTCAATTTTGCCCATCATTAATGAGCGGCAACTCGGCTGGGCAGTTGTCGCACTGGCGACTTACCAGTTGCTCGACTGGCTACGCGATATAAAAGCGCGCGGCCCCGGCGCAGAGAAACCGGAAATAGTGATGATGTCCCCCTATAAACGGATCATGGTCTTACACATCGCCATTATCGGATCAGGTTTTTTGTTGAGCGAGTTAAATGAACCTGTTGCAGGGTTATTGCTGTTGATTGCGCTGAAAATTGCCACGGATATTTATCAATGGAGAAAGGAAAATTTATCCCTGGGGAACATTCAACATCCAGAAACAAAAAAACACCTTGGCAATTTACCTAAAATGGAATGAAAAAAATCCGGCAAATTTTCTTTGCCGGATTTTTATAGTCATTCATATCAGCACACTATGGGCGTAAGTAAACTCGCCAGTTACTGCAACTACCATCAACATAATAGGAAGATCCACCCGGACGGAAAGTGCATCTTGTCCATCCGTTTTCATAATAAGTTGAAACATCGACGGTGTAAGTACCGGCAGGCGTATAAGTTCCGGCAGGGCAAGTAATAAGATACTGCTCAACCAGAATTCCATAACCACCGCCTCTATAGGTCATTGTGAAGGTACAGCCCCCATAGGAATTTCCCATAACGGGATCACCAAATTCAGCAACTTTCAGATCGGCATGAGCAGCAGATGCCAAACCGAAAACCATCGCAACCGCAGCAATTAACTTAAACTTCATTATTAACTCCTTGTGTTAACTGTTATGGCCATACTCCGTGCTTCGCATTGGTATCAATGATAAATTGGCCGGTATTTATCGCGATACAACTCCTGTTCCCATGAAACCTTCTTTTATCACTAACGTGAGAATAATCTGGATGTGATGCAAAAATTATTTGCCTTTTCTAATTATGATGCAGGCAAAACAGCAAGGTATTTGAGGTTTGTTAACCAGCAATGACAGCTTGCATACTAGACCACACAAAACAAAGTTCAAGCCGAGAGGAAAACAGAGGTAATTTTTGACGCGCAAATTAACTTTGTCGCAGGGATATTCAACGATTAGGATACTGGAAACGTTTTTTCGAAAGCAACTCGATATAAATAAGCGCGCCCTTAATTTGCAACGCGCTTTAATGATTTAAAATTATTGCTTTGCTGTTAATTCAAAATGATCCAACAACTCCATCGCCGCGACAATTAAATGATAAAGCGTGCTGGCGGGGGCCACATCGACAACCACCTCGTCGTTCGCACCGCGTTGGTCAACGTAGGAACCGGGCGTGGAGGCACAGAGATAGTATTTAAATAAATCATCCACGCCTTTTACGGCAATAGCTTCAGCATCGGAATTTCCTTCGCGGATCTGCACCAGGCTTGCTTTAATCAATTCAGTGATACCCCAGCAGCGCTTGTTACGGTCAATCACTTCACCGGTGTAAGAAACCGCATCAAATAACAAACCGGATTTGTCCATGCCGATTTCCAAACCGCGCCGATAAAGCGCTTTGGTGTATGTTGCGACCGGGCGCCCCGTGCGGCGGTGATACCAATCCAGTAACCAAACCCATTCCATCATATGGCCTGGCTCAACCGTATCGCCTTTGGCACTGGGCAAACGCACCCAGTTTTCATCAAAGAATTCAAATAAGACCCCGTGGGTTCCATCAAAAAAATGCGCCTGGAACAACGCAAATAATTCGCCGACACGGGCGAGGTATTTCGCATTGCCGGTTGCGTCGTAAAGCGCAAGGAAGGCTTCAAATAAATGCATATGCGGATTCTGGCGGCGGCAGGCGTAGGCATAGTCGCCTTCGGTCCAACCACCCAGGGTTGAACCGAAACGCGCATCCAGGTGGGCAATGAGTTTATCGGCTTCGTCGAGGTAAGGCTGTTCGCCAAACGCGCGGTAACACCAGGCGTTAGCCAGCAGGAAAAACGCATGGTCGTAAAGGTCTTGCCGGATATCGACGACCACGAAATCTTTATTGAGCAGATGGGTGTAACCGCCACCCGCGGAAGGATGAGCAGCTACCCGCTGTACGAAACCGAGCAAATTTTTCGCAATTACCTTCCCCTCCGGACACCACCCACGATGGTAAGCGGCGGCAAAGAAAAATGCCTGGCGGGCTTGTACCCTTACACGCGTACTGGCTTCAAGGTCAGGTACACCTTCTGGAGTGAGTCGTTCGTAGTTGGCTTTGTTTGTGGGCTCAATGCCACGCGCCAACCAAAGTGGCAGGGCATCGTTTTTGATCCAGCTTTCAAGGCGGCCAGCGGCCGCACGCAATGCTTGTGACATAAGAAAGTTTCCCAATTCGCAGCGCCGCCCCTGGCGAGAAATGAAGTAAAAATCGGATTGATTACGGCTGAAGTGCAGGGCATTTTGCGGGAGGAAAAGCCAGGGTGCAAATAAAAAACCCCGGCAAGCCGGGGCGAAAAAAACACAACAGCGGGCTATGGCTTAACAATTAATCACTAACATCCGCCAGTCATCGCTACAGCATGAAAGGCTCAAAAAAACCTTAAACCTGTAACCGTTTACCAGCATTTGACCATGAATAAAACGGCCTTAGCAGGGGCATTATGGATAAAAATGTAACCGGTTTCAACAAAGAATCAAAAAATTTCAGGCTTGCCCGGTTTTTTATGTGACCACCTTGGTCGCATTGTTGCGATGGAAATCCCACAGCCGGTGTTAACCAGGCCGTGGGGTGTAATTATTGTGGTAAGAAATCAAAGGTTTGATTAAGCGTGGTACGTGCGACATTGGATGCTGGAAATGTGATGAGTTTAATACGCTGGAGAATACGGCCCTCCAATGCGGAATCCCCCAACTCACTGGAAACCATACTGGCCTCAACAATCCGGCCACTTGGGTCAATCACAATCTTCACTACCATCTTGCCTTGCAGCGCCGGGTTTTGACGCAGGGCACGATTGTAAATCGAATAAATAGCCCCCTTGTGCTGCTCCATGATTTTGCGGATTTCTTCCTCACTGCGCGCCGCGCCGCCAGCGCCATCGCTATTACCCGCCTTGGCTGCCATTGCTTTTTTGCCCGACTCTGCCAACCCGCTTTTCACTTTGGTCGTCTCGCGGCCAGACAAGGCGACACCACCCGTATCACGGCTCATGGCAGCGGTGTTAATGCCGCCGCTGGCCACCTTGGCACCGCTGGTAATCATCGCGCGATCCACCTGCGCCGCCTCACCGGGGCTGTTAGTTACGGTCGTCGCGGCGGTTTCCACCGCGGAGGTTTGCAGCATTTCACGCATCTCGGCGAGATCATCCTTAAATTGCATAACCCCGCTGTTCGCGGCTTGTTCGCGCGCCTTTTGCACCGCCGTTGTGGAGGGCGGTACCTTGGTCGGTTCCTTTGCAGGCGGCAGCGGCTTGGGCTCAGGCTTGGCCTCTACCGGTTTAGGCTCAGGTTTTACTTCTTCCGGCTTGGGCTCCGGCTTTTTCTCTTCGATCCTGGGAGGTTCCACCGGTTTAGGCGGCGGCAACGCCTGCTTTTCCAATACAACCCTCGCCAACTGGGGCGGAAGCTTTTCACGTTCCGCACGCGCCTGCTCCGGTACATTAATAGCGGTAACGACAAGGCTCACTATTACTAATAAGGCGAATGAAACCAGCAATATTTTGTTAAAACGCTGGTCGTCACCAATCGACGAACTCCAGGGCAATTCCAGGTTAGGGGCAAGTACGGCCATATCAACCTTCCCCGCCCGCATTCGCCGGTAATTCTTTTTTGGTGACGGCTAACGAAATATCGCGATACTCCGCGGCTGCACAAGTCGCCATGATTTTTTTCAATAACTGATAAGGAATTTTTTGATCCGCCATAATGGTTACCGGGCGTCCCGCCGCTTTATTTTTGTCAGCAAGCGGACCGGCGCGCTCTGCCTGGTATTTCAATTCCTGTTGCAGCGGGCCAAATAAATCGCCGGTAGATGCCACCAGATCTGCGACGCTGCCCACCGAGCGACCACCAACCACCACATCCGTTGCGCTAATTAGAACCACAAGGTTTTCTTCAGGAATTTCCTCGGAAAAAGACGCGGGCAACTTGATGCTTTTATCGGTTTGCAATACTTCAACATCGCCGGAATTCACCAATAGGAAAAATACCAGGATGGTAAAAATATCCATTAACGACACCAAATTTAATTTAGGTGCCTGGTTCAAACGGCGATGGTGTTTCTCCATACGTTTAGCGCGCAGGGATTGCTTCATTGCGCACCCCCCGCAGGCGCTACCGCGCCGGTGGATTGGCCGGGCGCAGGTGCATCGCCCAACGAAATTTCCGGAAATAATTCCGCATCCACCAAATTGGCGGCCACGACGGTTTTGAATGACCGCACGGTGTCCATCGTTGTAACCAATGTTTGGTAATCAGTGTCCTTTTCGGAAAGGATATAGATGTCTTTCTTATGAACACCCTTATCTTCCAGCAAGCGTTTGGTTTCTTGCAGCACACTCGCCAGGAGCTTGAAATCATATTGACCATCAGCGGTTTTTTCGATCCACTTCAATTTAATGCCAGCCGGATAATTCACTTCAAATTTATCGGCACGAATAATTAATTCCAATTGCCGGGGCGGTTCCTCGGTAACGGGAATACTGGAATCCGCCGCGTCGGGCAATTTTAAATTTAATATGGTTGTGCGCGAGAGCACCATGCTCATCAACAATACCGGCACCAATATGATCATCAAATTCATAAAGGAGGTAATGTCGAGGTCCGGGTCCTCTTTGAATCGCCGTTTAATGCGCATGGGTGAACCTCACTTATCTAATCAAAGGTTCACTATTGCGCAGCTTGGGGCTTGGCCGCGCCGCCATCCTGGCTGCGGGTGCGCGGCACATCTTGCACATGGGAAATAATATTCAGGCATTTCACACCCGCCATTTCCAGGCTGTCGATAATTTCCGTGGTTTTGCTCTGCAACATTGAATGCACCAACAGTAGCGGAATGGCGGCAATCAGGCCAAACGCGGTGGTATTCATAGCTACCGCAATGGAAGAAGACAATAACGCGGCTTTTTCAGCGGGGTCCGCACTGGCAACCGCTGTAAATGCCTGGATCAGGCCGATAATTGTGCCCAGCAATCCCAGCAGTGTCGCTATGTTTGCGAGCGTTGCCAAATAGGCGGTGCGCTTTTCCAAGCGCGGCATAGCTTCCATCACGCCTTCTTCCATCGCGAGTTCAATATCATCACGGCGCGGTGATTGCGCCATGCGCGCAATACCGGCGGCAATAATGCGTGCAATAGGCGCAGAGGAAGTCCTGGTAAAGTTCATCACGCCGGAATAATCTTTTTTTTGCAGCATCGGCAAGATGCGATCAAAGGCCTGGCGATTTGAACCCTTCGCATTCGTTAATACCAGCCAGCGCTCAATCGCAATGGCAATGCCCACCACCAACACCACAGCGATGGGATACATAAAAGCGCCGCCTTCTTGGAAAAAACGAATCAGGGAATCCATACGTCATGCCTCACAAAAAATATTCAAGTTGTAATGGTTGTTAAGTTAGTTTGTTAATCTGTTAATGGTTCATCCAGCTCGCCGGTTGCCTCAAGGCTGCGTTGCAACTCATCGCGCTCAACATGGCCAAAGACAGCATCTTGCTGGCTGCTGAGCATTTCCATTTCCAAATCCGGGCTGGCGGGCGATTGCCAGGGCAATATGTACATAACCCGCGGCTGTTCCTGGTTACCGGTGACGGTTGTACGCAAATTGATATTTGCCTCACGTACCCTGTTTGCCTCAGGGCTTATTGTTTGCGGCGATTTTTTTTCAACGGCTAATTCTTCAGTCGCAGGATCAGCGCTTGCAGGATCCGCTTGCCCCTGGGCCATTGCCGGCATACTGACAATAATCGACACAAACCAACAGGCTTGGGCAAATAATTTATTCATCGCTTACCTCTTTAGAAGTTGTGTCAGAGGTTGTTTCAGGATTTGTTGTTTCATCAGCACTTGCATCTGTTGCCGGTTCGGATTCAGCGGAAGCCGGCGCGACTTTTGGCTTGGGTGTTATCCCCAGGCGCCGCTGCAAGTCAGCAATCCAGCCGGTTACCTGCTTGTCGCCATCGCCGCGCAATTGCTGGTAAGCCTCAAAATGCGCAAGGGCTTCGGCGTTTTTGCCCAAATACAAATCATAAAGTATGCCGATATTCCTGTGGCTTTCCGCATGGAAAGGCCAAACAGCCAAGGCTTTCCGATAATTGGCTTCCGCTTCGTTAAAGCGCCCCTGCTCACGTTGCAAAATGGCGAGCTGGTTGTACGCGTCCAGGTTCATGTGGTTGGCGTTAATTGCATCAGTAAATGCTTGCTCTGCGCGTTTATCTTCTTTTTCCGCGCGATAGACCAAGCCTAAATTCAGCCAGGCGCCGGAAAGTTTTTTATTCTGCGCAACAATTTGTTGCAACAAGGTTTCCGCCTGTTGCCACTGCTTGTTGCGCATAGCGCGGGTGGCATTGGTAAATTGCTGGGCCGTAGCGCCATTGATGGTTGTTTTATTTTGCAAGTAGGGATTGGGTGTGACGGGACCGACCGGCAGGATAGAAGCGCCCGCGGGCGCCAGGATAACGGCTTCACTGCCCGCTTTTGCGGATCGTTTATGTTGTGGCGACGTTGGGGAGCAAGCTTGCATAAGCGCCGCGGCAAAAGAAATCACCAATATATACCTAATGGATTTCATTGCTCACCTCCAGGCGCACTTCAGTTTTGTTATAGCGACCGGGCAACAATTTTGCGAGCGCCTCGAAACTGCGTTTTACGCCTGCGTCGTAAATACCTTTCCAACTGCGCTGGGCATTAGCCTGATGGATTTCAATTGCTTTTTCTTCAAAAGGATAAGCCTGTTCCTCCAATAAGATTTCATATTGCTCCAGGGCCAGCTCATCCAGGTTATTGGGCCGTTGTGAATTCATTAAATCGCGACTTAACTGGGCGTAAATTTCACCGATTTTAAAACTGGCCTCGGTGGTAAATTCACCCACCCCGTAACCGAGGATTTGTTCCTGGGCCTTAATTGCCTTTTCCATTGCCGCGCGCTTGCGCTGCAAACTGTTTTTCAGCGGCAAGGTTAAACCGATGCGATTAAATTCATCGTAGCTGGCCTGGGAAATTTCTGTTTGCGCACTTGCCGCCAGGTAAGTGGAGCGTTCAGTTTTTCCAGCGCCGGCGCGGTGATGGGTGTTCACAATATTTTGTAACCAATAATTGCGCTTTTCCCGATCACCTGCCGCTTTATATAGTTCAGTTAATTTAAATTGCGCTTCCAGGTTATTTGCCAGCGGCCATGGATATTCAGTGGCATAGCGGCGATATTGCTCAATTGCTTGTGTTTGCTTGCCGGATTTTTCATACAGTTCTGCACCCATGTATAAGGATTGGCGCTTCACGTCCGGGTCCTTGCTGGTGCGTTCCATTACCACCAACTCGTCAGCGGCTTGCTGCCATTTTTGTTGGTTTTGGTAAATCAGTACCATCTTCGCCGGCAAGGTAGCTGCCAGGGCGTGCTGCGGATATTGTTTACGGAACGAGGTATAAACATTTTCTGCCTGTGTCCACTTTTCCTGCTCCATTAAGTACACGCCGGCATCATATTGCGCCTTGATTGCCACTTCGGTATCCGGCGTGACTTGTGTAATGCGCAACAACTGCACAATAGCCGCATCTTTATCGCCGAACTCAAGGCTGGCCTCCGCCTGGCGATAAATACTCGCCGCAATGCGCTCGCGAATTTGTTGCGCACTCGGCGCACCCGGATTTTTTCCATATGCCGGCAACAGATTTAATACTCGCGTATAGGCCTGTTCGGCGGCGGCGTATTCCCTGGTTTCAAAACGGCTGTGTCCCAAAATTAACCAACTGGTGAATTGTAAGGAACCTTCCGCCGGCGGCTGCCAGGCAATGACACGTTCGGCAATATTTTTCGCATCGACATAACGATTTTGTTGCAACAAATCATTTGCCGCTTCTGCCAGTACCGTGGTTGCGCGCGGATCGTTTTTATACACATCGGCAAAGTTCAACGCGTTTTGTATTTTTCGGTTAGTCCATTCCCCCTGGCGGTTATCCGGCAGGCTGCGCGCGGATTGAATCAATTGCTGCGCGATCAGAATCGCGGCATAGCCCGCGTCAGCTCCGCGCAACTGGTCCGTATAGCCATAGGCCACCTGCTCGTAGGCTTCCATGGCGGGAATTAAATCGCCCGCTTCATTCAGCGATTCAGCCAATAAAAAAGTCATCTCGGCAACCTGGGCATCCTTCGCAAAGGTTTGCACAAATTCGCGGTACCATTTTGCGGCGCGCGCGAACGCGGCGGTGGATTCCGCTTTGTTTGCCGCCTTCAGGCTTTGTGCTTGCGCGTGTTCATATTGCGCAAGCTCTTGCAGGGATTGATGCAGGTAAACCAGTGCGTTATCGCCAATCGCACCTTTTCGTTCCGTCCAATAACTGCTGCCAATACCGTAGCGCTCAATAAATTCCTGCTTGGCCGGAAGGATCAAGCTGGGAAAATCACCTTGCTGATACACATCAATGACTTTAATACTGAAGCTGGGCGCAAAATCTGAATTGGAATTATGTTGAACAAAATGCTGGTAGGTTGCCGCACTGTCGGTATAACGTTTTTGATCGAGATATAGCTGGCCCAATTGCTGGTACAGCAAATATTCGTAGGCACGACGCCCACCGGGTTCCGTTTGCAGATCAGTGATGGATTTCGCGCCCTCCAAATACGAAAGCGAAAGTCCCATCACCCGCAGGGTGTCTTTAACCAGGTTGGCTTTTGATGGTCCGATATCGGTGAGCGCGGCATCAACATCTTGCGGGTTAATTGCATGGCCGATTAATTGGTCCAGTACTCCCGCAAAAGACTTTAATGCCAGGTCGTAGTCGCCGCGTTTAAATTGAGCCCAGCCTTTCATGTAAAGCGCGTTTTGCTTCAGCTCGGGATTATTACCTTTTACAACCGCATCATAATTGCGTTCCGCCGCTGCATAGTCACCATCAGCAAACGATTTTTCGGCGCGGCGGAATTGTGTCTCCGCCATAAATGGTGAATCGGGATTGGCTTGCGCGAGCTGGTCGAGGATCACCGCCGCTTCTTCATTGCGTCCATCCAGGGACATGGCTTTCGCAAGCTTGTACCGCAACTGATCGGCCTCTATACCTTTTGCCGATGCCGTGCCGGTGTTTTGCAGTTTCAGCAATTCGTTGTAAAGCGCTATGGGTTTGTCGTATTGGCGACGGGTATCCGTTGCATCCAATTGCGCTTTTTCACTGCGCGCCATTTCCAGGTCAGCAATGCGCACCATAATTTGTTGTCGCAGTGCCGGTTCCTGGGCGACGGACAAGGCGCGTTGGTAGCTCTGTTCGATGCGCGCCATATCCAGCACTTGTACTTTAATATTTGCATCCGGGATTTTTGCATCCGGTAAATCCTCCAAGGTTTTACCGCGCCCACCATCACCCAGGCCCACCATAGCGCAGGATTGCAATTGGCAGGCGCCGGTAATGATCAGCGCAATTAAACCGGCCTGCTGCAACTTTTTATTTATTGGGAATTTATTATTGAGGAAATTCATTCGGGCTGTTTCCTCAATTCGGTATCGTACAAACGCGCCACCGCCAGGTGCGCCTGTGCCAGGTAATTATTTAAACGTTTTTCATGCATTGCCAGTTGCGCATCCACCTGGTTACGCAACCCGGCGCTTTGCTGCGCAACGAGTTGATCAATACTTTGCAACTGTTGATTCACTTCTTTGTGCAATACATCCAGGCGCGCGACTATGGGTTGGATGTCCACACTAGTCAGGGTAACTTCCTCGATACGATTGCGTGTTTCGGTAATATTGGCCAAGGCTTCGTCGATAACCTTTAGCTCCGCTTGTTGCCCAGCCATACGCGCGGGAAAGTCCTGGGCCGCACGCCAGAGCAAAATACCCTTGAACATTTTCAGGCGCGTTTCCACGTCCTGGGTATTCTGTCCTGCGGCTTGCATTTGCCGGATCGTTTCCTCGCCACGCTCAACCCGTTGATAAAGTGCCCCGGTGTCGCCATCCGCCAGGGCAATATAATTTTCCTCATTGATAATCCCCGCGAGGCGCGCCGCGAGCTTGTCGCGCTCCGCGGTTAATAATTGCTGCTTGCTCGCTAATACACTGTGTACCGCGCGTTGCTCATAGCGGCTGCGACTGGCTTGTTTTTCCAATAACAATTCGCGATAGGCTTCCAGCCTGGGTTGCCATTGCTGCAAAAGTTTTTGCATCCGCAATAGGTCGCGCAAGTCCAGCACAGCGGTTTGGAATACACTTTTTGCAAATAATTCACTCAAATACGTGGAGCGCGTTTTAATGACGCTGGTTCGGTCCAGCTTTAACCAATTTTGACCATCATCGGTGATGACCGCTGTAGGGGAACCTTCCGCTGTACCATCACCAAGCAATACTTTTTTTGCATCATCATCGGCAAGTGCTTCACTGCCAACCAGGGTCAAAATCTCCCCTTGGGTAAGGGTCGCGCGCATATCGCGAATTAACTGGACTTCGCGCGCAAGCAATTCTTCAGCGGTGTGATAGGCCTTCACCGCTTCGCCCTGGGCGTTAAGCTTTTCGTAGGCGTAGGGAATAGCCAACAGGGATTCCTGCACCGCAGGATGCATCAAACTGCGCTCGCGCAATACTTGCCAGGGCTTGAGCGCAACGTCATATTCCTCCTGCGCTATTGCCGCCCAGCCGTAGCCCAATAACGCCTGGTTGGCGAAGGCGCCTTCCAATCGCACCTTGGTAAATTCACGAATGGCCGCGCGATATTTTTTTTCTGCCAGGAACGAATAACCAAGTGCGGTGTAGGCTTTATCTTGCAATGCCCACTGCTCTTTCCTACGTTGTGGACTGTCAGAAATATCTATACCTGCCAGCTCCCCGAAAAATTCGCGCGCACTTTTGAAATTGCCGGACCGGGCATGGGCAGCACCCAGGTTATAGAGGGCGAAGGGATTCCAATTACCCATGCCTTCCACATCCTCAGGTGTAAATTCCGAAAAATTATTGTTACGAATACGGATATTAAATTGCAGCGCTTGCATTTGCGCACGTAGCGATGGCTTGAAAGCCTCGCTGACCCGCGCAAAGCTTTGTTCCGCCGCCGCGAAGTCCCCGCGGATATAATGCAATTTTCCCAAGTAAAACCAGGCCGCGTCGCGCACCGGTTGCGGGCGACGTTGATCCTGAAGGATAGTGTTAAATACATTTTCGGCGTGATGCTGCATCCCAAAGGCGAGGCTGATGCCACCGGCAATTAATTCAGGGTTATCGCTATGGCCCTGGATTCCATTGCGTGTATCAGCAACCATCAGCTCGGATAATGCGGGAATATAATCCTGTTGGTAGTAATGATAGAGCGCAACGCCGTAACGCAAGTCCGCTACCGAGGTGCGCATTTTTTCCTTCGCCTCCGCAATAGGTGCGAACGCGACGCTGGCGAGCGCAAACACCAGGGATTTACGCCTGAACAAAGGAATTCGGCGCATTACATTTGCCATTGTTTGATTTCGAAGATGGGCTGCAATTGCGCGGTTGAATCCACAATCCGCAATTCCAATACCACTGGCTCCTGGGCCTTGGTAATCACTAATTTGGCACCGCGTTTGTAATCTTTTTGCGGACCGCGCCCGGTAAAGAAGGCGCTGATTTCATGTTCACCGGTTTTGAGGTTGCCTACATATAAACGTTGTACACCACCGCGAAACAGCGCTTTGGTTTGTTTGTCGGTATAAAGCTCACTGGCTACCAATTGGTTATTGATTTCCAGCTTAATCGCATCCAGCGCGAAAAAAGTTCCCAAATCCATGGAAACATAGACAGCGATTTGGGTGCTGGCGGGATATAAAAGTTCTTCTTCAAGGATTAATAAATCGCGATTGAGGGTTAACACCGACTCCTTCAGTGATTCAACCTTACCCGTCGACGCCTGAGCGAAACCGGAATGTGCGTGCAATATCGCAATGCAGGCCAGGGGCAATAGCACTACCAGGCGCAACCAGCGGCGCAGGGGTTGATTCATGATTCCTCCAAAATTTTTTATATAAACCGTGACGCTCCAAGCATTAATTGGCACTTGGGAAAACCTTGATTAAATCATTCTAGAAGCCAATCCAACTCTTGAATGTGACTTTTAGCACAGTTGGTCTGGCACCTGGAGTTATTTTTTTTCGCTTGTTCAATGCCCGAACAAAAGTGACAAAGGCCTGTAGGTAAGTGACAAAGCCCGGCACCAGAAATGAAAGGTATGGGGAAAAGCTTAGATGGTTTTTACGGACTCACAAATGATTTTCACGCCTGTGCCGGGAAGGCGGGAGCGGATCATTGCGGTGGAGCCAAGCCGTCACTGTAGAGTACTTTCCCTTCCGAGGTGATAATCACGGCATCAAATCCGGGCAAGCGATTTATCATTGCCAGCCCTTTTTCCACACCCATGACAAAGACTGTGGTTGACAAGGCATCGGTATCAATACCGATTGGACCGAGGATGGTAACGCTATTAATCCCCTGGGCCGATTTGCCGGTGCGCGGGTTGATTATGTGATGCACACGCTCGCCCTGGTCATCAATAAAATAGCGTTCGTAGTCACCCGATGTTGATATCGCAATATTTTCCAACGGCAAGGTAATGGCTACTTTTTCCGAGCGCGGATTTTTTATTCCCACCAGCCACGGACGCCCAAGCTTATCGCCCAGCACCCGGCTATCGCCACCGGCCGTTACGCTCGCATGGCTTATGCCGCGCGCCTGCAAGATGCCTATCGCCTGATCCACCGCGTAGCCTTTGGCAATCCCGCCTAAATCGATATATACCTTGGGATGTTCAAACCACAGGGTATTATTTTTTTTATCCAGGTGGATAAATTGGTAATTAATCGCCGGAAGCAATTCTTCCCGTTGCTGTTCGCTGGGTTTTAATTTTTTTCGATAGTCATAATAGCGAGCCAGGGAGGCGAAGGTGATATCGAAAGCGCCGTCACTGAGGCGACTGTAATGGAGCGATCTATCGATAATATCGGCCAGTTCGGCAGAAATTCGCAAAGGTTTTTGCGCGCTTGCCTTGGGTGCCAATTGATTAACCTTATATAACTCGCTGCTTTTTATGTATGGGCTGAACTGCGCATCTATGCGGCGCATTTCATCCATTACCGCCGCTACTGCGGCCTCCGCTTTTTGCGCATCATCCAGCCACAGGGTTACGCTGACTTTGGTCCCCATAATACCCCGGGTATCACTATGCCATTGCGCTTGGGTGCAGCATGAGATCGCACTGAAGACCAGCGTAAGAAAAATGGCCTTCATAGGTTAGAGATTCATATCAACACGATAATGGTAGGTGTTTTGGTCGTCGACGCGTTCCAGTTGCGCAAACATGGCGAGCACATCCTGCGCATTGGCAGATTCAATGAATGTTTGCGCAGCGGCCAATCGCCCTGTCACCCGTCCACCGCTGGGCGCGGCTAGCTCTATTTGCAAATCGACTTCGACGGGTCCGGAAAGTTGGAAAAGTTTCGCGCTGATACCGTTGTTACCGTTATCAGTTAGCTCGGCGGCATAGCTGCCGATATCCAGCCAATTGGCTCCCGTGTTTACCCGCGCGTTGTTCCAGGTGAATTTACCGTTAAGTTTTTGCAAGACATTGCCACGCAACTGCATTGTTTCTATATGGGATGACAACTGCCCCTGAACCGGCACCGGAACCTTGCCCTGCAAAAGAGATGCAGGCACGGATAAATCCGCATCGTGGATTGCCACTTCACCGTTTGAACCCGCGCAAACTTCGCCATCAAATTGTTGCATCGGCAGTTTGGTAGTGACCCGGGCACACCGGGAAACCAGCGAAAGCGGATTTAATTGCCAGCTTAGTTGGCCGAGGGAGTGCTCCTGCCCGTTCAATTGCAAACTGGCCAGGCTGGCCTTGCCATTCCATACACTGCCAGTAACACCGCTCATGGCCAGGCCGGTACCGCGTGTTAATACCCAGGCGCCCCATATAGCAGGAATACTACTGAGCACAAACACCAAAAACAGCATGACGCCCAAGCCGATCCAGAGTTTTTTGTTAGCTTTAAGTAAATCGGGAAACCTGCTCATAGGAATTCTTTTTAAAGTGTTAGCGAAAAAACAAAAAAATTACTGGCCTCTTTGCAAGCGCAAGTTAACCGTAACCTGACCCGGGTCATTGGTGGATGCCAGGGATAAATCCGTCACCGTAATACCTTGCTTGTACTCCATTTCATACAACCATTGCATTAAAGGTTCATAGGCAGCGCGATCCAGGCGCACACGCACCTCGCCATTGGAGCCCGGTTGCAACCCGGTCATCTGCAAGCCGTTGGCGCGCAAACTGGAGTCGATCAAGCCATTAATATTTTCGTTGGCATTTGCACTGCCTTGCGCGCGCAACTGCTGGATTTGCGCCGCCAGGATTTGCACCCGGCCCAAGGTTTGGGTTGAACTGGTATTTGCCTGGTACAACTGGTCGCGCTTTTTCTGGATAGGTGTCAATAACAATAACCACACCAGATACAACACCACGGCAATACCGCACCCGAGAATCATCATTTGTTCACGGCGATTGTATTTGTTCAGCAAATTCAGAATTTGATTCATTGCGTTTTCCCCGATGATTTGCGCTCATCGACTACTGTGGATTTTTGGTAATTTTCAAGCGCGCGGTTTGCACGTTGCCTTGCGCATTCGCGCTGAGCACTTCCGCGTTAAAGCCCTGGTTGCGAATATTTTGCGCAAGGGTTTCAAAGGTTGCGAAACTATCGGCCTGGACATTGATATTCAGTTCGCCAATTTCCCCCACATACGCAATGCCTTTAATGCTCACATTGGGCACCGTTGATATTTGCGGCAACACCACCACCAACAATTCCATTACACGACCGGATTGGTTGGCAGGTTGCAATTGCTTGAGCAGGGTCGAGAGTTGTTTCTCCGGGTCCACCATCCGCCCTTGCGGAATGACAGAGCGCGCCGACGCTTCAATTTGCTGGCGGATTTTCAGGTTTTCGCCGCTGAGTTTCTGGATTTCAAAAATCATGGTGCCGAGATAGACCAGTGCGCACACGCCAGCAAAAATTGCGATGGATTTCCACATCTTCCACCAGCGTTCAATGGGCAGGCGCTGGGAGAATTCGCCCTGGCATAAATCAATCGAGCTGCTGCCGTAATCCAGGTTCCAGGCATCCGCCAGGGTTTGGCTTTTGATCGATGCTTGTAACTCAGCCGGGATCAATTCCCCGAGCCGGGCCAGATCGTCTTCATTCCCGGCGCGCAGGTGCAGGTCCGGCAGGCGATCAACGCGCTCTTGCGATGTGAGTAATAAAGACAGCGCCATGCGCGCATGTGACTCGGCAACACTGAACCCCAGGGTCGGCGCATAACGCAGGTGGAATTGGCCATCGTAGAGGCCGAGCGACCAATGGTTGTATCCGTCACTACCGGTTTCCGCCGCCATAGGCAATACCAGGGGTGCCGACCAGCAACGGGTGACTTCGATACCCAGGGTAGCCAACTCCGCAAATACCGCCTGTAACCAGGTTTTATCCGTGTAGGCAACCACGACTCGCCCGCCGGCCGGTGTACCCAATGCGAAGTGGAGATCCTCCACATCGCCCACCACACTTTCCTCTAGCTGGAACGGCAAAAGGTTGCGCAAATGCTTTTTTTCTTTTTCACTGTATTCAAGCGCGCGGGTGTTAACGCTGTTGCCGGGCAATATCAGCCAGGTTGACAGGTTGTGGCCTGCCGTGCGCTCGCCCAGCGCGGCGCGCAGGGCTTCGCGGTCGCCACTGGCGGCGGAATCCGGTTGTGGATTGCCGTCTGCGCCAAGCCAACACCAGCGGAACCAATCGGCCAGGGTTTTACCGTCGGCAGATGTGTTTACAGAGAGCACCAATTGCATGGACATAATTTTGCCCTGGTTAAATTCCAGTTAGGTTAATCGTTTGAGGTAAAAACAGCGGCGCTTCATTTATTCGACTAACTCGGTTTCGCCATCTTCGTCTTCCTCTTTCTCGCGTACTACCGTTGGTAATTCAAATACATCTTCCCGTTGAATCACTTTCAATGTGGGACGATCCTGTACCTTGTCACGCGTCATCAGGCTGCGCATACTGCGACGCTGATCGACTAATTGCACGGAAGCATCCAACCAAAAAAAGGCAGTACTCCGCATCAGTTTGCTGACATCCTTACCTATAAATGCATTCTGGATGGCCGTGTCATCAACAAAGCCGGTCTCAGGGCGGGATTTAATGGCCTGCTGTACGTCTGATTCATTTGCCGGTGACAGCGAGCCCATATCGTTAATTGCCAGCAATAAATTATTAATGCCCTTTCCCGTGGGACTGACCAATTCAATGGTATTGATGTTCATGCCTACGTCGGGTTGCGGCAGCACCGTCAGGAACGGCATCACCCTCAATACCAATAACGGGCTCTCATTAAATCCCCTCACCAACCGTAGCTCATCCAACGATTTAAACAGGGTATTGGGCGGCTGGTAGGGCTCCGGCATACTCTGGTAGTAGTTGGATTCCGCACCGCCCTGGCCGGATTCACTGTCGTCAGGATCCATCCAGTCCACCACCGCTTCAAGCAGGTATTCCGCCTGGTCCTGCCCCAGCGGCATATCCGGGAAGGTTTGCAGCAGGCGAATAAAACGTCGCTGCGGTTCCGAATAGCGCTCCGGGCTTCCTACCGGTTTCTCCGGAACAAACGCGGTTGCGAGATCATTTAAATTCAACCGGGCCGTTGCATCGCTTAATTTTGCCACCCCCGAAATCCCCTCATCCTCGATGGGAAATTGCATGTTCCATTCTTCCGCCAGAAAATCCGCCTGCTGATCCGTGTCCAACCTGAAAAACATCAATTTGACGACTTCTTCCGTGCCCTCCAAAAATGCCCTGGCCTGGGCGCCATGCCAACGGGTTTCCGCCCGCGCCAAACCCAGTTGGTACTGGGCCGCGAATTTCACGCTCAGGGCGGCAACCAGCGCAACAATCAGCAACACCAACACGAGGACTGTGCCCCCTTGGGTATGCCGTTTATTGCTGTTGGAACTGTTCAGGCATCGCAAACAGGCGAACACTTGAGCCAACCCCTTTAATTTGGATAGTAATTTCTATAGCCAACGGTAAACCCGTCGCTCCCGAGGTCGCATCCGGCCAATCCTGCAACCAGTCTTCGGAATATTCGCGCCCTTCCAATACACTTTTGCCACGGGAAGCGATCGCTCCCGCGTGGAGAAAGCGCAATTGCATATCCTCGACATCTTCCAATAACAATTGGTGAAACCCGTCATCCTCCTCCAGGTCGATATCGGAGAGTTGGCGGTTATACTCAGGGACAAAATCACGCCATAACACCCCGTCCAATATCCGGTATCCCACCAGTTGCAGGTCGCTGCGTGGCAGGTTGGAAAAATTGACCCAGCCGCGACGCTTGAACAACAGCAGCGTTTGATCAGCCCCGTCCGCCGAACCATTTAAATTCTCGCCTTTGAATATCCAGTTCGGATCATTAGCGCTTGGCCCAAGCAAATGGCGAAAATCGGCAGCGATAATTTGCCAGGCGCGATCAATTTTGTTGATTTCATTTAACACTTCGTTGGTGCGCGAGGCGCCCCGGTCTGCGGCATCCAGCGATTGGAATGCCATAACCGCAATCAACGCCGAGATCACCAGCGCGATCATAACCTCCAGCAGGGTAAATCCCTGTGCGGCCTTATTGCAGTTGCTGGGCGGATTGCGGATCACTGAGGTACCCCGTTAATAGCGCCATCGCCGGTTTGTCTTCGTCCACGGCCGTACGCCCTAATGTCGGTCCATCGGCAACTCCCAACAACCGCACGGAGATTTCAATGCGCTTAAACCCGGGCTCCGGCAATGTATCCATGGCGATGGTTTTTTGTTGCCATTGCCACCGCAAGCCGGCCATATCCACCGTGCCTGAATCCTTCTCCGGCAGTTTGTAATCCGGCAGGCGGTTTTGCATTTTTTGTTGCTGCAACAAGCGGATGCGGGTCAACTGGTTCTCCGCTACCCAATAGGCATAGGTTTTGTCACGGATCGCCGCGGAACCATCCAACTGGGTCATCACCAAGGTCACCAGGGCCGGCAGGGCCATTGCCACAATCATCAGGGCAACCATTGCCTCCAACAGGGTAAAACCTGCCTGCTGCCGTTGCCGCCGCCCGATGCGCCTCATAACCCTTTACGCTCCGCTTCAAGACGTTCTTCTTCGTTGATCCAGTGAAGTTCGCCGGTTAAGTCCAGCTTGAATTTCTGGGTTTCGACTTCCCTATCCATGGATTGGTCGGCAAAGATCGCAATCTCCACTTCCCCCGAAGCATCTCCACTCGGGAAAAAACCTATTACCGGATCCTGGTACTCCAGTTCCGGGTCGTACTCCCACAGGTCTTCATCGATAGTAAATTCAATCGCCAGACCCTCGGCAATACAGTGGGGGGAAAGCTCGGGCAGATCCTGCCACTCGCGGTCGCGCACCCGTCGCCAGGTGTAACACCATTGCTCCTGCCCATCTATATCCTGCGCCGGGCGCAGCTCAACAAACAATCCGTAGACTTCGCCTTTCAGAATCGCTTGCTCAGCCACGTAACCCGCTTGCAGCATGAACTCCTCGGCTTCCTTACGCGCCTGGTCAGCTACGGCATTACCGCCAACGGAAATCGAAATCACCCCCACCGCCATACCGATGATAAACACCACGACGATGATTTCAATCAGGGTAAAACCCTGTTGGCGGGGGTTCACTCGCGTTGCCCGGGCTAACGTCTTATTCTGTATCCCACACGCTGATATCGGCATTCTGGCCTTCGCCGCCGCTTACACCATCCGCGCCGAGGCTATAAATGTCGTATTCATGGCCCTCACCGGGGCTCATGTACTGGTAATCATTGCCCCATGGGTCTTTGGTCAGCGAATCGATGTAACCTGATTCCTTGTAATTGCGCGGAACCGGTGCGATGGAGGGTTTGGTTACCAGGGCTTCCAAACCTTGCTCGGTCGTCGGGTAGGTAAAGTTGTCGATGCGATAGAGCTTGAGGGCGGTTTGCAGTGAACTGAAATCCGCGCGCGCTTTCTGGATATTGGCCTTATCCAGGTTATCCATCACATTGGGTACCACAATTCCGGCCAGCAATCCGATGATGATCACCACCACCATGATTTCTACCAGGGTAAAACCCGCTTGCCGGGCATTGGCCCTGAGGCCGCACAAATGCTTGGATGTATTCATAGTGTTCTCCTGGAACAGCTTTTTTAATTAAGGATTGAAAATCCGCAAGCGACCGGGCGAGTCCATTAACTCAACTTGGTCATTTCGAAAATCGGGGTCAGGATCGCCAATACAATCAGACAGACAGCACCACCCATAAAAATAATCGTTGCCGGCTCCAACAGGCCCATGGCCACCCCCAGCATCATTTCCAACTCCCGCTCCTGGTCTTTGGACGCGTTGTCCAGTTGCTGGGGCAGGGTACCGTTGGTTTCACCGCTGGCGACCAACTGTACCAGCAGCGGCGGGAAATGCCCGGTGTTTTCCATAGCGCGGCTTAGGCTCATACCCTCGCGCACCGCCGCTGCGACCTGGTCGCAAGCCTCTTGCAATACCTTGTTAGTCATCACCTGGCCGGAAATATTCAACGCTTGCAACAGCGGCACACCACTCGCGGAAAGGAGGCTCAGCGTAGCGGCAAAGCGGGCCGAGTTGATTTGCTTTACCAATTCACCGATAACCGGCAACTTCAATTGCACCACATGCCAACTGCGCAGGCGCTTGGGATCTTTCATCAAATGCTTGATCAGGTAGTACACACCGATAAGCACGACAAACAGATAGACACCATAATTAATCAGGAAATTACTCGTTGAGATAAGCGCCTCGGTCAAGGCCGGTAACTCGCGCTTACCTTGCTCGAAAATTTTTACCAGCTTGGGTACGACCAATACCATCAGCGCCACAATTACCGCCAGGCTCACCACCAGCATCACTATGGGGTAAATCATCGCCATCTTGATACGCTGCTGTAACTGCTGGCTGGTCTGGGTGTAGTCGGCGAGCCGCTCCAAAACCGGGCTGAGGTAGCCGGAACCTTCCCCCGCGCGTACCAGCGCCCGATACATATCGTTAAACGCAGCGGGGTTGTCGCCCATCGCCTGGGCCAGGCTAAACCCTTCCAATACGCGGGTCCGCACTTGCAAAACCACGCGTTTGACATTGGCTTTCTGGGATTGCTTGGCCGTCGCATGCAGGGCTTCATCCAGCGGCAGGCCGGATTTAACCAGAGAGGCGAGTTGACGGGTAATCAGGCTTAGATCGCGAACGCTTAATTTGGCGGCGCGGCGCCGGAAACTGGCCGAGAGGTTTATCCCATCCCCACCGCCCGCAGTCGCAGCTTCGCCGGTAGCGCTCACCACCTCCAGCGGTTTCAGCTTCTTAGCGCGCAACTGGGTGCGTATATGCCGTTCGGAATCCCCTTCAAGGATACCCTTAACGGTTTTTCCCTCTTCATTCAACGCTTTGTAACTGTAGGCACCCATGGAATTTCCCTAGAGCTGCGTCGTTACACGCAGGACCTCTTCGATACTGGTGATGCCGTTAAGGACGCAAGTTCGACCGTCGTCACTCATAGATGCGCTGTGTTTACGCGCCTCCGCCAGAAGCTCCTGTTCACCCGCCTGCTCATGGATCAGATGGCGCAAACGCTCGGTAATCTCAATCAATTCGTAAATACCCTTACGCCCGCGATAACCCTGGTGGTTACAGTGCTTGCAGCCCGTCGGGGCAGGACGCCAGATGGGAGTATCCACGGGTAACTTGAGCATGTCCCGTTCAGCCTCGCTCGGCAGGTACTGCTCCTTGCAATGGGTGCAAAGCACACGCACCAACCGTTGCGCCATCACCACCTCAAGGCTCGACGCCAGGAGGAAAGGCTCAACACCCATGTCTTTCAAGCGCAACACCGCACCAATCGCGGTATTGGTATGGAGGGTGGATAAAACCAGGTGACCGGTCAAGGAGGCCTGGATCGCAATTTCGGCTGTTTCACCGTCGCGGATCTCACCCACCATCACCACATCCGGGTCCTGGCGGAGGATAGCGCGCAGGCCCCGTGCAAAAGTCATTTCCACCTTGGCGTTCACCTGGGTCTGGCCGATACCGGGCAGCAGGTATTCCACGGGGTCTTCAATGGTGAGGATATTGCGGCTGCGGGTATTAATGTGGCTCAAGCTTGCATAAAGCGTGGTGGTCTTACCCGAACCTGTCGGACCGGTTACCAGGATAATGCCGTGGGGCTTGATCAGGTTCTTGGTAAGGCGTTCATATACCAGCGGTGGCATCTGCAATTGCTCAAGGCGCAATTGGCCGGCCGCCTGGTCAAGGATACGTAATACGATGCGTTCGCCAAATGCGGAGGGGATTGTAGATACACGAATGTCCACCGCATGGCCCGCGAGGCGTACGGTAATACGCCCATCCTGCGGCAAACGTTTTTCTGCAATATCCAACCGCGCCATTACTTTAAGGCGCGATACCAGTACCGGCGCCAACTCGGCCTTGGGTGACAATACCTCGGTCAACACACCGTCAATACGGAAACGCACCGATACGCGGTCTTCGAAGGGTTCAAGGTGTATGTCTGAGGCGCCTTCCCGCACCGCCTGCGAAAGGATGGCATTGATCAGGCGGATAATCGGCGCATCGTCATCACCCGCCAGCAGGTCGGTACGGTCAGCGAGGTCATCAGCCATGGATGACAAATCAAATTCGTTACCCAAATCCTCTGCGGCGCGTTGCGCGGCGCCATCACCACTTTGATATTCACGGGTAAGGCGCTTCTGGAAATCCTCCGCGGGCAATTCTTCCAGCTCGAACCCGGCACCGAGGATGCGCTGCAATTCCAGCAACACCTCCAGCGTTAATCCCGGCTTATGCAGCACTTTGGGTTTAACACCGGCGGCTACATCCTCCAACATCACCCCGTGCGTCGAGGCGAAACTGAAGGGTAAACGCTCAAAACCGGTACCCTGGTTAAGCGACTCCTCGTCCCCCAATGGTGCGTCAGCGACCAGTGTCGGTTCCAGCACTTGCTCGCTCACGGTTTATTCCTCAGCTGGGACATCAGGGGACTGTTGGCTGTTTTCCTGGAATCTGCGGATTTCCTCTTCCCACTCGGGCAATATGGGCACTTCCCGCTTGCTGGTTAAAATCCCGCGGTTGCGTTGGAACTGGATTTGCTGCTCACGCAAATTGCGATATTTCTCCGCTGTCGCGCCAGTTAGTACCTCATCCGTACGGATAATGGTTGGCTTCAGGAAAATCAGCAGGTTGGTTTTACGTTTTTGGGCACTTTGCGTACGGAATAAATGCCCTAATACCGGAATACTACCCAGCACAGGCACACGTTGGTCGCCCTTATTTAATTGATCCTCAATCAATCCACCCAGGACTACTGTTTGTCCATCGCCCGCCAGGATTTGGGTTTTGATTTCGCGCTTGCTGGTGGTAGGCCCGTTCGGGGAGTTGGCGGTACTGCCGATCACAGACGATATTTCCTGCTCAATATCCAATACCAGGCTGTCACCCTCATTGATATGCGGGGTTACCTGCAACTTGATACCCACATCTTCGCGATTGACGGTATTGAAAGGGCTCGAAAATGAGTTGGTTCCGGTGTTAGTGGTGGTACCCGAGTTAAAGCCGGAGAAAGAACCGGTAACAAAGGGCACCTGCTGGCCAACCAGAATGGAGGCTTCGCTGTTATCTGTTGTCAGCAGGCTGGGAGTGGACAGTAGGTTACTTGACTCATTTTTCTGCAACATCCTGAGCACACTGAGGAAATCGATGTTATTTCCCAACCGTCCGATGCCAAATATGGGGGCTTTCGCCGAAACCACGCCGGAAGCCAGGCTGGCCAGGGCCGTATCACTGTCCGAATCATTCAGCAGGCTCAACGCAGGGCCCGCGACACTGCTCATCCCCGAGCCGGGCGCAAACCCGCCGAAGCCGCTGTCATCGGCCTGGTACATCCATTCAATCCCGAGTTCTTTCTCGTTATTGCCGGTAATTTCGACAATGATCGCCTCCACCAATACCTGGGCGCGACGGATATCCAGGCTATCGATAATGGATAACAATGTATCCATGGTTTCAACGTCAGCGGTGATCAATACGGAATTGGTCGCTTCATCGGCCTGCACGGCCGCCTGGGTCGTATTGGCGGGGGCGCCCTCTGCCGGTTTTCCGCCGACACTCTGCAACATTCCCGATAATACCTTCGCCACTTCTTCAGCCTTCGCGTACTTAAGGTAAATCACGCGCACATTGCTGTTGCGGGTCTGCGGGCGATCCAAATCATCAATCAGCAATTTCAGGCGCTGGCGGGTCAAGTCATCGCCGCTGATAACCACGGCGTTGGTACGCTTGTCAGCCACAATGACGGGTGGCGAGGTTGTCATTCCCCGGTTGGGGTCCGGCTTTTCCAATTGCGTCAGCATGGCCACCACATCGGCCGCGTTCGCATATTTCAAGGGGATCACATCGGTATGGGTCATACCGATCTTATCCAATTGGATAACCAGCTCATTCATACGCGCAACGTTGGCGCGGGTATCAGTAATAATCAGCGCGTTGCTGGGTTCGTAGGTCGTCAGGTGGCCGTATTGCGGCACCAGGGGCCGCAAGGCGGCAAGGATTTTTGCCGCACTGGTGTTTTTTAGCGGGATGACCTGGGTAATGTATAAATCGTCCTTGTTCCTGACATTGTTTTCGGTCGGGATCGGCAGGTTGCGTGCATCGCGGTTCATCACAATACGCACTATGTTGCCGCTTTCCACCGCGGTAAAACCATGCACGTCAAGGGAGGCCAGGAACAACTCATACAATTCCTTGGCATTCAGCGGTTTGGTATTGATCACCTTGATCGGCCCACGCACCTTGGGGTCGATGATGATGGTTTTGCCGGTCGCGCCGGCAATGAATTTAATAACTTCCTGGATATCCGAATCATTAAAATTAACCGTCCAGGCCTGTTCGCCGGCGGCATTTTGCCCTGCGGGTTCAACCTGCGCCATTGCGAGACTAACGCTACCACTGATAATCGCCGCCAGCATTAATCTGGCGATAATCTTGTTATTCTTACGACCATTCGAACGGATCACGAAAACCTCACTTGAGCATTACGTCTAGGTTAACTGTACTGCCACCGCGCCTGATTTCCAGGTTCGCCGATGTGGCACTACCCATACTTTTATATATTTCCATTATTTTCCCGGGGCTACTCAGCGGAACACCGTTGACCGCTGTCACTATGTCGTCGGTCTGCAATCCCAGGGAATTAAACAACTCTGCGTTGCGGCCCGGGCGGATTTTGTAACCCACGACCTGGCCGTTTTCGCGATAAATACTCATCGCCACAACATCCGCCAGTGTCTTGCTCACTTGCGTCATGCCCGCATCACCCGCAGATGCCGCGGACGGGGAATCAAAACGCTGGCTCCTGCTATCGGCAAATACCGGCGGTTGCTGCTGGTAGGGCGGATTGGCATAGCCACTGGAAGTGGCCGGTTGGGCCGATGGTGCCGCAACCGCGCCAAGCTTGGGCGCATTGGGGTCATCCTTATACATCCAAAGCGATTCAAATGAACCGTTATTATTGATGATGACCCGTAGGTCCAGCACTTTGGCGAGGGTGACGTTATTGCCCACCGGCAGGGTATCGCCAACGCCGTAAACATCCGCCTTGTCGCCGGTAGCAATAATGGCCCGCGCCGCTTTCTCATCATTGCTGGATAACACCCCGCGCAATATCAGGTTCAGCTGGGTGTCGGTAGCGTTATTTTCTATACCCTGGGTTTGCGCTACCGGCTGGGCCTCAACCGGCGCCGGCTCCGCAGTTGTCTCACCAAAGGGCGCAAGATTCTTTACCTGGGCAATGTTGATGGCCTCGGCAGCGGGAGCGGCGCCGGGAGAGGCCGATGCCACAGAAGTTACGGTAGCGGGAGGGATCGCCGGGTTGGGCATTACCAGCCAAAAAATCCGCGCCAGGCTATGGCTTAACCAAACCACCAGCAACAAGACAATCAACCATTGCCAACGTTCCAATGGTATGCGGTTCAAAAAGCCAAAAAAACGCTGCAGTTGTTGCTCCAACTGGGCGGTTCGCTGGGCGAGCGCAGCATTATTCACAAATGACTTATCTGGCATGAATTTAACTGAATCCTTCACACTGGGTCTACGACAGGATCAGATAGGGTATTTATCAGTCGTATCAAAAGCTTAGTGCGTTATGTTTATCAAAGCTATGAGATTCTACTCCACATCTATTACAAAAAGTAAGTTAGGTGGAGTTTGGAGAGAACCAAAAAGTGTAAGTTTCAACAGCTTTTCGACGACAGGAAAGCGGGGAAGTTGCATATTCGATGAAATATGCGACAAAAGACACAAAAATAGTCACGTAAAACGTGAAAAACCCCGATTGCAGGAGGGGGCAATCAGGGTTTTTGCAGGATGACAGACCCGCCTTGGCACTAATAAGCTCCGTTCCGTTATATTCCCTGCTTTATTACCGCATCCAGCAGCAATTTCCAATGGAGTCATTATTGATGAATAATGCGTCATCCGAAAGTGGCCAAGTTCGGTAAGTTTTGTAAGAAATATCTCACAAGATGTACGCCAAAACCCTGCAGATTTCACAAGGCCGGGTTTATAATTCGCGCCCATTCATTGCGGCGGGACAGTGACTATGCCACCTAAAAAGAAAAACATCGATTTTGAGCAATCGCTTAGCACCCTGGAAAGTTTAGTCACCCGCATGGAGCAAGGCGATATGACGCTGGAAGAATCCTTGCAGGCATTTGAGAACGGTATTGCCTTAACCCGTGAATGCCAGGCGCGCCTGGCCGCTGCCGAAGTGCAAGTAAGCAAATTAATCGAAAGCCAGGGCAACATCACCCTGGAGGCTTTCGACGCAGAAGAAGGCGATGATTGATGCCCGCCTTCAATGAGTTCGCCCATACTTGCCGCCAGCGCGTCGATGCGGCGCTTGATCATTATTTTCCCGCGCAACCTGACTCGACCGGCTTGCGCGCCGCTATGCGCTACAGCCTGTTTAACGGCGGCAAGCGCGTACGCCCGACCCTGGCTTATTCCGCCGCCCTGGCGATAACCCCCGCCATTGACCTGGCGAGGATAGATCCGATTGCATGTGCGCTGGAGTGCCTCCATTCCTACAGCCTGGTACACGATGATCTCCCGGCAATGGATGACGATGACCTGCGCCGCGGCAAACCGACCTGCCATATCGCCTTTAGCGAGGCAACGGCCATTCTCGCGGGCGACGGGCTCCAGACATTGGCGTTTGAATTATTACTGCACAGCGATCTATCGGCGGAAATCCAGGTACAGTTAGTGAGCCAGCTAGCCCAGGCTTCCGGAGCGGGCGGGATGGTTTTGGGGCAGGCGATAGACCTTGCAGCAGTGGACCAGCAGTTAAGCCTGGCGCAATTGGAAACCATGCACCGGTATAAAACCGGAGCCCTTATCCGTGCCAGCGTTGCCATGGGTGCCATAGCCGCCGGGGCGAACCGCCAGCAACTCGACGCCCTGGATACCTACGCCGCTGCCATTGGACTTGCATTCCAGGTGCAGGACGACATCCTTGATGTCACCGCCGATACCGAAACCCTCGGCAAGCAACAGGGTGCCGATATTGCACGCAATAAACCCACGTATGTCTCCCTGTTGGGACTTGAAACAGCGCGCACCAAAACCGCCGAGCTACAGCAACAGGCGCTTTTTGCATTGAATATTTTCGACTCCGGCGCCGACCGGTTACGCCAAATGGCCGATTACATAATACAAAGGGCCAGCTAGCCAATCCCCGTGCAAGCTGCCTACAATGGCTGGCCTGCAGACACCCAGAACGATAACCATATTGATGACTTTGAATGCATAACGAAATCCCCACCAGCCGCCCGCTGACCCCCTTGTTGGACAGCATCGATAGCCCTGCTGACCTGCGCCAACTCAGCGAAAAACAACTGCCCGAACTGGCGGAAGAGTTACGCGCCTTTTTGTTATACAGCGTTGGGCAAACCGGCGGGCATTTTGGGGCCGGGTTGGGTGTGGTTGAGCTGACTATTGCGTTGCATTACGTTTACCAGACCCCGGAAGATCGACTGGTATGGGACGTAGGCCATCAAACCTACCCGCATAAAATCCTGACGTGCCGCCGGGATCGGATGCACAGTATCCGCCAAAGCGGCGGCCTTTCCGGCTTTCCCAAACGCGAGGAAAGCGAATACGACACCTTTGGCGTGGGCCATTCCAGTACCTCGATCAGCGCCGCCCAGGGTATGGCAATCAGCGCCAGGATGATGGGCATCGAACGCAAGGTTGCCGCCATTATCGGTGATGGGGCCATGACTGCCGGTATGGCATTCGAGGCGCTAAACCACGCCGCCCATACCGAAACCGATATGTTAGTTGTCCTCAATGACAACAATATGTCCATTTCCCCTAACGTTGGCGGCCTTGCCACTTATCTCTCCAAGATCTGGGCCAGCAAGTTCTATAACTCCTTGCGTGAAGGCAGCAAACAAGTGCTGGGGAAAATTCCACCCGCCTGGGAATTTGCGCGCCGCACCGAGGAGCACATCAAAGGATTCATGTCGCCCGGTACGCTCTTTGAAGAAATGGGTTTCAATTATGTGGGCCCTATCAATGGCCACGACCTGGGCGACCTGGTGCGCTGCCTGCGCAGCCTGCGCGACATTAAAGGCCCCAAGTTACTCCATATCATTACCCAGAAGGGTAAAGGTTTTGAACCTGCCGAACTCGACCCGGTCGGTTACCATGCCCTTAATAAAATAGAGCCGAAGAAGGCAGCGATCGGCCCCGTCAATGCCCCCAAAAAACCCAAATACCAGGAAATCTTCGGGCAATGGTTGTGCGACATGGCAAGGGAAGATGGCAGGCTGGTGGGCATCACCCCAGCTATGTGTGAAGGCTCGGGAATGGTGGAATTTGCAGCCCAATACCCGGACCGTTTCTATGACGTGGCTATCGCCGAGCAACATGCCGTCACCCTTGCCGCTGGTATGGCTTGCGAGGGCCAAAAACCGGTAGTGGCCATTTATTCAACGTTTTTACAGCGCGCCTATGACCAGCTTGTCCATGACGTCGCGTTGCAGAATCTGGATGTCACCTTCGCCATCGACCGGGCCGGCCTGGTTGGCGAGGACGGCCCTACCCACGCGGGCAGCTTCGATATCAGCTATTTGCGCTGTATCCCCAATATGGTGATAGCCGCGCCCAGCGATGAAAATGAGTGCCGCCAATTGTTGTACACCGCCTTTCAATATCCGGGGCCCGCAGCGGTGCGCTATCCCCGCGGCACAGGCACCGGGGCGGCAATTAACCCGGTTATGGCCGCCCTGCCTATCGGCAAGGGTGCCATAAAGCGGGAGGGTAAAAGTGTCGCCTTGCTCTGTTTCGGTACACTGATAGCAACGGCACAAGGGGTGGCGGACAACCTGAATGCCAGCCTGTGCGATATGCGCTTTGTTAAACCGCTGGATACTGAATTAATCGAAAAAATGGCCGCCAGCCACGATCTGTTGGTCACCCTGGAAGAAAACGCCATTGCGGGCGGTGCCGGCAGTGCAGTGACGGAATACCTCCAGGATATAGGGCTGAACGTTCCGGTCATACAATTGGGTTTTGCCGACGAATTTGTCGATCACGACAGCCAGAAGCAACAACTCGCCAGGCAGGGGTTGGACGCCGCCTCTATCGAAACCCGGATCCGTACCCGCCTGGCACAATTGCAGTCCCTCAAACCACTCGCGGCCGGGTAGAACCTTGCGCACCAGCGTTAATTGATTGGCAATACAACACAACAGCCAGCATGCCTGGACGCGACTAATGGTTTCGATTTAACACGAAAGGAAGAGAATAATTAAAAAGCAATTGGAAAAACGAGGGGAAACGCAGTAGGGATAAACGTCTTTTAAGGTGGAAACTCAAGTCCTTTTGAGCTCACTAAACCACTCACTCATATCATGGTCATGCCCGGCCTTTATACACCCGCTTTTTGAGAAAACCCAATAAACGCGGCACAAATGTGAACCAATTCCTATCTTTGTCGCGCAACGCATCAACATATTACACGGCATTACAGGGTGTCACCTGAATCCGTGTTACGCCAAAAAGAGACGCGCCATTAGGCGCGCCCCTGCAACCAAATGTTATTAATGGGCGAAACGCTTGCGCAACACAAACAATAGGCCGAAGGCAAAAATAAGGAATAACGGGAAGAGTGCCAGGTTTTGCAATGTTGCCTGGCCAGCGGTTAATTCAACTGCTTCGGGAGGGACACCATTGGCGATTGCCTCTGCCTTGGCATCGTCCAGCCAACCACCGATGACCGGGTTCCACATACTCATGGAAAACATACCCGCCCCGCCCAACAACGACATGCCCAACGCACCGGTCCTGGGTTGATACTCGCTGATAAAGCCAATCATGGTCGGCCAGAAATAGGTTACGCCCAACGCAAACACCATGGCCGCGATATAGACCAATCCACCCGAGGCAATACTCAGCAGGAAAATCCCGATGGTGGTTACCACGGCCGACATCAAAAGCACACCGACCGGGTTCAGCGCTTCAACGATAGGCCCGGCAAAGAACCGGCCCAATGCCATCAAGCCAGTCACCAGGGCGAGCACTAGCATCGGGTGGGCACCGGAGGCCCCAAAGATACGATCCACCCATTGCTGGGTACCGAATTCGGAGGCCGCAGTCACCGTCATGCAGAAGAACATGAAAATAAATAAGGGGGAAAAGAGCGCGCGTATGTTGGTTGAGGTGGATGTTTCAGAGTTGGCCATACTCGGGAAAGGCTGGCCAAAAATCATCGCGCCGTAGATGACCGTCGGGATGATCATGATCGCGATTTGCCATTGCCACCCCAATCCCAGCTTGGTCATCAAAGCCGATACCAGCGAGCCAATCACAATGCCGCCCGGGAACCATACATGGAACTTATTGAGCATGGCGGTTTTACGGGTGTGGTAAATATCCGCAATCAACGGATTACACGCCGCCTCTACCGAACCATTGGCAAAACCGATGAAAAAGCTGGAAAGCAGCAAAGTCCAGAAGCCGCTTGCGGTAATGGTCAGGAACAGCCCCAGCAGATGGCAGGCAAATGCCAGGTACATCAGGGTGCGGGCACCGACCAGGTTATAAATAAGGCCGCCAAACATCATGGCCACAGGGAAACCCAAAAAGGCCATGCCGTTAATCCAGCCAAGCTGGGTGTTATTGAAATTAAATTCAGCGCTTAATTGGTTCAATATCCCGGCGCGAATCGCGAAGGTCATCGCGGTAACAATCAGGGCGATACAACATGCCGTGAACAGGCGCTGTGGGTTTATGGTTGCAGGGACGCTCGTCATTTCTTCTACCTTTTTTATCGTCATTTGGCGTTATTGTTGTTACATGCGAGGCGCGAATGCGCACCCGCAAGGATTTTTAATACACCTCTAGCCCAGGGGTGTCCATGCACCATCAGCCCCGGATGAGGTTAGCACGGCCTGGATAAAACGCATTCCCTCAACGCCGGTATTAATATCCGGTACCCAGCCTTGCAGGAAATGCGTTTCACCTTGTTGGCGCGCCACCAGGATATCGGCGATGTCTTTATACAAATTGGCGAAGCCTTCGAGGTAACCCTCCGGGTGGCCACCGGGGGTGCGCATACCGCGTGCGGCTATGTCACTGCCGATATCGCCTCGACGGGTAATGCGTTGGCGGGGCTTGTTTAATTCAGCGAACCATAGCTCGTTAGGGTTTTCCTGGGCCCATTCAATGCCTGCCTTATCGCCAAAGATGCGAATGCGCAGGCCGTTTTCACAACCGGGCGCGACCTGGCTACTCCACAACATGCCTTTGGCTCCGCCGTCAAAACGCAGGAGGGCGTGGACATTGTCGTCAACCAGCCGGCCATCGACAAAACTGGCCAAATCCGCACTCACTGAATTTACTTTTTGCCGGGTAATGAATTGCGCGAGCTGGAAGGCGTGGGTACCAATATCCCCCAAACAGCCGGCGGCGCCCGAGCGTGCGGGGTCAGTGCGCCAGGATGCCTGCTTGTTATCTTCCGCCGCCGCTTCTGTCAGCCACTCCTGCGGATATTCCACCTGTACCACGCGCAATGTCCCCAGCTTGCCTTGTGCAACCAGTTCGCGCGCATAACGCACCAGGGGATAGGCGCTGTAGTTGTGGGTGAGCGCAAAGAAACAGCCGCTTTTTTTCACGATTTGTTCAAGCTCAAGCGCTTCTTCCAGGGTGCGTGTTACCGGCTTATCGCAAATTACATCGATGCCTGCTTCCAGGCAGGCCTTGGCCACCGGAAAATGCATATGGTTCGGCGTCACTATCACTACCGCCTGGATACCATCCGCGCGATTTTTTTCCACACGCAACATTTCTTCATAGGAGGTGTAAGCGCGATCAGCGGCGATGTGTAAATCCGCTGCGGATAATTTTGCATTTTCAGGGTTGGATGAAAGGGCACCGGCAACCAATTCAAAACGATCATCCATACGCGCCGCAATGCGATGCACAGCGCCGATAAAAGCGCCGCGGCCACCGCCGACCATGGCGTAACGAATTCTGGGAGTTGTCATCATTTAATTTCCTGGGTCAAGGCAACTGAAAAAAAATTAAAGGCCGAGGATTTTGCGATTCTTCGCCTCATCAATTCCGCTTTTTGCAAAATCATCAAATGCGCGTTCGGTGACTTTAATTATGTGTTGCTGGATAAACTTCGCGCCCTCTTCGGCACCCACCTCCGGATGTTTCAAACAGCATTCCCATTCCAGCACAGCCCAACCATCGTAATCGTAGGCGGCGAATTTGGAAAAAATTTGTTTGAAATCGACTTGGCCATCACCGAGTGAACGGAAGCGCCCGGCGCGATCAACCCAGCTTTCATAGCCACCGTATACACCCTGTTGCGCGCTCGGATTAAATTCCGCATCTTTTACATGGAACATTTTGATTCGCGAATGGTAGCGATCGATAAAGGCGAGGTAATCAAGCTGTTGCAGGACAAAATGCGAGGGATCAAACAAGATATTTGCGCGCGGATGGTTATTAACTGCTTTCAGGAAACGTTCAAAGGTTGCGCCGTCGTGCAGGTCTTCACCGGGATGGATTTCATAGCAAACATCCACGCCGGCTGCATCAAATGCATCGAGGATCGGCAACCAGCGCTTGGCTAATTCAGCAAAACCATTTTCCACCAGGCCAGCGGGGCGTTGCGGCCAGGGGTAGAGGAAAGGCCACAAAAGCGCACCCGAAAAAGTGGCGTGGGCTTTCAACCCAAGGTTTTTGCTCGCCCTGGCGGCCAGCATTAATTGTTCAACCGCCCACGCCTGGCGCGCCTTGGGATTGCCGCGCACCGATTCGGGAGCGAAACCATCAAACATTTCATCGTATGCCGGGTGAACTGCCACTAACTGGCCCTGCAAATGGGTAGACAATTCAGTGGCTACCAAACCGTGTTTAGCGAGGATAGCCTGGAATTCCTTGCAATAATCCACACTATTGGCGGCTTTTTCCAAATCAAACACGCGCTTGTCCCAGGTTGGGATTTGCACGCCCTTAAAACCCAGGCTCGCAACCCAGGCAGCGATATTTTCCAGGGTATTAAACGGCGCTTCATCGCCTAGGAACTGGGCAAGGAAAATGGCGGGGCCTTTTAGAGTCTTCATAGTATCTCCAGCAGTGATCGGACGCCTGGCATCCGCTAATGATTAACGGCTAGTTATTGAGTCGTTGGTGTGCTTCCAGCCTGGGGCAACATAAGAAAAATCTGATTTATTAATCAGCGCAAAACTCTATTCCATGTCACCTTGGGGCGCGACACGGAAAACAGTTATTTACACTTCTTATAACCTGTACGCATTGGCTAGAGGATAGAACATATTTGTTGCGCCGCCGCGAGAACTTGTGGAAATGAGGCCTCGGCCAAAGCCCCGAATGCCGGATGGTTTTTCAACACCGAACGACTGGTTGCCGGGCTGGGCAAGCCGCATAAAAAGCGGGCTAATTGTCGCGGTTGGCGCAATGGGAGGTGCGCTTCACCTCGGAGCCCGGCGACCCATTGCAGCTGTGGTTCAGTGAGCGGCATCGCCGCCGGCAGGATTACAGTTGCATAATTATCCCCGCGACAATGGTTACAGATACCGCAGACCCCCGCCGTTGGCTCACCGAAATATTGCAACAATTGCTGGCTCAAACACGCAGGGTTATTGGCAAATGCCAGCAGGTGGCGAATGCGGCTGATATCGCGGACCTCCCGCCCTGCAAATAATTGGTCGAGGTAATCGCACAATCCATTTAATTGTGCGGGGGAGGCAATCACGCGATTATTTCGGTAACCCTGGCGCAAATTGGCTACCGCCAACTCAATCCAGTTTTTCCCGGCCAGGTAATCCAATGCTTTGGTAATCCGCGCTTTCGGTTGCTGCAATTGTTGTGATGCAGCGAGCGTATCCAGTGTCAGCCACTTTTTGCCCATATGCCCCGCTGCGAAAACCTGTTGCAGAAAAACAGCGCGATCCGCGTCGAATTGCTGGAGGATAAATTCACGCGGCTGCACAAACCGGATTTTATATTCAGTATAAAAAGGGCCTTGCGCGCTGATAATACCTTGTAATTCAAGATAGGTTAGCGCGGTGTTTAACACCAGCGGACGCAAATCAAACTGCTGCGAAAGTTCATAGATTGAAATATCGAATAGATCATCGAGCCCTAGTAAGTGTTCGATAAGTGCATGCAGGCTTTCGCCTGACGGTGTATCACCGTAAGTGAAGTTTTCCAATGTCCGTATGTCATCGCCCGCCGCCAACATTTCGCACAGCGAAGGCATTCCATCACGGCCTGCGCGACCGATTTCCTGTACATAATTCTCGATGGATTTGGGTAAATTAAAATGATAAACCGCGCGGATGTTGCTTTTATCGATTCCCATTCCAAACGCAATAGTGGCGACCACGACCGGAACTTCACCTTTCATAAACCGGTCCTGGATATGGTCGCGCTCGCCATCCTTTAGCCCCGCGTGGTAATGCACCGCCCGCATCCCGGCTTCATTGATAACCCGCGCAACGTCTTCCGCTGTTTTTTGCAAGGTAACGTAAACAATCGTTGCCGCATCAACCGGTTGTTCACGCAAGCGTGACAATAATAACGCCATACGTTCCCCTGCCTTGCAGGGCGTCACGCGTAACTGCAAATTTGCGCGCGCAAAGCTGGTTTGGATATGGTGTTGCGGCTGGATGGAAAATTGCCCGCAAATATCCCGGGCCACTTCCGGTGTCGCGGTGGCCGTCAATGCGAGCACGCGCTCAACACTTAATTTTTTTGCGAGGCCTGCCAGCAACAAATAGTCCGGCCGAAAATTGTGGCCCCATTCAGAAATACAATGGGCCTCGTCTATCGCCAATAAACTGATTCGAATACCGGCCAGCCGTTGGATGAAACCTTCGTTCTTTAAACGCTCCGGCGATACATAGAGCAACTTAATTGTGCCTTTGTGCATCGCTGCATATATTGATTGCGCTTCGTCACCTGTCATTGATGAATCCAGGCGCGCAGCAGCAATACCTGCGGCCGCCAGCGTATCTACCTGGTCTTTCATAAGGGCAATTAACGGAGATACCACCAGCGTTAATCCCTCTAGCATTAACGCCGGTAATTGGTAACACAAACTCTTGCCGCCGCCTGTGGGAAACACCGCCAATGCTGAATGGCCGTGCAATAGCGCATTGATTACCGCTTCCTGCCCTGGACGAAACGCCGGTAATTTAAAAATATTACGTAAAATATCTAACGCATGCGACATGGGATATATAGCTGCAATAAAAAACCACGCCAGGGCGTGGTTCTTTCGGGTTAGCAGGATTCAATTATTGCTTGACGCCTTCAACTTCCAATTCAAGTTTTACTGTTTGGGAAGCCGGGCCCAAATCCATCTTGATATTGAAATCCTTTAATTTAATTTCAGTTTCACCGGAGAAACCGGCACGGTAGCCGCCCCAGGGGTCTTTACCTTCGCCCACTTTTTCAACCTCGATGGTTACACTCCTGGTTACGCCATTCAGGGTTAAGTCACCAACGATATCGAATTCATCCTTATCATCGCCATCCACTTTAACGGATTTGCTCACAAAGGTGGCCTTGGGAAATTTTTCTACATTCAGGAAGTCATCGCTGCGCAAATGCTTGTCGCGTTCGGCGTGGTTGGAATTGATACTGGTGGTATCGATAGTGACATTAACCGTGCTGGCTTCCGGTTTGGCAGGATCATAAGTGAACTCGCCCTCGAATTTGTCGAAACGACCGGTGAGCACGCTATAGCCCAGATGTTTGATCGCAAAATTGATAGATGCATGGGCGCCCTTGGTATCAATGACGTAGGTATCCGCCATAACAGGCAGGCTCATCATGGATATACCGCTCACAGCGAGGGCAAGAATCGATTTTTTTAGCATGTGTAAACTCCTTTGAGGTTAACCATTGGAAAAACGTTGTTTGAAAAAATTATGACCATTTCACCCGGACTTTTTTACCGGTTTAAGCATACGCACCAAAGTGCGGTCACGCTTCACAAAATGGTGAAATAAAGCGCCAATTGTATGCAGGACCACAAGCGCAATAATGCCCCACGCCAGGTATTCATGTATTTCACCCGCAAGGTCAACATTTGCGGAACTCAATTGGATAATTGCCGGAAATTTCAGTACATCAAACATACTGGCGGCCTGGCCTTCCGCCGTGGTAATTAAATAGCCGCTTGCAATCACCACAACAATAAATAAATAAAGTGCAAATTTGACCAGCCTGGCAGTTATTTGTTGCGCAGGTGTTGCGGATAAATACACCGGGTTTGGATTGGCCATTCGCCAGAGGATGCGCGCGACCATTAACAACAAAACCACAAGTCCCACACTGACATGTAATTCCGGTGCTTCGTGATACCAATCGTCGTAATAGGTGAGTTCCACCATGTAAACACCCAGGCCAAATAAAAATAAAATCAGTACCGCACTGATCCAATGGATCAGAATCGAGATCAAACCAAAACCATTGGAGGAATCCTTTAACATGCGCGACCCCGTGTTATTGCCTTGAATGGAAGTGAAATGAAGATAGCAGCAATAGCGATAATTTACAGCTGCAAAAATTTTTAACTAGTGCGCAACTTAAACTGGAGCCGATGTATGTATAGGCTGGCTTACATAAACAACTTCTTCTTTTTCAAGAAGTTATATTGGGTGAGATAATTATCCACAGCGGATAGACGGGGCAAACCATCAGTTTTTTCGTTGCTTATGATTCAAATTTCAACGCCTGTCAGGTGCCATCCTGTGATCGTTTTAACACCGGACGTTTTTGTCCTTTCTCATCAATCGCCACATAAATATATTCACCTTCCGTCACCTGGCAAATTTGGTGGGTGAGGAAATCCTTGATCCAGACTTCCACTTTCACGCGAATGGAAGTATTACCGATCCTCAGGGTACTTGTATAACAACTGATGACTGACCCCACGGGGACCGGGCGAATAAATACCATGCTGCCCACTGCCACCGTGGTAACCCTGCCCTGGGCAACCTCATTTGCATGTATAGCCCCGGCGATATCCATCTGCGCCATCAACCAACCACCAAAAATATCGCCGAAGGGATTGGTGTCGGCCGGCATGGTGATTGTTTGCAGGGTAAGGTTTCCAGTGGGCGTATCGGTTCGTTCGTTCATAGGGGACCCCAAAATAAAACCAGCCCAGAGTATAGCTACGCCGGGCTGGTTTTGTTGGACAGGGTATGCGTTTAGTGTGTCAGTTGCCTACTGATACTGCCATCCATTTGCTGAATTATTATCGCTGTCTGGATATCCGGCCACTTATTGTTAAATGCGTCGGTAATATCCAGTTTGAGCAAGAATAGGCTGTTATCCGTTTGAACCGGCAAATCATGCTTGAGTTGTACCTCTCCTATATTGAAGAAAAAGAAGGCATTTTCTTCGTTGTCGACAGTGTCCGCAGAAACTGTTCCAGTAAGGGTACCGTAATTGGTTTGGCCGTCCTCGCTGGTGATGGTAGCGGTATAGCTCATAGGGAAAGCACTGTAATTACTGAAAAAATGCAACCATAAATCATTGGTTTCATCCACATAATAACTTTGGACCAAGGGCTTCATGTAATCGAGCTGGATTGGCTTCATGACAACCGATTGTCCATCATCACTTAGCTCATCCGCCTGCGCAGCACCATCAGTACTGACACGAGCCCATGGATCATTATCCAGGTCACCCCACAACCTGCTAACAGGCGCCACTTGATACATACCTTTACACGGCAGGCTCAAGCGATAATTACCTTGCTTGTCGCTATTAATATAATCGACACCAAGCACCGGTGAATTTGTATCACTGAGGGCATATACCATTTCGCGCTCAACCGGTTGACCATTTTTAAATGAAAGGCTGCCGCTGATACTGCACATTGATAAACGCTCAAGCTCAACAACCTGTATATCGGGCGAGGCGCAGTTGGGCGAAAGTGTTATGGCTTTTTTCACAAAACCGAATTCACCCATCTCATAAAAATACAAAATCGCCTGTGATTCAACGCCTGATTGAACAACTTTTATATCGGCTATCCCCTGGGCATCCGTTATAAAATAACCTGATGCAAAATCCATCGCACCATTTTCATCCGACACTATACCGCTAACACCTGCCAGGGATTCACCTTCAGGATTCTGCAATTTGACTCGCGCGCAATAATCCACAGGTTGGGTGAAGGTCAATGGATAATCCAGGTTCCACCAATCGCTCAGGAAAATTTCATTAGTCACTAAAATTTCCAAATAAAATTTAACGCTTTCGCAATCAAACTCCTGTTGGCTTTCACTGACCATTTCCCCCTGTTCATTGTAGATAGTACCCTCGCCAAGCAAATCCCAAACGCCGGTTACCGGATTGTAGGTATAAACGGGTATCTGGAAGCCAACGCCAAGCGGGTCACTATCGCCGAGCGTTTCAAGCAAGCCACAACTCGCCACGGGAATCTGGCGATTGATAATTACCGGTTCATCAGCGGCTGTTTTATAGGCGCCGCCTGCTTTCGCAATTTTTGCCTGCCGCGCCTTACGCATGGCTTGCAGCACAGGTTCACCGGTATCGGTATTTATTTCTGCGAAATTAAATGCGACGGACGCTAATTGATTGCCATCGGAGTCGGCGTAGGCGCCGGGGAAAAATTGCTTGTCGTCGGCATCATTGGGATCAAAGGTGCGCACCGCAACATCCAGCGATTCAGTACCTTCCGGTAATAATGAACCTGGAATCTGGATTTGCATGCTATCGCGTTGCAGCTCATCATCCGCAGCGCTGACATTAATGGTAAATCCTTCCACCGCAGCCCCGGAAATTGAAGTAGCCTCGCTAATTCCTACGGTTTGCACCGGCACCCATTGTAGTTTGGCATCGAATTGGATTGCACTTTTGGCTTCGAGTTTGCGCGAGTAACTGGTATAGCCCGGATAGCTCACCGTAATTGCAACAGAACCTGGATCCGTGCCACTCAAATCAGCGTTGAAGCGCACACCTTTTTCGCCGCCATAACTTCCAGCAACAGGTTTCACTGATTGCAGTGTCTGGTTATTACTGTCGAGCAAATTGACCTGGATATCTAATAATTCTGAATCGAGTTCAACACTGTTTCCAATTTCATCAAATGCACTTACAGTCCCATCAATTTTGGTCATCACCGAAACCATCGAACTGTTTTGCAATGATGAACTTGCAATGGCCGCTGATGAATTTGAAGTGGACTCGGACGACACCGTAGCTGGTGCAGACGAACTTGATACGGCCAGGGTTGAACTCAGGACACTCGAAGACAGCAAAGAGGAAACGTTAACAGAGGATGAACTGGAGGACGGCTTTGGGTTGGGATTATCACTTCCACCACCACATGCAACCAGGCAGGTTGCCGCACTTAATACGCACGCACGCAATAATATCGACATAAAAAGCTCCCTGAAATTAGTGAAAAAACTCCTGTAGGCCGTGGCAATGAGCCAAGCCTCAACAGACCGGGAAATTATAGGGCGATATGTCGCTATGGATGCCGCAGCACCGCAAAAACGCGACATGCGTCACAGGCAGCGGGAAATATTAATTCGCAAGTTGCGCCGGCAACCAAGTCACCACACCGGGCCAAATTGCCATTACACAAAGCAATAACAGTTGTAGCGTAATAAACGGTATTACCCCGCGATAAATTGCACTGGTTTTAATAGTGACAGGCGCCACGCCACGTAAATAAAACAGCGCGAATCCGAAGGGAGGTGTAAGGAAAGAGGTTTGCAAATTGACAGCGATCATAATGCCCAGCCAAATGGGGTCCACCCCCATGGCAAGGAGCACTGGTGCCACTATGGGCACCACTACAAAAATAATTTCAATAAAGTCCAGGATAAAACCGAGGACAAACATCACCGCCATCACCAACAGCACGGCGGTAAAAACCCCTCCGGGTAGCTGGCTGAAAAAATCATGTACCATTTCTTCACCGCCAAATCCGCGAAACACCAGTGAGAAAAGTGACGCGCCGATTAGAATCATAAAAATCATCGCGGTAATTTTTATGGTGGATTGGGAAACCTCACGCAAACGCTGCATAGATAATTGTTTTTTTCCAAGCGCCAACAGGCAGGCACCCAGCGCACCGACACCCGCCGCTTCTGTAGGGGTGGCGGCCCCAATCAAAATAGAACCCAATACCAAACTGATTAACAACAGCACCGGCAGTAAACTAAGCAAAATTTTTATGAAAGGAACTTTTTCTTCGCTGTCAATTTGCACCCGCGGAATAATATGCGGGCGAAAAAACGCGGTAACAAAAATGTAGAGGATGTAAAGCACCACCAATGCCAGGCCAGGGACTATGGCGGCAATAAATAAATCGCCGACGGAAATCGTTTTGGGATTAAAAACACCAAGTTTTAATTGCGCTTGTTGGTAGGCGCTGGAAAGCACGTCGCCCAACAATACCAGTGCGATGGACGGCGGGATAATTTGCCCGAGGGTTCCTGTTGCGCAAATAGTGCCGCAGGCAAAACTTGGTGAGTAACCGCGTTTGATCATTAACGGCAGGGACATTAACCCCATGGTTACGACCGTTGCCCCTACGATGCCGGTACTGGCTGCAAGCATCGCACCGACGGTAACTACTGAAATGCCCAATCCACCCGGTAAGCGGCCGCAGGCTTTGGACATATTTTCCAGCAGGTCTTCCGCCAAACGCGATTTTTCCAATACTGTGCCCATAAATACAAATAACGGCACGGCAACCAGCGTGTAATTGTTCATGATGCCGAACAACCGCGTCGGAAAACTTTTTAACAGGTTTGGATCAAACACACCCCCAACAATACCGGCGGCGGCAAATATCAACGCAACACCACCCAGCGTTAGAGCCACCGGATAACCCAGCATTAACACAATACAAATGACGGCAAACATCAACAACGGAATTAATTCGATCAGCATGATGATTGCTCCATTACCGGAGTAATATTCATCAGCACCAGCAAGTTGCGCAGCAATTCCGCAATTGCCTGGAGGCTCACACTAAACGCCATCACCGGCAACAAGCCTTTTAGTAAATAAACACCGCCCAGTCCACCGGAATCCGTGGACCCCTCACCGATACGCCAACTTTCCCGCACAAAATCCACGCTACCCCAGCCGATAAAACCCATCAGCGGCAAGGTGAACAGCAAACTTCCCAACACTTCTACCCAGGCGCGTTTGCGCGCGGAAAAAGTGCGATAAAAAATATCCACGCGCACATGGTCGCCGGTCTTCAGGGCATAGGCAGCCCCCAACATAAACACCATGGCATGCATGTAGGTAACCGATTCCTGCAATGCCACGGAGCCGATACCAAACAGGTGCCGCAAGGTTACGACTATGCAGGCGATCAACACCATAATCCCGGTGAGCCAGGCAGTGGTTGTGCCAGTGTATTCGGCAATGGAATCGAGGAATCTGATTATCTGGTCAGGAGGGGAAGAAGTTGTAGGAGTCATTTAGATTATTGTTCGAATAAAAAATGGCGATTCTACATCATGCGAATCGCCATTTTGAAATAAGTCGGTATTAGTTGCGGTTATTGCATGCGCTCGAGGCGCCCTTTCGCCGCTTCCCCGATTTCGCCACCGCCTTGTGCGGCCTGTTGGAAATATTGCGCCGCTTGTGAACGGTTGCCTTTGGCGAGGGAAATTTCACCGAGATAATAAGTTGCAACCTGGGTCGGCAAATAACGCTGGCTGGTGAGCAAATCCTTTTCCGCCAGGTCGCGCTTACCCCCTTCGTGATAGGCAATGCCGCGCAACACATAGGGTTTGAAATATTTCGGGTTGGCCTGGATGGACTTATCAAACGCGGCAATGGCCTGGTCGGTTTTCTTTTGTTGCAATAACAACTGGCCTTTCATTTCCCAGAATAAATTTTCCCTCGGTTGCTGGGCAATGGATTGGTCCACATAACCGAGCGCATCGATATATTTTTTCTCGCCCGCCAGTTTTTGCGCTTTTTGATAGTTCTCGTAGGCTTTTTTATCTTTGGTTACTTGCGCCATCGCGCGGCGGTAGGCTTCCTTGTTACGCACACCGCCGGGGTATTTAGCCGCGGTTATGCGGTTTTTCTCCACACGCTCCTGCGATGGCGGGTGACTCGCGAACAACCCCTCCAGGAAACCGGCATTGCGGCCCTCCGATAGTTTTACAAAGATCTCCTGCAACTCCACCGCCGCTTGCGCATCGTAACCGGCTTTGGCCATGTACTTGATGCCCACTTCATCCGATTGCAATTCGTGGCCGCGTCCATATTTGGCTTGCCAGGCCTGCGCACCGACCGCCAATGCGCCCATACCGAGCATGCCGTATTCCGGTTTTTTCTCCGAGATAGCGACACCCGCGATTAATACCCCCGCGCCCATCAGCACATTCTGGGTTTGTTGCTGCGCGCCATGGCGGGCCGCGGCGTGGACGATTTCGTGGCCGAGCACGGAAGCGAGCTGGGCTTCATCTTCCAGGTACACCAGCAGGCCGCGGTTAATGGCCAGCTTGCCGCCGGGCATAGCCCAGGCGTTGGGCACATCGTTATTGAGCACTACAAATTCATAGGGGAGGTCAGGGCGGTCACTCACCGCGGCAAGCTTCCTGCCCACGGATTGCACATAGGCGGTGAGGCCGGGATCAACCGTGTATTGGCCACCTTGCGCCTGCTGGGCGGGAGCGTAGTTTTGGGCCCCGGAGGCAATTTCCTGTTCGGGTGACATGAGGGAGATCTGGCTTTTGCCGGTAACCGGGTTAGTTACGCAGCCCGTCATTGTCACCAATAAACCTATGCCAAGAAGACGAAACAGAATGTTCATAGTGAGACTCCTTATGAATGAGCTGCGTATAATGCCACAGCTTTTTTAACCTGAATGTTAACCAGCAAGTGACTCCCTGAATGAAATCCCTGCAAATTATTGAACTCTTCGCCGGTGTCGGCGCCGATAACAAGCCCATCGTCGAACAACTGCACGTACGCGAGCTGGAAGACGGCAACCTGCAACTGGTGCAATCACCCGCGTTTGCCAAAGGCCTGGCCAGCGGCGATGTGGTGCGTATGTTGCCTGAAACCCGCGAGTTCGACCTGGTGAAACGCAGCGGCAACCTGAGCATCCGTGTGTTCAGCCGGGGCGATACCGGGGCACTCGCCGACCAACTCGTCCCCCACCTGGAAAAACTCGGCGGCGAACTGGATCGCGAAACCCCGCGGATGCTGGTGTTCAGCATCCATGTCAGTTGCGGATTCGAAGCTATCGAGGAAATCCTCAACCGCTACGTGGGCCAGGATGGCCAAAGCGCCTGGATGTACGGCAATGTCTACGATCCCGCGGACGGCCAAACCCCGCTTAACTGGTGGTTGGACATCCTTAAACCCGAATAAGCTTCCGCTGACTTTCCATTGTGATGTGTATTCCCCATGCTGCATGTTATTTCCCCGGCCAAGACCCTGGATTTTGAAACCGCCCCGGCAATTATTGACCATACCCAACCGCAATTCCTGGAGCATTCGCAGGTATTGGTTGAGCAACTTCGCGCGCTGGAGCCCGCCGCTATTTCCAAGCTGATGGACACCAGCGACAAATTGGGTGAACTCAACGCACAACGCTTCCGCGATTGGCAGTTGCCCTTTTCCCCGCGCAATGCCAAGCAGGCGATATTGGCGTTCAAAGGCGACGTGTATACCGGCATGCAGGCGGAGCTATTCAGCAAGAAGGATTTCAAATTTGCCCAGCAGCACCTGCGCATCCTGAGCGGTTTGTACGGCTTGCTGCGGCCGCTGGATTTAATCCAACCCTACCGCCTTGAAATGGGCACCGGGTTAGCCAACGCGCGCGGCAGGAACCTTTACCATTTTTGGGGCGATCTCATCACCGACCATCTCAATGGGGAGTTGAAAACGCGCAAGGAAAAAACCCTAATCAACCTTGCCTCCACGGAATACTGGGGCTCGGTCAATACGAAAAAGCTCGACGCCGGGGTAATCACCCCGGTATTTAAGGACCGCAAGGATGGTCACTACAAAATCATCAGCTTTTTCGCCAAGAAAGCGCGCGGCATGATGAGTGCCTACATCATCCGGCAGCAGCTAAAAAATGCGGAAGCGATTAAAGGTTTCGACCTGGCGGGCTATGCGTTTAACGAGGCCATGTCCTCCCCCACCGAGTGGGTATTCACGCGGGAAGGGCAGGCCGGCTGACCGCTCCGCCCCTGGCGCTAACGCGTCGGGAACCGCAATACTCCTGTGTATTTATGCGCAAACCTGGCGAAGCTGGGCTAGTCTCAATGGATAATCTCTTGAGGGCGTTCCATGGGAATTCGGATTTTGGTGGTGGACGATGCCACGTTTATTCGCGACATGATTAAAAAACAGCTGCGCGATACCATTCCCGGCGTGGAAATAATCGATGCCCCCGATGGTAGCCGCGCCCTGGCACAGCTGCGAAACCAGACGGTGGATTTGATCCTTTCCGACTGGGAAATGCCCAACATGACCGGGGCCGAATTACTTGGCGCAGTGCGCGCCATGCCCAATGCGGGAAAAACCCCTTTCATTATGATTTCCAGCCGCGGCGACAGGACCCATATCATCAAGGCGATTGAATTGGGTGTTTCCGACTACCTGAGCAAACCCTTTTCCGCCGAGGAATTGCTCAGGAAGGTATCCAGGCAACTCAAAATTACCGGCAAGACACCGGCGCAGCGCGCCAGCGGCGCTACCACCCAGGGTATTGCCTTCGCATCGGTGGATGTCCTCACCGGAGGCCGCACCGAACCTGCCGCCACCAGTGCCAAACCGGCCAATCCTTTTGCCAATAGCAGTGCCGCCGTGCCGGGCGCCAGGCAAGCCAACCGGGCGGAGGCACCCAAGGTAGCCAAGGGCAAAGCCCAACTGCGCTTTTCCAACAACCGCACCTTCGGCTGCGTTATCCGGGAAATGTCGTTGCAATCCATGAACTGCCTGATGCACCGCACCGACAACCTGCCGGGCTTATTCGAACAGGCGGTGGTAGATATTGAAACGGGCGAAGGTGACAACCTCGCCCGGGTGAATGGCTATGTGCACAGCATCCAGGCGGGCGAGAACCGGCCGGATACCAGCGTGGTAAAAATTGTGATCCGATTTGTCGATAACGACGCCGAAAAGTTCGAAAGTCTCTCCAAATACATCGCGCAAATGTAAACCTGCAACCAAAGCTGCAATCCAATACTCACTGTCTATACTCATTCAATATGTTGGCGACCGGTGATCACCGGTATTGCAGGTAGCTTCATGGTTGTTCGCTATTTATCCCTTCCACTGGCACTGCTGCTATTAAGTGCCGCCCCCTTATCCCAAGCCGCTGTGGGGCACCGGTTTTCCGGGTTCGCCACGCTCGGCCTCGCCCTTGGCAATAATGAAGACCTGGTATTCCGGCGTGATGTTACACGGAGCGACGGCGCCTGGAAAAACAGCGGCAGTTGGAAAAATGATTCATTACTCGGTGTGCAATGGCAGGGGCTTTGGTCACCGGAATGGGAAACTACGGTGCAACTCGTCGCCAGGGATCGCTTCGATAATACCCTTGCCAATTCCGTCGAATGGGCATTTATCCGTTATCGGCCCCGGGATGGCCTGGACCTGCGCCTGGGCCGTTTGGGTGCGGATGTATTTATGCTTTCCGAATATCGCCAGGTCGGGTACGCAATTCCCTGGGCGCGCCCACCCCATGACTTCTATGGTATCGCCTCGCTTTATAACTTCGACGGGGCCGACCTGAATAAACGCTTTGCAGTGGGCGCGTCCATGCTCAATATCAAAGTGTTTTACGGCAATTCCAATGAAACCTATCCCACCGGCTTTAATAGCAGCCGGGGTACGGAATTTGATTTCGACCTGTATGGCCTCAGCGCAGCCCTGGAATGGAACCAGTGGAAACTGCGCTATACCTATGCGCTGGTTGAGGTTAACAGCGACCATACCGCCCCCCTCCGTATAGCCTTGCAGCAAGCAGCCCCACTGTGGCCCGCTGCCGCTGAACTCTTGCCCAGGCTCGAAACCCGCGAGAAAAATTTCAATTACAACCAGGTAGGGATGAATTACGACAATAACGACTGGTGGTTCCAGGCGGAATTTGTACGGTTGGGATCGGATTTAAACCTGGTGGAGGAGGGCAAACACGCCTACGCCAGCCTGGGAAAGCGTTTCGGGCAATTCAGCGTTTACGGAATTACCGGTTACGCCTCCCCCAAAAACGACCCCATTGAGGTCCAGGTTCCCGAGGGACTACCCATGCCTTATGCAGCGCAAGTTGAGGCGCTGGCGCTCGCCGCAGAACGCACCCTGAACGGCGTATATATCAAGCAGCGCAGCTACGGTATCGGTGCGCGCTGGGATTTCACGCCCAAAATGGCATTGAAGTTACAAGCCGAAAAATTCAAGGTGAACAGAGACGGCACTAACCTCTGGTTACGCACAGACTCCTCCGCAGGAATTGAGGAGGACAAAGAACCCACCGTTATTAGCCTTGCCTGGGACATGCTCTTCTAATGGCCAAACTGCTCGTGGTTATTGCTGCGCTGATGTTCAGCGGCCCGCTCCAGGCAGACATACTGGTAATCGTTAATGCGCAAAACGCGGTTACCCGGTTGGAAAAAAAACAGGTAATCGATTTGTTTATGGGCCGCGTTTCCGCATTTCCACAAGGCGGCCCGGCGCAAACCCTGGATCTAAGGCCGGGCACCCCGCTACGCGCCGATTTTTACCGCAGGCTGACGGGCAAAAGTGAAGCCCAGGTAGATGCCTACTGGGCCACGCTGGTATTTGCCGGGCGCATGTCACCGCCCCGGCAATTTAGCGACGACCGGCAGTTGATTGCCGAAGTCCAAAAAAACAAATCGGCGATTGCCTATGTTTCCCGGCAAGCCTTGCCGGCCGGTGTAAAGGTGGTCATGGAACTACCGCGTCCACGTTAACCAACCCTGTGAATACGGCGAATGAATATTAAAAGCTTACACATCAAGGTTTCATCCAGCGTCGCGGCGGCAGCGCTGCTGGTGGTGCTTTTATCCTCGCAATTTTTTTACAAACGCGATTACGAAAAATCCTTTGCCGAAAGTGAGCGCTCGGTATTGCAATTGTTAGAGACAGTACAAACCACCGCCGCCATTTCCGCTTACGTCGGCAACCGGGAGCTGGCGCAGCAAGTGGTGTCCGGCCTCACCAAGAACGACATAGTGCTGGGCGCAAAGATTTCCGCCAGCAATGAAATCATCGGGCAAGACGGCAAGATGGCGAATGGATCCCGGCAGGGAACCATCGCCATTCCCCTGGTCGCGCCATTTGATGAGCAAGAAGTGGTTGGCGAGCTGGCCGTAGTCCCCAACGCCCTGTTAATTTCGTTGCGCGCCCGCAACTCCGCCATGTCCACCGCTATCAGCCTCGCGGCGCAATCTGCGCTGGTGGCATTGCTGGTATTGATTTTGGTCTATTGGCTGATGACACGCCCTTTGTCCAACCTCTCCGGCAGCTTGCATCGCATTACGCCGGGTGATGGCAGCCGCCTCGACGTAAAAAAAATTCACCGTGGCGATGAAATCGGCTTGCTCGCCGGCGACATTAACGCGCTGTTAAATACCGTTGAAAAAATGCTGGAAGAAGAGCGGCAATTGCGCCATCGCGTGGAATTGCTCGAAACACGTTTTCGCGGCATCTTTGAAGACAGCAGCGCCGGTATCTTTTTAGTGCGCGAGCGCGGCGCGCTGGTCACTGCCAACCCCGCGTTTTTTCGCCTGACCGGCATGGATGAAGACCGCTTATTGCAAACCGGCGATGAAAATATTATCCGCAATGTATTCCTCGATAACGAGCAGGCTGCATCACTGGTTAAACTCGCATTGGTTACCAAACGCCCGCACTCCGCCGATTTGCGTATTCGCAGCGATGTCAGCAATGAAGGGGAGGATTCGCGCTGGGTGCACTGTATTTTTTCCCCCGCCGGTAACGAGCCGCACAACGCCACCGTAGAAGGTGTGATGTACGACGTGACCCAACGCAAGCTGTCGGAAGCGCGTATCCGCGCGCTTGCCGAAACCGATAGCCTGACCGGCCTGAGCAATCGCCAGGCCGCCGATTCAGCGCTCCAGGCCCTGATTACCCAAACACCGGTGGGCGGCAAATCATTTGCAGTCATGCTGATCGACCTGGACCGCTTCAAATACATCAATGATACCTATGGCCATGACGCCGGCGATAAAGTGCTGGTCGCCGTTGCCAATCGGCTGCGCAAGCTGGTTCGTGACTCCGATGTGGTTGCACGTATGGGCGGCGACGAATTTTTTATTATCCTGAACCACGCCGGCAACCTGAACATGGTGACGCGTATCGCGCAAAAAATCCTGGATGCGCAACAAGTGCCTATCGAAGTCCAAACCGGCGTGCAGGAAAAAGTCGGTATAAGTATGGGTATCGCGCTCTACCCGGACCATGGCGACAATCCGCTCAGCCTGCGCAAACATGCAGACCAGGCCATGTATGCGGTCAAGCGCCGCGGCAAAAACAGCTTCGCCATCTACGAACCGGGGGCAGGAAATCCGCTGATGGAATCTGCCTAACTATCCCCATCCACATTTATCACCAACCCGAGGCTCCCACCGCAACATAAATGAAAACGGTTACATTTTTTTAGTCTCATGTAACGAAACGTTTTCACGCAAAAAGGCACTAAAAATAGGATTAAAAATTCAATAAAATCCATTTTTAAACAAAATAATTTCGCTTCGTGCTTGCTCGTTTTCATTTGCCTGTGTAGCATTTTTACCAATAGCTCAGTAGAAGCTCGTCATTATCGGCAATACAACAGTCACCCAATCACAGAGGTAATCCCACAGTGAACAGGACTCCCGTAAATGCCGCTAACCCACAGCATGATGCGGCCAACGTCAGTTTGCAGCCACAAGCAGCGCCGACCGCAACCAATGTACAGGCGAGCTACCAGTGCTTTCCATTCACCTACACCTATTACGGGTTCAGTACCGAAGCCTGTGTGTACGAAACACCGGTGGTCGCACCCGAGCCACAGCAACATCATCCATAACAACAAGATCAACCGGGTAAAACCATGAAACCACGTAAACCCATAGTGATTGCCAACTGGAAACTCAACGGCGGCCTGGACCTGATATGCACCTCGGTCGCCTCCTTTATCGGTAAACACTTCGCCGCGCAAATCGCCATTTGCCCACCCTATTTGTACATGCGCGACATGATGACCTTTTTGCAATTTTCCGAATTGCAAATTGGCAGCCAAAACCTGAGTCGCTATGAATCCGGCGCCTACACGGGCGAAACATCGGCGCAAATGTTGAAGGAAGCCGGCTGCTCACTTTGCTTGATCGGCCATTCCGAACGCCGCGCCATGTTTGCCGAAAACAACGAAGGCTGCCAAATAAAAGTGCGCACCGCCTTGAGCCACGGTTTGTTACCCGTGCTCTGCGTCGGTGAAAACCAGCAGGAACGCGAAGCCAATATCACCGAACAGGTATTACGCACACAATTGCGAGAGGGCCTGCCAAACATGGACCTTACCGGTAAGGATTTGTGCATCGCCTACGAACCCGTCTGGGCCATTGGCACCGGCCTTGCAGCGACACCGGCAATCGCGCAGGAAGTGCATCAATTTATCCGGCGTGAACTGACTGAAATTTACGCTGCCGGTACCGCAAACCAGGTAAGGATTTTATACGGTGGCAGCGTTAATAAAACCAACGCACAGGATTTGCTAAAACAGGCGGATATTGATGGCTTGCTCGTCGGAGGCGCCAGCCTGGACCCAGGACACTTCCTCGCGATTTGCGAGCAGGCATCGGAACTTGCCGACGAATAATCCTTTAATTTTTAAAACAACAAAATCGGCGGCAACTCGGTCATCACAACAATCAACCACAGCTCAGGATTTGATGATGAACAACCTTGCCCAGTTAGTAGCCCCGGGAGTCGCCACCGGCGACGATGTACAAACATTATTAAATGCCGCCAAGGCAGGCGGCTTTGCTTATCCCGCCGTTAACGCGGCTAATAGCAATACCATTAACGCCACACTCGAAGCCGCACGCAAGGTTAACTCACCGGTTATTGTGCAATTATCGCAGGGCGGCTCCGCTTTTTTTTGTGGTAAGGGCTTGAAGCTTGATGGATTAAACAGCTCGGTGCTCGGCTCAATCGCCGCGGCGCATTATGTCCATACCCTGGCTGAAGCTTATGGAATCCCGGTAATACTCCACACCGATCACGCTGCAAAAAAATTATTGCCCTGGATTGACGGGTTGCTCGACACCAGCGAAAAACATTTTGCCCAAACCGGTAAACCCTTATTCAGTTCCCATATGATCGATCTGTCCGAGGAATCGCTGGAAGAAAATATCGAGATTTCCGCGCGCTACCTCACGCGCATGAAAAAACTGGGTATCACCCTGGAAATTGAGCTGGGTTGCACCGGCGGCGAAGAAGACGGCGTGGACAATACCAGCCTTGATAATTCCGCGCTTTATACACAACCGGAAGATGTTGCCTACGCCTACGAAAAGTTAATTGCAATTGATGGCAAATTTACCATCGCCGCTTCATTCGGTAATGTGCACGGTGTTTACAAACCAGGTAATGTAAAACTGACACCGATCATTTTGAAAAACTCACAGGAGTTTGTCCGCGAAAAATTCAGGACCAACCACAACCCGCTGAATTTTGTATTCCACGGCGGCTCGGGTTCAGAGCCTGGGGAAATTGCCGAAGCCCTTAGCTACGGCGTGGTAAAAATGAATATCGACACAGATACCCAATGGGCATTTTGGCAAGGCACGCTGGATTTTTACAACACCAACAGCGCCTACTTGCAGGGGCAGATCGGCAACCCCGAAGGCGATGACAAACCCAACAAAAAATTCTACGACCCACGTGTATGGTTGCGCCAAAGCGAGGAGTATATGGCCAAGCGTTTGGAACAATCGTTTGCGGACCTGAATTGCCTTAATCGCTACGTGTAATTTATTTATACAACAAAGCCAATAACATTGGCTTTGTATTTTATATCGGGAAACACCATGGTTAATTTATTCGAACACTTGCACGACGAATCCGTAGAAGCTCCGCTGCTACAACTCCTCGAAAAACTGGTCAACGCAACCACAGACATTGCTTTTCGGGTTCGCCAGGGTGCCCTGGCGGGAGTATTGGGTTCAACGCAGGATGAAAATATCCAGGGCGAAACACAAAAACGTTTGGATGTCATCAGCAACCAATTGTTAAAGGATTTATTACTCACTTGCCCGCATGTGCGCGCTATCGCCTCGGAAGAGGAAGATACCATTGTTGCAGGCACTGCGAACGGAGAATTTATTGTCGCGTTTGATCCGCTGGACGGTTCTTCCAATATTGATATCAATGGCCAGATCGGAACTATTTTCAGCATTTACCGCGCACGCGACAATATTCCCGCCGATGACGAAGCACAATTCAGCCAACAAGGCATCGCACAGGTATGCGCCGGTTACGTCCTTTACGGCGCATCAACCCTGTTAACCATTACCACGGGCAAGGGAACCCATATATTCACCCTGGATGCAACCCATGGCAATTTTTTACTGACGCAAAAAAATATTCGTATTCCCGCCGATACCAGCGAATTTGCGATCAACATGAGCAACCAACGCCACTGGCACCCGGCAATGCAAAATTACATTCAAGACCTGGTAAAAGGCGAAACCGGATTGCGCCAAAAAAACTTCAACATGCGCTGGAACGCCTCTATGGTGGGCGATGTGCATCGCGTTATTTGCCGCGGCGGAATTTTTCTCTACCCCTCGGATAATCGCAATCCAAAACAACCGGCAAAACTGCGTTTACTCTACGAGGCAAACCCAATGGCATTGTTAATCGAAAATGCGGGCGGCAAAGCCCGGAATGAAAGCCAACGCATTTTGGAAATACAACCACACGAATTACACCAACGCGTGGCTGTAATCATGGGATCGGCGAATGAAGCGGACATCTGCGCCGGTTACTTGCGCTAATTCTTAATATTTCTTCGTAAGAAGGGTGGTTACTTCCCAGACTCCATTGAGCTTCATATAGCTCTTTTAATTTGCCTGATATTTTTTCGACATGTACTGACATATCGGCAGCATCATCCGAGAGCTGTTCGTCCGGAGAGCCAATTTGAACATGAAGTGTAATTTCTTCTTTTTCAACCAGCCTGATTAAAGTAGCCAGTTCCGATAATGTGAAATTCATTTTAATTCTCCGCAACTAGCATAGGAATCAATTGATCCAGCAGAGTTAGGAAAAATAATCCCCCGGTTTTAAAAGGTATTTCCAAACCGGGGATTATTATCATTACTTCGCCACAACCTCCACCCAATAACCGCCACTCCGTGAATAAATCCTTTCGTTGTACATAGCGCTGGCGTGCCAGCCGGGTAAATAAAATTTTCCGGCGTAGCTCGCGTTTAAAATAATGCGCAATGTAACGCTGGTTTGGTTGCGATCCTGGTAGCGATAACTCCAGTAGTAGTCGCGCCATAGACTGAAATAGGCGAGTACGCGGTCGTCGCGAATATCCATATAGTCGATACCTTTTGGCATCTGCGCGCCTTCAAGGCGTTCATTGCGGATTTGCCAGCCACTGGGAACTACCGCTGTGAGCGCGATATTTTCAATATTGCTGGCAAGCAATTGATCGAATTCGCCGCGCACGGTAACCTCCGCCACAAAATCCTGGCCTTGGGGTAATTGTTCAACGTTCAATGGTTTGTTATCCAGCGTTAAAAAATTTACCACCATCGTCAGGCCGTTATTGCCCGGTGCCTCTTCCAGGTTGGCGGGAATTCCACGATTGCTCACCAGCACGCGAATGGGCTTGTCGTGATCGTTGCGGACAGTAATTTGCGGATCGCTAATTGCCATTTTGAAAAACGCGTGGTTACTGCCTTGTGTTATCCAAGTGCTTTCGCCCGGTTGTTGCACAGCGAATTTGATTCCATTTGCACTGCTGTTTGCTGCCGCGAATTCGCTCATAGCCAACAACGCCCAGGCGATACTTTGTGTGGAATACCAATGATCACTGGATAAATCCTTTGCCACTTGCCCGGCGACTTGCCAGGTAAGTTCTTTATCGCCATTTACTCTGACCAGGGTTGCGAGCAGCAAACCGCGATCGCGCATATCCGATCCGTAGGTGTAACCGGCATCTTTATAGCTGGGCACGGTATTGGATAGGGGACCGAGCACATCCTGCGCGGCATCTTTTAATCCTATGTGTTGATAACCCATTGCCAACAACCAGCGCGCCGGCATACGGTGATCCGCTGGCGAGGAGGCCTGGGTTTTAAACGTTTCGCGCAAGCGATTCATCGCCGGTAATTCCGCCTTGTCGGCTAATGCCAAAGTATATAGCCGATAGGCGAGTACCATTTCATCGTAATAATTACCCGCGATTTGCGGATTGCGCGCAGCACTGCTTTGGTACTTCAACCAGTTATCCAATACATTTTTCGGCACGGCATAACCCGCACGTTTTGCTTCCAGCAAAAAATGGCCCGCATAACTTGAAGCCCACTCATTCACATAACCATCACCCGGCCAGTAAGCAAAACCCCCGCTCGCATGTTGGAAACCGGTGAGACGTTTTATTCCCGCCGCGATGTTGTTATCAATTTTCGCTTTTTGCGCATCGGTTAAGTTAACCAGTTTCGCTAAACGCAATTGCGGAAATACCGCCGATGTCGTTTGTTCGATACAGCCGTGCGGATAACCAATTAAATATTCCAGGCGCTCATCCAGATTTAACGGCGGTAAGGTGCTGACTTCCAATGCGGCTTTATTAGTCCCCACCATGCCATTGGCTGTTAACGGCGATTGCCAGGTTTCGCCCGGCTGCAAGAGTTTTGATTCCCATACCGTCGTCGGCGGGTTGGCAGCACGGGAATCAATGTAAATTTCCTGCGTGGCAAATTCATCGCCAGAGCGGGCCGTAATTTTTACCCAACCTTTGCCAAGGCGGTCATTTACTTTCAATTGCAAATTGGCGATGGCATCGCCCGGCTCCGAAAAATTCAGTGTTGCGGCACCTTTCTCGACAGTAAATATTTCATTGGCCTCCACTGAAATATTTACATCGCGAATATTGGCTTCGCTGACAAAAACATTGACCGGCAAATTCACTGATTCACCCGGGCCCAGCACGCGCGGCAATGTTGCAAACAAGGTTACCGGCTGGGTGACGGTAACGGTTTTCTCTACGCTGCCATAGGCGCTGGTGGCTTCATTTTTTTTCTTATTGCTGGCGGTATCGCCGGCAACGAGCATTACGCGCACCGATCCCATATAGGGTGGCAACGTAATTTTATGTTCGCGTGTTTCACCCGCGGCCAATTCAAAGGCGCCGAGGAATGTTACAACAGGAGGGAAACGACGCTCGCGACGCTTGCGTTCGGCTTCCAGCGCTGCATCGGAACCGCCCACAGCCAACACGCGTTCCAGCGACGCGCCGTAAGCACCGACAACCTGGTCAAATAAATCCCAGGTGCGCACACCAAGGGCTTCGCGCTGGTAAAAATTGGCATGGGCATCGGGAACCTTGAAATTGGTGAGGCCCAGCAAACCTTCATCCACCATTGCTAATGTGTAGGTCATGGCGCGTTGGCTTTGCTCGCTGACGTTAATGGTAAATTCCGTTTCCGGCCGCACTTTTTCCGCTACATCCATAACCGGTTGCAAGCGGGTTGCAGGATCTTCAACCAGCAGCGGCACTATGCCGTATAAACGCATGGGCGCCTCTGCCACGCGATCCTGATGCGGTAACAATAGCGCAAGGTTTACATAAACGTTAGGAGCCATCGCCTGGGTTATCGGAATGTCGATGTCGGTTTGACCCGGTTGCAAATCCAGCCAACGGGAATGTAATACGCCGCTGCCATTTTCCACACTTAATAACACGCGACCTTCGCGGGCCTTGGGCAAACGTACCTTGGCAACATCGCCAACCGTGTATTTTTCCTTGTCGGTGGATAACATCATTTGCGTGGCTGAATCACTTTGGTTAGCCGATTCATAACTCCACCCCAAATACACAATATCGCCGGCGCAATGCCCCATGTCACCGGTATCTTTGTCGCAGACGCGAATAATGTGGCGGCCCCAATCGTATTTATTTTTTTCGAGTTGCCAGTGAATACGGCCATTGGCATCACTCACGAGCGTTTCCGTATGCACGGCGGTGTGCGTCGAATTATTAAAATATTCCGCGAGGTTTTCCTGCTCCTCATCCCACCACCAGCGCCAGCCGATTTCATAAACATTAATTTCCACACTGCGATTGGCTTCAGCCTTGCCATCGGCACCCAAGGTCTGGATTAGCACAGGATGGTCTTCATCGCGCCCGATCGAATCCATATATCCACTTCCTTTAGCGATATTGAGCCCTACCCAATGTTCAAATGGCAGCAACTCATAAGGGCGCAGGATAGTGCTGAAGTTTCCGCTTTCTTCAAATACACGCGTTGTAAATGATGCGGTTAATTTTCCGGGCGGCGGCGAGGACAGGTTTACGTCCAATTTAAAACTGGCATTGCCTTGCTCATCCAATTTCCCGTCCAGGACTTTTTGTGTGCTGCCGGAAAATGTCCGCACCGGATCATCAAAGGTAAATTGCTCAAAGCCGGCGAATAACGATTTGCGCGCAAACAAACGCAACTCCGAATCCACTTTGAGATTTTTTGCAGTCGCACCTTGTAACCATTGCGCATAAAGCGAAACATCCATCGGCATATTGGCGGTGCGTAAGGGCGTTTCTTCCGGAGTCAATTCCACTTTTAAACGATTCGGCACCACCATTTCGATTTTCAAAATCTGGTCGAAGTAACGATTACCCACATGCACCACCGCACGATAATTTCCCGTCGGCGCCGTTTCTTCGGTTTTTAATGTGAAGGTATAAAAATCGTTGACGGGTTGCACATTGGTTTGGCTGGTAACTTTTTTTCCGCTGGGATCAAATAAATCCAACGTTACCGGATGGTTGGCGGGTAACTGTTGGGTTTTATCTTCCAGAATAAATGTGAGGAAAATGTCATCGCCGGGACGCCACACATCGCGCTCACCATAGAGGAACCCCTTTAACCCGCCCTTGATATGTTCACCGCTCACATCAAATTGATTGGTCGGCAGCGCTTCACTATTACGCAAGCGCAAATATCCGATTTGTTTGCCATTTTTGGCCTCAAGGTAAAAGGGAGTACCGTCGGTGGTCAGTTGCAACATACCGTAGCCGTCGGTGGTGCCGGTACCAATTGGCTGGCGCTGGAAGTTAAAAGCGGTAATTTCTGTTCCACCCATAGGCTTGGCCGAATTTAATTCGGTGCTAATGATGTGGAGCTGGTTGTCATCCGCCCGCTTGGCCATTAAACCGAGATTGGAAACAATGAAATTACGCGCGCTGGAAATTTCATCGCCGTAATAATAATAGGTGTCATCACAGGGATTATTACGCTCGCTGTAATTGTAATAGCCTTGCGATTGGTAATATTGCTGGTACCAGGCCGGTTCTTCACCGCGCTCGTAATAGCTTTCACCTTCGGTATTTTCCGGCATTTTGGTAACCGGCTCATTGGGGCGCGGCTGATCGCAAGAGTAAACAGAATTGCTGCGATCGATGCGCAATTCCAAACGTACCAGACCATCGGGATGCTGCGCCATTAATTCGGTGAGATCCAGGTTAAAGCGTTGTATGCCCGCGCGTGGAATTTCAGGCAAGCTCAAGGTTTTCCGCCATAAATAACGGCCGGTATCGGTCGCCGCGTAAGCGGCGGTTAACGCATAATCCTGTAAATATTGGCCAACATTATTGGCAAACACTTTAAAGGCGATGACTTGTACGGAATCCACACCCGCCGCTTCAAAAGGTACGGAAATTTGGCTCGCTGGTGGCAAAATCGATGTCTTGCCCACAAAGCGAACCAGGGGTTTTACCAATTGCAAAACAACTTTTTGTTGATAATCGCTACCCAGGCTTTTTTGCTTATCGTTACTCACCGCCGCGTTGATCACCAAATCCAGTTCACCACTGGGAATTTGTTCCAGGGTATGGCGAATTACACTTCCATCCACTACTGCGCTCACCGGTTTGCCACCCAGGGTAATTAAACCATTCAGGTTTTGGTGGGCGTCCAGTTCCTCGGAAAATTGAATTTCAATCGCCGCATTTGGCTCGCGAATGACTTGTACACCCGTTACCTGGAATACTTTTTTTGCCGGAATTTCCACATCGCGCGCACCCTTATCGGTCGAATCCAGGGCTGCGCCATCCCACTCCAAATGAATATTGCCGGTTGTATCGTTCCGCCCTATACCGGTGATTAAAAAATTGTGCGTCTTTTTATCCAGTTCCTGCGTCCAAACGGGGTCAACCTTTTGCCTGTTAACCCGTACGGCGAGGATCTTTTTTACGCTTTGCAATTCAGCAGTATCCGCAGTGGTGACACTACCGCGCAGTTGCATTTGTTCTTCGTCGCTTTCCATCACGCCCAGGCTATCCACCTTTAAATCAAAGGCCTGTTTGATGGTGCGGACTTCAAATGCAAAATCTTCCAGCGATTGTTCAATGCCTTGCAAACCTTTCGCGCGCAGGCGCACGCGAATAGGGGTATCACCCGGCAAACGCCCGGCGGGCTGGATGCGCAAATCGGTCGTTGACGTGAATGTGAGGTTGACAGGGATTTTGGTGTCCAGCGCAATCAATTTGGAATCAAACGCGGTATTCACCTGTTCGGCATCGACCACCGGATGGGTAAAGCGGATATACATGGGCGCTTCGGCGGCGATCCAGCGTTTGGGGTAATCAGCGATATGTGCCTCCCAACCCGAGGCTGCTTCATCCACGGCTTCCGCTGCTTCCGATTGGTCCTTTGCCCGCTCGGGCGCGGATTTATCGCAAGCACCGAGCAATAAACTTAATATTGCAATTACACACCATGAAACCCATTGAATACGCATAGTGAATCCCTGTTTTGATCTGGTTTGGTTGAGGTTCTTACAAAGCGGGCAACTCACCCGCCATCATCTCCGTTTGTTGCAACACTGTTTCCATCGCCAGCAACTCATATCAGGCGATAGCCAAATTGGCGCGAAGCAGGTTTCATAATAACTTTTAATTTGACTTTGGCATTATGGTCCAATCGATGGACAGGTTCTTCCCTCAGGTTGAGGCAGGACCACACCAGCTCGCGCGGTTTCTTCTTGCCCGTGCATGATAGGAGAAAATGGCGTGTAAAAGACACCCTAGGGCAGTGGTCCGGCGTATATCGAAATGTGATAGCCGTTGACTCAGGAATGGAGAGGAATAGAATTTCGGGCATTTCCTCTGACCCTGAACGCCGATGGCCTGGACCCGTTATGGCTAATCCCACATCATTTTTCCATTATGTTCCACTCGGTTTACACGGCCGCGAGATCAGCGCGTCAGTGGTGGGTTGGGGCGGTTATATGGTGGTGCTCAGTTGTTATTGCACTCTCTATCAAGCCTTGTTGATGCCCACGCCGCCGGACTTTATTGGCTCATTGGTCTGGGCGGTGCGGGAATGGATACTGTGGTTATTGATTACGCCGCTGGTGTTTAAACGCTTGCGCTGCAATACCAATGGCAGCCTGTCCGGTTATTTGCGCATCGGTGCCATCATCCTCATGGCAATGGTATCCCTTCGTGTCAGTGTGGATGTGCTTACCGATACGCGTAGCGCCGTTGCGAGCGCGATGATTTTTGTGCCGCGTTACATTGCGGCAGTGGCGGTGGTCCTCTCCTTGTGGCATATCTATCTATTCAAATCGCTGGCCGCCCAGGCGTCCAGGCCATCGGCACCGGCGCTGCCCGAGCCGCCGGTTGATGCAAAGCCGGAAAGTAAACCCGCCTATCCTTCGGTGATCCTGGTCAGTAAAGGTAGCGACCAGTGCCTGTTACCAATAAATAAACTCGAGTGCATCGTGGCCGCGCGCAATTATGTTGAGTTATTTGCGGATGGCGACCGGCCCTACTTGCTGCGTATGACCATGAACGATGTACAGGCCCTTTTACCACCCGCCGATTTTGTCCGTATCCACCGTTCGCATATCGTCAACATCCACGCCATCGAACGCATCAAACGTCAGCCTTCCGGTAACGACCTGGTCCGTTTACGCAGCGGGCGGGAATTAAATATCGGGCGCAAATTCAAGGAAGCGCTCGATCAGTTTGACGTGATCAATTAGTTCGTCCCGTCATCTGGTCAATTGTCCCAAGCCTGTGGCACGGGGCTTTACTCACCGTTGTAATAGCGACACTTCTGTTCCTGCCGGAGGTGTTACGCATGTCAGATAACGAAAATAAACCCTTGTCCTTAAGCCGCCGGCGCTTCTTTCGCGCGTCTGCCGGCGGTGCGGCCCTAATGGCAGGCCAGGGTGCCTTGACCGCCAAGGCTGACGCACCGGATCAAGCTAAACCGCGGGATGCCCGCGCGCTTGTGCCCATTACCCTGCGGGTTAACCAACGCACCTATGAGGTGAAGGTGGATGTCCGTACCAGTCTGCTGGATACCCTGCGCGAACACTTGCACCTGACCGGTACCAGGAAAGGCTGTGACCACGGCCAGTGCGGCGCGTGTACGGTGATGCTTAATGGCCGGACGGTGGCCGCCTGCCTGACCCTGGCGGTGACTGCCCAAGGGCAGGATATCCGTACCATTGAGGGCCTGGCACCGGGTGATACCGAGCTGCATCCACTGCAAGCGGCCTTTATCAAGCACGATGCCTTCCAATGTGGTTACTGCACCTCGGGCCAGATTATGGCCGGATTGCAGTGCATTGAGAGTGGCCTGGCCACATCCCCCGAATCCATCCGCGAGGCCATGAGTGGCAACCTGTGCCGCTGCGCAGCCTATCCCAATATCCTGGCCGCCATTGCGGACGCCGCCAAAGCGATGGGGGGCTGAGGATGCAACCTTTCCATCACTTCCGGATAAACACGGTGGAGGAAGCGGTACAACTGGCCCACGAAGCACACCAGCGTGGCCAGGCGGTTCGTTACCTTGCCGGTGGCACCACTTTGGTGGACCTGATGCGCCTGGAGGTTCTCAACCCGCTGGTGGTTATTGACCTGGGTAATCTGCGGGCAGGCAATGCAGCGCCAGCACAGGTGCACGGCGGTCGCTTGAGTTTGAATGCGTTCGCGTCCATGGCCGAGGTGGTACGGGACCCGGTGGTACGCCGCCATGTACCGGTTGTTGCCGAATCACTGGCGCAGGCGGCCAGCCAACAGATTCGCAATATGGCATCGCTGGGCGGCAATCTCTTGCAGGAAACCCGCTGCCCCTATTATCGCGACACCGCCTGGGACGCGTGCAACCGGCGCAACCCCGGCTCCGGTTGTGCCGCGCTGGATGGCGCAAATCGCCAGCACGCCTTGCTTGGCGGCAATAACACCTGCGTGGCCACCTATCCCGGCGACCTGGCGCAAGCCCTGATTGCGCTGGATGCCCACCTGGCAATCCACGGACCGGCGGGGCACCGGCAGCTTGCTGTGGCTGACCTGTATGGTGTTGAGCCCTATCCGGGTAACCCGCAATTGCAACCGGCTGAACTGATCAGCGCGATCCATCTTCCCTTGGGGGACCATACGCGCCGTTCCTGCTATGTGAAGGTGCGTGACCGCAGCAGTTTTGCTTTTGCCCTGGCTTCGGCAGCAGTCGCGCTGAGGCTGGATCGTGACCGTGTGGGGGAGGCGCGTATCGCCCTGGGTGGTGTAGCCACTATGCCCTGGCGGGCGAGCCAAGCTGAGCAATTCCTGGTTGGCAAACGCCTTGATGAGGCAACCGCCGAAGCCGCCGGTCATGTGGCTTTTGCCGGAAGCCGCCCATTATCCGACAACGGATTCAAGGTAGCGCTGGGTATACAGACCCTGACCCGCGCCTTGCTACAAGCCCAAGCCATGGAGGTCTAACCATGTCCGCTGAATCAGTTATACCCCTTATTGGTGCACCCTTGCCACGCGTCGACGGGCGCCTGAAAGTCACGGGTAAAGCGCCTTATGCAGAAGACCTGCCGGTGAAAAACCTGGCTTACGGGCATCTGGTCACCAGCCGTATTGCTCGCGGGCGCATTACGAGTATGGACACCAGCACCGCCAAAGCGCTGCCGGGTGTCCTCGCCATTTACACCTGGCAGGACGTGAAAGGTAAATTCAAACCTACGACTTCCCAGGGCAAAGGCGGCTACGGTCCCTCGACTTTTTTCCCGCTGCAAGGCGACCGGATTGCCTACGCCGGGCAGATCATCGGTTTTGTGGTGGCAGAAACGGCGGAAACCGCGCAGGAAGCTGCGCGCCGGGTTGTCGTGGAATATGCCACCGAACCTGCAGCAGCCAGTTTTGGGTCGCCCCATGGCCGTACCTTGACGGTTGAAGAGGCTGGCGGCGGTAAGGGTAATATCACCAAGGGCGATGTGACTGCCGCATTGCGTACGGCGGCGCAGGTAGTCGAGGCGGATTACGAAACCTCGGGGCAGGTCCACGCAGCCATGGAGTTGTATTCCTCCACCTGCTACTGGGAGGAGGGAAAGCTGGTCTTTCACGAGCCCAGCCAATGGCTGGGCGTTAAACAATATGGACTGGCGGAGCAGTTCGGCCTGAACCCGGACGATGTCATTATCCGCAGTCCCTATGTGGGCGGCGGTTTTGGCGGCAAGGGCGCGTTAACGCCGCGCATGGCCCTTGCGGCCCTGGCTGCCAGGGAATTAAAACGCCCGATCCGTTCCACCGATACGCGCAGCCAGGGGTTTATTACCATCGGCCACCGCGCGGAGACTCGCCATCGCCTTGTGCTGGCCGCAGGCGAAAACGGCGCCTTGACCGCCTACCGGCATGAAAGCTGGGAATCCACTTCACGTCACGACCTGGTTTCCATGAACGGCAGCCACAACACCGCGCGACTCTATGATTGTCCCAATATTGAAACCCGCTTGAATGTCACAGAGGTGGATCGCGCAACGCCCTCAGCCATGCGTTCGCCCCCGGAAGTACCCTTTGTTTTTCCCATCGAATGCGCCATGGACGAACTGGCTTACAAACTGGGAATGGACCCGGTCGAACTCCGGCTGCGCAATGAGCCGAAAGTGGACCCGGTAAACGGCAACCCCTTTACCAGTCGCTCATTGGCGGAATGCTATCGCCAGGCCGCAGAGCAATTCGGCTGGCGCAAACGCGACCCGCGTCCGGGACGGATGCGCGCCGGGGACTGGCAATTGGGATGGGGCTGCGCGTCCACCTTGTATCCCACCTATTTTGGGCCGGGAACCGCGCGAGTGAGTATCAGCCCGCACGGCAAGGTCCAGGTCAGTGTTGCCAGCCACGATATAGGCACCGGGGCTTACACCGTGTTGGCGCAGATCGCTGCGGAGGCATTGGCGGTACCGGTATCGGTGGTGACGGTGGAGTTGGGCGATAGCCGTTTGCCGCCTGCCCCTTGCTCGGGTGGCTCCATGACCACCGGCGTCATCGGCTCAGCCATTACAACGGCCTGCACTACCATTCGCCGCAAACTGGGCGGCCAACCGGGCAATATTCTGGATTTATTAGCCCTGTCGGGCCTGGGTGCTATCGAGGAACTGGGCCAGTGGTTACCCCCGGGTGCCAAACAGGAGGCCATGGCCGCCCTATACCAGGGGCGGCTACAGGCTGGCGGCGGCGCCTGGATGGAAGGTCGGACGGCATATTCCTTCGGTGCACATTTTGTGGAAGTCGCCGTCCACCGGCTGACCCGCGAGATTCGTATGCGCCGCAGTGTGAGCGCCTTTGCCGCGGGTCGGATCATCAACGAACGCACCGCTCGCAGCCAATTGATGGGAGGCGTCATTTGGGGTATCAGCTCGGCCTTGCACGAAAAGCTGGAGCTGGACCCACACCACGCCCGTTACGTGAATGACAACCTTGGGGAATACCTCATCTCCACGCATGCGGATATCGGCACAGTGGATATCATCCTGGTGCCGGAAGTGGACGACACCCTCGGGTCCATCGGCGTCAAAGGCGTGGGTGAATTGGGCAATGTCGGGATGGACGCGGCCGTAGCCAACGCCGTTTTCCACGCAACCGGCAAACGTATCCGCCGCTTGCCAATTCGTATTGATGATTTGATTTAGGCCATCAGGGGAGAGGTTTACGAAATTGCCAATAAAAAAGCCATCCGATGCCAATGGGATGGCTTTTTCGTCCTTCAGGAAAACCTATTGTTTTACACAGTCCACATAATAATCTTTTTTGCCATCCACTTCGCGTTTTACCAGGCCGTGAACGTCGGTTTCGAAGCCGGGGAATTTTTCGTTGAAATCACGCGCGAATTTCAGGTAATCAACGATGGTTTTATTGAAGCGTTCGCCCGGAATCAGTAGCGGGATTCCCGGCGGGTAGGGCGTTAACAAAATGGAGGTAATGCGACCTTCGAGTTGGTTGATAGGGACGCGCTCGATTTCGCGATGCGCCATTTTGGCGAAAGCATCGGAAGGTTTCATCGCCGGTTGCATGTCGGAGAGGTACATTTCCGTGGTCAGCCGCGCTACGTCATAGGCCTTGTAGAAATCGTGGATCTGTTGGCAAAGGTCGCGCAGGCCCATACGCTCGTAGCGAGGGTTCGCTTGCGCAAACTCCGGCATGATGCGCCACATCGGCTGGTTCTTGTCGTAGTCGTCTTTGAATTGTTGCAGCGCGGCCACGAGGGTATTCCAACGGCCTTTGGTGATGCCGATGGTAAACATGATGAAGAACGAATAAAGGCCACATTTCTCGATGATTACCCCGTTTTCCGCGAGGTATTTGGTCACAATCGACGCCGGGATTCCGGTTTCGGCGAATTGGCCATTCACCGATAAGCCGGGGTTGACGATGGTCGCTTTGATCGGATCAAGCATGTTGAAATTCGGTGCGAGCTTGCCGAAGCCGTGCCAGTTATCGTCGCTGCGCAATACCCAGTCTTCGCGGTCACCGACACCGTCGGCTGCGAACTCATCCGGGCCCCACACCTGGAACCACCAATCCTGGCCCCATTCTTCATCGACTTTTTTCATTGCGCGGCGGAAATCCAGCGCTTCCAGAATGGATTCCTCCACCAACGCATGGCCGCCGGGCGCTTCCATCATGGCGGCGGCGATATCGCAGGACGCGATGATCGAATATTGCGGCGATGTGGAGGTGTGCATCAGGTAGGCTTCGTTAAACGCGTCCTGGTCCAGTTTTACTTTTTCCGATTCACGCACCAGCACTTGTGACGCTTGCGATAAACCGGCAAGCAATTTGTGGGTGGATTGGGTGGAAAAAATCATCGACTCTTTTGCGCGCGGGCGATCTTTGCCGATGGCGTGCATGTCTTTATAGAATTCGTGGAAGGTGGCGTGCGGCAACCAGGCTTCATCGAAATGCAGCGTATCGATTTTACCGTCGAGCATGGTTTTGAGCGTTTCTACGTTGTAGAGCACACCGTCGTAAGTCGATTGGGTAATGGTGAGGATGCGCGGCTTTTTATTGGTCGCTTCGCGCGCAAAAGGGTTAGCTTCGATTTTGCGCGCGATGCTTTCGGGCGTAAATTCTTGCAGCGGAATCGGGCCGATAATACCGAGGTTGTTGCGTGTGGGCATCAGGAATACCGGAATCGCGCCGCACATAATAATCGAGTGCAAAATGGATTTATGGCAATTGCGGTCCACCACAACGATATCGCCCGGTGCAACCGTTGAATGCCAGACCATTTTGTTGGACGTCGATGTTCCATTAGTCACAAAGTAACAATGGTCCGCATTGAAAATACGCGCGGCATTGCGCTCGGATGCGGCGATAGGGCCGGTATGGTCAAGCAATTGTCCCAGCTCTTCCACCGCATTGCACACGTCGGCACGCAACATGCGCTCGCCGAAGAATTGGTGGAACATCTGGCCGATGGGTGATTTCAAAAAAGCGACGCCACCGGAGTGGCCGGGGCAGTGCCAGGAATAGGAACCGTCCTGCGCGTAATGCACCAATGCGCGGAAAAACGGCGGTGCCAGGCCATCGAGATAGGATTTGGCTTCGCGGATGATATGGCGCGCCACGAATTCCGGTGTGTCTTCAAACATGTGGATGAAACCATGCAGCTCGCGCAGGATATCGTTGGGAATGTGGCGTGAGGTGCGGGTTTCACCGTACAAATAAATAGGGATGTCGGCATTTTTGTAGCGGATTTCTTCCACAAAGGCGCGCAGGGCTTTCAACGCGTGGTCAGTTTCCTCTTGCGAGCCGGAACCAAATTCCTCGTCATCTATCGACAAAATAAACGCCGATGCCCGCGATTGCTGCTGTGCAAATTGCGACAGGTCACCGTAGCTGGTGACGCCAAGTACCTCCCAGTTCTCTTGCTGGATCGCCTCAGCAAGTGCGCGGATACCCGAACCCGAGGTATTCTCGGAACGGAAGTCTTCATCGATGATGACAATGGGAAAACGAAATTTCATGGGGTCTCCATTAAAAAGTTGGCTGGAGTTAACACTTGCCGACGTGACCGCCTCTGGGTGGTGTGAATCGCCTGGCTGGCGTACTTGAAGGGTAGACCAAGATAACCGGGCGCTGTTTCAAAAAAGTTGCTCCCGGTGAGCCGGGAGCGCGATTGTAATCTAGTTGGTGGCGTTCAAACATGGTTTTGCAAATTTTGCCAAAAAAATAGGAAGGAGGACTGGACAGAATAAAAGCTGCCTGTAACGGCGATGGCGGAAGACGCATAGTGCGCAAGCAATGGCAGCGAACCCGAAAGCAATAAAGCGAGCGGTAGTGATTCGGATACCCTTCCACCAGGATCACAGGCAGGTAGCCCACCGTAAGATTGGGATTTTATCGCTCAGTTTCGGTGTTATACCGCGACCGCAAACGGCGGAAATACACTAAGACCGAGATGCCTATCAATAAAAGGCTTGCTGGTGCGGGCTCCGAAACCGAAATTTTTTCCATTATCCAACTTTCAACATTGTTTGCACTTGAATACTGTAACTGGATGGGGTTTAGCTTTATCCACACGTGATGCCAGGTGTAATTATTGAACCTGTTAGTAAAAGCATCGCAATCACATGTATTTACACCGCCGCCGGACGCAAATGTTTCCCAATGATTGGCGGCGTAAAACTTTCCCATATCGGTATCCGGCGTGATCAATTCGAGAACCGTTATTACAAAATTCCATCCCACAATTTCACCCATCCTATTGAGACTGACACGTCCACTCGAAGCAGGGCTAACGCGCATCGGGTAGTCGAGAATTTGACTATACCCATTGATTAAAAAATCAAATTCCTTGATAAAAAAATGGGTGACCGGTTTGAGTGAAAGGTCTTGTTCTTCCACCTTGAATGAAACAGTAAAACTCAGTGGGTCTACATCCCAATCATCCGGATGCTCCCACGGCTCGCCAATGTAAAGTGCGGAAGTGACCGACATTTCCGGACTGGTGTAAGTAAATTGCAAATACGCAGAAGCAGGCGAAGCGGCAAGGAACGAAGCTGTGACAAAACAACACGCGAGGAAATAACGGACAGCGTACATAATAAACTCCTTGGGGGACTTGCCCCATAAAAAGGGAATCGCGGATTCGCTGTGATGGCTAGATAAAAGCGTACCATTCAAGCACTACGGTAAAACAACGTATGCGCACTGCCGCACGCTCTGTAGATTAAAAAACGCGCACCCTAAACTCTGGCATCCAATATCGTCGTTTTGTTACAGCCACACCCGATGTGGCAATGAGCGGAAGCACTATCTGCCATTTAACCCGAAGGCATATGAGGTGAAGCCTACTCAGCAGAGGACATATTCAGAGGCGCGAGCCTATTTCCGCTATCGTTGTCGGCTTCATGAGGCGGATGTTCCAGCGCATCCTCCTTAACGGTTTTCAAAGCTTCAGGCATGAGGTCATCAACCTGCACTTGTTCCTCCGGCGTCGGGGCCTTGTAGCCACGCGGCCATTTTCCATCCCAATAATTCCAGCCGAAACCCCAGCGATAACTCATCGGCCAATAAGGACCGCCACCCATGCGCACGCCGTAAAACGTGGTTTGGCTGGCGAGCAGCGGCCGCTGGGCTTTATATATGCACTGCTTCAGGGTGTCATCGGCCTTACTGCGCTGCGCTTTGGTCCCGCCGATCCAGTACGCCAGGTCATGGGCCACGCAGCAATGGCGCCACAGGTTTGGTTTGCCGGGCGGGCCATCAATCCACAGTGAACATCCATCCGTTTTAAAAGGTTTGAGTGTGCCCGCCACCAGCGGGACGGCGATGGGAAATAAACAAAGCAGTACCAACATTCGCATACATATCCCCGGTGATACTTGCCGCGCAGGTGCAGGATTTTTCGAGTGTGGGAATTGGACGGGCAATGTACAATGCCGCCCACATCGAACGAGTATGGCCCATTTTGCCAACTACTTGCCCATCTTTAACGCCCAGCGTTGGATAGCCCTATGAACGATAAAAAAACAACCCATTTCGGTTTTCAGCAAGTTCCTGTCGAGGAAAAAGCCGGGCGCGTTGCCGAAGTGTTCCATTCCGTAGCCGCCAAATATGACCTGATGAATGATTTGATGTCCGGCGGTATCCACCGTTTGTGGAAACGCTTCACGATTGAGGCATCGGCGGTACGCGCCGGCCATAAGGTATTGGATATTGCGGGCGGCACTGGCGATTTGAGCTATCAATTTGCCAAACGCGTAGGCGCGACCGGGCAAGTGATCCTCGCCGATATTAATGCCTCCATGCTGGGCGTGGGCCGCGACCGCCTGATCGACCGCGGCATTGCGGGCAACATCGCCTTCGCCCAGTGCGATGCGCAATACCTGCCATTCCCCGATAATACCTTTGATTGCATTACCATCGCCTTCGGCTTGCGCAACGTGACCGACAAGGACCTCGCCCTGCGCAGTATGCAGCGCGTGCTCAAGCCCGGCGGGCGCTTGCTGGTCCTGGAGTTTTCCAAACCGCAAAACGATTTGCTGAGCAAGGTGTACGACACCTATTCATTCAAAGTGCTGCCGTTTATGGGCAAGCTGGTTACCAACGATGCGGAATCCTACCGTTACCTGGCGGAATCAATCCGTATGCACCCGGACCAGCACACGCTAAAGGAAATGCTGGATAACGCCGGCTTTGTGCGCACCGAATTCCACAATATGACCGGCGGCATAGTGGCGCTGCATAAAGGCATAAAACCCTGAGCCGCCGATAATGGACCCGATGTTCACGACTGCCGCCCTCGCCGGCGCCGAAAAAATCATTAACACCGCCTTGCGCTACGACCCCGCCACACGCATCGGCCTTGCGCACCTGGACGGGAAAGTCCTCGCTGTCGATATCACCGCACCGGTGGCAGCCGGGATTTTTGTCATGCCGCTCAATGGGGAAATCCAGCTAATGGCGACTTGGGACGGGGAGGCAGATACCCGGTTAAGCGGCTCATTAATGGCGCTGCTGCAATTATCCACAACTGAAATCCATAACCTGAAATATTCCGGCGTGACTGCCATGGGCGATTTGGGTTTACTCGCGGATCTACAAAAATTGGTGAAAAACCTGGAGATTGATTGGGAAGACATACTCAGTCAATTTACCGGGGACATCATCGGCCACCAGGCCGCGCAAACCATTCGTGCAAAATTCGGCTGGATGAAAGACCGCGCGCAAAGCGCGCAGCGGCTGGCCGGGGAGTTCCTCACCGAAGAACTGCAAACCTTGCCATCCAAACCTGAACTGAATGACTTTTACCAGCAAGTCGATGAATTGCGCCTGGCAGTGGATCGCGCCGCAGCCCGGATGGCTCGGACGCAAAGGCTCGTTAAAGAAAACCAAAAAGAGAAATAAAATCCGTGATTGTTTTTTTTCGCTTGCTAAAAATCCTGCGCGTATTTGCACGTTACCGCCTGGACAAATTATTACCCGCAAACCTGCCGTTCGCCGCGCGCGTTTTTTTACTTTTTTTCAGGTTATTCCCGCAACCGGCCATGGCGCGGGGTGAACGCCTACGCCGCGCTTGCGAAGACCTGGGTCCGATATTCGTTAAATTCGGCCAGCTATTATCCACGCGACCGGACCTGGTACCCGACGATATCGTCCTTGAACTCAACCACTTGCAAGATAATGTTGCGCCTTTCTCCAGCGCAGAATTCCAGCGCATTGTGGAGGCATCCCTGGGCGCAAAGGTCAGCGATATCTTTGCCAGCTATGAAAAATCACCATTGGCCTCCGCTTCAGTGGCGCAGGTGCATACCGCGACCTTGAAAGACGGGCGCGATGTGGTAATCAAAGTTATCCGCCCCGGCATTGAAACGGTGATTGCGCAAGATCTGGAACTGTTGTTGCTTGTCGCGCGCTGGGTGGAAAAAAATACGCTGGATGGCAAACGCCTGCACCCGGTGGAAATCGTTGAGGATTATCGCACCACGATTTTTGATGAACTGGATTTACAGCGCGAAGCCGCCAACGGCTCGCAACTGCGCCGCAATTTCCTCAACTCGCCACTGCTCTATGTGCCCGAAGTCTACTGGGACTACACCCGTCATAACGTGCTGGTAATGGAGCGAATCTACGGCATTCCGGTTACCGATATCGAGGCGCTGGACGCGCAGAACACCAACCTGAAAAAACTCGCCGAACGCGGTGTGGAAATTTTTTTCACCCAAGTGTTCGACCATAATTTTTTCCATGCCGACATGCACCCGGGCAATATCTTTGTATCCCCGCACAATCCGCAATTGCCACAGTACATTGCGGTGGACATGGCGATTGTCGGCTCACTCACCCGCGAAGACCAATATTATTTGGCGCGCAACCTGCTTGCGATGTTTCGCCGCGATTATCGCCAGGTGGCAGAACTGCATGTGCAAAGTGGCTGGGTGCCCGCCTACGTTCGCGTGGAAGAATTGGAAGCCGCAGTCCGCACCGTGTGCGAACCCATTTTTGAAAAGCCCTTGAAAGACATTTCGTTCGCGCACGTATTGTTGAGCTTGTTCCGCACCGCGCGCCGTTTTGATATGGAAGTGCAACCGCAACTCGTATTGCTGCAAAAAACCTTATTAAATATCGAAGGCCTGGGCCGCCAGCTATACCCGGACCTGGACCTGTGGGCCACCGCGCACCCTTACCTGGAGCGCTGGTTGAAAAACCGTTTCCATCCCAAAAACCTCTGGCGCGAACTCAAGCGCACCGCCCCCGACTGGATGGAAAAATTCCCGCAAGTCCCGGACCTGGTTTTCAACAGCCTGCAACAATTGCCGCGCATTTCCCGGCGGCTGGATTTACTCGCGCAGGAATCCATTGAGCGCAAAAACCGTCGCCATCACCATAGCCGCCGCAAATTGATTGCACTCCTGGCTTTCGGCGCAGCCGGCTATTTCCTCTACCGCGATACCCAGGGCTCACCCCTGTTACGCGACGGGTTAATAACGGATTTATCCCCATCAACCATTGCGCTCCTCGCCATTGGTTTATTGGCGATATGGTTCCGGAAATGATTTTTTGCGGGCTTTGCATGGAAGCCCGCAGTTATACCGCAAACACCCCCAACGCCTGGGGCGCTAAACAAATCTTCATAAACAGCGCTTAGCTATTCTTCCGCCTTCTGCTATATTCCGATGATAACAATAGCGAAGGACTTTATTGTCATGTCGAGCACACCGCGCATCCTGCTGGTGGACGATACTCCTGAAAATCTGGATGTCCTCAGCGGTATTCTTGAAGATCTGGATTGCGAATTACTGGTTGCCACCTCCGGTGAACGCGCATTGGAACTGGCAGCGCGGCGCTTGCCGGATCTGATTTTGCTCGATGTCATGATGCCGGATATGAACGGTTTTGAAGTATGCATCCGCTTGAAGGCCGATCTGGCCACCACTGAAATTCCCATCATTTTTGTAACCGCGCGCGCCGATGATATCAGCCAGGGTTTCCGCGTGGGCGGCGCCGACTACATCACCAAACCCATTAATGGCGATGAAGTGCGCGCGCGGGTCCGCCACCAATTGGAGCGCCAGTCGCTGCTGGCGGAGCTGAAATCCTTTAATCGCGAGCTGGAAACCAAAGTGCGCGAGCGAACCGCCGAATTGACCATCGCCAACCGCCAATTGCGCGAGGAAATTAACGAACGACGCTACATGCAAGATCGCCTGAATTATCTTGCCACCCATGATTTTGTCACACGCCTGTATAACCGCAATGCATTGGAAGCCCATGTATCGGAATTACTGGCGCGTATCCAGATTGAAAATTTTACGGCGACTTTTTTGCTCATCGATATCGACCGCTTCCGCTTGATCAACGAAAGCTGCGGTTGCATCGCCGGTGATGAGCTATTGAGGCAATTTGCCGATAGTGTTTCAGGGTTGCTTGCGCGCGAGGATTTTTTTGCCCGCCTCGGCGGCGATCGCTTTGTCGTGGTGACGGAAGGCGATGACACCGACCTGGGGGAATCCATCCTCACGCATCTGGAACAATTCAATTTCCAGTGGGAAGACCGCCAGTTCAAGCTCGCCGCTTCGATTGCAGCCTTGCCACTGACCCGCGCAATGGTCAGCTACGACCAGGTCATGCTGGCGGCGGATGAAGTTATTTTTGTCGCCAAACGCGATGCGCGCGGCGCGGTGTTCAGTTTTGACGATGCAATAAGGCGCAGCGATTTCCATAAAGACAATATTAATTGGGCATCGCGCCTGATCGATGCATTGCAAAGCCAGTTATTTCGCGCGTATTTCCAGTTGCTGGAATATTTCCCTGCCACTAACCAACAGGCCGCGCCCCGTTATCGATTGGAAGTATTGTTGCGTTTGTGGGACCCGCAAGCGCAACGCACGATTTCGCCGGGGGAATTTATCGGCCCGGCCGAGCGCTTGCATTTAATTCCTGAACTGGATAAATGGATGATTGGCCATGTGCTGGACTTGTTTGCGCACAATCCCAAATTGCTGGACGCGCTGGAAATGGTTTCCATGAACCTTTCCGCTATTTCCATTCGCGAATCCCACCTGGCGAAATTTATTATCTCCAGCCTGCAACAACACAATTTACCCGCGCATAAATTCTGTTTTGAAATTACCGAGACCCAAGCGATTGTCAACATAGAATCCGCACGCCGGTTTATGCAAACACTGCGTGAATTCGGCTGCCATTTCGCGCTGGATGATTTTGGCAGTGGCTTTGCCTCCTATGCTTATTTGCACCAATTGGCGTTCGATAAAATAAAAATCGACGGTATTTTCGTGCGCGATATGGACACCGATCCGTCCCATTACGCCATGATCAAATCCATTATCGAAATGGCCAATACGTTAAATAAAGAAGTGATCGCCGAATTTGTAGAAACCGCCGAGGTTGCCCAGCAGTTATATAAATTGGGCGTCAACTGGGGCCAGGGCTACCATCACCACAAGCCGGAGGAACTGAGTTTCCAGGCATTGGAGTTGCGCCTCAGCTGACGGAGTGCCCCCGTGGTAAATATTGCCCGCAATAAATTTTATTTCCTGGTCACACTGCCGCTGTTAAACCTGGTTTTTGCGCTGGTGTATTTTTACCTGGCGCAATTCGGGATGATGTGGAGTTCGCTCACATCCAATGTCACGCTGCTATGGCCCGCCGCCGGTTTTGCGCTGTTCGGTTTCTTATTGTTTGGATTGCGCATTGCACCGGGAGTTTTCCTGGGTTCGTTCAGTGCAAGTTTGTTATTGAACATTAGCCCCAACCTGGGCATTTCCATTACCAATGTCAGTTGCGTGTTGTTAATGAGCAGCGCCGATGTGCTCCAGGGCTGGCTGGTTTCCCGGTTAAATCGCGGCTTGCTTAGCCGTAACTTGTTAATCAAATTGCGGCCTGCCCTGTATTTTATCGGCAGTATTTTCCTGTGTTGCAGCATTTCCTCCAGTGTCGGGGTTAATGTGCTTCATTACCTGGGCATTATCCCCGAAGCCGAACTCGCCAAAAGCTGGGCTTTCTGGTGGATGGGCGACAGCATTGGCATGCTGGTCGTTACCTCATTGCTCGCCTGGTTATTGATTCCCCGCATTCGCAATAACAACACCCATGCACAAGCATTTTTACTCTTGTGCGCGGGCGTGGGCGTGGTGTTATTTTCGGTGTCCGCGCTGGGATATATCGAACGCTCCAGCGCCGCCCCTTTACTTCCGGGGACGGGTGATTTGCGCCCCTGGTATTTGCCCAGTTGGTTGCAATTATCCGCACTCGCCCTGGGCCTGACGTTAATCGGTTTACTCACCGCCTATTTGCATGCGCGCCAGAAGAATGATGACCTGTTTCGACAGATCCAGCACAAACTGGAGGAAGATGTCTTATCCCACACCGAAGCGCTGCGTGCCGCCAACGATTGGTTGCTGAATGAAATAGTCCAACGCCAGCAAACACAGGAACAATTGCAGGCATCGCAAGCAGCGCTAAGGGAACGCGAACAACATTTGCGCAGCTTGCTGGATAACATTCCCGATCCCATCTGGTTTAAGAACCTGGATGGCGTTTATATCAGTTGCAACAAAGCCTTTGCCCGTATGCTCGGCAGGACGGAAGACCAGATCGTCGGCAACACGGAAGAGCAACTGGTCACGCGCGAATTGGCCGGGGCCTTTCGCTTTAATGACCAACTCGCGTTAAAAAGCCCGGAACTGCATCGCTACGAACAAAAAATCCATATTGAAGGGCAAGAGGAATACTTGCTGGATATTTCCAAAGTTGCCGTGCGCGATGAACAAGGCCATGCGATCGGTATCCTGGGGATCGGCCGCGATATAGCCGCGCAAAAAGCAACCGAGCAGGAGTTATCCATCGCCAAGGAAACCGCCGAAGAGGCGACACGGGCGAAAAGCCGGTTCCTTGCCAATATGAGCCACGAAATCCGTACACCGCTAAATGCTGTGCTTGGCTACACCCAACTCCTGATGCGCGACGACCAGTTCACCGGTAACCAGCGCGAGCGCCTGGAATTGATACTTACCTCCAGCCAGCGTTTGCTCGGCTTGATTAACGATATTCTCGACCTCTCCAAAATCGAATCCGGCGTGTTGAACCTACGCAAGGATTATTTTGATTTACACCGGGAAGTGATGGACATCCAAACCATCATGCAGGAACGCGCCGCGGCCAAGGGGCTGCGATTGATTACCCAGATCGATCTGCCGGCGCCCTATATTGTTAAGGGCGATCGCCAGAAGATCGGCCAGATTTTATTAAACCTGCTGGGCAACGCGATTAAATTTACGCCCCACGGCAGTGTGAGCTTGCAGGTGACGCCACTGGCCGGTAATAACGTGGAATTTGTCATCGGCGATACCGGGCCGGGTATCGCGGAAAAAGAATTGGCGGAATTGTTCGCTGCGTTTAAACAAGGGCAAGCCGGTGAGGAAGCGGGCGGCACCGGCTTGGGGCTGGCGCTCTCGCGTCATTTGGCCGAGGGTATGGGCGGCAGCTTGCAGCTTTCCAGTGTGTTAGGACAAGGGACACTTGCCTATCTGGTGCTGCCGTTGGCGCCGGAGGCGGTTACGCTGGACCAACCATTGCATAAACAGCAGGTGCAACGCCTCAAGGCCGGCAGCCGGTGCCGGGCGCTGGTGGTCGAGGATGATCCCGCAAGTAGTGAAATCCTGGTAGACCTGCTGCAGCAAATCGGTTGCGAGACTATTGCGGCGCGGGATGGGCACGAAGGATTGCTGCAATGCGCCGGGAATCGTTTCGATATTATTTTTACCGACATCCGTATGCCCGGCATCAGCGGCCTGGATATGCTGCGCAAGTTGCGCACCGAACCCGATTACGCGACGACGCCGATCGTGGCCGTTTCGGCCTCGAGCCTGGAACACGAGCGCGCGTTTTACATGGAACAGGGGTTCCAGGATTTCATCGGCAAGCCCTACGCCTTCGAAGATATCTTCAATGCCCTGCGCAAGTTTGCAGGGGTGGGCTTTACCGGCGAAGCCAGCGAAGGAAACTCCAGTCCATCTGCGGAAGAGCCGGGGGAAACTGACATTGCGCCCTTGAGGCCGCAACTGCAAACCCTGGCGCACTGCGCCGCCAGCGGCGATATGACCAGCAGCCGGAAAATCATTGGTGACCTGACCCCCGACCAATTGGGCGCCCAGCGCTACCAGCAACTGTCGGGTGCCTTGCGTCAATACGACCTGGAGCGGATCGAGAAGCTGATCCATATCTGGCTGGGTGAATCCAGCTAGCGTTTTATCCCTTGAAATTTCCCGGATGCCAATTGCTTTTGCGACAATCATAGGATAAATTATCTAAAAATATTAATTATCATATTTATTGTGAGCCAACGGTGACAGATTTGAGGTTTTCGGTTAACGACCACCCCCATCGGCGCTACAACCCCCTGACGGGAGAATGGCTGCTGGTATCCCCCCACCGGACCAAACGCCCCTGGCAGGGCCAACAGGAACACAACCAATGGCCGGATAGCCCCACCCATGATCCCAATTGCTATTTGTGTGCGGGTAATGCGCGCATGGGCGGGGCAAAAAATCCCGACTATCGCACCACGTTTGTATTTACCAATGATTTTGCCGCCCTGATGCCGGAAGTACCGGCAGCCCCCGGCAACGCAGATCCGTTGTTCCAGATCCAATCCGAACAGGGAACCAGCCGGGTGATCTGCTTTTCGCCGGATCACAGCAAAACCTTGCCACTGCTGTCAGATGAAGAAATGGCCGCAGTCATCCAAACCTGGATACAGGAAGCCGCCGAGCTGGGCAAGCGTTATGCAAGTGTGCAGATTTTTGAGAACAAGGGCGCGGCGATGGGCTGCTCCAACCCGCATCCCCATGGCCAAATCTGGGCCCAGGACCACATCCCGACGCTGGTCGCCAGGGAAGATGAACAACAGCAAGTTTTCTTTGCGGAACGTGGGCAACCGTTGCTGCTGGAGTATGCTGAAAAGGAATCAGCGAAGGGCGAACGGGTGGTAAGCGGGAATGAGGATTGGCTGGTGGTGGTGCCTTTCTGGGCAGCCTGGCCGTTTGAAACCTTGCTCTTACCCAAACACAGGCTGGCGCGGATCACCGAATTAAGTGAACGGCAACAGCGTAGCCTGGGTCATATACTGCGCGACCTGACCACCCGTTACGACAACCTCTTCAAGTGTTCCTTCCCTTACTCCATGGGCTGGCACGGCGCGCCGTTTAACGGCGCGGACGCAGGTCACTGGCAACTGCATGCGCATTTTTACCCGCCGCTGCTGCGCAGTGCCAGCGTGCGTAAATTCATGGTGGGTTACGAAATGCTCGGCGAACCCCAGCGCGATATTTCCCCTGAACAGGCGGCGGCGCGCTTGCGCGAACAAAGCCCGGTTCACTTCAAATACAGATGATCCCGGAACCGAATTAAGAGCAAGGCGGTGTAAGCCAATGAATACCCTTTCGGAAGTGCGCGTGAGCGACCTGTTCAGCAAGTTCTTCGGCACTGCGCCCCAGGCAATAGTTAAAGCTCCCGGCCGCGTTAACCTGATCGGCGAACACACTGATTACAACGGCGGTTTCGTATTGCCCGCCGCTATCAACTACCACACCTACATCGCCTTCAGCCCCCGCGCCGACCGTTTGCTCCGCCTGGTCGCCTGGAATTTCGACCAGGCTGAAGTATTGGTTCCACTGACGGAAGAACAATTTGAAGACACCCGGCAGAACTGGTCCAACTATATCCGTGGAGTGGTACAACAACTGCGCCGCGCCGGTTTCAGGTTGGCCGGTGGCGACCTGTATATCGCGGGTGATTTACCTTCCGGTGCGGGCCTGAGCAGTTCCGCCTCTCTGGAGATGGCCGTCATCCGCGCATTGTTGCGCCTGAGCGGGGAAACTATCGACCCCACCCGGGCAGCCCTGTTGGGGCAAGCGGCGGAAAACCAGTTCGTGGGCTGTAATTGCGGGATCATGGATCAACTGATCTCAGCCAGGGGGCAAAGCAACAGCGCCTTGTTAATTGACTGCCAGGACCTTTCCACCCGCACCGTCACCATGCCGGGCGACTGGGAAATCCTGGTAGTCCACAGCGGCGTCAAACGCGGCCTGGTGGACAGCGAATATAACCAGCGCCGCCAGCAATGTGAGCAAGCCGCTGCCCACTTTGGCCAGGATTCGCTGCGCGCTGTGAGCCTTGCTGAACTGCTAGCCGCTGAAGGTGCGCTGGATGATTTGAGCTTTCGCCGCGCACGCCACGTATTGACCGAAAACGCCCGCACCCTGGTTGCCGCCGATGCACTCGCCAGGGGAGATTTGCCAGCCCTGGTCAAGGCAATGGCGGAATCGCATAACTCCATGCGCGACGATTTCAACATTACCACGCCGGCTATCGACCGCCTGGTGCGTATTATTGCCAGCGCCGGCGCGGGCAGCGCCGGCGTCCGTATGACCGGCGGCGGCTTTGGCGGCTGCGTGGTAGCCATTGCCCCGGCAGCCGTGATTCCCCACCTGATGGATGCTGTTACCCGCAATTACGAGAAAGAAACCGGCTGTATTCCCAAACTTATCCCCGCTAAAGCCAGCGCTGGCGCATTTAATTAACTATTAAAATCCCACCGTCTACCGGCAGCCAGGGCATTACCCCCTCGGCTGCATTCGCTGCTTATATCTTTCGGGAAAAATGAGAACTAAAGAACGGATTTTGAACGAGGGTCCTTTTAGATTAAACCCGTTTCAATGCCTGGAAGCAGCTATTGGCTACTACCGGAAGACCTCCGCTCCTATCCCTGGAGCAATACACAAGAGCGCCAAAAATAAAAAAATACAACTGAAACGGCTTGGCCGCGTTGCCCGTCAGTGCAACAAACCAACCCGGTCAAATCAGTGACACGGACACAATCCTTTTTTCGGTAGTGATATAGCCAATACCCGGACTTCAACCATCCGGATATACATTATTGCGTCAGGTGTTATCCAACACTTTCCGTTCTTACAACAAAAAAATCGGGACGATTATGAAAACCTTAATTGTGTATGCTCACTTGCTTGCCGCCTGTGTCTCTGTCGGAATCCTGTTGCTACAGGATCTATCGCTCGCCAAAACCCGTGGCAATCCCCTGCCGCCGCAGGCTATTGAAGGCCTGCGCAAAGCCGCCGACATTATGTTTATTGCGCTCGTAATCCTGTGGGTTACGGGGTTGTCATTGGTGGTGACGGGTTACCTGGAAAATCCGCAACATTATTTAATGAACGAGAAACTCTGGGCCAAATTTACAGTGGTCTCGGTATTAACCCTGAATGGATTGCTGTTACATTTTTTCAGCTTTCCACGCATTGTGTCCCGCACCGGGTTACTGGGACGCTCCCCGCTGGAACAAACCCTCATCGCAATTACCGGAGCCATATCCACCACCTCCTGGCTATTTGCCTGCTTCCTCGGCATTGCCCGGATTTGGAATTACACCGCTAATTACGAATTCGTGATGATGGTTTACGCAACATTGATAGCCGGTGCGATAGTGGTGGCATCCAACGTTATGCGAAGCTTGCGCGCGCAGGAACCACCCCTGTTGACCGACAGGGTTCCGCTCCATCCTTCGCCGCGTGTGAAATAAATTAAGAGAATCTGTTACGCAATCGTTTCATCGGTAAGGCAAAAAGATGCTCTCGGAAACATTCCGTAGCTTCATGGCATTTGTTTTATCTTACCGAGTGACGGGAGTAGCACGAAATTTTTGCACCAAGCATTAATTTGGTAATTTATTTTGCGAAGCATAACCAAAAGGGCTAATTGTAGACGTATCCCCAAGCCCAAGACTCAACGATGCCATAAATATCGCACTGGCCTGTACCTCGAGCTTTGATGGATTTCCCGGAAGCCTGGGCCGCCAACGCTATACTCATTATGCCTTTACCACCCTCAGTATTTAAATCAAATGCCAGATGGCGAGTGTGCCCACCGCTAATACATGAAGCTGGCGTTCCGGAAAGAGGTTGATCAAAAGTGACGTAACCTTTCCCATCTTTATCTGCCCTGACGTTTACAACTTTAACACCATCTACCTGAGCTTCTCCAAACGATAAGAGTGGAATAAACACCATGGATATTATTAAAGACCTAACTTTCACTTTCATTCCCCTATTTGTCTCAATTAAAGTCGTGCCATGCGGCTAATTTAAATGAAGCTATTTTAAGGTATCAACCTGATTCGATCAGCAATGGGCGCATAGCCACATTCGGTAATATAAATTTCAATCTGTTTTCCTGCCAACACACCTGCTAAAAGCGTAGAGTAGGCTGCGTCCTCTGCCGGCCCCTTTTATTTGAAACATATTTGTACAGAGCACTTAGTTTCGCTAGGAAACGGAGAGGTACTTGCGACTACATGACAAACAATAAATGGAAAGATGTCTTATTTTCAACCCAATATTCTGAAGCTTCCAGCCAACTTTTCACGAATCGCCCCATCGTATAGGCGCTTTGTGACCACCCTTTAGCGGCGTCACGCAACACCAATAAATAACCTTCGGAAGGCAACCAATCCATGTCCCCCAAGCATTCGTCAAGAGCATCCCAATTGCTTCCAAAATATTCAGGAAATTGCATAGCGGCAGATACCACAGCAAACAGATCGTGATCCGTCCTTACCTCAGATAGAGTTCCTTCCATCACTACTAACCCAAGGCTAGTAAGATCAGGCCCAAGCTCATCAGGAAGCACGAAGTGAACCGCAACGGGAGAAACCTTTTTTAAATAATCTAGGCGCATTAATCGCTACCTCTTCTTTGGATCGATTTGGATGAAATTGACATAATGATCCTCCGTATAGTAGGTCTTACCAGTATCCATATCCTGAACAACTCGACGAGCTCCACGATCAGTAGCGCCGGGAGTGTCTACTGTGTACTCGCGGTAATTACCCTCTGGCAGCTTGCCTTCCTTATTTTTAAAAATGGTTCCATCTTTTTTGTGAGGAAAAGGTCCACCGGATTCAATCCTCTCAAGGGTCTTGTTTATTTCTGTGAGGCGATCAGCGTCATTGAGCGGTAGATTCCTTGCACTCTTTGCAACTTTCTTGATGGTCGCTACAGCAGCCACACCTGTCAAAAGCGTCAGCGTAACCTTGTCCATACTGCCTGCACCGGCCAATTTATCTTCGATTTTGGAAACCGACTGTGCGGCAGCTTTGTTTAATGTAGCCGTGTCAGACTGATAACCCATAGCGTCAACGTACATATCACCCATCATTTGATTGGGATCAACGAAGAATGGCGCGATTGCCATCAATACATCACCTATAGAAACATCCGTTTCTGCCGCAGCTGCAGAAACCACCGCTAGGGAATTTTTTGCTGCAGCTCCTGCAATTATTTTGTTCAGAACTTTTTGGGTTATATTTTTTAGATCACCGCCGGTGTATTTATTAACGATATCTTCACTGACAAATGCAGTGTGTCCTTGTCCTCTTAAGGCATAGCCTGAAAAGGAATTACCCGATATAGTCCCGGAGACAAAGGTAAGAACCATGGTTGATTTAGAGCGATCGTCTCTTTTGCCTGTAACTTTTACCTCTTCGACATTCTCCTCAGTTTGTTCTCGTTTCACGGCTTCACAACTGTTCCCACTTCCAGTCTCGTCACATTCAAACCCACTCGGATCAGTTGCATTCAGAGGGTTGTTCCACACATAGCTATATCGATTCAAACTCTGCACACGCAGTGGATCTTGAATAATCGGGTCGGCTTGTACAAAGCGGCCCAGCGTGCCGTCGTAGATGCGACCATTCATATGGATCAGACCCACTTCCGCCAATTGTTCATGGCCAGTAAAGCCGCGGGTGGTGATAGGCTTACTTGCAATGCGATAGTTGTCATTGTTGGCCAGCCATTGCTTGATGCTGCCACTGGTAACGATTTTGCGCTCGCGTCCCCAGGGGTCGAAGAAGTTGGTTTGTTCTGCTGCGCCAATTTCATCGGTAATTAAACCAATACTGCCCAAATGGTCCTTAATAAAATAACGCTGGGCCTCGCCCAATTTGGTGCCGCTGTTATTCACAGTTTGGGTGATTTGCGCAACACCGGCGATATTGCGCTTCCATTGGATACTGCCGTCCCAGTAATAAACTTTTTCTACCGAACCCAAATACAAACTGGTAGTGACTTGATTGGTAGATGATGTATCAACACGTTTGTATCGCGCACGATTTGGCCCGTAGCTGAATTCGGTTTTATGGCCACCTTTGGTAATTTCTTTAGGCAAATCATAGGTGGTGTACTTCATGGTACGGCCAGCTGAATCATTCAGCATGTTGCCATTTTTATCGTAGAAATAATTAGTTGTACCCGCGCGGCATAATGCGTGAGGGCCGGCATTGGTTCCCGATCCACATTGGGTACCATACAAGTAATTACCAATACCGGTTTTATCGGTAATGTTATCAATATTGTTGTAATTGGCAGTTTCACTTGCCGCCAAATCACCAGAGGTTGTCCAGGTACGTAAACGGTTCAGGCTGTCATAAGTAAAATTCTCGCGAATATTACGACGCACCGAATCACTGGCTGTTCCCGTTTCATGGCGCCAACCCAAGTTACCCACTTCATCCCAATCCAATTCCAGATCCTGAATGGGCAAAGATGCCAGCGCGCGATTTGCCCGCAACCTCTTGGTCAAGCCGGACTCAGGGTAGTAATCTGCTAATTGGGTAACACCATTGCCATAATTTGCGCTGGTGATATTCCCACGCGCATTAATTTGGTTAACGGTGTAGTAGGCCTGCTGTGTACCGTTATAGCTGACGGCATCCACCACTTTATTCAGATAACCGTAGCTGTTATAGACATTTTGGATACCGTTCGTCGCAAAGGAAGCACCGGTGCGCGCAGCATCGAAGGTTTGAAATACACGACCAAACTGGTCATAGGTAATTTTTTCGTAATGGCTACCAACCAGTCCACCATGGCCAGGCATAGTGGTAGTAGTTCCGCTCACACGCCCAAGGTTGTCGTAGCTATAGGTTTGTTGAAACTGAACCGCTCCGCTGACACTGGCGCTGTCGTGAACCGAAGCTAATTGTCCCAAGCCATTGGCAGCTGTGTCATAGGTCCATTGCGAATACTTATCGACCGTACCAGTGGGGTTATCGCAATTGCCGCCAGCAGCACGGTCCGTCCGGCTGAACATACGACCAGCAATATCATAACGCTGTACACTAATTTGGCCGCTTCCATCCATTTGACAAATCAAATCGCCAAAGCGGTTGTATTTATAAATCCAGCTTCCCTTGTCAGGATCATTCATGCTGGTTTTGCGATCACGCAGGTCATAACCAATTGCTGTGATGTTTGATGCGGGGTCACGCATCTCACGCATATTACCGCGCGCGTCGTAGGCAAATTTTGTGACGCCATTATTAGGATCTACCACTTCGTATACCTGCCCGGCCAGATCGCGCTTTTCTATACGCACCTGATTTTTCGGGTTGGTGATTCTCACCTCAAGGTTGGTGTAGCTTGTTGTGGTAGTCAAATAGGAATTTTTATAGGGTGTTTTAGTAGCCGTAACGCGCCCGAGAATGTCGTAGCTTTGCGATGTCCAATAACGTTCGTTGGAATTACGCCAGTAAGGGCTGCTAGTATGCAGTACACGCCCTAATTTGTCGTATTCCTTGTCAACCAGGCTCCAATCACTTCCATCAAAACCTATGCTACCTGTGCGCCGCGTGCGGCCAAGAATATCCTTACATTCAATACTCATCGCACCACCTGCTGAGCGGATGGTTATCCATATTTTGTTATCGCTCGGGCAAATGTTATTAGCGTCAATGCCTGAACCCATTTTTATTTCAACAAGGGCGCCGGTGCTATCCGCCGTGAAATAGGGTGTACCAAACGCGGTGGTGGCAACTTTTTTCGTGACATAGCCACTGGCACTGACATAACTGCGAACCTCGGTTGGCGTTCCGTATTTATCGCGACTTACGACTTGCGATTCCAATTGACGTACCGGTGTGTCCGGTGCTGTACCGTTAGTAAAGAAGCCATAGGTCTTATCGACATAACGGCCCAATGAATCGTATTCCACTTCGGTCTGGCGCATTTGCCCCTCGGCAGTGGTTACCGATTTATAGCGATTACCTTTGTTGTAATAGTGGATAGTGGTTACTGTAAATGCGGAGTTGTCCGGTTCCACCGTTTCGGTGTTAAGCAACCCTATATCGGCGCCCGATGTGTAATAAGTGAAACTGGAAGTGCGCGTAATGGTGCCATAGGTGGGCTCATTGGCAGCGACAGTCATGCGCTGCAAGCGACCTTGCTGCATACTCCAGGTAGAGCCGGAATAGTCATAGGTGTTGATTGTAGTTTTGTTTAATGTAGGTAACCCAAGCGGGCTGCTTACTATAGATTCCGAACGAACGGTATTACCTTTGTTATCGTAGACGGTGGATTCAATCGATGTACTAACCAAATCACCTTGTGAAATACCATTGTCTTTCAAAGCATAAGTGTGTGTAACACTTTTGCGCAGGAACGGCTGCAATGCACCTAAAGCGCCACTACCCGATGCATCAACCTGTGCGCTCATACTGGTAACACAAGAAGCATTGGGATTACCGGAGCTATCATGGCAATTTACCAAGCCCCAAGTATTTTCCTGTTCGCTGAGCTTGTGGCCTGTTGTAGTGAAGGTTTTTATTTTTCTTGGCTGGCCAATATAGGGCCAATCTTGACGATATTCGGTTTCCGTGCGAGTACCTGTCTCACGATTCACAACCGTGAAATAACGGAATCCCAGGAAGCCGCGGCCACCAGCTTGCATTTTTGCTTGGCCATAGTAATAACTTAATTTTGCGGTCGATGCTGTATCAACATAACCTGGAGAGGATGTATTCGCCCCAGGTGCAGAAACTTCCACATCAGTAACCACCGACATGGGGCCAAATGCTTCCATTACAGGAGAAGATGGACGTAATGATTGTTCATTGGCGGCTAAGCTATACCATGGATCATTAATTTCTTTGTAAAATCCGGTAGAGTCAACAGCCCCAACTTTTACATCCCAGCATACGATATCCATATATTCTTCTTCGCCAGGATTTTGAATTACAGACTCACACTTTTGCTGTGTTGTGTAGCTTCCTGTAATCCCAGATATTCGATCATAATGAGAAGACGAATTAATTTGTTGATAAAAAACCTTCTTTTTCTCACCCAACCCGTTGCTAAAACTGACGATTTTATTTGCGTTGGATTTAGTATTTTTTCCTAATCGGATACTTATTGTTGATCCTGCTGCCTGAACATTTGGGGTAACAACCAGATCTGGAATATTATCTCCATTTACATCATTGAAATTAAAATCTTCTTTCTTGAAATTCGAATAGTGCTGATTATCAAGCAAACTGTAATAATTTTGCAAAAAGGTATAACTTAATGAACCAAGTGTGCGAGTCTGAGCTTCAAATTGGTTGGTCGACGGATCCCAGTACCGAACTTGTAAAGAGCCGACCCCTGACAATGAAGACGTACCATTTGATTGATGCCATATAAAATCCTGGTAGCCATCAGCATTAATATCAGCCAGTGCTGACAATTTTTCACCTGTCAAATTTCCGCCGGGAATGCCGTAACCCATAGAAAATGTAGTGCCTAGTATGCCTGTATTTATACCTGGATTTATTTTCAGCCCATCACTTATTCTGATACTCCAAGATAACGGTGATCCACCGAGGCTCAGGATATCACTTAATCCATCGTTATTAAGATCTACAACTTTTATACCTGTTTCAAAAACATCGACACCGCTAATTGGAAGATGGTTAAGTTGGTAAATGCCGCCTGAAGATTGACTTAAGATATATGCTTGTATAACTTTTTTCGGAGTTATATTTGGGTCATTTATCTGACCGCAATAGCGATAAGTATCATCCTGAAGATTACAACCTCCATATTGTTGGTGGACATGGGCCAAAACATCTATACGACCGTCACCATTGAAGTCGCCCGTGTAGTTGGTAAGGTTATTAATTGGAGCAGCACCCATATCAGATCTAAAATCTGCATCGCCTTGGTAATCCATATAATTTAAATTAAATGAATTTTTTAAGGTGTAATTGGTAAGAATGTGATGCATCGGTACCCACGTTAAACTGGATTTATTCAGGTTCAGTTTCACTGAAGAAAATCCGACAGAATTACCACCCGGCAATAGCGAACCAAGCAGTTCTGTGTCCCAAGGAAGATCGCCGTACTCCCAAGTCATTAGGTCAACCAGGCCATCCCCATTAGCATCCAAATGGGTAAAAGATTCGTTTTCCGAGTTATTCCAATTTATTAAAGATTTTCCGAGCCTCCACGAACCATCAGGCATTGGCTTTGATAGTAGTACCTGTTCATTACTACCCTTATAAATTTTGAATAGATTCGAGTCAAAATGATAGTAATCAGTACTTACAATTACATCCATTCGTCCGTCGCCGTTCACGTCTTCGATACGCAATGTTTTCCCATCTAAAGAGGGTCCAACATTGGTTCCATCATCAAATGCAGCTTGTTGAAATTTATAAGCACCATCAGTATCAATATATCCCGTTGCATAAAAAAGCTCCCTGGGCATAAGCAGGTTCGGATTGTAACCTGAGGGTGATACGGCTTCCCTGAACCAAACCAAGTCCTGCAGTCCGTCACCATTTATATCGCCTAACGCATGTGAACTCACACCATTAAAAAATGACATTGAACCTACAGTTTCTGAAAGCTGATAATCCGGCAATTCCCACTCAAACTCAGTAGCAGGTGAACAAACAGATCCAACACATTCCTGCACGCGATTCACGCGACTCAACTTATCGTTAGTTGTATAAGCTGAGCCTTGGTTGTAAGTAATAATGTAATTGCGAATTTCGGTCGTGCCGTTATAGGAACGAACACCGGCTAAACGTTTTCCGGTTTTATAGGCATAACCTGCTACGTACCCCGAGATAGGATCATTTCGCGATTCATAATTGAATTGTAGATATGCGCCACGGGTAGCAGCCAATCCAAATGCGTAATCGATAGTATCTATGCGTTGACCATCGACATCATTTATATAATTGAAAACAATTTTGTTCCCTGCACTATCGGAACGTTTACTCAACGCCCAATCTAATACCGTGTTGGCATTACCTGACGAAAGTTGGTTTTTGGAATAGTAGGAATCAGTTGTGTTGCCGTAGGTTTCGATGATTCCGTCTTTGTATTCAACGGTAAAATAATCGGGGTGGCCAGCAACACCGCCTACTGCAGTAATCCGTGCAAAGGAATCGATTTCTGTTTTGTAAGTACTGCCCGATGCCCCATAGGTGCCTGAAGCCAACAACAACCTGTCACCGTTTAGGCAGAAACGGTCTTCACTTGTCCAGGTAATAGGCTTTGCAACGCCATCGATACCTTCTGTTTGACGACAGCGACTGATGACACCATAGGCACTGAGTGACCAACCCAACCCCATATTTCCGTTACCGGCGCCACTGGAATAATTAAGGCTTACATTGGGTACCAACCCCGCTGAACCGGGGGCAGTAATTACAGGAATTTTGTAGGTAGCCTGGCCGTTATTGGTTACGTCAAATTCGGCGGGTAATGCGCGGGTGGCATCAATCGTGGATGCGGGGGCGGGCGCAACGGCTATTTGCGGAGTAACCGGCGAAGCAATACTCCCTGGATTACTATTGGGATCGATGGTTGCGTTGGCAATAATTGTTTGCAAGGTATTTGGAGTCGCGCTAGAAGCAACAAGGTTTTTTGTCGCCAGTTGGGACTCGGTGTAGCTTTCTTCCATTGGTAGCAGGAAGCCTGTTCCCTGGCTATACACAACAAAACTGGCAGGAGCGGGAAGGACGATGGGTGTAGCAACATCACCGTGTAACAAAATTATTAACGGAATTCCCTGAAAATAGTAATCAAGCTTGCCATCGGTATTTAAATCCGCTTGATATACCTTGTACTTGCTAAGGTTAGGATCAACTGTCACGCTCCATGCGGATGATATTCCCAGAACCCCTGCCAGTAGCAATCCAATAACACGCCACATATATGCCCCGATTACTTATTAAATTCCAAAGGGCCTAATGTTCTCAACAGATGAATAAGGTGTCAATCGCTAGAAGAAACCAACGCCATTGCACATATGCATGCAATGGGGCAAAAAAAACTTTAGCTTTCATTACCCGGCTTACCAATAGTCGCCAGTATTCCGCCGTCAACATACAGGATTTGGCCCGTGACAAAATCACTGGCTTTGGATGAAAGGAAAATGGTTGCGCCTTGCAAATCATCCGGGTCACCCCACTTGGCGGCGGGCGTACGGTTGAGAATGAATTCATTGAATGGATGGCCGTCAACACGAATCGGCTCGGTTTGGCTGGTAGCAAAATAGCCCGGGCCAATACCGTTCACTTGCACATTGTATTTCGCCCATTCGGTCGCCATGTTTTTGGTCAGCATTTTTAACCCGCCTTTTGCTGCCGCATAGGCACCAACGGAATTGCGGCCCAACTCACTCATCATCGAACAGATGTTAATAATTTTTCCCTGGCGACGCTCAACCATTTTGCGCGCAACGGGACGAGTCATGGTAAACACACCGGTTAAATCAATCTTGATAACTTCCTCAAAATCCGCCAGTGACATTTCCAATAACGGTGTGCGTTTAATAATGCCCGCGTTGTTAATTAAAATATCAATGGGGCCGTGATCTTTTTCGATTTGTTCAACCGCGGTCATCACCTGGTCTTCATCGGTCACGTTAAACCTGTAACCAAATGCCTGGAAACCTTTTGCACGATATTCATTTACGGCATTATCAATTTTCTCTTGCGACGAGTTGCCGTTAATAATTAATTTTGCTCCAGCACTGCCGAGGCCGGAAGCCATTGCCATGCCCAGACCATGCGTCGCACCGGTAATCAATGCCACTTTTCCGGTCAAGTCAAAAAGGGGATGAGTCATAGTTGGAATCCCTAACGAGAAAATTTATGGATACATTTTTTCCACGCCAGCCCGCACGGTTAATTTTCCGTGCGGGCCAGGTAAGTTTGCTATTTCAATTCGCTGGGTTTGTGGAAATCCATATCCGTATAGTCGTGGTTTTCACCGGCCATGCCCCAGATAAAGGTATAGTTGGCAGTGCCTACACCGGAATGCATTGACCAGGGAGGAGAAACCACCGCTTGTTCATTGCCGACCCAAATGTGGCGGGTTTCATCGGCAGGCCCCATGAAATGGCACACGGCGTGGTCTTGCGGAATATCGAAATAAAAATAGGCTTCCATACGACGGCTGTGGGTATGCATCGGCATGGTGTTCCAAATGCTGCCGGGTTTCAGTTCGGTCATTCCCATTTGCAACTGGCAAGTATCAAGCACAGTACTGATCATGAGCTGGTAAATATCGCGCTCATTGCAGGTATCACTCGCCCCCATGTGCAGTACTTTGCTATTTTCCTTGTTTAATTTTTTGGTGGGATAGCTATGGTGCGCCGGGGTTGAATTCACATAAAACTTCGCAGGATTGGCGGCATCGTCGCTGCTAAAAACGACGTCTTTCGCACCGCGGCCGATATAAAGCGCCTCTTTATTATCGATGGCGAAAACTTCACCATCCACCGATACCTTTCCGGGGCCACCGATATTGATAGCACCCAGTTCGCGACGTTGCAGGAAGAATTCCGATTTCAATTGATCGTAGGTTTCCAGCTTTACCGCCTTGTTCACCGGCAAGGCGCCACCAACCATTAGGCGTTCGTAGTGAGTGTAGGTAAAGAGGATCTCATCCGTCGCAAAAATATTTTCCACCAAAAAATGCTTGCGCAATTTTTGGGTATCGTAATGTTTGAAGTCATCAACATGGACTGCAAAACGTTCTTCTATCACTTTCATAATGAACCTTCCTGATACTGCGCCAGGTGCCCGGTGATCGCACAAACACCCAACGCCGGTTGAAATAATTTCGCGTGGCCTGGTACAAGCTATGGCCGGTAAATTGCACCGCCTATATGAAGAATTGCTATTGTTTAAGTAGTTTATAAATTTCCAGGCTAGCGCCGATAAATGGGCTATTGCCTTTAGGGTCATTGGAAAAAATCCGCTCGGTCATATAGTAATCGTAACTACCGTCACGGCCGAACCCGAGACCGGCAACCAGGCATTGATCATTCATACTGACCTTGCCATCGTTATGCACCGTCATAAATTCATTGACCATTCCCTGATAACTTTTGATTGCTGCATCGCGATAGGATTCCGGCAAATACCCTTTGTTGACAGCTTTGGCCAGGAAATAGGTAAACATGGCGCTGGCTGTTGATTCACGATAATTACCGATTTCGCCCGGCTTGTTGGTAACCTGCCACCAGGTAAATGTTTCCCCATCCTGGTAACGCAAAATATCCGGCGCAAACTCCGCAACAATATCGATTAATGTTTTGCGTAACTCGGTTTCGGATTCCGGCAAGAAATCCAATACATCCACCAACGCCATTGCATACCAACCCATACCGCGCGACCAAAATTCCGCAGAGCGCCCTGTTTCCTTGTCAGCCCAGTCCGCCTTTTTGGATTCATCCCACGCGTGGTAATACAAACCGGTTTTTGGGTCGCGCAAGTGCTCGCGCGCAATCACAAATTCATGGACCGCTTCCTTAAAACTATCGTGTTGCTGTTCGCCAGTCTCATAAAGTGCGGCATATTGCGCAAGGAACGGCATTCCCATGTAAACACCATCCAACCATAATTGATTAGGATAGGTAGCCCGGTGCCAGAATGCGCCCTGGCTGGTTCGCGGATGACGCTTCAAATTGTCACGCAAGAAATCTACCGCTTTACGATATTTTTCCTGTTTGGTGCGTTGTTCCAGGAGTATGACCATCTCACCCGGCTTGGTTAAATCGATGCTGAATAAATCCGGCTCAAAGGTTTCGATATGGCCGTCATCGCGAACATAACTGCCGGTCACCGTTTCCAACGCTTTGGTATAAGCCGGGTTAGGGCTGATTTCATTAAGTGCTTGCAATGCTGCGATTTGCATTCCCACCACATCGTATTCAAATTTTCCCGGACGCTTGCGGAATTCATCCCAACCCTGGTAATGATATTTCAAGGTTTTTCGTTCAAGTTCAGAATCTGCCAATTTTTTTGCCCAACCCAATGCGGCATCGGCATCAAGCGGATTTTTCTTTGCGTCGGCACTTAAGCTTGATTCAAAACGAACGCGCGGTGTTTTGGTCAGGCGCTGGACCTCGCGATCAAGGTAAGCTTTGAAATCCGCTTCGGTTTTGATGCCGTCCAATTCGTGTTCCCAGGCAGCGACAAAATAATATTCCAGCTCGCCGCCTTTATCTTTCATTACCGACACATAGGAATTTTCATCCGTGGTTTGCTGCGCACGGTCATCACGTCGGAAAATTACCGCCATGCCTAAATGGTCATTCTCACCACTCAAACTCTGCTTGCCCCAACTACCCACATACGTCCAGGCGTAACCGCTGATATTTTGCGGCCCTTCAATCAGGGTAGTGTTTGGATGTTTTACCAGGCCTATGGCGATATTCGGCAATTGATGGCTGGCTTCAAGTTTTACATTCACCAAACGGCTGCCGGCATTCATAGTGAAATGCGCATTCACATCCAGCTTTTGGTTGTTAATTTGCCAACCGTTGTAATTGATTTTAAAACCGGAAAATAAATTACCGTTGTTGGTAATGATGGCTTCGCGTGTATCCACCAGCGACACCAGATCAACACTTTTGCCATTCCAGAAACCAAAGCCACCCATACCCAGTGACTTGCCAACTTTCAGTACATCCACGCCCCAATCCGCATTCAAGTGATAGGAGTCGTAACCATCCTGCCCGACATTTTGCAGCACAACGTCATTTACGCGCTTGCCAAAAATATCAAACCCGTTGCGCCAATCCAGGTAAATTCGATAAGCAACCTTATCGGATTCAATACCCGGCCCTTCGTAGCGAATCCAATAGGAGTGATCGGTATATTGCGGCGGCGGGGTTACTTGATTGACGTTTTTAAACCTCCCCCCAACATATTCCTTACCCTTCCACTCACCGCCTTCTTTAATGGAAATTTCCGCCTGGGTCTGCTTTTTCAATACCGGTTTTTGCAGGGCGGGATCGGAAGAAATGATTACTGATTTTTTCCCTGCCGACGGTAAGTCGATTGCTAGTAATAAACCATCCTGCTCACCATTACCATCCCGATCAATGATTTCGGCAGTTTGGGCAGTGCCATCCGCCGTTACGGTTAAATGTTTTACAGCTTCATCACCCGCATTAATGCCCAACTCATAAAAAGAAAAATAAACGGGTTCTTGTTGTAATTCAAAATGGTTGGCATTAGCAATTTCCGCCCTGGCCAACTCATGTTTAACGGGAGCAGGTTGCGCAACGGGTGTCGTAGCTATTGATTGTTGTTCACTGGTTTTTTCCGGTGAGCAACCCGTGATTGCTGCCAGAAAAATACCGCCATAAATAGCCTTAATGGGCGTTTTGCTTTTCAACAATAAACTCACGCGTTTCACCTTTTTCTCTGTTACCCAAATAAATAGCTCTGCGTAAAGCAATAATTTCCAGACTTCAATAATCAAACAGGGATGCCAGCGAACTGACATCCCTTTGATTTCACTTTGGTGCAGTAGTAATACAACGAACCACAATATCAGCGATTAATATTTGTATTGAACACCAAGGTAGTATTGGCGACCGGTTGAATGGTAATAAGACAAACGTTTCTCATCCTCACTACCCACCCATTGATCATCAACTTCATCAGTCAGGTTCAAGGCTTCGAAAGTAAATTTCACATGCTCATTTAGTTGATAACCAAATGAAGCATCTACGTTAAGCGTCTCGTTAGTACCTTCTTCCTCATTACCATCACGGCCGATCGGAGTGGTAAGGTAACCGCTCCGACTTGCCAGGGATATGCGACCATTAAATACTTCATCTTCATAATAAATGGTTGCGGCAATGGTTTCGTCAGAAAGATTAACCAAGGGTTTGGTAGCTTGTACTACCAAATTTCCGGTACTTAAATCGGAGCTAGCGCTCAGATAATCCAAATCAGACTCTACATGGGTATAGGAGCCGATAAAACCAAAGTTTCCGAACACGCCTGGCAAGAAAGTGAATGGCTGTTGATAGCTCAACTCATAACCATCCAAATCCCCACCTGGTCCGTTGGCTGGAGCCGAGAAATTCCATGGAAGATTCTCGTTACAGTTCGGCCCGTACCCGCCCAGGGACGCACCTTGGGTATTACATGCATTAACTGCCGCTTCTACAGGCAAACCTGTTTCGGTATAAATCGGTGTGGAACGCAGGGTTTGCACATGGCTTTCAATTTCTTTTTTGAATAACGTCAGTGCAACTAAGCCACCTTCCGAGAAATACCATTCCGCGCCCAAGTCATAACTCTTGGCTTTGGTTGGCTCAAGCAATGGATTCGCCCCGGTGATAGTCAGGTTTGTACCTGCTACACCAACACTAACAGCCGGAACAATTGAACCTAAGCCAGCGCGCGAAATGCCTTCAGAGTACGCCGCACGGACCAGGAAATCATCGACAGGCTCAATACTCACATTGAGCGCCGGCAGGGTATCCGAATAGTTGTGATCCACAGTGATATATTCGCGCGCAGCGGTTGAGCCATTCAGCCAACCGCTGGAAGTTTGATCTGTCTCGAAACGACGCACACCCAGGTCCCCACGCACTGGCATTGAACCTAATTCAAATTCAAAATCCAATTGCGCAAAAAATCCTGTGGTTTCCTCACCGACTTCATAGCTGCTTCCGTAGTTTGGCACTAACGCCAAATCAAACAGGTTGTACGAATCCATTATTGCGCCACGATTTGGAATCAACCAAGGCTGTCCATCACCCAAGCCGGAATCGTACTCCATAATGAAATCAGGATTGGATTGGATATCAACACCATTAGCACCTTCAGATGCAAAAGCATATTGATCGGTAGAGAAAGTGAAATCTTTGAAGTCCGCGCCCACTTTAAGGGTCAAGCCTTCGCTAAAATCGAATTCAAAAGTCGCGTTAGCCGCATCGTTTTCATTCAGGGTTGTTTGTGGGCGTTGACGAACACCGGTCGCAGTCCACGATGCTTTATTGTAAGCACCGGCTCCAAACGTCAGCATCGGATCTTCGTAATCGCGATAATCATAAGTAAAACGCTGGTTATTAGCCTGCATTAAAATCGTGTTTTGAATCGGATTGTCGTAATCCGACTTAGTAGTACCGATCATCGCGTTCAAGCGGAATGACTCGGTAAACTCTTGCTTCAATGAAAGTGTCGTTTGGGAGAAGTCTGTGGACATCTCGTCGTAGCGATTTTCTGACAACAGGCGCGCACCGTCTATATCAGCATAAACCAGGGTATTGCCATCAATGGCGTAATCCAAAACATTACTGCTGGAGTTGGTGCCGGGATTTAATGAACCTTGTAAAAATACTTCTTGCCGGTTTGCATCAAATTTAGCCCAAAGACTATCAAGACTGATTTCGGTGGTATCTGTAGGGCGAAATTGCAACGATAAACTGGAACCCAAGCGTTCCATTTCGTGCTGATAAGAATCATAACGCGGAATACGCGGACGGAATGCCGCATTTAACGGGTGCGCAGATGTAATTGCCGCGCCTTGATAATTACCAAAACTCTGCGCCGGATTGTTGGACCAGCGAACAGTACTGGAACCTTCGTCTTGCACATTGCGCTCAGAATAAGAAAGTGAAAATAATGCACCGAATTTTCCATCGGCAAATACATTACTTACCAGGAAAGCTGCACCGGGATCGGTTTCTTCAGATAAGTCGTTATAACCTAGTGAACCTGAAGCAGTCAGTACAAACCCGTCGTAGTCAAACGGTTGGGCCGCCTTTAAATCAACAGTTGCCCCCAATGAACCTTCCTGGACTTCAGCAGAGTTGGTTTTACGTACAGTCAGGGAACTAAACAAATCGGAAGAGAAGGTATTAAAGTCGAAGCCGCGGCCACGGTTGTTACCACCTACAGCATCCGTACCGCCTGTCGTGGAAATAGTTTCCATGCCGTTCAATCGAACAGTTGTAAAAGCTGGCCCCAATCCGCGTACAGTAATTTGGCGACCTTCCCCACCGGAGCGTGAAATTGCAACACCGGGTACGCGCTGCAACGATTCAGCTAAGTTATTATCCGGAAACTCGGCAATGTCCGAGGCCACAATCGCATCCACAAAGCCTGTTTGATTCTTTTTAATATTTACAGCATTAGCCAAGCTCTCACGGAAACTACCGGTAACCAATACCTCTTCTACCGTGCTGTCGCCGTTTTGGTTGTCTTGCGCATACACACCCATTGGCAACGTGGTTGCTGCAATGGCGAGTACGAGCGGGTTAAATGCAAACTTTCTCATAGCTATTCCCCATATTTTATTGTGATTAAATCATTGAGCTAATAGAGTTGTGCTTTAACCATCCTGTGAGCGACGGTTTAAAAAGCACGGTTTCACAAACGCGCGATGCTGCACCCGCAGCGTTCACGTTAATTTGTAATCGGTTTTTACAAATGCATTCAGCCTGGACGACTTTACAACGCTTTTCCCTTCTAAAATAAAAAGGCTGCATCCGTTCCATTTCTTATTTCAATTTGCTGTATAAAATTTAGTATCAATTAATTTTTGAAGAAAAACGCAGGGCTGCTTCAAACCTTGAATTCCACACCCTGAATTTTTACATTTCTGGCGACAAAATTATCCAACTCTTCCAAAACACCGATTGTTTTTGCAATTTTAAAATCACAATGGGTGAGATGCAGGTTTTTAATCGGTGAACGTTTGTAGCCGCGTACCTGGAATACCTGTTTTGCGTTTTCACATTGAAGGTTACGGATATCGATATTGCGCACCAATGGGGTGTAATTTCCGGCATCGCCTTCTTCGTAATGAAAATCGATGACAATCGCTGTTTGCACTTCGCCGATGGCAATATCGCGAATAAAAAAGTTCTCGATGACTCCACCGCGTACAGAATTGGTTTTAATACGGATGCCACGCTCCAGCTCCGGGCTGCTCATGGTGCAATTTTCCACAAACACATTGCGCACACCGCCGGAAATCTCGCTGCCAATCACTACACCGCCGTGACCGTTGCGCATTTGGCAATTACTGATAAGGATATTTTCGGAGGGAATATTAATGCGACGACCGTCCGCATTGCGGCCGGACTTGATAGCGATACAGTCATCACCAGTGTCAAATAAACAATTTTTAATGACAACGTTTTTGCACGATTCCGGATCACAGCCATCGGAATTCGGCCCAAGGCTAACCAGCTTGACGCCATCAATAGTGACGTTTTCACAGAGTACCGGGTTTAACAACCAGAAAGGCGCATTGGTGATGGTGACACCTTCAATCAACACATTTTTGCAGGCATAGGGCTGGATAAAGGGTGGGCGCAGATAAGCTCCGTCAGCGTAGATACGCTCCGCAACAGGAACATTATTCTCCATGTCCTGCATCAGTTTGTTACGCGCAGCTACCTGGGTCGGGACGCCGGGGATGCCCCAATCCACACTGCTGAAATTGCTGCCTTTCCAGGGCCACCAGGTGGTACGGCTACCTTGGCCATCAAGCTTGCCGTTTCCAGTCACCGCGATATTGGTTTGCCCGTAGGCGTAGATCAGCGGGGAATACCCCATCATTTCCATACCTTCCCAACGCGTGAACACGGCGGGCAGGTAGGCGTTGGGATCGGTACTGAACGCAATAGTCGCGCTTTTATCAAGGTGCAAATTAACATTGGAGCGCAAGTGAATCGGACCGCTCAGATATACACCACCTGTCACTAAAACCCTGCCACCCCCCGCGTTATGGCACGCGAGTATCGCCGCAGCGATCGCCTGGCTGTTGTCGTGGCCGGGCTCGGCCTGGGCCCCGTAGGTACGAATGTCAAAGGTACGATCCGGGAATTCGGGTGGGCGCACTTGCCCGCGGATTTGCTCGGCCTGCTCCCAGGCACCAGGCGCAATGGATGCTGTATTTTGGACGCAACCGCCAAGGCTACCCACGAGGGAACAACCGGCCGCAGCCGTCAGGCTTTGCCTAATAAAAGACCGGCGGCGGATAAGGGCATTACTGCCGGTATGTTCCGGGTAAATCTCAGTCACTGCGTATTCTCTCGTGTATTGCTCTAATCGGCGGTTTGATTTTTTGTTATCGCAGAATTTGCGCACCGGTAACAATGCCACCCGCATCACTTATTAAAGAGTTTTAGCAGATGATCATTGAGCCGTTATAAAAGCGCCTTCCCAGCCATGACGATAAGAAGATACACATCCTCTTATCGAACGAAAATCATTCTGTCTGTCATGTTTAATATTTGCAAGCCGCTAACATGAAATTTTTCCTGTTTTGCCCATTTTTTAGTTAAAAATGCGCCATTTATGTCATGTAAACGTTTTCTTTATTTCAACTATTGAAATGTAAACGTATACATATCATTCCAAATAGAAATAATTTAAGAAATTTTTTAATTGTCTATAAAAATAAATATCCCAAAATGATGATAATATTGGGATAAATATATCACCCAATCAAATTCCATTTTATGTAACAGGCTAAGGATTTACCCCCAACAAAATGAAACCGATTACATTGGCGTTTTGGGCAAATTTGGGGCTGTTGCGGGCGGTAAAATTCGAGCGTAAATTTGATCCCGGTATTGACCGAATACCATTGCCGATTTTGAGGCGCCGCAAGGCGCCTTTTTTTTCAGGCTGAATTTATAGGCGCAAGCACCCAGGGTTGATGAGGCGATTAACAGCCGAAGATTAGCGGTGGGATTAATCCTTGCGAGCTACACTTGAATTGATCATAAAGGGCAGTCGTCGTTACTGATCGTTCTTGCCTCGATTCATTACCTCGACGTATCGAAAGAGAGAAACGCGTGAGCAGTATTATTGTTTTGCATGACAGAGATAACGTCGGTATCTGTAAAGTTGCCCTGCCTGCCGGGGTCCTGTATGCAGAAAAAGATGTCACCCTCCTGCGCGATATTCCCGCCTTGCATAAATTTGCCATTCGTCCCATTGCCAAGGGCGAAGCGATCCTGAAATACGGCCAAACCATTGGCTTTGCCAGCCAGGATATTCCCGCCGGCGAACACGTCCATGTACACAACTGCATCATGGGCGAATTGGAAAAGGATTATGGTTTTTGTGAAGAGGCCCAGCCCACCGCATTTGTTCCCATTGCACAGCGCGCCACCTTCCAGGGCTACAAACGCCTGAATGGAAAAGTGGGCACGCGCAATTATGTAGGCATTATCACCACTGTAAATTGTTCAGCCACTGTGGCGAAAGCCATCGCCCAGCATTTCACCTTTTCCGGTGAATTGGAGAAATACCCGAACATTGATGGTGTGGTCGCCATGACCCACGATTCCGGGTGCGGTATGCGCGCGGATGGCGAGGGCTACGAAACATTGCGCCGCACCTTTAACGGTTATGCACGCCACCCGAATTTCGGCGGGGTAATGATGGTGGGCCTGGGATGCGAAACCATGCAAATCCAGCGCGTGATGGATGAATGCGGCCTCGCCGATTCCAAAACCTTTACCGCCTATACCATCCAGGATGTCGGTGGCACCCGCGCCGCGATTGAAAAAGGTATAGAAACCTTGCGCGCCATGTTGCCGCTGGTGGACGAATGCCGGCGTGAAGCGGTGCCGGCCAGTGAATTGATTGTCGGTTTGCAATGCGGCGGTTCCGATGCGCTTTCAGGGGTAACTGCCAATCCGGCGTTAGGTATTGCGGGCGATATTCTGGTTCGCCACGGCGGCACCGTGATTTTGTCCGAAACACCGGAAATTTTTGGTGCGGAACATTTATTGACTCGCCGTGCCGAAAATCCTGCTATTGCGCAAAAATTATTGGATCGCATCGAGTGGTGGAAAGAGTACACCGCGCGCAACGATTTTGAATTAAATAACAATCCCTCACCCGGCAACAAGGCCGGTGGGTTAACCACCATTATTGAAAAATCCCTGGGGGCCCAAGCCAAAAGCGGATCAACCAATTTAACCGATGTGTTTTTGTATGGCGAGGACATAACCACCAGGGGTTTTGTGTTTATGGATAGCCCCGGTTACGACCCGGTTTCCGCTACCGGCCAGGTTGCATCCGGTGCGCAAATTTTATGTTTCACCACTGGCCGCGGCTCCGCATTTGGTTGCAAACCCGCGCCCAGCATCAAGCTCGCCACTAACAGCAAAATCTTCGCCCATATGAATGAAGATATGGATTTGAATTGCGGCAAGGTCTTGGATGGTGAGATAACACTGGAGCAAAACGGGCGGGAAATTTTTGAAGAGATTCTCGCAGTAGCTTCCGGTAAAAAAACCAAAAGCGAATTATTGGGCTATGGGGATAATGAGTTTATCCCGTGGAAAATTGGCGCTGTGGTTTGATGCCACTTGCTGCACCGTGGGTTCGGGACTCACAGCTTGCCCGGGCACAGGCAGCGGCCTCGCAGGATGAAATATCAAAGCCAATAAAAATTGGCTGCTTACAATAACCCGGGAATCCGGGATCAACTAGAAAGCGAATTACGGCAGTTCCATCGGTCACATTAATGCAATTCATTGATGCGACTTCCTATTGCCTAAATTTGCCACACCGAGAGGGCGACAACCAATGAAAATAGCAATCACCAGGGAGCGGCGCGCGCATGAACGCCGCGTAGCCGCAACACCGGATACCGTTAAAAAATTTATCGCGTTGGGTTTTAACGTAGCGATTGAAAAAGGCGCCGGAGAAAACAGCCGCATCCTCGATAGCGATTATCAAAATGCCGGTGCCGTTATTGAAAGTAATACCGCCAGTTTATTGCGCGACGCTGACATAGTGTTAAAAGTGCAACGTCCCCTGCTTGGAGATGAAGGCGATATCAACGAACTGGCGTTACTTAAACGCGGTGCGCTGTTAATCGCTATGCTTGCGCCTTACTCAGATCCCTCCGCCATTACCCAATACGCGCAAGCGGGTATTACCGCCATGACATTGGAATTTGTGCCGCGCATTACCCGTGCGCAATCCATGGATGTGCTGAGCTCGCAATCCAACCTTGCGGGTTATCGCGCGGTATTGGAAGCGGTCAATATTTATGATCGCGCAATGCCAATGATGATGACTGCGGCGGGAACCATCGCACCGGCGCGTGTAATGGTGCTTGGTGCCGGCGTCGCCGGGCTGCAAGCGATTGCCACCGCGCGCCGCTTGGGCGCGATTGTTTCCGCAACCGATGTGCGCGCCGCGTCAAAAGAGCAAGTGGAAAGTCTCGGTGGGAAATTTGTCATGGTAGACAGTGATGAAGTAAAAAACGCCGAAACCGCTGGCGGTTACGCCAGGGAAATGAGCGAGGATTACAAACGCCGCCAGGCCGAATTAGTCGCTGAAACCTTAAAAAAACAAGATATTGCCATTTGTACCGCGTTAATTCCCGGCCGAAAGGCGCCGACATTAATTAATGATGACATGGTGCACTCCATGCGCCCCGGTTCAGTAATTGTCGACCTTGCCGCAGAGCAGGGCGGCAATTGCACACTTACCAAGCCGGGTGAAATCATAGAAGTGAATGGGGTAAGCATAATCGGCTTGCTCAACATACCGAGCCGCTTATCAGCGGATGCCAGTGCACTCTACGCAAAAAATGTATTGAATTTTATTATTCCCATGGTGAATGCAGATAAAGCGCTGGCAGTGAACTGGCATGATGAAATTATTGCTGCAACAGTGCTCACGCGGGATGGAGATATCGTTCATCCAAACTTTAAACCTGCAACGGCAGCCTAGGGAGAGTCATCATGGAAACCGGCTTTGTTTCGCAATTATCTATTTTTGTGCTCGCTATTTTTGTTGGTTACTACGTGGTCTGGAGCGTAACCCCGGCACTACACACACCATTGATGGCAGTGACCAATGCGATTTCCAGTGTAATTATTGTCGGTGCATTGATTGCCGTTGGCCCGGAAGGCATGAGCCTATCCAAAGTGCTCGGATTTATCGCCATGGTGTTAGCCGCGATTAATATTTTTGGCGGCTTCACCGTTACCCAGCGCATGCTCGCCATGTATAAAAAGAAAGATAAGGCAGGGAGCAAATAATTATGAATAGCGTCCATGAAAGCTTAACCGCGTTTGCGTATCTGGTGGCTGCAATTTTATTTATTCTCGCATTGCGGGGTTTGTCATCCCCGGAATCGTCACGCCGTGGCAATACGCTTGGCATGACGGGTATGGCAATCGCCATCGTTACTACAATGTTAAGTCCGGAAATTGTTTCCTACGGCTGGATTTTTTTGGCGCTCGCCATAGGTGCGGTAATCGGTATTTTTATCGCGCGAAAAATTGCCATGACCGCCATGCCGCAATTGGTGGCGGCATTTCACAGCCTGGTGGGAATGGCGGCGGTGTTGGTGGCGGGTGCGGCATTTAGCAACCCGCTCGCATTTGGTATTGCCGATAGCAACGGTGAAATTTTTATCGCCAGCCGTATTGAAATGGGCTTGGGTGTGGTGATTGGTGCAATTACCTTTTCAGGTTCGATCATCGCGTTTACCAAATTACAGGGCCTGGTGTCCGGCAAACCAATTGTGTTCGGCGGCCAGCATTTGCTGAATGCGTTGCTTGGTTTGTTCATTGTCGGATTGATTATTTATTTTTGCCTTGACCAGTCACCCTGGATTTTCTGGAGCATGACGGCACTGGCATTTTTAATTGGTGTGCTGCTGATTATTCCCATCGGCGGGGCCGATATGCCCGTGGTGGTTTCCATGCTCAACTCCTATTCAGGCTGGGCCGCCGCCGGTATCGGTTTTACCTTACATAACAATGCGCTAATTGTAACTGGTGCACTAGTCGGCTCGTCGGGTGCCATTCTTTCCTATATCATGTGCAAAGGCATGAACCGCTCATTTTTCAATGTGATCCTGGGTGGTTTTGGTGCGGATGCAACAGCAATGGCGAGCAGCGGCGGTGAAGATCGCCCGGTAAAACAAGGTAGTGCCGAAGATGCGGCATTCATTATGAAAAATGCCGGCTCGGTCATTATTGTTCCTGGCTATGGCATGGCGGTGGCACAAGCCCAACATGCGTTACGCGAAATGGCCGATGAATTAAAACAGGCGGGCGTGAAAGTGAGTTACGCCATCCATCCCGTTGCGGGGCGTATGCCTGGCCATATGAATGTATTGCTCGCCGAAGCCAATGTGCCTTATGACGAAGTATTTGAGCTGGAAGATATTAACAATGAATTCCAAACGGCCGATGTAGCCTTTGTCATCGGTGCGAATGACGTAACCAATCCCGCCGCAAAAACCAATCCGCAAAGCCCGATTTTCGGTATGCCGATTCTGGAAGTGGAAAAGGCGCGCACCGTGCTATTTGTAAAGCGCTCCATGGCCTCGGGTTACTCCGGTGTCGAGAACGAATTATTCCATCGTGACAACACCATGATGTTGTTTGGGGATGCAAAAAAGATGGTGGAAGCCATTGTAAAAAATATTGCCTAGCGGTTTGTTACCAAGCAGTTTTGTTTGTGTGAGTTATGGAGCCCCTGGAGTGCCGCTCGGCGAGGGCACTCATTTTTTTCAATTAGCTCCGTTGTCAGGATTGGAATTTATGAAGATAGAACATTTTGCGGTAAACGTAGCCGACCCCATTGCTATGGCGGATTGGTACGTAACACACCTGGGGCTGAGCCTAGTACGCAAGCAGGAAGGCGGTGCCAATACGCATTTCCTGGCGGATGATTCCGGTGATGTGATGATTGAAATTTATAACAATCCGCCAGACCAGGTTCCCGATTATAAAAACATGAATCCTTTGTTATTGCATTTGGCATTTGTATGCGAAAACCCGGAACAAAAACGCGCGGAGCTGGAAGCAGCGGGGGCGACCTTTGCGGAAGAGGTACATATCAAAGACGGCTCGCATCTGGTAATGATGCGCGACCCTTGGGGCCTGGCAATCCAGTTGTGTAAACGCGGGAATAAAATGCTGAAGTTCCAGCAATGATTTGTTAGCGGAATTAACGCGGGAATGTGAGTTTGCTGTTCGGGAATAAGTTTCACAACCCTGGAGTCATGGATGACGACACATGGATGACCACAGGAAGCCCCATGGAGGGTTATGCGTGTTTGAAAACCTATTCCCGTACAACAAACGGATTTGAGGCAAACAAGCACTTCGAAGGTGCCCCTTCCAAAGTGCTCATGTATTAATACGGCCTAGGCGCCAAGTTCTTTATCAAAAACAGCTTTATCAATAATCGCACCGCGGTGGCGGATGATAATACCGGCGCAGCGAATCCCCTGTTTGGCAGAATCCTCAATGGATTTTTTCTGTATGCGGCCCGCGAGATAACCCGCGTTAAAAGTATCGCCTGCGCCTGTGGTGTCGATAACGCCCTGTACCGGTGGAACAGGAACACGAATTTCCCCATCGGGAGTAATGATTACCGCATCATCTGCACCGCGTTTTAACACCAGTTCCGATAATCGGTAAGCAGAATAGCGCTCCTTGCAGCCTTCAATGGTTTCATCGCCCCACAACAATTGCTCGTCATCCAGTGTAAGCAATGCGATATCGGTATATTGCATGATCGCAAGCATAGCCTGTTGCGCTTCAAATTTGTCGCGCCACAACCGGGGGCGATAATTACTGTCAAACGCGATGATCACATTCTGGTGGCGTAATTTATCCAGGCTGTTATACAAATATTCACGCGATTTTTCGCCAATGATTGCCAGGGTAATGCCACTGAGGTAAACGCAATTGCAATCCACCAGTTTTTGGCACAATTGGTCCGCTGCTTCCTGTGAATTAAACAATTCACGCGCAGGCGCCTCCTTGCGCCAGTAAAAGAATTCGCGTTCGCCATCAGGACGATTGCGAATAATATAGAGGCCGGGCGAGCGGCCGGGGACTTGTGTTATCAACCCGGTACCGATGTTTTCATTAGCCATGCGCTGCATGATTTGCGCACTATAAGGATCGTCGCCCAACTGTGTGACGTAATCAGTTTTCAAACCCAGGCGAGCCATATATACCGACGTATTGTAAGTATCGCCTGCAAAAGAAAGTGCCATAGTTTCGCGGCCATTGCTGTCGGCAGTCGGAAAAGGGGAAAGCTCCACCATGACTTCGCCAATTGCTGCTATGTGTGCCATGTTAATAATCCACGGATGTGCTGGTTGAGAATCTAAAAATGGGTTGTGCGGTGCAACAAAAACCGGACAACTATATCACTTGTTAATTACCAACCCTAGAATTTTGTTCGATTAAATGATTAGGTTTTGATAGTTTTTAATTTTTTACCGATCTATTTTTTTCATAATCCTGTTTTAAAAATTTTTCATTTTATTTTCATTTTTACATTTATTTTTCACAACGCTATTAACCTTGCTGGATTTTTATAATGAATCGTTTAAATAAAAATTTATTGTCCCGGTTACCCAGGGATGTTGCGCTGCCAAACTATGATCGCGCCCAATTGGTGCCAGGCATTGTTCACCTCGGTATAGGGGCGTTCCATCGCGCGCACCAGGCTTATTACACGGAAGCGGTGTTAAATCAATTCGGTGGTAACTGGGGAATTATTGGCAGCAGCTTGCGTTCGGCAGGGGTGCGCGATCAATTGGTACCGCAGGATTGCCTGTATACATTGGTGGAGCGTTCCAGTGATGGTGAAAAGCTACAAATTATCGGCGCTGTGACCGACACGCTGGTGGGCCCGGAAAATCCTGCAGCCCTGGTGGCAGCAATGGCGCAACCGAATATTAAAATTGTATCGCTGACCGTGACGGAAAAAGGTTATTGCCATGACCCGGCGACCGGCAATTTGAATGAAGGGCACCCCGATATTATCCACGATTTGCAAAACCTTGAAAAACCCGTGTCCGCAATCGGCTTTATTGTCGCTGCGTTAAAGCAGCGCTTTGACAACCGACAAAAAGCGTTTACCGCATTAAGTTGCGATAACCTTCCGAATAACGGTGAGGTCTTGGAAAAAGTTGTATTGCAATTTGCACAAAAAATTGCTCCCGAACTGGCACACTGGATTAAAGAAAATGCGACCTTTCCCAGCACCATGATTGACCGCATTGTTCCCGCTACTACTGAGGACGATCGCCGCGATATTGAAGCTCGCCTGGGCGTGGAGGGCGAGAGCGTTCGCGATGAAGGTATGGTGGTATGCGAGCCATTTTCCCAATGGGTAGTGGAGGATAAGTTCGCCGATGGTCGTCCCGCGTGGGAAAAAGTCGGGGTGCTATTGGTAAAGGATGTACGCGTATTTGAAAAAATTAAATTGCGTTTATTAAATGGCGCGCACTCCACCATGGCTTACACCGGTTATCTTTCCGGTTTCCAATACATTAGCGAAGTGATGGAGCAACCGGCGTTCGTAAAGCTGGTAAAAACCTACATGGCGCGCGAAGCAGGGGAAACAATAAGTGCACCTGCGGGGTTTGATATTGAAGCTTACAAACAACAATTGCGTGATCGCTTCTCAAACAAAGCACTCAAACATCGCACCTGGCAAATCGCCATGGACGGTTCCCAGAAACTGCCCCAGCGCTTGCTCGAAACCTTGCGTGAGCAGCTAAAAGGGAATGGGCACATCGATATTTTATGCCTGGGTGTGGCCGCCTGGATTCGCTACGTATCCGGTGTGGATGAAAAAGGCCAGGTGATCGACGTTTCCGATCCGCTCGCGAAGGAGTTGCGCGCTGCCTGTGATGCAAACCAAGGTGACCCCGCCGGAATGGTAAAAGCAGTGGCAGCGATCCAAAAAATCTTTGGCCCCGACTTGATGGATGAAGCGCGCTTTATTAATACCACAACGCAATGGCTGGAATCCTTCTACGCAAAAGGCGTGCTTACTAGCATTAAGGAACATTTCTCCAATTAATATATCGTTTACTGTCACCTTCACGCCCGCTTACGCGGGCGTTTTATCATGGACAATAAAACCATGCGCTATTGTTTTATTGCTGCGTTCACAGCCATGTTGCTATTTTCCGGCTGCACTTGTATCTCCCCCGCATCTTACGATGCGGCGGTTGGCACGCGAACCGGTGAAAACCCTTTGGCAAGAAATTATTTCCCAACATTACAAGCTGCGCTTGATTCAGCACCGACCACCAACAATAAGCCCTACCGCATTTATATCGAGGCCGGCGATTATTACGAAAAAACCATTATCGCCAAACCCAATATCCACTTGATAGGTGCCGGCAAAGGAACCACAAGAATTTATTACAACGCTTACGCCGGCCAGCAATCCACTGAGCCAGGCGCGACCCCCGGCCAAATATGGGGAACATCGGGTTCCGCCACCTTAACTATCCGTGCGGCGGATATCCGGGTGCAGCACATCACCCTTGAAAATACCTTTGATTTCCCTGGCAATGATGCACTCGCCAGTGACGATCCCAAACGCATTGCCAATACCCAGGCAGTTGCCTTGCACCTGGATAACGGTAGCGATAGATTCCGCGCACGCGATGTGCGCATACTGGGTTACCAGGATACGTTGTTTATCAACTCCGGGCGCAGTTGGTTTGACAGGAGTTTAGTTGCGGGCAATGTTGATTTTATTTTTGGCAATGGCAACGCATTGTTTACCGATTCAGAAATAAAAACCCGCCGCCGTGGCAAACCCAACGTACCCCATGGTTATCTGGTTGCGCCTTCAACAAACATTAACAGCGAATATGGTTTTACCTTTATCAATTGTATTTTAACGCGCGATCAATCCGTTCCCGATAATTCAACACCACTCGGTCGCCCCTGGCACCCAACCACCCAATTCGCTGACGGACGTTACGCCGACCCCAATGCAATTGGCAAAGCGGTGTTCATCAATAGCTGGATGGATACGCACATCACACAAGACGGCTGGCATTCCATGAATGGCACCGCCAAAGACGGAAGTAAAATCCCCTTCCTACCTGACGATACGCGCTTCTTTGAATACAACAGCAAAGGGCCGGGCGCCGCTGTTAACGGCAAACGGCGTCAGCTAACCCTTACCGAAGCCGCGAATCACACTAGGGCAAAAATTTTGGAAAGCTGGCAACACGACTAGTAATTTCATGTCGTTAGTTATCAGGTGAATAACCATTCTGTGATTTTTTCACATCTTCCCACCGCAATATTTCATTGTTTCGTAACAATACCCTAGCAATAATAGCTGTCAGATGCGCTTTTCAGATGAATGCCATTTTGTGTAAAGTGTTCCATTGCATGATGGCTTCCCCCAGTGACACCGGGTTCTGCCAGATTTAAAAATACTGATTCCTTACATATTTTCACAATTTGTAAATTTATGAATTGATATTATGCAAACACTTGAAACAGTTGCTGTTTTTAAGAAAAAGCGTTCCCAGTGGCAGCCTCGTTAATTGGAATAATATCCGTCATGGGTTGTTCAATTGTTGCGCTACTGATGATAGACATTGTCCGCTAGGGATACAGCGAGATAAAGGTGTTGGAATTTTTCCAGGATGATCAGCATTACGCGTTCTCCTCTCTTTATTCACGCCTGCAATATTCCCGCGCACTTTTTTTGATAATGTTTGTACTTGCATTGCTTATGAATTCCAGCATTTAAACGGGATTTTTAATCATCTATCCAGGGTGAATTACTATGGAAATGTATATCAGTGGTTTAGGCGGACTCGGCCTGATTAACCTGACAAAAAAAATATGTTTTCTGCTTGGACAGAAATATCCGCGTGTACTTTCTTCGGAAAGCCGTGGCATCGCGCAACGGCGCGGCAGTGTTTCCGCTTGCGTCCGCGCCGGCGATAACGTATTTACACCGCAACTGTACGCCAATCAAGCCGACGTCATTATTGCCCTGGAAGCCCTGGAGGCATTGCGCCATCCCAAATTAATTAAAGCGGGCACTGTGTGTATAGTGTCTGATATGTGTGTGAATAACCTCGGCGGTGCGCAGGGTGCGCTGCGCTATCCGGATTTTCGGGAAATTGTTTATACAATTAGCCGTTTGGGCGGAAAAGTATTGGTAATTCCTTACACCGCTATGATGCAAAAGGATTTTTTTCTAAAGGTTCATATTTCTTCTGTTTGCCTTGCTGTCACTGGCCGCCTGTTAGGATTTTCACTGCAAGAATTGCGTGTTTTTTTCCCGGATTTATTTAAAGATGCAAAAAATTCCCTGGCGATGCAACAGGGATACGATTTATTTAGCTTCGAATTAGCAGTTGAAATTGAGAGACAAGTTGCTTGATGTTTTTAGGTTTTTTTGTTGTCCCTTCCTGATTTAAGGACACGATAAAAAGGACTTAACAAAACTACAACCCTGGCGCAAATGCGGTGCCTTGCCGAACACGATGCAAATTTCTTGCGTTGCAGGGAGCGTTTTGCCCGCATTTTGTAGATTTTTGTAAGTTCGCTGTAACAGGTAGTCGTTCGCAGACAAGAACAGTTGATACAACGAGAAATTGTTATGAAACAAGCCATTATGTTCCCAGGATTGGGGGCGGATTATCCGGACATGGTTGCAACATTTTGCCAGCATCACCCGGAAACCACCAACGCGGTTGAATTAACCATTGAGCAAGGTTTGCATTTGGCAACCGCATTTGGTTTGAAAGATGTACATGCGCGTAAATTTTTGCGTACCCAGCTCAGCATCCATGCACTCAACCTCGCCTGGTTTTCGCTGCAAAAGAATTTATTACCGCACGCAGCTTGCGGCCATAGCCTGGGTTTTTATGCCGCCGCCGTTACCGCTAACGCGATCCGCGCTGAAGATGCGCTGGGTATTTTGGTGGCGGCATTTGCCAAGTCCTGGCATCAATTCTCCGACACGCACAAAAAGGTCGCCGTTTTAACCGGTTTTGTGCCACTGCTGGAAACACCCTTGACGAATTACGCTATCGAAGTGTTGTCGGTCAACAATCCCACCCAATGGTTGTTGTACGGTGTGCACAACGAATTTGAGGCGTACCTGGAGCAAGCGGGTGATCAGGTGATGCGGATTGATTATTTTGCAACTGCATTACCGTTTCATTCCAATGAAATGAAGGATATCTGTAAAGCGATGGAACAGGAATTTTGTGCGATGGAATTTCGCGATCCGCGCTGGCCATTAATTTCACACATCGGCAAATCTACATTAATTACCACCGCCGAACAGGTGCGCTGGCATTTGTTGAACCAATTGCGTTTGCCTATCAATTGGCCGCAATTGGTCGCGCAATTGAAAACATTGGAGCTGGATTCCATCCTTGAATTGGGTCCTAACCGCATCCTTACCCAAATGATTCGTTGGGTTGATAAACGCATGAATGCCAAATGCGTCGATATTTATCGCGTAAAGGAAACTACCCACGCAGTAGTTAATTCATCAACAAACACAACAGCAAAGGTGGCTTTAGCATGAGCAGTTTCATGTCAGGATGTGAAGCTATTGCGCGCGGTGCCTGGGAAGGCGGCGTTGATGTTATTACGTCATACCCGGGTTCACCGGTAACCGATATTGTCGGCGCAGCCCAGCGGTTCAAGGAAATCCGTTGCCAATGGGCCGTGAATGAAAAAGTGGCCATGGAAATGGCGGCCGGGGTTGCCCACGGCGGCGGCCGTGTATTAACGGTGATGAAACACGTCGGTTTGAATGTCGCTGCGGATCCATTTTTCAACCTCGCTTACACCGGTGTTGAAGGAGGACTGGTTGTGGTTGTTGGCGATGATCCTGGCGCACGCAGTTCGCAAAATGAACAGGACTCCCGTTTGCTCGCCATTGCCGCGAATATTCCGGTATTGGAACCGGCGAATCTGCAAGAGGCTTATCTATATACCAAATTAGCCTTTGAAATCAGCGAAACTTTTGATGTGCCGGTGATTGTGCGTGTCACCGCGCAGCATTGTTATAGCAGTGACCGGGTGGTGACCGGTATGCGCCAAAACAAGAATCGCCAGTTGGGATTTGCCGGCCCCATCCAGAAATATTTATTGCTGCCGGATTTCGTAGTGAATCGCCACCAACAATTGGTCAACAATTTGAAACTGCTCGCCAGCAGCGATTGGAACCACTGGTTGGTGGATGTTTCCGAGCATCCGTGCACCACCGGCAAAAAATACCCTTACGGCATTATTTGCAGCGGCTATATCCATAACATGGTGTGTGAAGTAGTGGGCGGGCTGAACGTGCCTATTCTGAAACTGGGCATGGCGTTTCCCATTCACGATCAGGCGGTGCGCGAATTTGCCGAGTGCTGTGAGAAAGTATTGGTGCTGGAAGAATCGTCCCGCGCGATTGAACAGCAGGTACGCCAACTGGGAGTCAATACCGCGGGACGCTCCCATTTTGACGGCGTCGGTGAGTTACAGCTTAATGATTTGTTGTGCGATGACATTCCGGCGTGGAATCAATTGGTAAATAGCCAACATAAAAAACGCAGCGCACCTGAATTATTTATTCCCGTGCAATACATTGAAACCGTTGCGGAAGATTCCCTGACGGCACAAATTTCCGTACCCAAGCGCCCCGCCGGATTTTGCGCCGGTTGCTCGCACTCCCCGATTTTCCATCAATTGGGTTTGCGCAAAATCTACGTGGTTGGTGATATAGGTTGTTACACACTCGGTGCCACTGAACCGTTCAGCGCGCTCCACGCCAATTTGTGCATGGGCGCAAGCATCGGCATCCTCCAGGGCTACCTGGCGATTATGGATGCAGACGCGCGCAAAAAAGCGGTGGCCGTTATTGGCGATTCCACATTTTTCCATTCCGGGATTCCGCCGCTGCTTACCGCAATTAATTCCGGTGTTGCAGCGACCATTTTAATCCTGGATAACAGTCGCAGTGCCATGACCGGTTACCAGGACACCTACCCGTCTTACAACCGCGAGGAATGGCTGAAATTGCTGGAAGGCTTTCGTGTGCCGGAATTTGCCGTGGTAGATGCATTGGACGTTACCGCACTTTCCACCCAACTGGATGCGTTTTTGAATTCCGAAAAATTATCGGTGATGGTGGTGAAAGGCGATTGCGTACAAGGCCTGCCGCGCAAAGGTCCAACCAATTATCGCTATACCATCCGCGAAGACATGTGCACCTCTTGCGGCAAATGCATTGAAACCGATTGCCCCAGCATTGTTAAAAATTTGCTGGATGACAAAGCCACCTTTGAAATTACCAATGAATGTATCGGCTGCGGGTTTTGCTCTCAAACCTGCCCCGAAAACGCCATTATTCCGCTGTCGGTTAATTTCGAATCGCCATTGGTTACCAAAACCTTGGCGAAGGTACCCTGGCATCGGGTAATTAAATTCCTGCGCTCCAAACCAGTGATGCGCGGAATTCTGGAAAAGTTTGAACGCGAGTATTACTAAAGCGTTTTTTTAACGTTGTTTTATTAATTTTTTATCACGTTGTTACTAACCCACAAGGAGCTAATCATGGAACTTACCCAAATCAAAGCACAGCTGCGCGACATCCTGAAAAACCGTCTTGACCTCGTGCTTGACGGCCCCGAGCCAAGCGACGATGGCAATTTGTTTAACGAGTGGGGTATCGACTCGGTAGACGTACTCGATCTAGTGCTGGCGATCGAGCAGGAATTTGGTGTGAAGATCAAACAGGGCGACGATAACGTTAACGCCCATTTTGAAAATATCACCAAGTTGGCGACTTATATTGACAGCCGCCTGGCGGTGCCGGCCTAAGCAATGGTTGTGGTACACGGAGTGATTTTAATGTTGCGCGCAAGGTTAACTCACTCCCGATTTTTTTACTCGCGCAACGCGCGATTTGGTTTAACGCTAACGCAAGGGAGCAGTTATCGTGAATAAACGAGTAGCGATTACCGGCTTGGGAGTCGTGTGTCCCATTGGCAATAATATTGCACAATTTGAAGCGGGATTGATTGCCGGCAAGAACGGTATATCGGTGAATCATTTTCAGGATACCACCGGTTACCGCAGCCGTTTATTGGGGCAAGTAAAAAACTTCAAGCCAAGGGAGGCATTGAAGCAAAAATACAGCAGGGCTTCCGCTGTTGAACAATATACGCTGGAAGCGGCCCTGCAAGCCTGGGAACAGGCGGGCCTGAGCCCGACCGATGCCGGGCTGGATCGCATCGGCACCGTACTGGGCAGCGGCGGCTGCATTCGCAGCACGGAAGAGTTTTTCCTCGATACCATTCGCGAACAACCCAGCAAGCCTTCACGTTTATTAAATTTCAGCCCGGATGCCGCCGGCACGTTTGTAGCAAACCACTTTGGTTTGCGCGGCCCCAGGAGCAGCATCATGACAGCCTGTTCTTCCGGCGCAACCGCCATCGGTTTTGCCGCCGATTTGATTCGTGCGGGTTTTGCCGATGTGATGGTTACCGGCGGTGTTGAAGCCTTATCCACCGTGACCCTTTCCGGTTTCAATTCGCTGTCCGCATTATCAACGGGAGAGATCAAACCCTTTGATGCAAACCGTGATGGCATAGTGCTGGGTGAGGGCGCGGGCATTCTGATTCTTGAGGATTACGACAAAGCTGTAGCACGCGGTGCAAAAATCCTCGCGGAATTCAGCGGCTACGGATTTACCTCCGATGCGCATCACATCACCGCACCCCACCCAACCGGTGCCGGTATGGTGAAGGCCATGGAGCACGCATTGACGGAAGCGGGTATTGCACGCGAGCAAATCAAATACATCAATGCCCACGGCACCGGCACTGAACTGAATGACAAATCGGAAACGGCCGGCATCAAGCGGGTATTTGGTGAGCACGCCAAAAACTTATGTATTTCTTCCACCAAATCCATGATCGGCCATACGCTCAGCGCTGCCGGTGCGATTGAGGCGGTTGCGACGGTGCTGGCGCTGCTGGGGCAATTTGCACCCCCGACCATCAACTACGAAACGCCTGATCCCGACTGCGATCTTGATGTGGTGCCAAACCAAAGCCGCAACCTGAAAATGGATTACGCCATGTCCAATTCGCTGGCGTTTGGCGGCAATAACACTTCGCTGATTTTTAAACGGGAAGCTGCGTATGTCTGAGCAAGTGATTAAATCCGCACTGGAAAAATCCGTACCAGGAAAAGTTGCGCTGGTTACCGGCGCCTCGCGCGGCATTGGCCGCGCTATTGCGATGCAATTGGCCGCTGATGGTTACGCGGTTGCGGTGAATTATTGCAGCAGCGATGAAAAAGCTATCGGCGTGTGTGCGGATATTTGTGAACAAGGTGGTGTGGCAAAGCCGTTCAAGGCCGATGTCGCCAATGCGCAGCAAGTCGAGGCCATGTTTGAGCAAATCAATGCGCAGTTGGGCCCGGTTGCGGTGCTGGTGAATAACGCCGGCGTTTTGCAAGACAATTATTTGATGATGATGTCGGAAAACCAGTGGGACAAGGTGATCGACACTAACCTCAAAGGTACCTTCCTGGTGGCGCAGATCGCGGTGAAAAATATGATCCGCGCGCGCGCCGGGCACATCGTCAATATGGTCTCCATCAGCGGGCTGGTGGGCACTGAAGGCCAGGCGAATTATGCGGCGTCCAAAGGCGGCGTGATCGCCATGACCCGCAGCATGGCGCGCGAGCTGGGCCGTTACAACATCCAGGTAAATGCGATTGCGCCCGGTTTTATCAGCACCGAAATGATCGGCGAAATGAATGAAAAGCAGTTGGAAGAGCATAAGAAGCGCATCCCGCTCAAGCGTATTGGCGAACCGGAAGAAGTCGGGCACCTGGTCAGCTTTGTAGTGTCGGACAAGAACCGTTATATGACCGGCCAAACCCTGGTGCTCGATGGTGGCTTGAGTGTCTAGTGCGCACGTCTACCCGCTTAACAAGGGTGACGGTATGACCCTGACGGCCAGTGCCGCCCTGGTGGTCGATGAAGATGCCGTAACCCTGGTTGACCCGGGTAGCCTGGGCGACTTGCGGCAATTGGCGCGAGCGGTTGCCAGCCGCGGCCTGGAATGGGAATCCATCACCCAGGTGTTTTATACCCATTTGCATTTTGACCATTACGACCTGTGCCATTGGCCGGACTTTATCGCGCGGGTACTGGTGCCGGCGCGGGAAGTCGCCTATATCCGCCAGTTGATGAGCTTTCGCGAGTATCCCGAGCAATACCGGGACTATTTGCAAACCACCCATGAGCGGATTGCGCGGCCTTTCTTGCGCCAGTTTGTGCACTACCGCCACGACCGGCGTTACAGCGACGAGGTGTTGGCGGCGAGCAAAAACCTGGTGCATTACGACGGCAAAACGCGCATTAGCAAACACGCCTGGACCCTGCCACTGCCCGGTCACTGCGTGGGGTTGCATGGGCTGGCGGTGGAGGGCGTTGTAGTGAACCGCGCCGGGGTTGAGTGTTCCGCGCAACCCCGGCAACGGGTGTGTGGACGCGGCATTATCGCCAGCGACGCTGTGCTTTCCGAAAGCGACTGGAGGCTGAACGATATCAACCTCCACCTGATTTTGAATGACAGCCAGGCCTGGTGGGACACACGGGAATTGTTGAAACAGTTTGACTGGATCCTGCCCGGGCACGGCGATGCCTTTGTGCCCGGACATAGCAATGTATTGGTACCTGAACAACGCGCGGCACATTAACGGCTTATTGAAATAGAAGGAATCTCATCATGTTTACAGAAAAAATTGTGGTTACCGGTTTGGGCATGGTTAGCCCCCTGGGTTCCGATCCCGGCAAAGCGGTGGAGCGCTTGCAACAGGGTGAATCCGGTGTGCAGGCGGTGGCTGGAAATCCCTACAGCCCCTTCCTGGCCAATGTGCGGGATTACGATGCCACACGTTTTGTGGCGCGCAGCAAGTTGCGCCGCATGGAAAACCTCAACCATTACGCGATTAATGCCGCCGGCGACGCGCTGGTCATGGCTGGCCTGCTCCAGCGCAATGACCAGGGCGAGGCCCTGCCGCTGGAGGATGTCGGGGTATTGGTCGGCACCGGTTACGCCGGTATCGAGAGCGTTATCAAGCACCAGAAGTGCCTGTTCGATGAAGGTATTGAAATGCTGCGACCGGTACATTTCCCCACCACCGTCTATAACGCTACCGCCGGGATGATCGCGATCGAGCATCAATTACAGGGAATTAATTCCACCCTTACCGGCCTGGATATGCCTGGCGAATACGCGTTGCTATATGCCTGCATACTCCTGCAAAAACAGCCGCACAGCAAAATCCTGGTGATTGGCGCCGACGCTTACAACGACCGGCTGCAACAGGGTTTATACAGCCTTGGCTTGTTAACCCAGGCGCAATCCGCCACGCCGTTCCGCGCCTTTGAACAGGGCAGCGACGGTATTGTCATGGGTGAAGGCGCCGGTGCGCTAGTGTTGGAAACCGAATCTTCCGCCCGGGCCCGCGGTGTGGAAATCCTGGCGGAGATTGCCGGTATCTTCCAAAACTCCTCCGCCGACCATCCCTATGGCTACGCCAGTTCACCGGATGCCTCCAGCAAGGCGCTGGAACAGTTAACCCGCGCGAGTGGCAAATCCCTACAGGATTATGACCTGATCAACCTGTCCGCCAATGGTGTTCCGCCACTGGATAAACTTGAATCCAACCTGCTGGAGCAACTTGACCTGGGCACTACCGCGTGCCGAACCCTGAGCGACTACATCGGTATCTTCCCCGGCGCTGGTATGTTGCGCCTGCTGTTGGCGATTGCCAGCTTCAAACATCGCCAACAGATTCGCTCGCTGCAAAACGGCAATACCCTCGCGAGCGTCGAACCGGCCCTGCACCAACCACTGGAAAACTTCGACAGCTTCATCCACCTGGCCAATGGCCTGGGTGGCAACGCTATGGCAATTGATGTACGGATGGTGCACTGATGATTTATACCGAGGAACAAATCAAAGGCCTCTTGCCCCATCGCGCACCTTTCCTGTTCGCGCGGGAAGTGGATGTTGTGGAACCCGGCAAACTGGGCCGTGCGCGGATACAACTGACCAGGGTGGACAATTACTGGCAGGGCGATGCGGGCCTGTCACCCACCCGGAGCGCCGATGTGTTGTTACTGGAAAGCGCCGCCCAGGTTTTCGGCGTGGTGCTCGCTAGCGGCACCGCAGCCCGATTGGCCACTGACGGCAAAACCGCGGCCGAAGGTAAGCACCTGTTGCTGGGGTTTGATAATTGCGATATTCCCGGCGACCTCTATGCGCAACCGGAGCTGCACCTGGAAGTCGCGCTGGATGGTGTTTTCGGCTCTATGTACAAAGGCTCCTTCACAGCCAGCGCCGGTGAACGTTTGCTGGCGCGCGGTGAACTCACAGTAATGCAAGGGGATGCGTGATGAGCGATGCACTGCTCCAGGAAACACCTTCGCTTGAAAATGATGCGGCTGAAAAGTCCTGGTATATAGATCCCCATCAACCGGTATTTGCCGGCCATTTTCCCGGTAATCCGATTATGCCGGGAGTGTTGGTGTTGGGTCTGTTAAAGACCATGCTGGCGGAGCAATCCGGCAACCCCGTACAGGTTGCCGCAATCAAACGACAAAAATTTATTCGCCCGGTACTGCCCGGCGACACGCTGACCATCCGCATCGGCAAATTGGAAACGGACGGCGAATTTATCGATATCCAATACCAAGCCAATGTTGCAGAGGGTCCGGTGGCCAAAGGGAGCATCAGCTTCCACCAGGCAAACCGCTAGCAAGGACACCAATAACCATGGATCGACGCCAATTTATCAAACACGCCTCCACCGCCAGCCTGGCCGCCGGTTTCCTGGGCGCCTTTTCGGTGGCGCAGGGGAAATTGGGCAAGCAGCTCGCATTGCCGCAGGACTTCGATAACATCGATGACTTTTCGATAATGCACCAATTGCGGGATGGCAAAGGATTTACCGGCGCCAAGCCGTCGCTGCACAAATCCCTGGTGGTGGTAGGGGGCGGAATTTCCGGTCTCACCGCGCTGTCACGGCTGGGCGATGTTGATGCTTTGCTGGTTGATAAAGAGCCACAGCTAGGCGGGAACTCCCGGCGCCGCCAGGCCCAGGGTATCCATTACCCCTTGGGCGCATTGGTAAGCCAGGGAGCGGAAGCGCCGTTTACCGATTTCCTCAATGATCTGGCCATTCCCTTCCAGCGCATTGCCGAGCCGGAGCTGGCGTATTTTGCAGGTAACCGGTTGGTGCGTCGCCCGTTGGACGAAGGCGCGGCAGACTTGCCCTATAGCGCCAGGGTGCGCCAGCAGTTCAGTCGGTTGCGCGACCTGTTCAGCGAATTCCTGGCCCCGCAAACCGGCATTTTTTTCCCGATCGAAGACAACACGCCGACGCGCAAAGCCCTGGATAAACAAACCTTGCAAACCTGGTTCGACCAGTCCGGCCTGCATCCCGAGGTCCAACACTTCCTTAACCTGGTGATCAGCTCCCGCTTGGGCACCCACGCCCATGAAGTATCCGCCTGGATGGGGCTGTACATTTTGTCGCGCTTTGTCGGGCCCAACTTCACCTTACCAGGGGGGCATGGGGTAATCAGCGAAGCCCTGGTGCGGCAGATCGAACAACATGGTCCCGATCGCCTGATGCCCGGCATGGCTACGGTCAGCGTGGAGTGCAAGGACGATGGTAAAAGCTGGGTCACCTGCGTTGACCGCACCGGAAGGCCCCTGACTATCTCCGCCGACGCAGTCATCATGGCCACCCCCAAGCTGATCAGCAAACACCTGGTGAAAGGTTTGCCGCAAGCCCAAGTGGCAGCCATGGCACAGTACCGCTATTCGGCTTACCTGGTGGCGCAAGTGCAATTGAAACAGGTAGTCGCGCCGGTATTTGAAACCATGACCGAGAACCTGTTTAGCCGCTTCATGGTTCGCGCCGATTGGCCAGAGGGTAACCGCAACCCGGACGGGCGCAGCCACTTGACGATATATACCCCCTTTCCCGGGCCACCGGGGCGGGCACAACTGTACAGCGCCAATGCCGCTGGCATCGCGGAGCGTATCCTGGATGACATTGAGCGGGTTTATCCCGGCGCAAAAAACGCTGTGGATAAAATCGAGCTGCACCGCTGGGGCCACCCCATGGTAATGCCTGAACCCAATATCAGTGCGCGCCTGGCCCAAGCCATACAACCATTTAGCAATATCTTTTTCGCCCATAGCGACAACATGGGTATTTCCGGCCTCTATTCCGCCATTTGGTCAGGAATGGACGCCTACACCAGTGCGCTCCTGCACCTGGAAGAACAATCTTCGGAGTAAATGCAATGAAATTAATATTAATGGCCGCGTTATTGAGTTTGACCCCAATGGCATTGGCGGAAGCGGTATTCGACCTGCGGGGCGAGGCCGCCCAAACCCGTCTGGAAACGCTGCGCACCCAGTTGAAAAGTGACGCCAATAATACCCGGGCGCTGAAAGATGCCGGGATCATCCTGCATCAGCTCAACCGCGCCGCGCCGGATAAAAAACAGGTGGAAGAAGGCGAGAAATACCTCAAGCAAGCCGCGCGCAACGCGGCCGATGATATGGAAACCCTGGCGTGGCTGGGCAGCATCACCACCATGAAAGCCCAGTTCGATACCGACCCCGGCCGCCAGACTTTCTTCGTTAAAAGCGGTAGCCAGAAAATGGATACCGCCGTGCGCAAGGCACCCGACAACCGCATAGTGCGTTTAACCCGCGCTTATAACAGCCTGGAAATCCCGCCTTTCCTTAAACGTACCCGCTTCGCAGTGGAGGATTTCCAGCACTACCTGAAGCTTTGTGAACAACAAAGCTGCCCTGAAAAAGACGTAGTGGCCGCCAACGAAGGCCTCGCCAAGGCCCAGCAAATCGTTGCTGGCAATCCATAGGAGATAAAAATTGTTGAAGGATCACAAGATTTCGCTCGAAGGCCAACTCGCGCTGGTTACCGGTGCCAGCGGCTACCTGGGTTCCCACATGGCGCGCGCGCTCTACGACGCAGGCGCCAGGGTGATAATGCACGGGCGCAATACGGAAAAATTGCAGCAGGTGCGTACGCAATTTTTTAGCGATGTAACTCATGCCACGGGCAATGAGCGGTTATTTTGCATGTCGGGTGACCTAAGCACCCGCGACTCCGCCAAGGCCTATCTGCACACGCTGATCGCCACCACTGCAGTGCCCGACATTTTGGTGAATTGCATGGGCCAGGCGGAGGACAAGCCGTTTGTGTTCCACAAGGCCGGTGACAGTGGCACCAGTTTTGCCGCTAACCTGTACCCCCTTGTGCATATCAGTGAAGCCTCGTTGCCTTACTGGCAACTGCGCGCGAGCGGTAATTTGATCAATATGGCTTCCATTACCGGCTTGGTTGGCCAGCCCATGCGCAGCCTGTACGGCGCGGCCAAAGGCGCGGTGATCGCCTACTGCAAAACCCTGGCGCGCCGCCACGCGGTGGACAATATCCGCGTTAATTGCATTGCCCCCCAGGTCGTCACGGGCGGACTGGCGGACAAGATGAATCCAAAGATCAAAGCGCTGTTGCAGGCGACCACCCCCATCCAGCGCGATTGCGTGGCTGCCGACCTTGTAGCCCCGTTACTGATGTTGGCGAGCCAGGGCCAGGGCTTTATGACTGGCGAGGTGGTGAACGTCACCGGAGGCTTGGTCACATGGTAACAGCTCAATCATTACCCCAGGTTTTACTGGTACACACCGGTTTGGACTCAGGGGCGCAACACCAGCTCGGCCAAGCCTTCTCCATGACCACGCTGGACTTACGCGAATGGCGGGAGCATGTAGAACTCGTGGACCAATTAAACCTGCTCGGAGAACAATTACCCCAGCTACAGATGGTCATCATCGCCGTGCCCATGGCAGCAGCAGCGGCTGAACAACAATTGGATAGCCAATGGTTTGAACACTCGTTTGAGCAGATCTTTGCCGTTGCCCAATTCGCGGCCCATCGCTTGATGGCACACGACCGGGGCGGGCAATTGGTGTTGTTGCAGTCGGTAATGGGCGAAGTCGGCCATCCTGCGGCGGTTTCCACCAGCGTTTTGGCGGGCGCAACCCTGGGGTTGGTAAAAAGCCTGGCCAAGGAAGTTGCGCGCTACCAGGTCAGCGTCAATGCCATCGCCCTGGGCAACTGCCCGGCGCTGGGCTACCAGCTGTACCTGGATGACGATTATGCGCGCCTGTTCAAAATGACCGGGCTGGGCGCCGAGGTGTCGGCCCGACAAGTCAGTGCTGCACTGGTATTCCTCCAGCAGGTTGGCGCAGCCTCCACCGGCCAGCTACTGCGCCTGGACAGCGGCATGGTTATTTAAATTTTGCATCGATTATTCAAGGAACTGTTATGAATCCCATTGTTCGAGTTTCCGCATTAGGCAAGCGTTACCGCTTGGGCGAAACTGACGTGAACGCCCTGAATGGCGTCACCCTGGATATTTACCCCGGTGAAACCGTGATTTTGAGTGGTCCCTCCGGCAGCGGCAAATCCACGTTGCTGCAACTCATCGGTTGCCTGGATACGCCATCCAGGGGCAGCGTAAAAGTGCTGGACCTGGATACCCAGACCCAAAGCGATGATGCGCTCTCCGGGTTTCGCGCCCGCCACCTGGGCTTTGTATTCCAGACCTTTAACCTGATCCCGGTCCTGAGCGTGTACGAGAATGTGGAATATCCGCTGCTGCTCAACAAGGAGGGCGGGCGCAAGGAAAAAATTATGGACATCCTGCAAAAGGTCGGGCTGGAAAAACTGGCGCACCAATACCCTAATGCCTTGTCCGGCGGCCAACGCCAACGGGTGGCGATCGCGAGGGCATTGGTGCATCAACCAAAATTGCTCATTGCCGACGAACCCACCGCCAACCTGGATCGCAAAACCGGCGACCAGGTGTTGGACATCATGTTTGACCTGGCGACCACCAGTAAAACCGCGGTGGTGGTGTCCAGCCACGACCCGAAAATCATCGCCGAAACCGACAAGCGTCAAATCCATTTGGTGGATGGCGTCATTATTAGTGACCAGCCCGTAAGCCATTTGAAAGTCGCGGGCATGTAAGGAGACAGGAAAGACCATGTTGGAAATTAAACTCGCTTTTCGCAATATTTTGCGCCACAGGCGCCGCTCGCTGATGACGCTGCTAGCGATCATGACCGGGGTTATCGGCATCGTCATTTTTGGCGGCTTCGTGGAGGCCAACTATTCCGGGCTGCGCGAATCGGTGATCCGCAGCCAGTACGGCCATGTACAGCTTTATGCTCCCGGTTATTTGCAAAATCACCGCAAAGACCCGGCCAGCTATCGCCTATCGCCCGCCCAGGTTGATGATTACTTGCAACTGATTGAGGCCGACGAACGCGTGCTGGTGACGACCCGCCGCCTGGAATTTACCGGCTTGCTCGGCAATGCCGGCACCAGCCAGGCCGCGATGATCCGCGGTGTCGATCCGGACAGCGAATCCATGATCAACTCCGCCCTGGCCATCCTGGAGGGCAACGAACTGACCGCCGACGATGAAGCCGGGGTCCTGCTGGGCGAGGGGCTGGCGCAATCCCTGGATGCAAAAGTGGGTGACGAACTCACCCTGCTGGCCGCCAATGACGATGGGGTCATGAATGCGGTGGATGTAAAAATCAGCGGGATTTTCCGCAGCTTTGCCAAGGAATACGACGACCGCGCCATGATGATGAATATCCAGCGCGCACAGGAATTGTTGGGGATAGAGGACATCGACCAACTGGTGGTGTTGCTCAGTTATACGCTGGAATTACCCGCCTTTATGCGCGACCTGCATACCGCGGCCCAACAGCAAAACCTGCCATTGGAATTCCAGACCTGGGACCAGATGGCCAGTTTTTACCACAAAGTCGTCGATCTTTATGACGGGCTGTTTGTGTTTATCAACATCGTGATTATTGCGATTGTGCTGCTCTCCATCACCAACACCACCATGGTCACGGTCATGGAGCGCACCCAGGAGATAGGCACCATCCGCGCCCTGGGCACGCGCCGCTTCTCGGTGACTCGCCAGTTTTTGATTGAATGCGGGTTACTCGCCTTCATCAGCGCGCTGGCCGGGGTGCTAGTGGGTGTTGGACTCTCACTCTATATCACTTCGCTGGAAATCATGATGCCGGCCCCACCCGGTTCATCCCAAGGCTTTCCGTTGCGCATCGAACTGGTCCCCGAAACCTGGTTGTTGAGCGTGGTGGGTGTGGTGCTGGTGGCGGTTGTATCCGCTTATTTCCCGGCCGCCTCCGCTGCGCGCCGCAATATTGTCGATGCCCTGCGCCATGTGTAATCACATTTCGCGGCATTCGGGTATTGGAATTTACAAGGAACAAACTATGAAACTGCTTAAAAAACTTAGCCTGTCACTGGTGCTTTGCTGCACTGCCTTTTCCGCAATGGCGACGGACCTGCGGTCACTCCCCGCGGATGCGCTGTTGGCGAAGGTAGATGAATACCGTAACTTCAAAGACACCGCCTTCTCGTTTGACCTGCAACTGGTCAGCGAGGAAAAAGGCAAGGAACCCAAAACCTTTGGCCTGCACGCCAAAATCCTCGATTCCCATACCTCGCTGGTGGTGTATCGCGAACCGGTTCGCGAGCAAGGCAAGGCGCTATTGATGAACGGCCAGCACCTATGGTTCTTCAGCAAAATGGCAAAGAAACCCATTCGCATCACCCCGCAGCAACGCCTGTTGGGCGAAGCCTCCAATGGCGATGTGGCCTCGACAGATTTCTCCGGCGATTACCTGCCCCAATTGGCCCAAGGTGCCAAGGCCGGGGCTAACCAGCTAGTGTTGCAACTGGATGCCAAGCCCGGATCATTGGCGGCCTACCATAAAATCCTGCTGTGGGTGGACGCCGCCAGCGCACAACCCGGGAAGGCCGAGTTTTACACCGAATCCGGCAAGCATTTAAAAACCGCTTACTACACCCGCTTCGAAGCCTTGCCGGAACAGGGCAACAAGTTGCAACTGGTGGAACTGGAAATCCATAACGCCCTGACCCCAGGCAATGTAACGCGCATGAGCTACGGCAATTTCCGCAGTGAAGATTTACAGGAACACCAATTTCGTCCCGAACAGGTATCGCGCCTGATGGCACAGCGTTAACAAGGGATTGGCATGACTACAGCGTCCACATTGTCCATTGCCGCCGGCCTGGTGCTGTTGAGCGCAGGCAGCTACTGCCTGGCGCTATCGCATGACACCGGCGCGGAGCTGGGTTGCAGCACCGGCGAATTGCGCGGTACCACCCTGATCAACCCGGCTAATCTTCCGCTTGAAGGTGTTTATGAAGACACCTGCCAACTGGCGTTGGGCGGCGACCTGCTCGCTACGCGCGGCAATTGGGAATTACAAGTCGCCGGTTGGGCTGAGCAGCATTATGGTAAGGATGCCGCAGGCGAACACCACGATGACCTGGACTGGCGCTGGCAAACCAGCCACCTGCGCTGGAGCGGCGACCACCTGCAATTAAGCCTCGGCGTCAGCAATTACGAGCAGGGACCCGGCTACGCCTGGAACCCGATCAATCCCTTTTTTGATATTCGCCTCAACGAGCGCGACACCGCCATTCCCTACCGGCGCGAGGCCGATCCTATGGCCAGCGCCAGTTGGTCTGATGACCATGGTCTATGGCGGTTCATGGCCATTGACCATAAAGCGTTCCCGCAGGATTACCTTACGCGTGGCCACGACCAATACAGTTATCTGCTCACCCGTGAGCAGCTCTTCGCCAGCAGCCAAATCACCCTGAACCTGGCCAGCCTCGAAGGCAAGCCGTTCGCCGGCCTGGCGTTCGAATGGACGGCAAGCGACGCGCTGGAATTACATGCCGAATTGTCATGGCGTGAAGGCCGTAAAATCCCCGGCTTCAGTGCGGTTGAGGTGTTTCCCGGTACCTGGCTGGCGAACTACGAAACTGAGCGTGGCGATGCGTTCTATCTGAATGGATTACTCGGCTTGCAGTACAGCTTCAGCAACAACATCAACCTGATTGTGGAGTATTACTACCAGGAGGATGGTTATGGCGAATTTGACTGGAACCGATTATCCGGTCAGCTGATGCAGCAGCGCACACAATGGCAATCCAACCTTCTGCCTGAGGCGGCCACGGGTTTCCTGCTCGGTACCCACCGATGGTTACGCCTGTTACACCGCGATTACGCCTTCGCACGCCTCGCTATCCCGGACCTATGGGGTGATGGGGAAGTTTCGCTGTTTGCCCGCCATGACCTGGTGGACTCCAGCCTGGTTGCCGGTGCCTTGTTGGCCAAACCCCTGGGTGACCGGCTGACCCTGGAACTGTCTTACCAACGCGCCGATGGTGCGGAAGTTTCCGAAGGTTACTGGATTCCGCGCGAGCACGAATTCACCGCCGCATTGCAGTATCACTTTTAACTTAACCTAATGCTTAAACCTGATTTTTTAAGGAGCGAATCATGTCCACTTTTTTGCGCAAATCCCTGTTCACCCTCCTGTGCGGTTCCAGCTTATTGCTGACCGGCTGCATGAAAGATTTTCCCGAGCTGACCTACAACCCGGCGGATGCTGAATACGCAAAGCTATTGCAAGAGGAAATCAAAGCCGACAACAGCTACGCCGCGCGTTTGCAACTGGCGCGCTTGCAGTTTGAACACAACCACCTGGAAGAAGCCGATCAACTACTCGAAGCCCTGGTTAAGGAGGACAGCAGCGATATGGAAGCGCTCGCCTGGTACGGAGCCAACCAATGCAAACTGGTCGGCGAGGCCTTCCCCTGGTTGTTGGGTATCGATAAATACCTGGGCGCAAAAAGCTGTTTGGATAAAGTAAAAACCGCGCTGGATAAAGCACCGGACAATTTTACGGTGCAACTCATCGCCATCAACACCGGCAGCGCGGTAAACCTGGGTGATTCGCTCGACTGGGCCACCAACACACGCGCAACGCTGGAGAAATCCATCCAGCAAAATCCACAACATTACCCTGCCGATGTGGTGGATTATTTTTACCTGGCGGCCGCGGAAAATGACCTTGCACGCGAAAATGTAGATAGCGGGAAAAATTACCTGAACAAAGTCGTGGCTGAAAAACACAACGAGCGATTGACCGCGCTGGCCGCTCATCGCCTCGCTAGCATTCAATAACTTTTTGCCCGCACACAACCCCGATTTTGAATCCGGGTTTTGTGCGGGACTTCATTCATCAGGCACAGCTTTTACGCATGGCTTTAGGTATCATGGCCGTTTGCGTTTATGGACTGAAATGGAACCTGCCTGATGCACTACCTCTCCCCCGAATTTGGATTAATTTTCGTCGTTTTTTTGTGGCTCTACTGGTGGGTTGGATCGACACGGGGCGCGCGGGCGCAAAACCATCTCCTGCTTATTGCCAGCTACCTTTTCTATTGCAGTTTCGATTGGCGTTTTGCGCTGCTGCTATTTAATTTTTCGCTGGTTATTCTATTGCTGGCCCAGGCCATACCGGCACCCGATGGCAGCCGTCGGCGTTGGCCGATGGTTTTCGGTGTGGTTATTGCGCTGCTCAACCTGGGCATTTTCAAGTACTACAATTTTTTCCGCGAAGAAGCCATGGCGATGCTCGCGCCGTTTTTTACCGGGGCCAGCCTACCGGTTTTGGAATTGGTGCTGCCGGTAGGGATTTCCTTCTATACCTTTCAGGGCATCGCGTACCTGGTCAACGTGGGGCGGGGCGAATACCAACCGGCAAAGCTTGCCGATGGTTTTTTACATCTCTCTTTTTTCCCCACCTTGCTGGCCGGGCCGATTTGCCGCCCCCATGAATTGCTTGCACAAATTGAATCGCCCGCGCGGCGTGCATTGGTCGCACCCGAGTGGGCAATTTTATTAATTATTTCCGCGTTGATAAAAAAAATCTGGCTCGCGGCCTGGCTCGCAGAAGCCTGGGCCAACCCGGTGTTTGCCAGCCCGGAGAGTTATCACGCGGTGGAATTGATGGGCGGTTTGATGGCTTACGCCTGGCAATTATTTTTTGATTTTTCCGGCTACACCGATATTGTTACCGCGCTTGCGCTCTTGCTGGGTTTTAACTTGCCGGTGAATTTCCGCCAGCCTTACCTCGCCACCAACCTGAGCGATTTCTGGAAGCGCTGGCATATCACCTTGTCGCGCTGGATTCGCGACTATGTGTATATACCGCTGGGTGGGAACCGTTGTAGTTGGGGGCGCACCCAAATCAATTTGGTTATCGCCATGACGCTTTCCGGATTTTGGCACGGCGCCAGCCTTACGTTTGTGGTGTGGGGGTTATGGCATGGAATTGGATTGGTGATCCAGAATATATGGCATCAGGTGTCCAACTGGCGCTTACCCGGTGCCCTGGGGCAAATTATCACCTTCATATTTGTGTGCCTTGGCTGGCTGCTATTCCGCGCCGAGGATTGGGATTCCGCATCCCGGTTTATTATCGGTTTCGGTGAATGGGATCTGGTACCGGGCATGAATTGGCTGGGTTTATTGTTAGTGATGGCCGTATTTTTTGCGCTGGCGCGGCGGGCGGGAACCATCATGGAGAAATCCGCAGCGCTGTTGCGGCAAATGCCCTGGTGGGGGCAGAGTTTATGCTTGCTGGCGAGCGCGTTGACGATCATGCAGTTGGCCCCGGCAGGCATGCCGGGATTTATCTACTTCGGGTTTTAATGGAAGCAATACCCTATGCAATTAACACATCAACCCTTCCTGGAAATTGAACAGGAATCCCATCACCGCAGCGCACTGGCGGCGATCAGCTTTGCCTGTGTGTTGCTGGTCCTTATCAAGGGCAATGCCCTGCTCCAGTATTGGCAACAAACGCACCATATTTTTATGGAAGTGGGCGCGCTGCCAGGCCTCGAACTACCTGGGGGCAACACCCTGGAGCGCTGGCGAGTATTAGCATCACCCTGGCTGGAGGAGCGCGAACAACGCATGCTGCTGGCGGGACAATTGTTACTGGTGGGCGATAAAGCCTTACCCGAGCCGGAAATGCCGCTGGCGGAGGCGCCCAAATGCCCCGAGCCGGTTACCCCCGCACAACCCGCCTGCCCGACACCCGCGCTTGCGGATAAGGATGCGGAAGTGACAGACCCGCAAATACCGGTAGTAGCGAATATCCGCATTGCGGAAAGCCAATACCCAGGTACGGGTCCAGTCGCTGGCCATGACACAGCAGTCGCTTTGCCGCAGGGTGAAAATACCCCCCTTGGGGATATAACCTCTGTAGAACCCACCCCGGAACAGTTGGCGGCTGCTACTGAGCCTATCGGGTTACACGCGGGTGATCGCATCCTCCTGGTGGGCGACTCCCTGATGCAGGGCGTAGCACCCCACCTGATCACCGCCTTGAAACGCAGCTACCAGGTGGAATCCATGGACTTGAGCCGCCATAGCACCGGCCTCACCTATCCCGCCTTTTTTGATTGGCCGGCGACCGTTAAAGCCGCGTTTGAGCTGGAGGATTACCGGGCGGTTATCGTCTTCCTCGGCGCGAATGACCCTTGGGATATGAACCTGCAAGGCAGCTATGTGCGTTTCGGTTCCGCGCGCTGGCAGGAGGTTTATCGCGCCCGCGTAAACCGGATCATCCAGACCGCCGCCGAATATCGCGCCCGCCTTGTCTGGTTGGGAACCCCGCCGATGGGGCGGGAGGATTTGGCCGGCAAGGAGCCGTTGCTCAATGAAATCTACGCGAGTGAAGCCGCCCGCTTTCCGCTCTTTGCCCGCTTTGTCGCCACCGCTCCCAGCCTGACCGTAGATGGCTTTAGCTTTACCAAATTCATGGAATTACCCGAGCGCGGCAGCGTGATGGTACGCACCGATGACGGGGTGCATTTCACCACCCAGGGGCAGAAGCTGCTGGCAAAACTGGCACTGTCCCAGTTCACCGGGGCGGCGCAACTGCGGGCAGGGCAGCCCCGCGTTCCGCCCGCAGCAGAACCCGACACAACACCCGCCGAGACCCAACCGGCGGCATTGCACCCCGCACAAGCCGGGGAGCCACCACCAAACCCACAGCCCAACCCGACGATTAGCCTACGATGAGATATTTCTGTTTTTGTGTATTTTCCCTGTTGGCGGCCACGGCGGCCGCCAATCAATTTACGCCGGTCCACGACTACGGCGACCGCAAGGCAGTCGCACTGTGGGAAAGCCTCCAGCAACTCGAAAAGGGCACACGTACCCAACCCCTGCGCATTATCCAATTGGGCGACTCGCACACCGCCGGCGATTATTTCACCGGGCAATTACGCCAGCGCCTGCAACGCCAATTCGGCAACGCCGGCATCGGATGGCTGACCCCAGGTTATATCACTAACCAGCGCTCGCACCAGGTACTCTTGCGAAGCCTGGGCAAATGGACACTCAGTGATAGCAAAATCGCCAGGCACACCGGCATTTTCCCGCTCGGTGGATTCATTAATACCTCGGCGGGCAATTCCATCGTGGAAATAAAGGCAAAGGAGCCGCTTCCGGCGGGCCAATGGCAGCTCAGTATTTGGCAGCATTCCCGCCAAACCCCCTGGAGCCTGGCCTTGGCCAACGGCAAGGTTTCCAAGCTGCCGGGACAGGGCGACCCTAAAGCCGCCTGGCGATTGGGCAGCCAATCCATCGAGGCCGGTAACATCGACCGGTTACGGTTGTTGGCGCCCACCGGCGGCAAGTTGGGCGGTGTCATCCTGGATCGCCAGGCACCCGGCATCACCCTGGATGCGCTGGGCATTAATGGCGCCGTCGCCAATGTAATCAACCGCTGGGACGAGGCCAGCCTGCGCCAGCAGCTCCAATGGCGCGACCCGCACTTGATTATCCTCGCCTATGGCACCAACGAAGCGTTCGGCCAGGACCTGGTGCCGCAAACCTACGAACAAGAACTGCGACAGGCTATACGCAAACTGCGGGTAGCGGCCCCCAATGCGGCCATCCTCCTCATCGGTGCCCCCAGTTCCGCCAAAAGCAAAGCCCCCAATATCAATGGCGGCTGCCGCTTGCCCTTGCCGCCGGCCTTGTTAAAAGTACAGGGCAGCCAGCGCCGTATCGCCCACCAGGAAAAAACCCTCTATTGGGATTGGGGCGCCATGATGGGGGGCAATTGCGGCGCCCAGGTTTGGCTTAAACAAAAAATTCCCTTCATGCGGCCCGACCTGGTCCATATGAGCCCCGAAGGTTATGCCGCCAGCGCCGATGCGCTTTATATGGCGCTACTGCGCGAAATGGACGCGGGCCTCAAGCGCGAGCAATTCAGGCGGGAGAAATCGCAATGATGTCATCACCGGTGGCCCTTATCACTGGCGCGAGCAGCGGTATAGGCGCAGCCACCGCCGTGCTCGCCGCCGAACGCGGTTACGATGTCGCATTTACTTACCTCAACAAGGAATCACAAGCGCAAACCATCGCTGAAAAAATTTCAGCGCACGGACGCAAGGTAATTTACACACAGGTCGACCTCAGCAAAGAAGCGGACATCACCAATTGGTTTTCACAGATTGACCAACATTTCGGTCGCGTGGATTTGCTCGTTAACAATGCGGCGATTTTGCGGCAAAAATTATTGCGCGATATTGATGCGAATGAATTAACACACTTATTTGCCGTGAATGTCATCGGCAGTTTTATATGCGCACGCGAAGCAATAAAACGCATGAGCATTAAAAACGGCGGCCACGGCGGATCCATCGTTAATATCTCCTCCATGGCTTCGCGCATCGGCTCACCGTTTGAATACATCGATTACGCTGCAACCAAGGGCGCAATAGACACCTTCACGCTCGGCCTCGCCAAAGAAATTATCAGCGAGGGAATCCGCGTTAACGCCGTACGGCCCGGTATTATCAACACCGAAATGCACGCCAAGGGTGGAGAATCCGACCGCATAACACGCGTTGCGCCCCTGGTTCCCATGAAGCGAGCCGGCGAGCCGGAAGAAATTGCCGCTGCGGTATTGTGGTTGGCATCTGAAGAAGCTTCCTACATAACAGGGACCCTGCTTGATGTTTCCGGGGGCCGTTGATGGATAAAAAAAATTGCCGCTTCGTTAATAAACGAATTGTTAATAGCCATTGTTTGCTTTAATAGAATTAAAAAATTAAACGAAACTTATCCATCCGATATCAATCAAAAAAAGCGAAGAGGCTATACAAAAAATAAATGGATTTTCCATTAATATCGAGGTGAATATCATGAACAAAGATGTCGTTGAAGGTAAATGGAAACAAATGAAAGGTGCGGTGCAAAAAAAATGGGGCGATATTACCGATGACGATTTTGATCGTATTGCAGGTAACCGCGAACGCTTCATTGGCGTACTGCAAGAAAAATACGGCAAACGTAAAGATGAGGCTGAAAAAGAAGTGGATACCTATCTGAATTCCCTCCACTGATTCCCCGTACCATGGGGCTATGTCACACATAGCCCCGATTGCCTTCGCATCCCCTCCCGGTTTATCTATCCGTTAAAAATGAACTGATGAAATCCTTCAGCGCGACACAGGTTTCATCTATAAAAACCAAATGTTTTCCCATCGAAATAATACCTTGGCACTTTGCCTTTCAACGCCCGGATATGGCATCCAATGTCATAAAGGGTAAATTTTATTAGCGGTTTTGCACGTAAATGCTATTTTTATAAATATTCCTTTACAATCAACGTTTTACTACAGCGATACAACAATACTTTAACAACCCCGCCCACCAGGCATTTTCTGTTTACAGGTCACCGAGATTTATGAACCCCACATTCCCACTTCGCTCCTTGATCCCGGGCGCAGTGCTGCTCTCACTGCTGGCAGGCTGCGATTCAAAAAAAACCGAAGCCCCCGCTCCCGAAACCAAAACACCTGCGGCTGAGGTTGTCGCTCCGCAGGTTGAATGGCCTGCGATCAAAAGCGCCGTTGCGAAAGATCCGGCAATTGAAAAACGCATCGATGAACTCCTGGCCAAAATGACCCTGGAAGAAAAAATCGGCCAGCTTATCCAACCGGAAATCCGCTACCTGACGCCTGAAGACGTAACCAAATATCACGTAGGTTCTGTACTCAATGGTGGCGGCAGCACACCGGGGGCTAATAAATACGCGAGCCTGGAAGATTGGGTAAAACTCGCCGACAGTTTCTATAACGCCTCTGTCGATAAATCCAACGGCCGTATCGGCATCCCTATCATGTGGGGCACAGACGCGGTACATGGCTTGGGCAATGTCGTGGGAGCCACTTTATTTCCACACAATATCGGCCTGGGCGCCACCAACAATCCTGAACTACTGAAACAAATCGGCTGGGCCACCGCGCGTGAAATTGCGGCGACCGGCCTGGATTGGGATTTCTCCCCGACCGTTGCTGTCGCGCGCGACGACCATTGGGGCCGCACCTATGAATCCTGGTCGGAAGATCCGCGCATCGTCGGCGCGTTCGCCGGAAAAATGGTGGAGGGCCTGCAAGGTAATGGCGGTTCCGATAAATTCCTGACCAACGAACATGTTATCGCCACCTCAAAACATTTTATCGGCGACGGCGGCACATTGAATGGTGTGGATCGAGGTGAAACCCAGGGCGATGAAAAATTCGTGCGCGATATCCACGGCGCCGGTTACTTCAGCGCGATTGAATCCGGCGTACAGGTAGTGATGGCTTCGTTCACCAGTTGGCAAGGCACACGCATGCACGGCCACAAATATTTGCTCACGGATGTACTAAAAAACCGTATGGGTTTTGATGGGCTGGTCGTAGGCGATTGGAGCGGCCACAGTTTTATTCCCGGTTGCACTGCGGTGGATTGCCCCGAATCCCTGATGGCCGGCCTGGATATTTACATGGTGCCCGAACCTGACTGGAAAGAGCTGTACAACAATTTACTGGCGCAAGCCAAATCCGGCGAAATTACCGCCGAGCGTTTGGATGATGCGGTACGCAGGATATTGCGCGTAAAAATCCGCGCGGGATTGTTTGAAAAAGGCGCGCCCTCTACACGCCCACTCGCCGGTAAAAAAGAAATCCTCGGCGCGCCCGAGCATCGCGCCATCGCGCGCCAGGCAGTGCGCGAATCCTTGGTAATGCTGAAAAACAAAAATAATTTATTACCGCTCAATCGCAAACAAAAAGTATTGGTTGCCGGTGACGGTGCGGACAACATCGGCAAACAATCCGGCGGCTGGTCAGTTTCCTGGCAAGGCACCGGCAACACCAATGCGGATTTCCCCGGCGGTACTTCCATCTACGCCGGCATTAAAGAAATCGTGGATGCAGCGGGCGGTAAAACCATGCTAAGCGTCGATGGTTCATTTACCGAAAAACCCGATGTCGCCATCGTGGTATTCGGTGAAGACCCCTACGCCGAAATGCAAGGCGACGCCGGTTCGCTGGCTTATAAAGTTCGCGACCCGCGCGATTGGGAATTACTGAAAAAATTGCGCAGCCAGGCCATCCCTGTTGTTTCGCTGTTTATTTCCGGCCGCCCACTATGGGTAAATCGCGAAATCAATGCCTCAGACGCGTTTGTTGCTATCTGGTTGCCGGGCACAGAAGGTAACGGCGTTGCCGATGTGATTTTCAAAAATGCGGAAGGCAACATTAATTACGACATGAAAGGCCGTTTAAGCTTCTCCTGGCCGAAATTACCCAACCAATCGCCACTCAACCTGGGCGATGCGAATTACGATCCGCTCTTTGCATATGGTTATGGCTTGGGTTACAGCGATAAAGACACGCTTGCCGATAACCTTTCCGAAGAAGGGCCAAAAGCCGCCGAAGCGATGGATAAACTGGACATTTTCAAACAGCGACCAATCGACCCATGGCGCCTGGAAATTATCGGCTTCCAAAATGACGTCGTGCCCGCAACCACCAGCACCATCAAAGCCTCATCACTAACATTGCAAGCCGTTGACCGCGAAGTCCAGGAGGATGCGCGCCGCGTGCAATGGCTTGGCAATGGCAACGGCCAAGTCGCTTTCTCGATCAATGACCGCCAGGATTTTATTAACTACGTAAAAGAAAATTCTGCGCTGGTATTTGATATTAAAGTCAACACCGCGCCGAGCGACGCAACTTATTTGCGCCTGGGTTGCGGCTCTTATTGCGCATCGGATATCGACCTGACCGAAAAACTCAAAAGTTTCTCCGGCCAGGATTGGCAAACCGTCACAGTACCACTCAGCTGCTATCCAAACTCAGGCGCAAACTTCGGCGTACAACAACCACCCGAAGAATTCTGGACACAAATATTACAACCTTTCTCGCTCATCACCAAAGGTACATTGGATATTACTTTTGCCAACGTAAGTGTTGTTAAGGGTGCGGGTAAAGATGTAGTTTGTCCGTAATCCAGGTTCTCGTCGCCTGAAAAAAATCCCCGCCGGTAAAGCCGGCGGGGATTTTTTATCCAGTGATATTTGGATTTTGGGAAGGAAGCCAAACGCGCCGATCATTATTGCGAGTCAAACGCCGAATCAAGACCGGAAGTATGGTCTACGACTACCGACGCAAGACACAGTACCCGCCACAGGCCACCGTGCCTTGGTTGCAGCTCAAGGGGCATTGGTTGGAACAGGCGGGATTCACCATTAACACGCCGGTGACGATTCGGGTTATGCAGGGGTGTTTGGTGTTGACGGCGGAGTGATAAAAAACAAAACCCCGGACAGCGGGCTGGCCGGGGCTTGAAGGATAAATCAATAATGATTGCGATTTACTTTAGCCAGTTGGTCGGTTATGAAATATTTTGAATCCGCTCCAAAGTAGCGAGACAAATATTATTACCGTCACCATAAATATGGTTGCAGTACTTTTATCAGAGTCTTCTTTGAGAAGGGAATACTTCAAAATCTCCTTACCGCTTTGTGACAAGCTTAATAATTCATTCCGTTTTGTTATTAAACTTACGGCGTTACCGATGGCTGGCTCTTCAACTTGATCGCATGGCAAATTTGAACTAGCGATTTGAAAACGAAGTCCACTTTCTAACGTGACGACGTGATTATGGATAGAAGTTCTTTTATATTTCCCGCAATCGTATGAAATCAAAACGGATTCCACAACTTGTTCTTTAGTGATCACGCTTCTAAGAGAAACAAATAAACAGGCGACAAAAGCTAGAAGAAGAATTACAAAAGCAATCGCCTCTTTCGGATTTTTCGCGATTAGATTTTTCACAATAGAACTCCTCTTATTATTTGCATCCACCTTTCTCCGCTCCCATTCCACTGCATATCCTAATGATACCGCCACTCATACCTTGGTCACTTCTGGAGGGAGTTTTGCCACTGGCTTCAGAAGGTGCGAATGAGTTCATTACATTCCCAACGTTACCTTTCAACTCGTATTGTGTAAGCGCTGTTTCTGCCGCTAACATTCCAGTTTTTGGGACAAGCTCCATTGCGTCTTTTCCAAAAATAAAAGTTTTTCCTATGTCCGCCAATCCATCAGCGATACCCTTCCCACCTAAAGTGAGGTCAACAACGGAGGCTGCACCATCAGCAATCGAGGTATCAGCCCCAAATTTTTGTAATGTAGTTGATACAACTGATCCTCCAGAGGCACCATCTGCAAATGTTAGTGCTCCGGCAGCAAATGCTAAAGATCCTCCGCTTGCAAGCATTGCAAAGGATCCAATCGACATTTTTGCGTATCGCATATTAACTTCGGCCGGGTCCATAGTTTTTTGAATTTCGCGCATATTTGCGTCTACTTGCGACATGGTAAAAGGACTTAAAGTGTTCATTCCGCTGGGATCGATTTTATTAACTGGATCATTTCCCACATAACATCCGCCTGCGCGGATATCGTACCGGCAATACCTCA
>CAMLKG010000004.1 GCA_946480695.1 uncultured Cellvibrio sp.
TTCCAGTTGATCGCCGCCATGAATCCATGTCCATGCGGCTATCACGGGAGCGATACCAATCGTTGCCGGTGCACACCGGACCAGGTGAAACGCTACCGCAACAAGATTTCGGGGCCGCTGTTGGACCGTATCGATATGCACGTTCCGGTCCGCGCCTTACGGCAAGGCGAGCTGCAAGGTAAAAGTATGGGTGACAACAGCGTGACTATCCGTGCGCGGGTAGAACAAGCCCGTACACGCCAACTCCAGCGACAGGGTAAAGCCAATAACCTGCTCACTGCGCCGGAACTTGAACATTTTTGCGCGCTAACCGACAGCGATAAACATTTACTGGAGCAAGCGATTAATAAATTGGGATTATCAACCCGTGCTTATCATCGGGTGTTAAAACTGGCGCGAACCCTGGCAGATATGCATGATCGCGAACAATTAAATAGCCTGGACATTACCGAGGCATTGAGCTATCGAACCCTGGATCGCCAATCCAGTCACTAATTGTGGGTCAATTGAGCTGCCGGCGCGTCACAGATTCCTGTAGCCAATCCATAATCTCTTCGTAGGATTTGGGTGCGGAAAAATAATAGCCTTGCATCAAATCGCAGCCCATGTCCTTCAGCCAATCTTTTTGCTCCTTGGTTTCCACCCCCTCAGCGACGACCAATTTCCCGAGGTTGTGCGCGAGCGTAACCATGGCTGACACCAGTCGTTTGTCCGTGTGACTGCGATTCAATTCCTGCAAAAAGTTTAAATCGATTTTTACACTGCTGATCGGCAAGCGCTGTAAATGCAGCAGTGAGGAATTGCCGGCACCAAAGCTGTCGAGCAAAAAATTGATACCGAAGAAAGAAAGCGGACGCATACACAAGGAGACAAGCTCTATATTTTCAGCGAAAACAGTTTCGGTGATTTCAAATTCGATATCGCCGGGTTGAATATCGCTGTCAGCAAAAATGCGTGCAACTTCATGCACGAGGTTTTCGTCTTTGAACTGGCGTACGGATAAGTTAATCGCCATCATCAACGGCCCGCCCCAAAACGCCTGCAAATTTTTTACATCGTTACATGCCTGGCGAATTGCCCAATAGCCAATCGCCGTCAATATTCCAGTCTCTTCCGCTGTCGCAATAAAATCGCTGGCATTCAATAAACCTACACCGGGCTTGTCCCAACGCAATAGGGCTTCGAGCGCAACTACCTTGCCGGTAGAAACCTCTACCCGTGGAATATAATGCAGCACAAACTGCTGTTTTTTGAGGGCTGCGCGCAAATCGGCTTCCAGCCGCAGTTGGCGGCGCACATCCTGGTTCATCATTTCAGTAAAGAAACGGTAATTGCTGTTGGAGTCTTGCTTGGCTTTGTACATCGCCATATCCGCGTGCTTCAGCAGGGTATCCGCATCGCGTCCGGCCTGCGGGTAAATGGCGATACCGATACTACATCCAACAACAACTTCATGGCCGTTGATATCCGCGGGCATTTCAATTGCGCGAATTACTTTTTCAGCGATATGCGCAACATCGGTATTGTTTGCGATATTTTGTAACAGCAGCGTAAATTCATCACCGCCCATACGCGCCACCGAATCGCTGCGCCGCAAACAGCCACTCAAACGTTCGGCACAAATACGGATAATAGCGTCGCCCGCATCGTGGCCAAAGTTGTCGTTAACCTGTTTGAAACCATTAAGGTCGATAAACATCAGGGTGAAACTGTTTTTATCACGCTCGGCTAAATTAATGGCGTGCTCCAGGCGATCACGAAATAAAATCCGGTTTGGTACATCGGTAAGCGGGTCATAATGCGCAAGGCGGGAAAGGTGCTGCTCGGTTTGTTTGCGCTCAATTGCATAGCGAATGGCGCGCTCCAATAACATATGGTCAATTTGGCCTTTAATCAGGTAATCCGCGGCACCGGCACGGATTGCTTCGCGATCCACTTCGGTTTCCATTTCATCGGTCATGACCACTATGGGCGTTTTGCAGGCTTGTACGCGCGCGGCATTCAGCAAATCGCGTGCGCTGCCGCTGCCCCAGTAATAATCCAGCAAGGCGACATCAAATTCCTGTGAGAGGATTTTATTCAACGCGGATTCGAGTTTGTTACACCATACCAACTCATATTCAACGTGGCGGATATGGGACAAAATCTCGGCGATGAGCAGGTATTCGCCTTGCTCACGGTCGATAAATAAAATTTTTATTTTTTTGTCCATCTCTCACCATCTCTTCCCATCGTTTTACCGGTATTGATAAAGCTCATGGTATCAGTCGCCCCGTACAAACTGAATGCTTCCGGATATAACAAATAACCGCGACAACCCGGGCATTTTGATTCCGTGGTTATAGCTCGCGAATTTGCGATTGCAAGCACATAGCGGCTTGCTAGAATGCTCGCCCGATGTTTTTCCCCCAGGCCATTCGCTGTGACCCAACTTAACCCTCGCCAGAAAGAAGCCGTGCTGTATATTGATGGCCCCTGCCTGGTGTTGGCGGGCGCAGGCAGCGGCAAGACGAGCGTTATCACGCGAAAAATCGCCTACCTGATCGATCGCTGTGAAATCCCGGCGCGCCATATCGCAGCGCTCACCTTTACCAATAAAGCGGCGCGCGAAATGAAGGAACGCGCCGGCAAATTGGTAAAAGGCAGCGCCGCCAGGGGGCTTACCGTTTCCACCTTCCATAACCTCGGCCTGAATATCATTCGCCGCGAACATAAAGCCCTCGGGTTTAAACCCGGCTTTTCCATCTTCGATGCAGAAGATGCGCGCTCCCTGCTCAAGGAATTGATGCTTAAAGATGGCGACCTGGACAGCGATCACCTGGATCTGGTGCAGCACCAGATTTCGAGCTGGAAGAATGATTTGGTCATCCCCGAGCGGGCCTTAAGCATGGCGCAAAGCCAGGGCGAACAAACCATCGCCCTGGTCTACCACCGCTACAACCAGGCCTTGCGCGCCTATAACGCGGTGGACTTCGATGATCTGATCCTTATTCCCGTGGAATTGTTCCAAACCAACGCGGAAGTTCTTGCCCGTTGGCAGCGGAAAATCCGTTATTTGCTGGTCGACGAATACCAGGACACCAATTCCAGCCAATATTTACTGGTGCAACTGCTTGTCGGTAACCGGGGCGCGTTAACGGTTGTAGGGGACGATGACCAGTCTATTTACGCCTGGCGCGGTGCCCGCCCGGAAAATATGGGTTTACTCAAGCAGGATTACCCGAATTTACGGGTGATAAAACTGGAGCAAAACTACCGCTCTACCAGCCGTATCCTGCGTGTGGCTAACCATTTAATCGCCAATAACCCCCATGAATTCAATAAAGCCTTGTGGAGTGAGATGGGACTGGGCGATCCCATCCGGGTTATCCGCTGCAAGAACGAGGATGCGGAAGCCGAGCGCGTTGCCACTGAAATCATTACCCAACGCCTGCGCAAGCAATACAGATTCCGCGATTTTGCCGTGCTCTATCGCGGTAACCACCAGGCGCGTTTACTGGAGATGAAACTCCAGCAACACCAGATTCCCTACAAAATGAGCGGCGGCTCCTCATTTTTTGCCAAGACAGAGATCAAGGATGTAATGGCTTACCTGCGGCTCATTGTGAACCCGGACGATGACAATGCATTTTTGCGGGTGATCAATACCCCGCGTCGCCAAATCGGCACCAGCACGCTGGAGGCTTTGGGAAGTTACGCCAGCGAACGCCACATCAGCTTGTTTGCGGCGCTGGACGAGATGGGGCTGCAAAGCCGCATCCCTGAAAAAAACCTGGAGCGTGTGCAACGATTCGCGCATTGGCTCACGCAGGTCGCGCGGAACTGTACGGGCGATAACCCGGTCAATGCCATCCGCGAAATGCTCAATGACATTGATTACGAAGGTTGGCTCCACCAGAACTCCGCGAGCAGCAAAGCCGCGGAAAAACGCATGGAAAATGTGTTTTACCTGGTCGACTCCCTGCAAAAAACCCTCGATAAAACCGAGGGTAATGATGAAGAGGAAGATACGCGGATGGAGGATGCGATTGCCAAACTGGTGTTACGCGACCTGCTGGAACGACAGGAAGAAGAGGACCTGAGTGACCAGGTGCAATTGATGACCCTGCACGCGTCCAAGGGCCTGGAGTTTCCCCACGTATTTATGGTCGGTATGGAAGAAGATTTGCTGCCCCATCGGAATAGCATTGAAGATAATAATATCGAAGAAGAACGGCGCCTGACCTACGTAGGCATCACCCGCGCCCAGCGCACCCTGACCATGACCCTGGCTGGAAAACGCAAACAGTTTGGCGAGATGAGTGAAACCACCCCCAGTCGCTTCCTGGATGAGCTGCCACCGGAGGATGTGGAATGGGAAGGGTTTGGGGAACAGAGCGAAGCTAAAAACCTCGCCAAGGGTGAGGAAACGCTATCCAGCTTATTGAATTTATTCGATTGAGGATGGGTGATAAAAAAGGCGACCTGCGTCGCCTTTTTTCATTGTTTGCTACCTATTTGCTGTTATCCAGCATATGGTCAACCGCGCTTTTGATTTCATCATCCGTGCAGGCCGCGCACATACCTTTTGGCGGCATAGCGTTGAAACCCTGCAACGCGTGGGTGTAAAGCGTTTCTTTACCCTTGGCAACACGTGGCGCCCAATCCGCCGCCGCACCGAATTTCGGAGCACCCATCAGGCCAGCGCCATGGCATGTGGTACAGAAACCTGAATATACATCTTTACCGGATTTTGGCCCGGCCGCCGCCGCAGGAGCCGGGGCCGCCGCACATTCGTCACCCGACATACAAGTGCTACCCACCGGGGCTGTACGCGCTTTTACATCATCTTCACTATTGGCAACGGCAGAACCGGCAACCAAACCTGCAACTAACAACACTCCAAACAGCTTCTTTATGGGGCTCACGGTGGTTTTCCTCGAGGTAGTGTCGGGTGGCTGGAATCCACAGCCATACCCGGTTTATCAGTGCGCCAGCATAACCATCGGCGGCGCATCAAATCGGCGCGCATTATAGCGGCAAATAACCCTACAGGCGAAGTGCGTATTCATAGGTTTACGGCGCTTTGTCGCGATTTGACCCAGTGTCGTCTACTGTTATGCTTATCGTTTGGCTTTATACCGGTTTGGGAATTTCATCCATTATGGAATATAACAGCGTCACCTTCGTCGCCTACTTCAGTGCTGCCGTTGTGGCTACACTCCTGACTGCCACGTATTTATTCCAGCTTACCCGCCAACAAAAAACCTGGATCTTTGCCGGGGCGGCGGCTATCCATACCGCGCACCTGGCAACCATTGCGCTGTCCTTTTCCGGCTATTCCGTTCCCTTATATTTGCTGATCACCTTTGAATACCTCCACTACAACGCCTGGGTGTTTTGCATTTCCCTGAACCTGAAGCAAAACACCCAACGCAAACAACTCCCGGCGAGTATGCAGTTGTTGTTTAGCGGCGGGTGGCCAATTACTGCGCTGGCGATCGCTATGTTGTTCATTCCGGGTATGAACCAGGCTGGGGTGTCCGTCTGGTTTGCCCTGGGCCTGGCAGTCATCGCACTGGTGAGCGTCGAACAGCTTTACCGTTTCGCCGCCGAAAATGACCGCCAGATCAAATTACTGTGCATGAACCTGGCGGCAATTTTCCTCTACGACATTTATTTATTCACCCACGCCCTGATCTTTAAAGGACTCGACCCGATGCTGTGGCAATCGCGTGCCGCAGTATCCATCGCCGCCTGCCTGTTTATGGCCCTGGGCGGCCTGTTGTTATTACAGCGCAGTGAACGCCCCGCTAACTTTAATTTGTCCCGTCCTATCGCCTTTTACACCACCTCACTGGTCGGGGTCGGGGTATTAATTACCGTGCTTTCACTGGGCGGCTATTACGTCCGCTTGTATGGTGGTAATTGGGGCGCTGTTTTTTATAGCCTATTGATGGCCGGCGCCGTGCTGCTGATTGCCACGGTGTTTGTATCCAGCCGCATCCGCATGAAATTGTCGGTGTTAATCAACAAGCACCTGTTCCGCTACAAATACGATTACCGCAATGAATGGTTACGCTTGATTAATTATCTCGCCCAACCTGCGGACGCCAGTGAAGTCAACCAGCGCGCATTTTTTGCCGTGGCCTCCACCACCAAGGCACCAAGCGGTGCAATCTGGCTGCGCAAGCAGGGATTCTATGAGCCGGTATACCGGGCCAACTTGCCAAATTATGTCAACTTGCAGGAAGAGCCGATCGATAGCCCTTTCTGCCGCACCTTTATCGAAGCCGAGTGGGTATTTATTCCGGACTGCGGGGATAATCAAGCGCTTAGCCAGCACAATGAATTATTACCTTCCTGGACGCGTAATATCCCGGACCTGTGGTTGCTATTCCCGTTAATCGTGGGCGAAGAACTGGTGGGCTTTATGGCGCTGACCAAACCCGGCGGCGACGAGACCCTGACGTGGGAAGACCTGGACCTGCTCAAAACCATGGGCCGCCAGATCGCCAGCTACCTCAAACGCCACCAACAGGCGGAGCAACTGGCGGAGGGGCGCCAATTCGACACCTATAACAAACTCGTGGCGTTTATTATCCACGACCTGAATAACCTGATCGCGCAACAGGCATTGGTGGTACGCAACGCCGAAAAACACAAGGGCAACCCGGCCTTTATTGAGGATGCCATCAAGACAATCAGCAACTCGGTTGATCGCATGAATAACCTGCTGAAAAAATTGCGGCGCGATGATTCCGACCTGGTGAAACGCCTATCAATTGCCGATGTAACCAACCAGGCGGTACATGAGTGCCAGCAGCGCAGCAGCCCCAAATTGACCTCCGATATTGAACGCACCCATCGCACCATCAATGCCGATCAGGTGCGGCTGGTAATGACTATTACCAACTTCATCAAAAATGCCCAGGAGGCCACGCCAGACAGCGGACGGGTTCATGTTACACTGCGCGTCGAAAACCACCGGGCAATTATCATCATCGAAGATAACGGCTCAGGCATGGACTGGGATTTTATCCACAACCGATTATTCAAACCTTTTGAAACAACAAAATCCGGTAAAGGCATGGGTATAGGAGTATATCTCTCACGCGAATATATCAGCGAACTGAGCGGCACCCTGAACGTCGCCAGTGAAGTGGGTGAAGGTACAACCATTACTATGACCCTGCCACTGAACAAGGACTAGCGGGATCGCATGAGCAAATCAACCTCCACTAAACCCATTCTCCTGATTGTTGAAGACGACACCGGCCTGCAAAGCCAATTGCGTTGGCACTTTGATCAATACGAAACCATTGTGGCCGATAATCGCCAGGACGCCATTGCCGCCCTGCGCTTGCACGAAGCCCCGGTTATTATCCAGGACCTGGGCCTGCCTCCCGACGAAGATGGGGTAGATGAAGGCTTTAAATGTATCCAGGATATTCTGCGTATCGCCCCTAACTGCAAAATCATTGTGATGACCGGCAAGACCGACAGGGATAACGCCCTCCGGGCCGTTGCCATGGGCGCTTATGATTTTTATCAAAAACCCGTAGACCCCAATACCCTGGATTTAATTGTCCAGCGTGCCTTCCATATTTTTGACCTGGAAGATTACAACCGCCGCCTTAGCGTATCGCAACAAGTACCGCTGGAAGGCCTGATAACGAATGACCCGCAGATGCTGAAAATCTGCCGCCAATTGGAAAAAATCTCGCCCACCACGGTGACCTGCACCCTGCTGGGTGAAAGCGGTACCGGCAAAGAGGTGATGGCGCGCGCCATCCACCAGCTCAGTCCCCGCAAAAACAAACGCTTTGTTGCCATCAATTGCGCGGCTGTACCGGAAAACCTGATCGAAAGCGAATTATTCGGCTATGAAAAGGGCGCGTTCACCGGCGCCAATAAAACCACCATTGGCAAGATCGAAACCGCCCATGAAGGTACCTTGTTTCTCGATGAGATCGGGGACATGCCATTGAATTTGCAAGCAAAGCTCCTGCGCTTTTTACAGGAGAGGGTAATCGAGCGTGTCGGAGGGAGAAGTGAAATCCCGGTCGATGTCCGTGTTATCTGCGCGACTAACAAGGACCTGGAAACCATGGTTCGCAACGGCAGCTTCCGGGAGGACCTTTTCTATCGTATTTGTGAAATGACCGTAAATATTCCCCCATTACGTAACCGGCTGGGCGATAAAGTTTTACTGGCGCGTCATTTCAAACTCAAATTTGCCAAGGAACATGGCCAAAACGTTACAGGATTTACCCCCGACGCCATTGCAGCAATTGAAAACTATGCGTGGCCGGGCAACATTCGGGAAATGGAAAACAAGATAAAACGCGCCGTCATCATGGCGGACGGCAAACATATTACCCGCGAAGATCTTGGCCTGGCGGAAGCCGGGGAGCTATCGCTGAATCTACGCCACATTCGCCAGGAAGCTGAACGCGCCGCGATATTGCGCGCCCTGAGTATGACTGACAACAATATATCTGCCGCAGCCAAGCTTTTAGGCGTCACCCGTCCCACCTTTTATGATCTGATAAAAAAATATGATATGAATCCATCGGATTTTATAAATAATTACGATAATTAAAAAAATGTCGAGTAACCAACATTTCTGTTGCAAAGTCCTTTTGTTTATATAACCTAGCGCCATAATTGCCTTGTATTATTTACAAACAATTTCTCACAACATACAAAAGCCATTCTCAATTTTGATAAAAAGGCGAACATCCAACCTGCACGACACGCGCCAAATGCTACAAATCAAAACCCCCACGTGCAAACGCTTGATTATTCCAGTGCCTTCGCAATTTGATAACGGAACCCAGGTATTCAGATGTACAAAACCGGAAGACGCTTTGCTTGCCTATTAACATGTGTAATCCCTCTCCTTTTGATAGGTTGCGGCGGCGGTGCAGCCGGTGAAGGCTCGGATACAACAATTAATAAACCCGCAACCAGCTCACCAGCTATTTCAAGTGTGGGTAACGCTAGCAGCGACTCCAATTCATCCAATTTGGCAAGCAGCTCAAGCACACTTGCCCCGGCTTCCTCCAGCGGTAGTTCTGCATCAACTTACCAGCGCGCATCGCGCGGCAATAGCTCGGCGTCCGTGTCGACGGATGAAACGGATACCATCCCGCCGGGCAGCACCACGCTATTCCCCCACAAATTCGCCATCAGCAGCCTGACAATCCTGTGGGATCACGCTACTGATGATACCGGGGTCTATCAATATCAAATTGAGCGGGACGGAGAGCTGGTTGCCACGCTGGAATTTCCAAGCTTCGTATATACCGATAGAGGCTTGGCACCGAGTACTAATTACACCTATTCGATTCGGGCATTGGACCAGGCGGGGAATATTTCGGAGAAATCCAATGAATTGAATCTCCGCACACTGGCGGTGACAGGTACAACCCTGTCTTCAAGCGGAACATCCTCATCAACAATGATCAACAGTAGCATTTCCCAAGCCAGCAACAGCTCCCAACACAGCAGCGAAAGCAGCACTCCGCCCAACAGTAGCATTAACAGCAGCCAAAACAGCAATAGTTCCCAGCAAACCAGCGCGGCCAGTGAGAGCAGCACCCCATCAAGCAATGGTATTAGCAGCAGCCAACAAGGCAGTAGTAGCGTCCCTCAACAAAGCAGTAGTTCGTCAAGCGACCCCTCAATCGCACATTTAAGGTGGGAGCACCCCAAATACAGGGCAAACGGCGATTATCTCGAACTGCACGAGATTGCCGGTTACGAATTAAGGAAGAAGAACAAAGTAACCCTGCAAACCATTTATTTAGTTATTGAAGGCAATACGCAAACGGAGTTTGTGATCACAGACCTCACCGGCGAGGATGCCATTGATATCGCTGTCTTCGACACAAATGGGCTCTATAGCAACTTTATTCCTATTTACCCAAGGTAACGAACCTACCCGGGATCAAGAAAAATTTGCCAGTGTCGCTTTTCTTTACAGCAAGCCGAGCGACTGGCAGGTAAATTGTCACATAAAGCATTGCTGCAAAATGATTTTTTTTTATTGGCACTAGTTATGCTAAGGATCTAAAGCGTTAATTATTCACTCACATCCACACGGAAGGATATTGTCATGAAACTATCATTTAAAACTTTGTTGGCAGGCAGTGCTTTAGCCCTCGCCTCTGCCGGCTCCCAGGCAGCGATGCTATCCATCAATTTCAGTGCCGATCCAAACGCTGAAGCTAACTTCCTTTCCTCCTTGGCAGGAACTAAAGTTACCGAGTCGTTTGATGGTTTGGGCGGTGCTTATGAAAGCATTGGTGCGGGCGATCAAAACAAATGGGAAAACCGCAACAGCGTATTCAATACTGCTGTCGGTACTTTCGAATTAATCACCGCAGGCCAAACGACCGACAATCCGTATAACGATCAGCTCATGATTGAAAGCAAAAAAACCGGTGAATTTGGTCGTCAATCACTTGCCAGCAGCACTACTGACCTTTGGTTGGACAGCAATGACGCGGAATTGGTTACCTGGACTTTCGGTGCACCATTATCAGGTCACTTTAATGCCTTTGGTTTCTATATTTCCGACGCCACCGACCAAGGTGCAACCCTCACCCTGAAGTTCACGGATGGCACCTCAACCCAGGTAGTTATTCCCGCTTTCAATACCAATGGTAATGTCGGCTACGTAACTATTAAGAGCGATGAGAATATTTTGGGTGGCTTGCTCGAGTTCATCAACAGCAACGACCATGACGGTTGGGGCATTGACGATGTAACCGTAGGAACTGTTCCAGAACCAAGCACCTTATTGCTGATGGGATTGGGCCTGTTAGGTTTGGGTGCAGCTCGTCGTCGCAACTCAAGCAACTAAAGCCTGTATTCCAGGAATCAGGAAAAGCCGATAATAATCGGCTTTTCCTTTATCTAGCTAGCACGTTCACTCCTGTAAAAAATAGTGCGCCTAAGGTAACATTCCGGAAAAACTTTGCCCGGATTACCGCATGGAAGTTCTTCCTCACAATTCTTCTCCTGTTCGCTACTGGTTCTTAAAACTGGTTCCTGCCGCCTTGGTAATACTGACGGCGCTTCTTTATTTTGAAACCACCAAGGCTTTGTATGTTCGATGGATCAAATGGGACGAGAGCCTGTCCCATGGGCTGATTATTATCGGGTTATTCTTTTATTTTTTATTTTCATCTTCTCCTTTGGAGATAAGAAAAGACCCCCTCCTCCTCAGGTGTTTCAGCTTGCTAGCGTTGGGCTTAAGCTCGGCAATCTGGTACCTATCCAACTTAATCAACCTTTATATCATCGAACAATTGTCGCTGCTGGCCATTGTTATTTGCTTATTAGTTGCGGTGTTCGGAATACAGGTTTTGCAACAACATTTCAAACTATTATTGCTTCCTATTTTTGCAATACCCGTGTGGGACCAGTTAACAGATCCATTAGTTAACCTGAGCGGGATGATTGTGGGCGAAATGGTTCGCCTGATTAAATTACCCGCTGTTATTGATAGCAACAGCATTTTTATTCCTTATGGTGAAATTGTTATCGCTGACGGCTGTTCGGGATTACGCTATCTAACCATTTCGCTCGCTATTGCATACATCATCAGTTACCTGAACGGCTACTCACTTAAAAAGCTTTTTGTTTCCCTCATTATCGCTACCTTGATCGGGCTGGCGGCCAATTGGCTGCGCATTTTTATCCTCGTTATTGTCGGGTATGAGTCAGAAATGCAAAGCTCATTGATGAATGACCATGAATATTTCGGATGGGCCCTGTTTGCGCTGATATTATTCCCGGCAATCTACTTTGCACCGGTTGTAAAACGCCCTCTCAAGGAAAAGGTCAATTTGCAATCAAAACCGGTTTTTCTTGCTGCATTGGCAATACTGAGCTTCGCTCCCATCCTCAACCATCTATGGTCATCCGCTCCCGTTACAAGCCCGATGGGAAACAAAATACCGCACAGCTACAACCCCATATTGGGAAATAGAATGCCCATCAAGGTTAAAGTACTCGCCACCGATAAAACTGAAAATGCCGTAACCTCACATCAGGTTTACGTACAAATAAACCAATTCCAGAGAAAAACGCGTGACGATAAATTGGTTCCCTACATTCCAAGGCTCTATGACCATGTCACCTGGTCGCGAATCAAACAACTTAAAATAAAAGATGATGAAAATATCGATATACAAATTTTTCGTAACAAACATAACGGTATAATCGTTGCCCAAGCCCAATGGTTTGACGTAGCCGGCATGATCACAAGTAATTACACGACCGCAAAGCTATTGCAAATTCCGGCAGTTATTTCAGGAAAAAATAATTTCGCTATAGTCACCTTGCAAAGTGTCTGTAAAACGTCAGATTGCCTGGAAGAAACCAACCACATACAGAACGTAAAAAAGACCTTAACCGCTATAAACTGAGGAGCTAGCGTGGATACTTTATTTTGGCTATGCAGCTTACTGGTTGGCTATATTTATGTGGGTTACCCCCTCCTACTGAAATTTTTACCCCAGCTACCCAAGAACAACTCCACCAATCCATTCGAGGATTTGCCAAAGGTCACCGTTCTCATACCGGCATTCAACGAAGAAAAACATATCCAGCATACAATCAATAACAAACTGGCATCGAATTACCCTGCAAACAAATTGCAAATCATCGTTATTTCTGACGAATCTGAAGATAAAACTGACGAACTGGTCAAGGCGCTCGCTGACAATGACGCTCGAATTAGCTTGCTAAGGCAATCACCCCGACAGGGGAAAACTGCGGGCCTAAACCTGGCCATGCCCCATGCAACAGGTGAGATCATTATTTTTTCCGATGCAAATAGCCATTACCACCCGGACGCCATTCGCCATCTCGTAGAAACCTTCCAGGATCCTGATATCGGTTATGTAACCGGCAAAATGGTCTACGTTAACGAAGACGGCAGCATGGTCGGCGATGGTTGCAGCGCTTACATGAAATATGAAAATCATATGCGCAAGCTGGAAACGAAAACCGGCTCTGTCGTTGGGGTAGATGGCGGAATCGACGCTATTCGCAAAGAACTTTATCAACCGATGAATCCCGACCAGCTTCCGGACTTTGTGTTACCACTTAAAGTGGTAACACAGGGCAAGAGGGTGGCCTATTGTGAAAAAGCCCTGCTAAATGAAGAATCGCTTAGCTCTAGCCAATCTGAATTCCGGATGCGGGTTCGGGTATCCTTGCGTGCTTACTGGGCCATGTGGGATATGAAACACCTATTCAACCCCTTCAAATATCGCTGGTTCAGTTTACAAATTACCTCTCACAAATTATTGCGATATTTGGCATTCATTCCCCTATTCATTGCATTCATATCTAACGGGTTAATTACCGGTGAAGGCTTATTCTACAAAATAACATTTGTTGCCCAAATCGCGTTTTACACCGCTGCCGCATTCGTTGCACTTAACGATGGAAGCAAAAGCCGTATCCTGGGCCTTATCCATTATTTCTGTCTGATTAATATCGCCTCAGCGATGGCATTCATTAAATTTCTTAACCGTGAAAAAATTATTCTGTGGAAGCCGCGCGTCGGTTGATACACCTTTCCAAGCCAATATCATCGGAATATTCTGAATTGTGAAAATCCTGTTTTTGATCGATTCGCTTCACAGTATTGCAGCGGGCAGTGAACGGCAGATATACAAATTAATTGATGGCCTTGTCGCTTCCGGCCATAACGTGTGCCTTGAACTCCTGCGCCAAACTGAATTTACTCGCCAGTTAAAAGACTTTCCTTGCCCATGTAATGAGCTGGGCATCCAAAGCATTGCAAGTATAAAAGCCATAAAAATCATGTTGAAGCTAAGGCGTTATATAATTCGCGAGAAAATTGATGTGGTACACGCATATTTTCCGGATGCATGCATTCTCGCACCATTATTTCTAAAGACAGCGGACAACCTATTGTTCACATCGCGCCGTGATATGGGTTTAATTTATCAAGGCAAACCCGCCTGGATCTATAGCCGCCTGGCAAGCCGGACAGACGCCGTTATCTCAAACTCAAAAGCCGTTAGCGATTTTGTTGCTGCCAAAGAAAAACTACCTTCGCAAAAGAGCGCGGTGATTTATAACGGCCTAGAGCACTATCTTCCACCGGAGCAAGAAAATCCTCGCCTATTTAAATTCGATGACTCAATCAGACTTATTCTGGTTGCCAACATCAAACCTGTGAAACGCACATTAGATGCTGTGATTGCGGTTAGCGAGTTAATACAGGAAGGACACCAACTTGAATTAACATTAGTAGGTGAAAAACAGGATCAACATTACGCAGCGAAGATAACCGAGGCTATTAACGAAAAAGGTAACGGCGAGCATATCCGGATGACAGGCTCCCTTACCGAACCGCGCCGCCTTTTATCACAAGCCCACTTGGGGTTGCTGGTATCAGAGTCCGAGGGATTATCCAACACAATAATGGAATATATGGATGCTGGACTTCCGGTAATCGCAACGAATGTTGGCGGCAATCCCGAACTGGTTGTCCATAATCACAACGGATTACTTATTGATAAAGGCAACATTGAACAACTCAAAGCGGCAATTCTTTTATTAGCAACCAATGAAAAACTTCGCAATTCCCTTGGAGAGGCAGGAAAATTATTAATCCAGGAAAAATTTTCAATCGCCGCACTAATCACAAAGCATGAAGCGTTGTATACACGCAAGAGTAACCAGGCACGATGAAAACGATCGATAAATTAATTGGCAAAATTGCCTATCATTTATGGGAAACAAAAGAAGGCGGTAACCGACTGGCTGAATTAACGCAACTCCGTGCACTTGAGTGCGCTACCAGCGATCAATTAAGGCGGGTCCAGGAAGAAAAGTTAACGTACCTGATCAGGCACGCACATAAAACCAGCAAATGGTATGGCCCGCTAATAGAACGGGCAAATATAAACCTTGAAAAAACAGTAAGCCTTGAAGATTTGCGAAATTTACCTGTCACGACCAAAATTAACATTCGTGAAAATACCCCGGACTTTATCAGCAACGCCTATAAAAAGGAGGATTTGGTAACAGCCAAAACCGGTGGCTCGACGGGTGTATCGCTCAATCTCTATTTTGATCGCCACTGCCAGCAAAAACGCAACGCGGCACAAATGTATGCGGATGAATTAGCGGGCTGGAACATCGGCTCCAGGGTGGCCGCTGTTTGGGGCAATCCACCCGTTGCCCATACCGCTAAACAAAAGTTACGCAGTTACCTGCTGGAGCGCACTATCTATCTTGACACAATGGACCTTAACCCGGATTCCATGTCCGCTTTTATTGAAGCGTGGCGACAATTCCAGCCTGAAGTTATTTTTGGCCATGCCCACTCGATATATATTTTTGCCAAATATCTGCTTGAAGCAAAGGTTCAGGATTTATATCCCAAAGGAATAGTCACCACCTCAATGATGCTGCTTGACCATGAAAGAGCAGCTATAGAACAAGCCTTCCACTGTAAGGTCACCAATCGTTACGGCTGCGAAGAGGTCGGTTTGATTGCAGTTGAATGCGAACAACACGACGGAATGCATATCAATAGCCCGCACATTATCCTCGAGTGCCTGGATGCGAACGATCAACCCGCAGCACCCGGCGAATCCGGCAAGCTGGTCGTTACCGATCTGAACAACTTCGGCATGCCACTCATTCGTTATCGCGTTGAAGATGTGGGTGTGCTGGCTGAAAAGCTTTGCACATGCGGGCGTACGACTCCGCTATTAAAGCGGCTGGAAGGTAGAGTGGCGGATTTCCTTAAGAAAACCGATGGCGGACAGGTAGCTGGTGTATCACTCGTCGAACGCACCCTGACAAAAATTGCCGGTATCGAACAAATGCAGTTAGTCCAGGAAAAAATTGATGAAATTATTATTAATCGTGTAAGGGGCCCTGAGTTTACATCAAAAACCGATGAAGATTTATTGGCTGAATTTGGTCAGGTTTTTGGAAACCAGGTATCGCTGGTTATTAAGGAAGTGGAAAAAATACCCCAGGAAAAATCGGGCAAGTACAGGTTTTCCATATGCAAGATATAAGTATGAATCACCAGCCACTGGTAAGCGTAGTGATAGCAACCTACAACATGGGGCAATATATTAGCCAGGCGGTTGAGTCCGTTCTTAATCAATCCTGGAATAACCTTGAAATTATTGTTGTTGATGATGGATCAACAGATAACACTGAAGAAGTGATGCAGCGGTTTTGTGGAAACGCAAAGGTTATTTATATAAAAAATGAAAACCAGGGCCAACCCCGGGCAAAAAACTGTGGCATAAAAAATACCAAAGGGGATTTCATTGCATTTTGTGACGCCGATGATTTATGGGAACCTACTAAACTTGAAGTCCAAATGCCGCTATTTTCTTCACCAAGGATCGGTGTTGTTTATAGTGAAATTAGTAACATTAATCAACATGGCGAACGCGTTACCCGTCCTAATAACGAAAAAAGATACTCAGGGAATGTTATTGAACAATTGCTGTTAGAAAATTTTGTTCCATTCGGCACTGCGGTAATTCGCAAGACATGCGTTGCGCAGAATGGCATGTTTAACGAGCAGTACCGCATGGGTATCGATTGGGATTTGTGGCTAAGATATTCACTCGATTGGGAATTTGCTTTTACTGCCGAGCCAACCTACATCTACCGCATATGGGATGGGCAGATGTCAAATAATTATCGCGGCAGGTACAAGCACGCCCATTTAATCCTGCAAAATTTTATTGCACAGCATGGCACAAAGATCAGGAAATCCGTTCTAGATAAAGCTGTAGCGGATACTTATGTAAGGGAAGCCAACGTTATAGCGAAACATGAAAAATTATTTTTCGCTCCGTTGAAAGGCATCCTGGTTGGACTCTGTAAAGCACCAGGGTATTGGTTCGCCTGGAAATCCTTAATTAAGTTAATCTTAAATAAACGTTGAATATAATCATGTCCAAAAAGGTTATCGTTGATTTATTGGAAAGAACCGGCGCCCTGGCTATTTGCCGCTATTTGAATCGACGCTATCCGCTAATACTTATGTACCATCGCATACTTAAGCACGAACTGATTCCGGGAATACACCCGGAAATCTTTTCTGAACAAATGGCATTTATTAAAAAGCATTTTACAGTCCTTAATATGTCGCAACTTTTTACGCGATTAACACAAGGCAATTTACCTCCGCGTGCGCTGGTTCTTACATTTGATGATGGCCACTATGATTTCTATACCAATGCCTGGCCGATAATCAGGGAACACGGGCTCACGGCCACCCTATTTATCACCACCGATTTCATTGACCAAAAGAGATGGTTATGGCCGGATTTAATCCGATATGAATTAATGAATGCAGAGCCTGGAGAATTTGTTATTCAAGGCTTTGGTAAAATTAGAACCGGCATCACAGATATATTACCAAGCTGGAATAGGTTGGGTGATTTTTGTTTGACATTGTCAAGCGAGGAACGTGATCTTTTTGTCAGGAATTTGGCCAGCCAATTAAAAGTCGCTATTCCTGAAGCACCTCAAGCCCCCTTTACCCCCACTACCTGGCCACAACTCAGTGAAATGATCCGGGACGGTTTAGATATAGGTAGCCACAGTGTTACGCATCCCATTTTTAGCAAAATTAATTCGACCCAATTACTAACGGAACTTCAGAGTTCTAAAGAACGCATACGGGAAAAACTCAACATCGATCCTATTGGAATCTGCTACCCCAATGGAATGCCAACCGATATATCCTCTCAAGTCGAGGAGGAAGCCCGGAGGTATTACCATTACGGGGTTGTCGCATATCCTAAAAAATTTTCCGCCGATGATCTCATGAAAATTGGCCGAATAGGCGCCCCGAACGATATAACCCGCTTTAAAATTAAAACATCATACCTCTCCCGACCCAACAATATCGGTGAATACAAATGACCATTAAAGTAGCTCACCTTATTGATAGCGGCGGCTTTTATGGAGCGGAAGTCATGCTGCTTAATTTATGCCGCGAACAAATTAGCCAGGGCTTGGAAGTTGAAGTTATCAGCATCGGTTTGCCTGATGAACCACCTAAAGACCTGGAGATGAAACTCCGTGACAACCGCGTTAACGTAACAGCATGGAGAATGAAGCCATTGCCTGACCCGAGAGAGTCGCTAAAGATCATTCGATATTGCAAAAAAAATAACGTTGATATAATCCATTCACATGGATACAAGGGCAATATCTTGTTAGGGATGTTACCCAAGTTTTTGAGGAAGCTTCCCGTAGTATGTACTGTACATGGCTATACCAAAGAAAAAAAAATAGGGAAGTTATATATAAATCATGCAGTAGATCGAGTTTGCCTGAAGCGCCTTGATGCCATCGTAATGGTTAGCGAGAGCATGTATGATCAAATATCATTAAGCTCAAAAATTGGAAATAAAATTCATGTAATTAACAATGGGATACCTGACACTCATGGGCCCGCAGGCAACGAAAGCTATAAATCGAAATTCCGACAGGGCGAAATTAAGATTGGTAGCTTGGGACGGTTATCGTATGAAAAAAATTTCCAATTATTAATCACAGCCATGAAGAGTGTTATTAGTTACCTACCTCAAGTGCGATTGGTGATTTACGGCGAAGGCCCATTGCGTAATGAACTGGAGCAGTTAATTGATAAGGAAGGGCTGGGAGCATATATAGAGTTACCGGGCTACTTACATAACACACAATCTTTTATTTCAGAACTGGATATTTTTGTAAACAGCTCTTTAACAGAAGGCATGCCCATTAGCCTTTTGGAAGCGATGCGAGAGGGATGCAGAATTGTTGCCACGGATATTAGTGCCAATCGGGAATTACTTAAGTCATTGGAATGCCGAACATATTTAAGCCAAATAAACCAAGAGGCACTTGCCCAATGCATTATAGAGGCTTTACGCACTCAGGCTACAGAGATTGAAAGGGAACGATCATCTTATATAAAAACTTTTAAAAAATATTTTAGCAGCAGCTTAATGGCAAAAAGGTATACAGAACTCTACATAAATCTAAAAAATAGATCGAACGCAAATTACCGCAAGGCAAACCCTTGAAATTTGGAGTGCTCCGGATGCAACAAAAACCCAAAGCTCCATTAATGATTCCGGCCGCGCCTGGTTATGAAATAAAATCACTATTTAGAGGCCAGCCGCTTGCTTATTGCGTGGGTTTTTACATTTTTGCGTTTTATTTGGAGCTACATTTCCGTATTCCGGAGTTACAAGCCTTACGCTTCCAATTTACTTATGGCGCATTCGTAGGTTGCTGGTGCCTCATAAATATTCTAAAAGCAAGATCCAGACAAACAGAGCTCAATGCTGTAACCAAAGTCGCATTTTTACTTATTTTTATTTTAGGAATTTATACAATTTTTTCAATTGATCGACCGGAATCCTTACGTATTTATAATGATCGGGTAATTAAATTCTCGTTGGTTGCTTTCTTTATATATGCCGCAGTAGATCGCATTGAAGATCTACGAGTCATTTTGGCATTTATGATTTTGGCATGGTTAAAAATTGGACAGGAAGGTTTTTGGGGATGGATTTCAGGAGGATTGGTTTGGGAAAATCAAGGGATTCCTCGATTGCATGGGTCAACAAATATGTTTAAACACCCAAACTCTTTTAGTGGATTTGCTGTCGGATGCCTTCCTTTTGCGTTATTTTTATTTCTATGCGTTAAAAGTAATCTACTAAAGCTGGGGCTGCTAACTCTCATTGCATTTAGTGTCATCATTATTGTTACAACAGGCTCGAGAACAGGTTACGTCGCTGTTTTGATAGGCGTCATATATTTTCTGGCAAAAAGTAATATCGGCAAAATAAAATTCGTTTTTTTATTAACCCTGTTTTCCATTGCCGTTATGTATTTTATACCGGTCGAATACAAAGAAAGATTTCAATCCATTTTTAGCGGGCAGGAGAAAGAAGGGAGATCAAGCGAGAAACGAAAGGAAATTATTTCAGATGCAATAAAAGTATATGCCAAATATCCTCTTGGAGTAGGCGTACAAGCATTTCCCAAAGCCAGGTATGAGATGTTTGGTAGGGAGCAAAATACCCACAACCTCTATTTAGAAGTACTTACTAATATAGGCCCCTTTGGACTAATTGTATTCTTGCTATTCATTCAAAAGCTAATCAAATTGAATATGGAAAATATCAATAAGTTAAAAGATGTTAGCCCGCAGACCCTGGATCAACTATTGTTAATGAGCTTGGCAAAGGCCATCATTGGATTCATTTTGCTACGTCTGTTACTCGGACTTTTTGGCATGGATTTGTACGAAATATATTGGTGGATCGCACTTGGTTTTACATTAGCAATTACGAAGCTATTGCATTCCCCAAGCGATAAGCCGTGATTCCCTATGAGCAAAATATAAATGAATAATATTGTCAATAACGAAACTTTATTTTCCATTGTAATTCTCACATTTAATCGTGAGCAGTATATAAAAAAGCAACTTGATTGCTTTTCAAATATTCCAAATATAGAAATTATTATTGTCGACAATCATTCTGATACCGAGTATGCAACTCAAATCGCAGCGAGCTATGCCAACACCTCTGTGATTAGGTTAGACAAAAATTATGGGGCCGTTGGAAGGAATTATGGCATCGCGGCTGCGCGCGCGCCCCTTATCCTTACGCTCGATGATGACGTTTGGGGTATAACCAATGAGCATTTAAGCAAGTTAACGCAGCTTTTTGAAAAAAAACCAGATGTGGATTGTATCTGCTTTCACGTTATTGATGAAAAAAGCAAGTTGACCACCAATTGGATTCATCACTGCCACAAGGATAAATTTGAACATAATGAATTTGAAACCTATGAAATTTCTGAAGGTGCAGCAGCGTTTAGAAAGTCTTGCTTTGATCGCATCGGCCTTTATCCGGAAATGTTTTTTATAAGCCACGAAGGGCCTGACCTAGCCTTCCGGATAATAAACGCAGGGAAAAAAATAATATACACACCCGAGGTTGAAGTAACACATGCACATGCAAAAGAAGGTCGGGCATCCTGGAGAAGGTATTATTATGATACCCGGAATCTAATTTGGCTGGCGTTTAGAAACTATAATAAAAGAATGATAATAAAGCGCTTCGTTATCCAGTTAGCGGCGATGTTCTTCTATAGTGTCAGGGATGGTTATATCAAGTTTTTTTTTAAGGCGTTATATGATGGGATTAAAGGATTAAAGAGCATGAAGGGCCAACGTAAACCACTCACTACCGAGGCGTATGCAAAATTAGTGGCGCTCGATCAATATCGCCCCTCCCTTTTCTTTTATATAAAAGAAAGGGTTCTAAAACGCGAGATTAAGATCTAAGAGTTAACTATTTAAATGTTTCTTGACTTGATAAAAAACAGCTGCTAGCTACGATTATAGATACATTATTGTGGACATTTTCTATGAAAAAATATTATTTCCTATCGATTCTAGCCTTCTTTGCACAGGAAGCGGCTGCTTTAGAAATTAAATCATTGCAACTATCGTCTCAATCTGACCAAAGTGAATATCAAGAGTTTATTATTAACGGTTCCGGTTTCGGAGTTGGACCAAATATCGTTATGTACGATGATCTTGATAACCAAACTGCCGGGTTACCGATCAATTTGGATAAGGCTTTAATTGGTAAATGGTCAAGAAGCTCAAGCTATACCGAGATTCCGATTATAGTAAATCATGAGGATGGAAAAGCCATGGCGGTTAGAAGTCCTCTTAAGTCCGGAATCTCGTCCATAGCCCAAATAGAGGCAGTTTTTCCCGCTGAAAAAAAAGGTATTTTTATTAGTTATTCAGTAACAGTTCCTGAAGGAAAGTTTTTTTCGGGAGCATCTGAAGACAATAAGTTCCCTGACGTGAGTTCGTGGAAATTTACCTGGATAACAGATACGCCTATGGGCATAACAAGTACGACACAATTCAATATTTGCACGCCGACCCACGCCGGTAAAGGCACGTTTTATCTCGCCGGCAACTCAGTTAACCATGGCTATGTAGGTGTTGCAGGAGCATGGAGCTGGCACACAAAAAATTATATGGGTTTTGGTTTACAGGCATATGACTCTGCAAATGGAAAAATCTACTTTCAACTTTCCGGGAAAAAAGACCACGCATTGGTTTTTGAAAAAAATACCAGAGTTTTTCCCGAATCAAATACTACTTCTTTCGACACGGTAAAATTCCCAGGTTGGTTTGGCAACGGAGACCAAACTAATTTTAATGCATATTATGACGACCTCTATGTAGCAACAGGAGAAAATGCCTTTGCTCGTATAGAGGTATCAAATGGACCCTCCCTGCAAGACTCAACAATGAATTTAACATTGCCAGTTTTTTTGTGGACCGATGAAAAAATTGTCGCGAAGATAAGCAAAAAGCTGCTAAAAAATGACCTTTTATACTTTAGGGTTTATGATAAAAATAATAGGTTTGGGACTATTAAGGTTTGCCCAAGGTGCCCTCTTGAACCAAAACCAGTCCCCTGATGACAAAATCACTTTAATGTACAAATTTTTTCGAGATTGTGATTTGAATTATATATTTTGCGGCAGGAATCTTTAGGCTAATGGCAGTGTCTATCATCACTTAATTTCTAATCGACTAAAGCAAAGAAGCCGGGATGTCTTATGCGTTATCTAGTCATTTTTCTATTTTTTGTTAACACCGCAATGGCGGGTAGCATCGTCATAGAACCAGATGATTATGCAAACGGCACGGTGTTATCCAATGTGTCGCCGTATGTAAGGTTCAAAAACTTAAGCGGAGGTGAAGTTACTGCTACTGAGTTATCTTCCCTTGCAGCAGACGGCTATGACACATTGGGATTGGGGAAGAAGGTTATTGGGGGGGAATGGTTTTATTCAGGACTTGGCGATGCCGGTTTAGAAATTGAATTTAAAAGGCCGGTCAGTTTCTTTTCCATCCTGGTTGCGGAAATATTTCCTGATGCAGGCCCGGGATCAGATCCGGCTATAGCATGCATTTATGATTTAGCGGGAGAATTACTTTCTGAAATTAACATCAGCGAATCCAACAAAAGAGTCGACTTGGGCGTCATTAAAAATGGCGATCCATTAGGCTATCAAACCTGGGCTTATTGGAGTTTTGAGTTCCATTCAAAGAATATTCATAAAATAGTACTCGGCGGAAATAGTGAACCTACTACTTTCGATAGACTGCAATTCGATTATCAAGAGCTTCCCGAACCTAACAGCTATATTCTTTTAGCTATTTGTTTATTATTTACATATATATCCCGTCGTTTAATTCAATAGACTAGCTATATACTTTAGTGATAATTGGGAACGCCGGTTTCAACTTCACTCGAAATTCAGTTTTATGAGCGCTTCGATTTAAAAAGAGGTGTTTTAACCATCTTTTTTGCAACCGCAACTACAAATAGTTTTAGCGCTTTTAAATTTATCTCATATCGCAAGCTATACAAAGCATTTTTTTGCTGGTTTTTAAAGTCACCTTTTTGCTTGAAACCATAAGCAAGCGATGCATAATCATTTGATATTTGTTTCGATAAATGCGTTTTTAATGACTTATCCTTTACACGAGCCATAACTATCTTTAGTGCTTGAATCTTGCTTGGCCCACGCCGAATAAAGCCCTGGTTACTGATACTTCCAGGCAATATTCGGTATTGATGCAAAATGTGGTTTAGAAAAATAAAGTTATGCTGCATGGAGAAGAGCATCCAAAAAAGTCGGTCATCCGAGTTTCTAAGCGATTCATTGAATCTATCCTGTTCCCCTAACGCGTTCCTCCGTATTGCAACACCTGAGGTTCCTATGAAATTTATTTTTATTAACGCGGGGCTGACCTTATCAGATGCCAGGAAACAATAATCTACTGCTTTCCCACCAACCAGGTTCCATAAGGTATCGTACTCATCCAAAAAGTTTTGCTTTAATACATGACCGGATTCATCAATGGTCGAAAAATTGGTAAATAACAAATCTGCTTCAGGAAATTGATCCAGGTATTTTATCGATTGTGCTAACTTCCCCTCCAACATCAAGTCATCAGCGTCAAATATAAAAATGTAGTCACCTTTTGCGTGCCTAACACCTACATTTCTGGGTTTTGCAGGCCCACCGCTATTAGGTTGCGCTATGTACTTTATCCGCGAATCCTGCTGGGCCATGGATTTAACTTTTACTTCCGTGTTATCAGTAGAACCATCGTTAATAACCAACACTTCAAAGTCGGCGTAATCCTGCTGCAATATCGAGCGGAGTGTTTGTTCTATGTACGCCTCCGCGTTATAAGCCGGAATAATGATACTTGCTTTACACATACACCACCTTTATAGAAACTCCGCTAACTGTTATTTAAATTGGCAGGTATGAAGCAACTAATAATTTAAATGCCTTATAATTAAATTTGTAAGCCATACTTTTTTTTGCGTAGAAACGTTGCATTTTTTTATTTTTCGCGTTTTTTTCTTCTCTTGACATTGCAAGGTAACTCTGGGAAATCTCCAGATCAAGCAGTTTAATAAGCGCTTGATCCGCGCAATAATCTTTCGCTTTTTCCAACGCAGATATCTTGTGCGGACCTTTCTTAAGCATCCCCTGTCCGGTAAGGCCTGAACTAACTATTCGGTAATCGTGCAGTATCGTATTAAGAAAAATAGCATCATGTTTTGCGGCATATTGAATCCAGAACAATCTGTCATCAGCATTCTTCAGGCTTTCATCAAATCTGTCAGAGCCAGTCAGTGCCGATGACCGCAACACTACGCTGGATGTACCTATAAAATTACTTTTTACAACTGCTGCCTGAAGCTCGTTCGATTTTAAATAATATGCATTGTCATCAATGTGCTTTGTTCCAATAAGGTTGGATAAAGTAACGTACTCTTTTAAATAATCCTCACGCACAACCTTATCATCTTCACTGATCAACGAAAATCGAGTAAAAAGAATATCCGCTTGAGGATTATTTTCCATCGCCGCTACAGACAGCTCGATTTTTTGAGGTCGCATAACATCGTCAGCGTCAAAAATAAAAATATAGTCGCCGATAGCACTATCTATACCTTTATTCCTGGCTTTTGATGGCCCACCATGGTTTTCCTGATAAAAATACCTGATTCTATTATCATTGACAGCGTCTATAACTTCTTTAGTTTTATCAGTAGAGCCATCATCAACAATTATTATTTCATAATTGTCGTAAGTTTGGGCCAGGATTGAATTAATCGTCCTACCTATTAGATGCGCGCAATTATAGGCTGGTATAACAATGCTTACTTTTTTCATTTTTCTGTTTTGCTCGATTTTTTAAAGGCAGAAAAAATTTTCTCAGAAAGAAATTTAATATCTCGATAACTGTATAGTGACAATATAGATAAAGGCACCATTAAAATGGTCACAATAGCAGCATTTGCTATCAACTCTTTGTAACTTTCTATTTCGTATATGTATTGTCGCAGCTCTGCAGCAACCAAAACAGAAACCACAATGTAGATACTCACTCGAAATATCAGGTTAGCCCAATGAATATCTACGAATTGCGCCGCAAAAATGCTGATAATGAATACGCGGCCAATCACCAGTGGAACAGCTATCGCTATCGCTGCTCCAATTAAGTGATACTTTGGAATTAATATAACACTTAGGATGGCAGCAATAGCGGTTTCCATTATAGATACTTTTGCAGTTATATCATGGCGCTTAATAGTTAATAGCAAGCTGCCGAAAGGGTATGTCATAAAGCTAATCAGCCTCCCGCAACCGATAACCACCAGGCAAATATAGGCAACTTCTACTTCAAACTGTTCTCCCATCCAAATACGGATAAAACCATCCCCTAATGTATAGAAGCCGACAGCTATGCAGGTACCAAGAATCACATTAACCTTGAGGAATAGTTCAACAGCAAAAGACAAGGACTTTTGGTCATTTAGTGCATGATACTTGGCATACAGCGGACTTGACATTCCCGTGGCCTGCACCAAAAACTGTATCGCGTATTCAACCAATCTTATTGCCACGTAATAGGTAGTTACCATTGAAAGCGTTGTAAAATAAGCGATGAACCAAATATCCATTTTCCCTTTTAACAGGCTGTTTAAATCATTCACAAAAACCCATTTACTAAAATGAAATAGCTCCCTTGCGGTGTTTTTTTCCAAATACGTTATTGAAAATTTCAGTTCTTTAAATAGCTGATTACAATAATAAACATAAAACAAGGTGCTCAACATACTTGTAGCAAATACTGCCAGCGACATCGCTACAAGGCCATAACCCAACGTAATAACCAAATATATGAGAATTGCATCTGTTATCGTTTTAATTAACCCAACAATTGCAATGGTATCGAAGCGCATGTAGGCACTGATAACTCCTGGAAAAGCTTTCGCCGGGAATTCAAATGCGAGAGATATACCGCTAATTATCAAAAGAATTTGAACCAAATCAACATCGTTTTTATTTTCTATAAAGTATCCCGCCCCAAATTGAGCTGCGAATAGGCTTAGCAAAACCACCAACAACCCCAATACAGAATATATTACCAGCGATGTTATTATGATTTTGTTTGCGGCTGTGTAATCGCGCTGATGGATATAGCGCGCGACATAGCGAGTTACCGCCTGGGAAAACCCTAAGTCAAGCAAGTAATAGGATGCAACAACACTTCCTATTGTTATCCATAAACCATACAAATGTGTGCCCAGGCTATTTAATAGGAAAGGCATCATCAGGAACCCGATGACAATACCCACCAAGGTCTTAATCACCCTAAGTGTTGCGCCCCGCAACATTAATTTTGATGTTGATGTCATGCTTGAGCAATCTGGATAGAGTTAATGGAAGCAGTAAATATACGGAGATGATTGGTTCGGAAGCGTTTATGAATATTAAAAAGTATTTTTTTACTTTCCATAGATACGATAAAGGCTTTTCAACCATCCACGAACAGCAATAACAGAGGACATAGACGTATTTTCCGTGGCAATTTGTTGCTTGTAATTCGTATTTTTTCCCTGCCCCACCAGCAAATCATAAACTAACGCATCATTCAACGCCTGTTCTATTGCAAAACCCAAATGGATAGAACCCAGCGCTAGCTGTGGAAACCGTCCTTCAAGGAAACCGGACTGTATATTGTAACGCACACCATTCCAGACAAGATCGAATAAGACTGAAACTGTTTCACCCGCGATCTGCAAACTTTGCATCATCGGAACACCACCTTCGCATCGAATCCGCTCCAGAAATAACCTGAAAAAGGTCATTGACTGGGCCGAATAGCAGGGCCGCCCCCAACGCTTCTGGTGAAAATGGTTTAAGAGATTAAATAGGTCTTGTGCAGAAGTTAATTCTGTCACTTCTATTAAACCGTGCTCCGCAAGCTTGGACCTTCGATTAAAATATTTTGCCCGCGTTGAGGCACTTAGTTGCTTTTTATAGCTATTTATATCGCTCGAACTAATACGATAAGCCATTTCCAATTTGGTTTTAGTCGAAGCTAGCCCATTCGCAATTGATAACGTTGCCACCAATTCATTGAAAGAATCATTGTTGTGAAAGTCGGTTAAAGCCCATTGGTTCCACGATAACCTGGTTAATTCTTTCAATAGGCAATCCATGCCCCCGGCAAGCTGAACCAATGATTCCAGGTCATTATATTCAGCTCTCGGCGGATCAAAATCAGCAAAACCATTACCCGCGATGACTAAACTTTTAACCGGGATAATTCCTTTTAATTTGTGATTGATGGTGTACACCATTTCAAGCGGATCACGGCGGCCACCCAGGTCGATCAATTTGATGCGCGGGTGATTACCCCATACATCAACCCAGGACTGCACCCAGGCCCGGGTTCTGAATGGGCTGGCGGCTTGCGCCGCGGGCTTATAAGTTGCGCTGGTTGTCATCCTTATATTATTGGCGTTGCTGCGCTTCTTTTACATGGTTAAGGATGTCCTTGTTGTCCGGCGCGGTATCAGCTGCGCGCTGCAAGTATTCCATCCCTTCAGTCACCTTTCCTTTTTCGACAAGGATCCAACCATAGGTATCGAGGATTGCGGGATTACTAGGGGAAATTTCGTAGGCCCTTTTCGCCATTTCCTCCGCGCGCTCGTCCTTCTTTTCATAATAAATCCAGGCGAGATTATTTAATGCGGCAGGTATGTTAGGGGCAAGTTCCACGGTTTTTTCATACCAATGCAAAGCTCCGTCCATATCATTATTCTGTTGCGCACCAATGGCATTGACCAGGGTGGCGCGCGGACTTTTCGGTAATTTTTCTGCCCACTCCTTACCAAAGGATGCCATTAAATCCGGTTTGCCCTGGTTTTGGTAAATCCCATATATTGCTTCAGCAACTTGCTCCAACGGCTTAATTCCCCATGCGGTTCTGTATAGCGTCAGGGCCTCCTCGGCTTTTTGTTCCGCCAGGCGAATGTTAGCTTGCAGATAGAGGCGCTCCGCTTCGTTATCATTGGTCTTAATAAACTGGTCAAGCAGTTTTTGCGCTTCAGTAATTTTGTTATCCGCCAATTCGATTTCAATAAGGTTATGCAAAAAGCCTGCGTTTTCCGGAAACAGTTTTACCGCCTTCAAAAAACTTGCCCGCGCTTCTAATAGCCTCTTTTCCCGACGCAAGATTACTCCTTGCGTTTGGTACAACCGGGCCGCAATTTGTTTTACATTTTCCGATTCATGGCTGCGGGATAATGCCATTTCAATATGGTTGATGGATTGTTCGATTTTATTGTTTTGCAGCTCTAATTGCGATAACAACACCGATGACTGCCAGCCCGAAGTTTCCTTCTCCATTTTATGCAGGAACGCTACTGCTTCGTCCCTTCGATTTAGCTGTTGCATAATTGCCAACCATCGACCATAGGCGGCTGTCATATTCGGATCGGATTCAATGGCCATCTGCCAACTGGCGACAGCTTTTTGCGGTTGTTTCTGTAATTCATAGACTTGTGCCAAACCGGAGTAAGCCAGCTGCTTCTCGGGATTGTTTTTTGCTGAGGCCGCACGTTCAAATGCCTGTTGCGCTGCCGCATAATCTTTTTCTTCTACGCTATACCAACCTTCAATAAAGTCGCCGCGCGGATTGTCCGGAAATTTTTCCTTAAAGCTGGCGACTTCCTCTTTCACACGATCAGGGAAACCATTATCAAAAAGCGCTTTAAGGTATGTCTGCTGGATTACCAAATCCAACGGTTGCTCCTGATAAGCTTTCTGTAGCTGCCCGATAGCCTGTTCTGTTTGTCCCAATGCAATGTACCTTTTCGCAAGGGCGATTCTAATTCGCTGTTGCTTTGGGTCTATCGCAAGGCTTTTTTCCAATGCCTTAGCACCCTCCGCACTTTTGTCATCCTGGTCCAGCAATGCCAAGCCATAGGTAGCAAGGATCGTTGCATTTCCCGGTTGGTTTTCCGCGGCGGTTTTGAGCAATTTTACAGCGTCATCCATTTGGTTATTGCGGTACTTAACCAATGCCGCGGCTTGGATAATTGTCGGGGTCGCCGTTTCAGGATCGATAAATTCATCAAATAAAGTCGAGGCCTTATCGTCCGCGCCCTTACGAAATTCAACCATGCCCAACAAGGTTGCAGTATTTTTATCATTGGGAAACTGTTCGCGTAATTCATGCAGGATGGCTTCGGCCTCGCTTAATTTTCCCTGCTGGAATAATTCCATCGCTTCATTAAAACGCTGCTGTGCAGCATTACTGTCCGGGTTCGCCTCCGCAATTATTTTTTGGTAGGTATACGCCTCACTGGTACGCCCCAATTGAATCAGGGTTTCGGTCAATAGAGTTAATACGTTTAAACGCTGACCGGTAATAATGTCCGTTTTTGGTAACAGGCCAAGCGCCTTGGTGAGATGCTTTTCCGCCACTTCCAAATTCCGGTTATAAACATTGACACTACCGAGCAACTGCAAAAGCTCCAAATTCTCGGGATGTGTTTGCAATGCCGTATTTAATATTTCTAACGCAACTTCCGTTTTTCCTTGCGATAAGGCTGATGTTGCCTCGACAACGGCAATATCAGCGGTATTGCCGCTTATTCTTTTCAACGTCTCTAATAATTTATTTGCTGCATCATTTTCACCCAGGTAAATACTCGACAAGCTCGCAATTTTTGCTTGGCGCTGCTTGTCCTCCTCACTATTTGCGGGATGCTCCTCAATGATGTTCAACGCTGAGCGATACTTTTTGCCATTAAGGTAGGCCTGCGCTAGTTCAGTGGCAACCTCGGGTAATGAATCCAGTTTCGGTTCTAACAATTTATACACTGCTGAGCTAACGCCTAACTCATTGTAAATGCCAGCCAGCAGCACATAACCTTGCGCACTTCCAGGTTGCAGCTGGATAATGTTCCTTGCCTCCAGCATCGCCGCTTTAAGTTGCCCTTGCTGCTTATAGGTCTTGGCCGAGGTTGCATGCCTGGCAACGTCATTTGCCATTTCTTCATTTTTATCGCTGCATCCCGCTATACATAATAATATTGCCAGCAGGATTATTATTGGTAACTTGCGCATGGGTTCCCCCCAATTAATCAGTAAAATTTGTTGCATCACAATGTGGTTAATGCAATCACATCACCAGCAGAAAAACTATTTTGCCTGCTGTTCAGAAAGCGTAAGAAATTGCCGCACCAAAAAAATTCTCATCATATGTACGGGAATTGGTATCTGAATCCCGCGATTCCTTTTCATAAAAAATTCTCGTTCCGATATCCCTGGAGACATCGAAACTGATTTCCAGAAGCTGTGTCCTGTAGTTGTAACCTTTACCCAATAGGGTTCCGGCAAACGTTTGTTTCATATCACTCAAGCGATAGGACAGCCGGGCATTATCAGAAAACGCATAGGAGAAATTCACCGCACCGCCCTTCTGGCGCCCCTCATCGGACAGAACCAGATAATTGTCTTTGTTGGAATACCATGAGAACCCCGCCGTGCATTTGATGCATAAAATCTGCGTAGTCCATGACAATTCGGTATTGGTTCGTTCAATTTGGTCTACGTTGAATGCACCATCGTTCGTAGGGTTTAAATTGACTGATGGAACATTTCCACCTCCCAGCGATGAATCCGTAATGGCCCGGTTAGATGTAAGCTGGAAGTTATGATAAGCCGTCTTGTAGTTAACACTGGCCGTGTATGTCGGGCTGTCGTAGGTATCGCCCAGATCCCGCTCACTTTGGTTATAACCGGCGGCGAGCGAATAAGCCAGCCTGCGTAATTGTCGTGAGTAGACCAACATGGAATTGGTATAACGGTAATCAGCAACATTGAAATTTTCAAAACTGATATCCGTCTGCTCTACTTCCACACTGAGGCTACTGATCCTGGAAATATCACGCAGCCAACTTAGCGCCGCAGTGACACGCTCGGAGTTATTGAGTTCATTTTTAGTAAATTCTATGTTGGTAAACTCCGCTGATGCCATGAGCAGGTCAGCATTGGATAATTTTTTTTTCACCCGGGGAATTACACTGAGAATTTCACGATCATCCTGATTTGTCGAGACATTGATATCATCCGGTGCACCCAGCAACGTCCGGCGGGAATGCTTCAATTCCAAATCAACCGGATTTGAAGCGGCGCCCAGTAAAAGCGCGGAACTTCCTTCAACGAAGGCCCTGTCTTCCTGGGAATTCTTGGCATAGCGTTGATCCTGGCCAGTATATTCAGCTGTGGCGTTCAGGAATTGGTTGCTATATTCCCCTTTAACGCCGAGCTTATAAGTATCCTGGCGTTCACTCAGCAGATTATCTTCGGTTTTAAATGCGTTATCGGACTCACCGGAAGATACCGAGACACTGCCACCGAACCCCTGTGAAAAGGCGCAGCTTGATAGGAAGCCGAATACGAACCCGGTCGAATTAATTCGCCAATATTGTTTCATATTCCACAGGACCCCTTATCAATTATTGAATACCACGCCTGCAAATTTTTCTTTGCCTACCGCATCAACTGCTGCGAGAACCTCGTCAGTAACAGCCTTTCCAAACGGGACTAGCAATAATGCATGGTCACAATATCTTGCCAAAATGCGAGCTTCCGTAGAGTGCTGTACGGAAGGCGCATCCAGGACGATAAAACGATCAGGGTAGCGAGATTTTATTTCTGCAACGAAAACTTCCATCCGTTTTGAATTGAAAAATTCCGCCGCTGACTCACTCGACCCACCCGACGGAATAACCCGCAATCGCTCAACACCGCTTGGATAGATGATTGTCTTTAACGGCACTGTATAATCATTTAAATATTGCGTCAGGCCTGCATTGACATCGCTGACCACATATTTTTCTGCCGCCTTGCTATAGGGATTGCAATCAACAAACAATGCGGTTTTATGTTGGTCAAGCGCAAAGGTTGCCGCGAGATTGAAACTGAAATCAGCCGATTCGGCTACTCCGGCTACGGAAGATACCAATACAACTATGTTGTCAGATTTGCTTCTGTTTAAGAGTCGAATCCTTATTTCCCGATACGCATTCAGAACATCGCGCTGACGCATGCCGGTAAAGATAATTTTTTTCTCATACATCTCATCCTGCGACCAAAGCAGGGGCAACGACATATTTTTAATCTGTTCACGCTTGCGATGTTCCATTACCGCAGTCTTGACCAATTGGCCGCTGCTCTCGACCAGCTCATCGACATCAGCAATCAAGTCGTTTAGTTTGTTTTGCTTTAGATTGTCCATTGCAATTACCTGGTGCCTCACCAATTAGCCTTGCGAATAGTGCCAAAAAACGGCGATGCCAACATAGGTAGCGAGGGATGCAACCAATATGACGAGAATTAATAACATGTCCCGTTTAAACAACCGCTCGCCAAGTGGGGATTTGTAGTGGGGGATTATTCCGATCAACTCAATATCTTCCGGCAGTTGACGTTGCAACGCACGCGCGGACCGGAAATGCGGGTCTAACAGAACATACAAAACCAATAAACCCAAAGAGATTGCCAATCCCGCAATTGGCCCTATGAAAACAAAATGGATAAATGTAATTCCGGAAGGCTTCAGCGGAAATGATGCGGGTTCCTGAATCCGATAACTGACGCCCTGCCCTTCGATATCCAGCGTCATGGATAAGCGCGCCGCTTCCTTCCGTTGCAACATTTCTTCATACACTTTTTTTGTGACGTTGTAGTCGCGGGTTAATTCTGAAAGCTGGGCTTGATTGGAAGCTATCCGTTGTTGCCGTTCATATTCTTGTTCTTGCAAATTAACCAGCGATTGCATACGTCGCTTTTGCGTTCGCAGATTTACATCCGCTTCAGCCAATTGCTTGCGCAACTCTTCATACAATGGATTCTGTACTTTCTCCGAGTTGCCAAATACCTCACCGGAAGACTGCATTTTTTCGATCGCCACATCGAGATCAGCTATCTGTGCGCGCAATGAAATAATATCCGGATAGCTTTCCTGATAACTCAGCAATAGTTGCTCAAGTTGATTCGTAAGGACAGTTCGGCGTTGGCGCATCTCATCTATCTGCCCCTTTGCCTGCAAATACTGCCCTTCGGAACCCAATTGTTGCTGGATGGTGTTCATCCTGGCCTGGGTTTCCTCAATGGTAATTTTTAGCGCTTCAATTTCCTGACGCAATCCTGCAATACGATTACTTACCGACTCTTCACTCCCATCGGTGTTTTTAGCATTGAAGTCTTTTAATTTTTCTTCGGCAGATTCCAATTGTTTTTTATAGGTTTGGACCTGCGCATCAATAAAATTGTATGCACCCACACTTTCTTCACGCTTTTTGCGCGCAGTATCTTCGATAAATACATTAACAATCGCATTGAGCATCTCAAACGATTTATCGGGATTATCGGCGCTGTAACTGATAGTAAAGTGGTTGTTATTACGCTCTTTGCGAATAGTAATAGCACTGCGAATTTGGCGAATAATTCGATCTTGCTGGGCCTCATCGGTTTGTTTGGTAATAAGCCCAGCCTCGATAGCGGCTGCCACTAAATTATTGCGCGTGTATATCACCTCGCCGGCTTGCTCACTGCGATCTATCTTCGTAACTTCAGCCCGGCCCTTCAGTAAAGGCTCAATAATGTTAGTAACGTCAGCAAACAGTACAGCGCTGGTCGTGTAAGTTTTTGGCCAGATCAAACCCAAACCGAGGAGCGTGAAGGAAACAAGAATAAAGATTGCAACGCACCAATAACGGAAACGGACCAGCTCCGCTCGCAAGGCTACCAACATATCTTTTAGATAAGCTTTATCCATGAAATATCTCTGAAGTCATTATGCTGATAGTGAATATTGGTTAAAAAGCGCGTTCAGGTACAGTTACTATGTCGGATGGCTGCAATGGATAATTTGTTTCCAGGTCGCCATCATGGATCAAATCATCCAGTTTGATAGTAAATACTTGTACCTTGCCATTCACATTGCGGTAGAGCTTGGCTTTATTGGCAGAGGCATAATCATTAGGGCCCCCTGCAAGCAATACCAAATCCAGCACTGTCATTCCTTCGCGATAGGGAATTGACTGCGGGCTATTCACCGCACCCGTAATACGCACCCGGCGCTGGAAGTCAGAGCTGCTAGGATTGCTGACAATGACAGTGACCTGCGGGCTTCTGACATAGTTTGATAAACTTTTTACAATAACCTCGGAGAGTTGGGTCGCCGTGTAGCCCGCAGCCTTGATATCACCGATCAATGGCATGGATATTTTCCCATCGGGCCTTACAATCACCGAGAGTGATAATTCGGGATTGCGCCACACACTGATTTGCAGCGCATCATCGACACCAATGCGATACTCCGGAAGCACTGCCGCTGATTCATTTAATTCCGGTGCCGGAAGCGGTTTGTTATTGCTGCAAGCGGCGAGCAAAAATACGGCGGCAAACATAGGGAACAGGACGCTAATAATGTTTTTCACTCGCAACCCCTTAATGTAAGGAAAAAGAAAAACTAACGGGCGAGCAGCGCTGCTAATGAACGCCTTTACCCAGCAAGATAATTTCAACCGTTTGGATCATGATGAGCATGTCCATCAGGAAACTGTGGTTTTTGGTGTAATACAAATCATATTGAAGTTTGTTTTTTGCATCTTCCACCGAGGCGCCATAAGGATATTTAAGCTGCGCCCAACCCATCAGGCCCGGCTTTACCTTATGGCGAGTCTCATAGAATGGAATTTGCCTTGCAAGATCTGTGACAAACTCGGGACGCTCGGGGCGCGGCCCGACAAAGCTCATGTGGCCAGCGAGCACGTTGTAAAGCTGGGGCAACTCATCCAGGCGGGTATTGCGTATAAATGCCCCGACGCGGGTCACGCGGGTATCATTCTTCTTTGCCCAGACAGCACCGTTTTTTTCGGCGTCGATGCGCATGCTGCGGAATTTGTAAATCCGAAAGATTTTACCATTAAAACCAACGCGAATCTGGTGATACAAAATAGGGCCGCGGCTATCAAGGCGCACGGCTATAGCCGTCAGCAACATTAAAGGCCATAGCATTGCAAAAAAAGCCGATGCCAACGCCAAATCAAATACACGCTTTGCAATCATCCTGCGCTTTGAATATTTAAATCCATCGGAAAATAACATCCAACTGGGCTGCAATAGGCTGATATCAATTTTTCCCAATTCCCGTTCGCAAAAACTCAATGCATCACTGGAAACAATTCCCGCCAGTTTGCAATCCAGGAACTGCCCCAGGGGAAAAGCATTTCCCGAGCTTCTGCGGCGCTCGTCCGGGGAAATAACAATTTCAGAAATTTGTGCGTTCCTGGCATACGCCAGCCAATCAGCAGGTTCGTCGATAACCAGCCGGGGATCAACCTCGATCACCTCATTTTCACTGGGGATACAACCCACAATGGTTACACCGAGAACCGCTACTTCGGGAGCCAGATCATCAAGTAGCTTTTTTGCCCTGGTCCCGGCACCGTAAATAACAACCCGGCGTTTCAATTGATCTGTATCGACAACCTTAAGGAAAATAAAACGCGCAATAATTACCAGGGCTGTTGCAATCAACACTCCCCAAAAAATCAATGATTGGGGGATGAGTTCTTCCCCAAGGATCAGGCCGATAATAAACAGGCTCAAACTGCCCAGGAGGAAAAAGCTCACCAGGGTTCGCAGCACCATACTGCCAAAACCTTCGCGCACCAGTGCGAGGTACACCCCCATCGACAAAGTGCAACAGGATAACAGCAAGGAAAAAACAACTATCTGGGTCCAGTTCCGGGTGACTTCCGGATGATCCGCGATAAAAAACTGTGAAGCCCAAGCCGCGCCCCCCAATAAACAGGCTTCAGTAATCCCGAGGAATAAATAGGGTAAATGAATATAGTGCTTGTTAAGTCGAATGTAGGACAAACCCGATTCCTTGAAATGAGCGGTTGAGACGGCCGCACATTATATCCAGTTTTATGACAAAAGCTCGACCGGCCGCGACGTAATTCCGCCAGCCTGGCAGCTAAACGCGGCTTTTCCCAACAAAATGTCAAAGGTCTGTAGGAACCATAGCTAAATGACACAAAAAATATGGTAATTTAGCGCACCTTTGGATCTCCGTTTTCGCTAGGACCCCCCTCATGTTTGCAAGCAATCCCAAGCTTTGTGTAATAGGTTTAGGTTACGTCGGCCTGCCCCTGGCGGTAGAGTTCGGCAAGAAAATCACTACCGTTGGTTTTGATATCAACCAGGCCCGTGTTGATGCATTGCACCAGGGTATAGATAGCACCCTTGAACTGGATACCGATGAACTGCGCCAGGCCACCCGACTGAGCTATACCACCGATGAGGCCGCAATTAAGGGTTGTGACGTATATATAGTTACCGTTCCGACGCCTATTAATGACAGCAAGCAGCCGGATTTAACACCGCTTGAAAAAGCGTCCGCATTGCTAGGGCGCGTTATCGGCAAAAATGCCATCGTCGTTTTTGAATCCACGGTATATCCCGGCTGCACTGAGGAAATCTGCGTCCCCATTATCGAAAAAACCTCGGGGTTACACTTTAATATCGATTTTTTTGCCGGTTATAGTCCGGAGCGAATTAACCCGGGCGACAAACAACATCGAGTCCATAACATTACCAAGATTACCTCGGGTTCCACGCCCGAGGTCGCCGAATATGTTGACCAGCTCTATCGCCGTATTGTGGTCGTTGGCACCCATAAAGCGAGCAGTATCAAAGTCGCTGAAGCAGCCAAGGTGATCGAAAATACCCAGCGCGACATCAATATTGCCCTTATTAATGAATTGGCCCTTATCTTTAAACGCCTGGGCATCGATACCCTTGAAGTGCTGGAAGCCGCCGGCACCAAGTGGAACTTCCTGCCTTTCCGCCCTGGCCTGGTGGGTGGCCATTGTATTAGCGTAGACCCTTACTACCTCACCCATAAGGCGCAGCAGGTTGGTTACAATCCGGAGGTCATCCTTGCAGGCCGCCGGATTAATGATGGCATGGGGATGTTCGTTGCCGAGTCAGTGGTGAAAATGATGACCCAGCGCAAATGCCATGTGGTGGATTCCAATATCCTTATCATGGGCCTGACCTTTAAAGAAAATTGCCCTGATTTACGCAACACCCGCGTGATTGATATTGTTAATGAGCTGCGCAATTACAATGCAAATGTAGCCGTGTATGACCCCTGGGCCGATGCTGCCGAAGCGCAACATGAATATGGCCTTGAGCTAATTAAGGAACCGCAACCCGGCAGTTACGATGCCATCATCCTGTGCGTGGGCCACCAAAAATTCCGCGATATGGGTGCCGGTGCCATCCGCAAATATGGAAAACCCAATCACGTGCTCTTCGACGTGAAACATATCCTACCCAAAGAATCGGTAGACGCCCGCCTCTAAACCCAAGGATTTATTCATGAAAGTGTTAGTGACAGGAACCGCCGGTTTTATCGGTTCCACCCTTGCAAAGCGTTTGTTAGCACGCGGTGATGAAGTCATCGGTATAGATAACATCAATGATTACTACGATGTACAAATCAAAAAAGATCGCCTTTCCCACCTTACTTCCAATAGCGGATTTACGGATATTCGCTGCAACCTGGAAGATAAGGCAGCGATTGATAAGGTATTTAAAACTCATAAACCGGACCGCGTAGTCAACCTGGCGGCACAAGCAGGGGTTCGTTATTCGCTGGTAAACCCGCAAGCCTATATTGATGCCAACATCACCGGGTTTTTAAATATCCTGGAGGGTTGCCGTCATTTCGGGACTGAAAACCTGGTCTATGCATCCAGCAGCTCGGTCTACGGGCTGAATATGTCCATGCCTTTTTCTGTGCATAACAATGTGGACCACCCGGTCAGCCTTTATGCAACCAGTAAAAAGGCTAATGAATTAATGGCGCACACCTATAGCCACCTGTTCAACATCCCCACCACTGGCCTGCGCTTTTTTACCGTATACGGCCCCTGGGGCCGGCCCGACATGGCGCTGTTTATTTTCACCAGGAAAATCCTCGCCGGTGAGCCAATCGATGTATTCAATTACGGCCACCATCGCCGCGATTTCACTTACATCGACGACATAGTGGAGGGGGTAATACGCACTGTGGACCATGTGGCGCCACCCAATCCTGACTGGAACGGTAACAAACCGGACCCCGCCACATCAAAAGCCCCCTATCGCATTTACAACATCGGCTCGAATAACCCGGTGGAATTATTGCATTACATTGAAGTGCTGGAAGAATGCCTGGGCAAGAAAGCCATCAAGAATTTATTGCCAATGCAACCGGGTGATGTGCCGGATACTTACGCCGATGTGGATGCCCTGATCGAAGACGTTGACTACAAACCCACGACCCCGATAGAAGTGGGCATCGAAAATTTTGTGAAATGGTACCGCGATTACTACAAGGTCTGATTTTTTGCAGCACAGCGATTAAATGACGGCATCGCAAGATGCCGTTTTATTTTGGCCTGACGATCCAGCGAGCAGCGAATGAACAACACCATCACCCACGCCATGACGGTTGACGTTGAAGATTATTATCATGTCGCCGCGTTTGCCAATGTGATAAAACCGGAAGACTGGCCGCAATGGCCATCGCGGGTGGAAGCCAACACCGACAAACTGTTGCAGCTGTTCGATGATGCCAATATCAAAATCACGTTTTTTATCCTGGGATGGGTTGCCGAACGTTACCCGCAGCTAGTAAAAAAAATTCATGCCCAAGGCCATGAAATCGCCTCCCACGGCTTCAGCCACCAATTGATTTACCAGCAAACCCCCGACGTGTTTCGCGAGGAAACCGTAAAATCCAAACAAATCCTGGAGGACTTGGCGCAAACACCGATAACCGGTTATCGCGCTGCCAGCTATTCCATTACCCGTAAATCGCTTTGGGCGCTGGATACACTGGCCGAACTTGGATTTACCTGGGACTCCAGTATTTTCCCCACCCGCCATGACAATTACGGCATACCCGGCAGCCCGGAAGAACCCTACCGCATCATTACCAGTAGCGGCACCGCATTGGTGGAATTCCCGCTCACTACCGCCAAGGTATTCGGCCAATCCGTGCCTGCGGCAGGCGGCGGTTACTTTCGCCAATATCCCTATGCCCTGTCGCGCTGGCTATTTAACCGCGCCAGCAGCAACCAATCCAAACCGCAAATTTTCTACCTGCACCCCTGGGAAATAGACCCGGATCAACCTCGCATCCCCAATGCCAGTTGGTTCAGCAACTTCCGCCATTACACCAACCTCAAGCGTTGCCTGCCGCGCCTGGAAAATATGATTCGCGACTTCCCCTTCGGCACCATGACCCAAAGCCTGGGCTCCACAGGGGTAGCCAGGGAATTGAACCTCAAGGAATTAGCAGGAAATTAATAAGCACCGCTGGTGGACGAGCAGGGGCCAGATCAGTAAAATCGCGGGCCTTTCCCTGCACCTGTAGCTCAGTTGGATAGAGTAGCGGTTTCCGAAGCCGTTGGTCGCTGGTTCGAATCCAGTCAGGTGCGCCATCTTTAAATTACCCTTGGAAATATCGGCTAAAGCCTTGAAGGGTAAGGATAAATCCGGGGTTCTAAACCCTTCATTCCTCACGTAAGTCAAACGATCAATAAAGGCCAGTTTTAACACGGTTCTTTTATCCTCCAGTCGCTCGGAATCCCAGAGTTTCCAAGGGTTTCCGAGAAAATCAAAAGCGGTTCTAAGTGTTTCGTCAAAGCTTCGTGCCGGGCGGCCACATTGCGCGATTTTTTCTTCAATCACGATCTTTTGTTCCTCCAATTTTCGAATCCTGCTTTCATAAGTTTTGATGATGGAAAGCGTGTCTGTGTCTGCAATCCGATCAAGAAATTGCTCAATTTGTTTTTCGATTTTTGACAGGTCTGTTTTCAAGGTGCGAATCCGATCTGTCGTCATCGCCAGACGGTGATTCCATAAATCCTCAAACATTTTGCGTGCAACCGTAAACAGCCCTTGTGTGGGTTGCAGGGAGCGCAGGATATTTTCAAATTCGCCTTCTAACGTTTCGCGCTTGATTGACTTGCCATAACTTTTGCAGCCGCGCTTGTGGCAGAGATAGTAGGGGTAAGACCCATTGCGGCCCTTTGACCAGCAAGAGGTCAGTGGCGATCCGCAATCACCGCACAGCACCGCCCCGCGTAACGGGAAATCCATATTCACATCCTTTCGGACGGGGGCTTTGACCTTGCCATTGATTCGCTCTTCAATCGCCTTGAACGTCTGGAAACTGATAAGCGGCTGGTGGTGGCCTTGGCGAAGCGAAACGTCCCAGTTGGGAGCCTCGACATAACCCGCATAGACCGGATTGGTCAAAATGTCGGTGACCTGCTGGGAACGGACATAACCATTGCTGCACTTGGGATATTCAGGGTGTGATTCCAGAAAGCGTTTCACCTCCGCCTGTAGCTGGAACCGTCCCGATGCAAAACCCTCCAAGGCTTCTTGAATAATGGAGGCAAAGGGTTCATTGCGTACCAGCACATTGCCATGCCCTGATACGCGGGTATAACGATAACCAATCGGGGCTTGGAAAACCCAATAGCCATTCATCATGCGTGCCCGCATCCGGTTCTTGGTTTGCTCACCGTTTTTCTGCCTCTGGTGTTGCGATACGCTGGCCAGCAGGTTTTCAACAAGGATTGAATCCGGGTCTTCACCAAATTCAATCGACGGGGATTCCAATGTTCCGCCCGCGCTGTTAATGGCGGCTCTTAATTGGATATGCGCTTCAAGCCCCCGTGCCAGCCGGGAAATATCATCAATGATGACAACATGCGGATTGCTGCGATTTCTGTGCAAATAGGCCAGCATGGTTTTCATGCCCGGCCTGTCAATCAGACTGCCGGACATATCATCCTGAAATACTTCAACAACGCTATAGCCTTTGTACTTTGCGTACTCGCGGCATCGCGTTTCCTGTGAGCCTAAACCATCGCCGCGTGTCGTTTGCTTAATGCTGGACACACGACAATAAATCACGGCCTTTTGCTCTGTTTTGCTGGTCATGATGTGCCTTTCTTTCGTTTATCCAATGCGGCGCGATTAAATTCTTGCGCTGCATCATTTGTTGTTAGCAACCTTGAGTCTTCATCGCAATGGGGTTGGCTGTGTTGTGCCAATAAATATTGGACAGAATCCACCCCAAAACCCAGCTCGACAAAGGTGGTCATGATTGACCACAAGGTTTGCAGTAATTCCCGTGCCTGTTCGTCCGTTAAATCAAAACCTTCAAGGTCTTGGCGGTATTTTTCGATATCAAACAAACACACGGGAGACGAATTATTGTGTGTTGTCAGTTCGTTATTGGTTTGGCTTCCCTCCCTTAAAATTTTATCGTTGCTCATGGTCTTCTCCTTTTGAGGATGTTGTTTCGATGACATCGAAAAGTTGAAGTGGGCCGTGGGTATAGACATAATTTATTTTGCGATGCAATGAAAAATCCCTCACGAACATCATCGTGTTCACGCGCACTGCATTTCAAAAAAACCTGTCACATACCACTGCGTTCAGTCCGTCATTCGAGAGTCCGGTTACCATGGACCCGGCACGATAAAATCTTTCCATTTCCTCCGTTTGTGTGGCGGTTTGTTGTTCGCCGGACGATAGCCTTTGATGAACGACCAGTTGCCGGATTCGTATTGCGGATAATGCGCGAATCCTGCCGGAACCCGTTCGGTGATAACGGCCCTGCGCTGCGCCCCTGATGGTGTCATGACCTGCACGGAATCCACCGGGGGATGATAGGGGTTGGGCATAAACGCCCCTGCCATATCCGGGTTGGTGAAATACCGCACCTTGTCGGCATGGATCGGCATGAGGTTTTTGCCGCTGATAAAAATCACCTGCTTGTCTTCCGGCATGTTCAGGACTTCATCCGGCGTCATAAGCAAGCGGGCTTGCTTGACCCGGTGAATGGCGGCTTGCGCCTGATAGCTGTAATTGATACCGGCAGCAAAGGGATCACCACCTGAAAACAACTCGCTGATAATCTGCGCTTGCGCGACCTGCGCCCGCATCTGATCCAGTTCCTGGTCGTATTCCAGCGTTTGGCTGCCCAGCATGGCTGATACCATCCGGGCGGTATCCAGATCCCGCACCCCGAAGAATTGCCGCATCTGGGATGAGCCGATAAAGCCGGAGAGCGCATCGCGGCCATAGTTGCGGCTGATCTGGCCGATATCCTGCCAGATACTCCACACCCGAATACCCATGCCGCGCCCATAGGTGTAACCCCGGAGCAGGGATTCAAACCGCCCCAGCGTGGCGGCTTCATCCACCAGAAACAGCACACGCGGCGCGGACGGGTTGCGCTGCTTGTACAGCATGGCCGCACCGATAATCGCCCGCAGCATGGGGGCAAGCTGGTGGATATATTCCGCCGGGATCATCAAATAGACATTGCAATCCCGCTGGCATAACACCTCCAGCGAAAAGTCAGACCCGCTCAAACTGTCGCGGATGGTCGGGTCATTCAAAAACCCCAGATACTTGAACAGCTCCCCCATAATCGCACTGTATTCCTTGGGGACTTTTTTGCGTTTGTTCTGGATTTCTGTGGCGGTGCGCTGCACATCCATGGACGGCGAGGCCGCCATCCGGTCATGCAGGACAGACCATGCGTCCGGGTCCTCCACCGCGTTTACCATGTCATACAGGGCTGGCAAGGTGACTTTGCCGAAGGTTGCGGCATAATCCTGCGCCAAGGCTTCGCACCATTGCCGCGCCCTGATCTCGAAATACTCGGCATTGGAACTGCCGGACAGCGGGATCAGGTCATTGACCAGCAGGGTTAAATCCGCGTGAAAGGTCGGTGACTCCGGGCGGATCACATCCCACGGGTTCAGGCGATGTTGCGGTAAGCCATGCAGTCCAAATGGATTGATGCAATAGGCCGCCTTACCAAACCGCACTTGGTTGTGGACGGAGATTGCCGCCAATTCCCCGCGCGGGTCATTGACCAGCAAGCGCGGCGGCGCGATCCAGCCATAGTTTTCATGCTGGATACCGCACAGGCTATAGGCCAGCAAATCCCGCAGCTTGCCCGATCCCGCCCCGCCGATGGTAATCATGGGCGCATCACCGTCCAGCATCAGCAGCTTGCCATCCATGTACCCCAGCACCGGGCCGGGGTTATCAAACAGGCCGCCTTCATACACCTCATGCCATGTTGCCCAGTCCGCTGATCCGAACCGATAATCTTCATAGAAGTCTTTCATGGTCGTCTCCTGCGCCTATGGCCGCTTGGGCAGACGGCGAGCGGCGAAGGCCGCGACCAGAAAGGTCACCGTGAAATTGAACACCAGACTGACAGAGGCAAAGGCGATATAGGCCGAAGACAGGCCAATCACCACAAACATGATGATGGATGCTTCATGCCCCCACAGGGAAATCACATACTCCATCACAAAGGAATTGCTGCCCCACCGGAAAAAGATTGGGGTCAGGAGGACGGCGGCAATTACGCCAAGCGCATTGCCAAGGCCGTAGATAATGCTGGCCAGTCCACGGGATTGGGGTTGTTGATACATGGGGAACCTCCAAAGGGTCGTTTCTTAAGGAGGTTCTTACTCTATAGCGATAACAGGATTTTTCAGCAAGTTCAGGAGGGTAATGTAAAGCAGTTTGATCCCACACCCGCCAAACGGCCTGCTACCATAGGGACAAATCCATCATCTCTGACCCGGTATGGCAAACCCCTACATCCACAATTCCACCCTCACTGAAACACAGGTGCAGGAGATTTTGCGCTGCTACGCGGGCTTTGTATCGCCCAAGGATACCGCTGCGCAAACGGGCGTTTCCCGCCAGACCACCAGCAGCCTGTATTTGAAATTCAGTCATCGGCTGCATGAATTACGCAACTGGGCACGTTCCACGCAGGAAAAAGACAATCCCAACATCGACACATGGCTTGACCGGGCTGAAATCGCGGAAGCCTATGAACATTACCTCAACGGAGCCTCCATCGAGGAATACCGCACCACCCGCGCCGGAAAGATGCTGGCCCCGGATCAATACGGCCCCTACCTTGTCGGGCAGGAATTAAAAGCAAGCTGGGGGAAAATATCGGAGAAGGCGTTTTTGTTTCACTATGCGTTGATTAAACGCACGGCGGAGTATCGGATTGACTGGATGTTTTTGTTTGGCACGGATGATATTTGTTCGTCCAATGTGGCGAAGTCGGCGGCCAATCAGGTGTATGGCAATCTTGAGAAAAGTTTGCGGGCGAGGCCGTCAGGGCAGCGCGGAAAATAAATAAGATTAAAAGCTTTGATGTTTTTATTTTGCGCAATATTCTTACGGGTTTTCAGGTTTTGTTTAGCAAAGGACGATAAATGTCAGCTCCAACACAAACAACTATAAAAAGATTATTCGCCTTATCAGGAAATCGTTGTGCGTTTCCCAATTGCAGCAATCCAATTGTGGAAGATGATGGTGTTGTCACCGGGGAGATATGCCATATACGCGCCGCAAGTAAACTTGGCCCTCGGTTTGATGAAAATCAATCAATGGATGATCGTCATTCTTTCAATAATCTTATTCTATTGTGTTCACGACACCATAAAATTATTGATACAAAGCAAAATGATTATTCACCGTTTGATTTAGAGTTAATGAAAAAGAACCATGAAAATCCAAACGGAACGCAAATCTCACCAGAGATCACAAGAGTTGCCAAGCAGTTGCTGGATAACTATCTGTCGATCACTATACATTCAAATTCAGGCCAGATCGCAATTCAGAGTCCGGGGGCGATACAGGCCCATAATTTGACGATAAAAACACAGAAACAAAAGGTAATGGTTGCGCCGCCGCCGGGCAGCATAGCAGGCAACCGCTCAATGATTTCGTATGTTCAATATTTGATTGGGCGGTATCAGGAATTTCAAAAATCCGATACAAATAAAACAGATAAGTTTAAATATATGGCTATACATCAGTCATTAAAAAAGAACTTTAAAGGGGATTGGAAGTTGCTTTCTGAAGCTCGCTTTAATGAGCTTTCCGCCTTTCTTCAAAGGAAAATAGACAACACGAAACTGGGAAGAATCAATAAATCAAGGTCAAATAGAAATTACCATTCTTTTGAAGATCATGACCCATCAAGTTCAACTTAGTTTGTGTTTTTTCGCGCCTTTTTCTTGAAGAAAAGAGGCGTCGCCTAAATTGGACGTGAATAAAATGCCCTGCAACGCCGTATTTTCAATAGCGTTTTTAATATCATGCTGGCAATGCAGCGACATAAAAATATCATATTCACATCGGAAGACTGACCAATCACTCACTTTGTCTTCATGGAAAGCCAAATTTTCCACATCGCCCCATTCATTCTTGCGGCTTAATTTTTTATCCAGCGCATCATTATCTTCTGCTATGCGCATAGACGTGAAAACGTAGCCTGATTGATTAAGGTCATCAATAACAGGCAGGAATTCACCGTCATTTTTTATCAGGTCAGATAAAGCATCATATGCTTTTTGATTGAGGTATAGCCGCCCTTGAAATACACAAAGGTCTGGTCGTTCAAGGCCTTTGTCACTGTCAAACTGTTCTGCAAAACTCACTCGCACAGGCTCTTTAAATATGCCTGCGTGACTGATCGGTGCGCCGTTAATATCAACCCGGTGGTCTATGTCACCGCCACACAATTGACGTACATGCGTTGCGTCCCAAAGCATGAGCATATATTTGCTGCTATCAAAGCACATCGTATAAAGCATTTTATTTTCCTGTCCCAGATATAACGCCGGGCGGAACATTTCCGCTTTGCAACATTGCGCGGATAAGCCGCAGCGCGTTTATCAATTGATCCGGTGTTTTAATGGTATGAGGCGCAATACGTCCATTAATCCACTTATAGTAAAGGTCTGTATGAATCCGCTTATGCGGGACGGCATTGCGAAGGTAATTGGGCATGAACTTACGATCTTCCCAATCGCGTGGAAGCCAACACCCATTATGGGGGTCGTCGATTCGCATCTTTAGCCACGCAATAATTCCACGCATAACAACAGATTGGCGATGCCCACCAGATATCATTGCATGAGCATCGCAACGCGAAGATGGACGCGGATCGCCTGCCCGCGTCATATATCGCCCCAATCGGTTGGATTTATGCTGTTCAGATTCTAACTGTTCCGGGGTCATGTTTTTTGCGTTTACCCGGTAATTATCAAGACTATCAAATAACCCACCAATGGTGCGCAAGCGCATGAAGTCGGCAATGGATGGTTTATCTTTCTTGGCAAAATCGGCAATCAGCCAGTCAACTTTGGTTTGCGGGAATTTTATATCGGGGAACATCATTTAGTCCTTAAGTGATGGATACGAAGGAATAATCCTGTGCCGGGAGCAGAGTCGTATCTTACCAGCCTGATTCTCTATCATTACCGCCGACAAGGCGGCATTACGTGCCAATCGCGGGGGCTGTGCGCCGCATCACAATTGCGAGGCGTATGGCCCGCAATCGCGCCTCATCGCCCGCCATAGGGTTGTTGTGCCGACATTGAACTGTGCGGCAATATCGGCACGACTCATTTCACCTGAATCAATAAGTTGCTGCGCCAGTTGAATTTGATGTTCGTCTATCGCGGGCGGGCGGCCTATCCGCTTGCCCCGGTTCCGGGCGGCTTGCAGCCCGGCCTTGGTGCGTTCGGAAATCAGCACTCCCTCAAACTCTGCAATCGCCCCGATAATGTGGAACAGCAATTTTCCCGACGCGGTTTCTGTGTCTATGCCGTCAGTGATGCACCGAAACCCGATCTGCCGGGCTTTCAGCTCTTGCAGAATGTCGATCAAATGCTTGAGTGACCGCCCCAGCCGATCCAGTTTCCAGACCACCAGCACGTCACCCGCCCGAAGCTGGCCCAGCAGCCGGGTCAGCACCGGGCGCGATCCAACCTTGCCGGTCATTTTCTCCATAAACACCTTGTCGCAACCGTCCTTGCGCAGCAGGTCGGTTTGTAAATCCAGATTCTGGTCGTCTGTGGAGACGCGGGCATAACCAATCTTCATCGCAAAGACTGCTCTTTAACGGTCAGGGGAATAGAGGCGGAAAAGACGTGCAAGAGGCGGGCGTTCCGAAAAGGAACCTTTTTGGATTATAGTCAAATCATCTCTCATTGCAACACGAAAGCGGCAGAAAAGCTGGGTCGCCCTTCCGCAAAAAACCTTGTTCCAAAAAGGTTCCCTTTTGAAATCCTCTTGCGATTTCTGTGAACCCATTCTCGACATACTGTGACCCACACGCGCCGCATTTTTCCTGAAAAAGTGCCGAGGTACACGCACGCTTATCAGAGAGCAAAAGCGGCCTTCACGATCTATTGAAGGAGCTTTACCTATGACCGCCGCCATACAAATCCAGCCCATGCAATGGGGAGATATTCCCTATATGGGGAGCGAAGAATTGGAAGTCTTTACCGAGAAGGATGCCGCCTGTTTCAAAGAAATCCGCGATGTGCTCATCAAACACAATGCCTTGGATCGCTTCGGCATGTGCCTTATTCACAAGCATTTTGAAATGGCCGAGGACGAAGAACTGACAGAGCTAACGGACGAGGAGGGGCGAAAACTTACCATCGTTCCACGTAAGAAAAGTGAAATTGATCCCACCTCAACCACCCCAACCAATTGGCGCTTCACAGCATCGAATGAACGGCCGATGGTTGGCTGCACCTGCGCCAGAAACAGTGGTGGCCATTTGGGGTATCACCGGGGAACCTAAAAAAATTTTCAAAACTTCACTGCATCAAAAACTGATGAACAGCGGTAATGGGTTTTATCTCGCAACAGTACCGTTTTCGATATGACGCTTCCCGTTCGATCAGCAGCCTGAATAAATAAGGAGAAACACACATGCCCGACATAGCCAATCGCCCCGCTTAACCGGGGCCATATCCGCACATTCAAAAAATATTTTCAGGCACGATTTTTTATTCAGGAGCATCCATGATGATTTCCCGTTCCGTTTTATTGCTTTTTGTTTTTGGTCTGGCTGCATGTGGTGGAAGTGGTGGCGGTAGTAATAATCCGCCATCATCCAGCGCGGCCAGTTCTGTCGCTGTTTCATCCAGCGTTTCTTCTGTAGCGGAAAGCTCCAGCTCTGTATCCAGTGAGCCGTCCAGTTCCAGCAGCAGTTTTTCATCCACACCATCCGTAAACGCCACCCATCCATTGAATGACACAGGCATCACCGGGTGCGTAGCCATAGAGGGTGGCGGCGACAATACATATATCCCTTGTCCGGTGGAGGGCTTCCCCGGACAAGATGGTGAGCATGGCCGCGATGCAGCCACCCTCACCAAAACAGGCAGTGGTGTCGCTGGTTTTGATTTCACCAAACTGGACGCAGACGGCCAGCCATTAAGCGCAGACGCAACCGAATGGCATTGCGTCCGCGACAATCACACAGGGCTGATATGGGAGGTTAAAACCCATGACGGCGGCTTGCGCGATCAATCCCATACCTATTCCTGGTTCAACCCGGATAATTCCATCAATGGCGGGGATTCTGGCGTGCAGGATACAGGCTGGTGCGCTGGCTCCGCCTGTGACACCCATGCCTATACCTTGGCTGTGAATGCGGCGGGTTTGTGCGGGGCGAATGACTGGCGGCTCCCAACGGTTAATGAATTATTGTCGATTGTCCACAATGGACGCACATCGCCCGCGATAGATACGGATTATTTTTCAATGGAGGATGGCAGCGCACCACGGGTTTGGACATCAACTCCCGCACTTGGCCCGGCCACGCTTTTAACGATCTGGAATCCGCACACAACTGAATGTGAAAACGATACGACTGGGATCAACATTGCCTATGCGGTCAGTTTCTATAATGGCGCTATAGAGCGATTCCCAAAAAGCGGGGGACGTTGCGTCAATAACGAACCGCAATACCAAGAATCAAGCGGTGGCATCTATCTCGTTCGCAATGCAACGGAATAGCGCGATTATTTTCAATCAAAAAAATTTTCAGATTTCATTTTAGGAATGAGGTATTGCCATGATTTTTTATAAAAAATTCTCCCTGTTTTTCTTGTGCCTGCTGCTCGCCGTAACCCAAAACGTTTCTGCTGAATGCAGCAACGCCATTGCGCCCACCACGCCCGGCGATGATTTTATTGTGCATGATGACGGCACAGTCACTCACAAAAGAACAGGGCTGATGTGGATGCGTTGTGCAGCGGGGCAAGTATGGGATAACGGAACCTGCACCGGAACGCCGCAGGGCTATATCTGGCAAGAAGCCCTGCAAGCCGCAGATACCCATGATTTTGCCGGGTACAACGATTGGCGGTTGCCCAATAAAAACGAACTGGCCTCTCTGGTCGAACGCCAGTGCTATAACCCCGCACTCAATACGGCCATATTCCCGCTGGTTCCCGTGGATGAATACATGCCGTTCCTGTCATCGTCGCCCATGCCGTCCCTGTACGGGATAAACGGGTTGTTTGGGGTTTGGGTGGTGGATGTCATCAATGGTGATGCTTACGCCAGCCCTCATGATGGAAGCTGGGACGAGGGGGTAACAACGACCCCGGCGTTTGCACGGTTTGTGCGGGATGTTCAGTAGCTGTCTGCTTATCAGGGTGGATGCCATTTCAAAAAATGGCGTTCACCATTTTTCAATTCCCACCTTATCTCCCGCTATATATTTCGGAATAAAAAATCAAAGATTAATACAATTTTCTGCCCATGCAGAAAATTATCGCCCGTGTTTGTGGCTCTGTAAAAATGGGCTGCTATCATAAAAATAATTTGCGGGGCCGATCATATCCTCCCGCACTATTTCTCTATGGGCGGAGAAGGCAAGGCCCGGATGTCTGCTCATGGAAGGTCGATCCACACATAACGCGGACGAGGAAGTATATGCTACAGCCACACCCGCGAGGCGCGGTGCTGTCATGCAGTAGCGTTTAAGCAATCATAAGGCAGGCGTTTATTTAAAACAAAACTGAAGGGTTAATTTTCCATTTTTGGCAGAATTCTCCACTCTACAAAGTAGTGACTAATAATATGTCCTCAATGCGAAAAAAATTTAAAGAGTTTTTAATACGGATATTTTCAAGCATTCCTATCGCCTTGTTAATTACTTTTTCTCTTATTGTTATCAGCGTATATAGCGGTAAATTTCTTCCTCAAATTGAAGATTATATTTGTATCGAGCTGCCCCAGCATATATCGGATGCAATTTGCAATTCCCATTTCAATGCCGGTACCGATCCTGCAAAAAATTTACCTCATGAAAATAACAAAAATAAATCATTATCATCATGGGCGATTGCCTATGTTATCTTTGTTTTAGCCTTCTTAATTATTTTTTCTATGCGAGAGTATGCGATAGGCAGCAAAATAAAGCAGAGAGAAAAAGATCTGTTGCACGCAATCGATAGAATGCCTCCGCCAAGTGTTATAGAAGTTTTCAAGGATCAAATCGCCTTGATGGGGCAGTTTAATGAGGCTCTTCATGAAATAAAAAAAGAAAGTGAGTTAAAAAACGATAACTCATCTGAACATGAGATGGGGGACGAAGAAAATACAATAGATTCCTATCCGGATGACTTTCAGGATCTCAAAATAAAATACGTTAGATTTTGTCTTAATAGTATCGTAGCGATGACAAAATTATTTCATAATAGCCCTGCCGCAATTAGGTTTGCAGCAAACTTAATGACACTTAGATCAGTTCAAAAAATTACTGAATCTAAAAATCAGGCGCATATCAGTGCGCTTCTAAAATATACGGATTTTACTGATCCAGAGCAATTATTAAAGGAATGCGAAAAGTGTCTATACTTAAGAAATGAAATTTCAGTATCTAGCGATAATGAGGATGGAAGTGTTGATAATGTGTTCCAAATCCCATTTATGTTGCCCATTTATAAGAGCGCGAAGAGGCAAATTCCTGGGGCGCCTACAGCCTATGTTGATGCCGCCGGAATTGATTTGATTTTAGATGCCAAAAATACCTTTTCGGGCAGCGAATATTCCCACGTTTCAGATAAAGTAAAAAATGCGCTACATTTTTATTTCAACAAAGAGGAGGGGAGATATGTTGGTAGCGTGCTGTCTATCCGGCTTTCAAACGCAGCCGATGACGAAGCGATAGGTGTCGTCAATATACACTCTGAGCAACCGGGCATTTTTAGCAATATGGAAAAAAGATTGATGTTTGTGCGACTTATTTCTCCCATTCTGTCTAAGATCTATGAATTGACAGACATTGAAATAGAGTGAGATAATCAGAAAGGTATTTTGAAGAGGTTAAAAAATGACCACAACAGCTTCTTTGGTTAAGCACTTTGATATAGCGATTGAGCCATCCAAGCTTACCGACAAGGACAGGGCAAGGATGAGGGATTTGACCTACTATGATGACGCTATTAAGGCTATGCTCAGAGGGGAGAAGCCTGATTTAGTTAAGGCCAAAAGGCCAACAATTAAGTGATTCAAGCAAGAACGCACTCTACATAGTTATAAAGTACCTCTGTAGTCGCTAAAGCGTCTCGCTCAGCAGAAAGCACCGGGTCGCCCCGGTGCTTTTCGTTTTTGTGCGCCCCTGTCCGGTGGACACCCGCGCAGCCCCACCCGTGGGGGCGGCATCGCCGTTTGGTGATTAGGGTTGTGGGTTGAGGTTGGTAGTCGTTTTGCGAATATTCACCCGCACATCAACCCGCGCCCCCAAGCTGTTCAGCATACCCATAAGCCGGTCAATGCTGAACCGATCAAGGTTGGCTTTTCTGATGCGGGAGAAGTCCGCCGCAGCATAGCCCGTTTGGGCATGGGCTTGCCGCATGGTTAAACCTTGCGCGTCCAGTTCTTTGATAATGGCGGCGACCAGAATGGCTTTCAGTTGCTTAATGTCCGCATCAGCATCCTCAAAATCCCGATACGCATTTCCGCTACCGCGTACAACCTCAATCGGATCGTCTTTCATTTCAGCATCACTTTCAGCCGTTTCAAACGGTCTTTCACCAGATCAATTTCATGCTTTGGGGTTTTAATGCCGCTGGTCGATTTTTTCTGGAAGGCGTGAAGCACCCAGAGATCATCGCCAAGCTGCACCGCGTAAACCACGCGGTACGTATTCCCCCGATAGGGCAAGGCCACCTCAAAAATCCCACTGCCCAGCCCGGCCAGCGGTTTGGCTATATCCGCTTTCTGGCCTTCTGCCGCAATCGTCAGGGCGTTCAGAATGATGCCCTGACTCTCTGTCGGGAACGCCGTAAACGCTTTGCGGGCGGCGGCGATCCACGATATGGGGCGGGTTTTCCGGGTGCTCATCCATAAGCCCTTTCTTGATTGTTGTCATATCTGACAACGGCTGTCAATCTTAATTATCGCTATTCACCCCAAGGGGCGGGACGGAGGCATAGCAAAACAGCCACGGATAAATCCAGCTTTTATGCGGTTGTAATACAGCGGTATGAAGCCCGATCCTGCTGATCGCAAGATGTGTGTTGTACTACAACACCTCTTGCCAAAGGGGGCGTGCCGCCCCCTGTTGGATACCCCCTGCATACTGGCGCATTCGGGCATTAAGCCATCTGCGCCAGTGTCAACGTCTGGCCGTTGCATCGCCAGTCAGGGAGCTTTCATGCTGCCCCGACACCCCATGACCAAGGGGCGAATTCGGCTCTCCCCTTGGAACCCCATCGAGCAGGGGGGGCATTCCCGCTGCTGCCCTTGCATCCCCATCGGCCAACCCTGCGCGGATTGGATGTGCGCCAACCTTATCGCGGTTGGATTGCGACCGGGGAGATTTCCGCTCTCCCCGGAGCCCCTTCGGGGGAAGGGCTGGGCAGGTTGTTTCTAGGTTATTGTGTTGTGTGGTTTCTAGGGTTTTGTGCTGTTGTTGGTGAGGGGCGTTACCTCAATCCTACGTTGTGAATCCTGAAGTTTTCGGGTATGACTGCCCTGCCTTATACGAGGCGAATCCGCCGAAATCCTACTATCCAGCCCTCTCCTGAAGGATAGGGGGGTATAAAACTTGACTTTATACGGTCACACCGTATAGCCTGTAAGAAAGGGAAATGAATGAAACTGGTCAGTTTTAAGCATAAAGGCTTGAAAAATCTGTACGAAAAGGACGCCGCAAAGGGTGTCCCGGCAGATATGGCCCCCAAACTGAAACGGCAATTGTTCGCAATGTCGGAGGCCGATCAGCTTGATGACCTGAAAGCATTTCCCGGCTGGCGATTGCATCCCTTGAAGGGAAAAATGGCTGGCATATGGAGTTTGGTTGTCACCGGAAACTGGCGTTTGATCTTTGGCTACAAAGAAGACACAAACGAAGCCAGTGATATTGATCTGGTGGATTATCACAAAGATTAGGAGGATGAGCATGACGATGAAGAATCCCCCGCATCCCGGCGAGATTTTGCGGGAAGATATTATCGAAGCCCATGGGCTGACGATTACGGCAGCGGCAAAGCAGCTTGGCTTGTCCCGCACGGCCACCTTGTCTGACCTTTTGAATGGTCATTCGAGTGTAAGCCCGGAAATGGCCTTGCGCTTTGAAAAAGCGTTTGGTCTGGACATGGAATTTTTGTTGCGGCTTCAAGTTGCCTATGACGTGACACAGCAGCGGAAAAATGCAGCCTCGCTGAAAATTGAAAAATATAAACCTGCAAAAATGGCCTTAGCCTAAAGTCTTATTAGCGGAGAAATTTGTGCAATTGCTTGATGGTATCAAGGAGTATGAGAGACACGAAGGATTCTTTTCAGGTATTCAGCCTCTTGAAAAAGAGGCTGAAATTATTTGTGAGTTGATAGCTTACCATAAAAATAATCCTCCTCCTGGCGCTCTCAAAAAAGCGAAAAATTTTATTATCAGTGTAGAGGCTTGGAAGGCAAATTGTGACAGTAAAAGGATGGGGCATGCCGTCCTAAATAATGAGGACGAAGTGTGGGGCGCATTAATGGATAGCTTGAATGCTTCAGAAGATGTCGAAGCCTTGCTTGCAATCATGAATTTGAGAGGATTTGGTCGCTCTATAGATCAAGAAACAGGTACTCGACGATCTAAAGTGGCCTCTGCTGTTCTTCGATTTTTACAGCCATGCAAATGGGGCGTAGTTGACTGGAGGAATGCCGCGATAGCTGGTTTATACAAAAAACATAACGGCAATATAGCTCACTTATTAGATGATGCAAAAACATTAAAGACCGAAGAGCTTCGAGATTTATATGATCGCATGGATGAAAAAGTTGCGCTTGACCTAAACAAACAATATCGCGCCATACGATGTGATGAACTGCCGAGGGCGGCAGACGTGGATATGGCGATGTTTGGTCTTTCCTTAATAGCATGGAAGATGAAATAAATCGCACAGGGTCTTGAAAAACTTTAAGTTGCCACAATGCAGTCTAATGAGGCATGTGCTCTCGCGGGCCAGTGACGTGTAGAAAGAAATTTTGTATAGGATATACCCGTGCCGGATTTTCAATTTTAACTAGCCGGTATTTTGCAATGAAAGATTATGCAATTAGATTTAATCAAGATGATCGACATTTAATTGACACAACGTGCCTTCACCCTGAACCTGTAGAGGCATTTGCGTTCATCGAAACCACAGATGGTCGCTTGGAGGTGTCAACGGTCGATAAGCAAAGATTTGATAAATGGGTAAAAGCTTTTAAATCAAGTCAGCGCGAGTATGAGATTGTTCATTGATCAGCAGTATAAAACACAAGCCCCAGCTCGGTAGTCGGGGGCTTGTGTTTTATCGTTCCAACTCCCGCCCCCAGCCCTGATCACGGTAAGCAGCCTTTTCCTGCCCCTTTTGAGCCTGTTTAAAATGCCCCGCCAAATCAGCCGCACTTGACGCCGACCGATCATGATATTCGGCAATATCCCGGTGCAGTTCCGCAATCTGTTTGGTGTGTTCCTGCTTGAGCAGTTGAATTTCCTGATGCAGCAAACGGCGATCTTCAAGTTGTTTGAATATCATGCGTTCCCGCTCGGTGCGGTCACGTTGCTTGTTTTCTAGTGCCTCTTGCTCATTCTGGCGGCGGACTTTTGCGGATTTTCCGGTCATCCAATCCCAGAGTCCACGCATCCCGGTTGAAAACCGTCTGGCGCGATCCTGGGACTCCTTTTGCCAGCGGGCTTGCTGGGCTTTGTGCAGTTGATTGCGCTGTTCCCGTTGTCGCTGGACGGTTTCTTTCCTGCGTTGCCGGAGGATACGAGATTCCCGTTTCTGGCGTTCCTCAAGGGTCTGGATATGTTGCCGCAGCATGGTGGTCATCCGGGCGGCGTTGGCCTGTTTGACCTGATCGACGGAGGGAAGCTCTTTTTCATCCCCAAGATGTTCTTTGACATCTTTGGCTTTCATGCCGGAATATTTCCCCACGGCATAGACTTCACCCCGAAAATCCACTGCCACAAAACCGCGACGGTCGCCACGGGCGAGGGTGTAGCCCCGTTCTTTCAGAGCTTGGGCAAAGCTGTCCCGTGAATCGGCCATTGCCCAGCATTCCTGAAACATCCGCTTTAATGCCTTGGGATCATGACCGCCGCGTTTGGCCTGTTGCCATTCGCTCAAGGAGAAGGTGGCAGGGTCGCGTTCAAGCCTGTCCACAAAGCCCCGTGGCATTTGCCAGCTGTTTTCGAGGTAGAGCTGTTTGGCGATATCCCGCAGTTTCAGCTTGTAATGCGGGAGGTTGATGGCCTTCATTTTCTCCGTGTCGATCCGTGACCAGACGACATGGGCATGGCGGCGGCCTTCCTTCTCATGGAACACCACCGCACGGGGCTGGCCGTCCAGCCCCAGTTTTTGCTCAATGTCCTCAATCGCGGTTTCAAAAACATGGTCAGGGACATTTTCCTGCTGGGGCGGGTTCATGCTTAGGGAGAACAGGAATTGCCGGGCGCGGGTGCCCCGGCTGATCGCATGGATTTCCTGAAAGGCCGATTGCAGGTCTTCGGCCATGAAGCCCCGCAGTTCATGCACGTGGACATGCTCGTTTTCTTCGGTCTTGAGCAGATGGAGGGCAAGCTGTTTGCTGCCCCCGCGCTGGCTGGCTTTGAGGATCATGGCGCATCCTCCGCATGAAGCCCAAGGGCTGCTATCAGGTCATAGCGGATCGCCTGAACGGCCTCACAGGTCACGCGCAATTCCCGTTCAGTGTCCGGGGTTACGGGCAGGGAGCCGGAATTAGCCGCCTTGGCAAGCTGGTTCAGGTTATTGGCGAGCCGGGAACGTCCCAGCTCACCCAGCACCTTGGCCAAGACCTGATAGTCCTTAACAGGCCGCCGTTCCCGTTTACGGGGAGCCGTGGCTGTATTGAACAGCCGGGAGCGGATATAGGCCCCAAGGGGCATATCCCCAGCCTCCCGCTCCAATTGCGCCCGTTCCTCGAACGTCAGGCGCAGGGAGAACGGTGGTGGTGTGGCCTTGCGTTTGGTAACATGCGCAGGCTTTGCACCAGCCGCCTGTTGAAACTGCCCGGAAAGGGGCGTGATTGATTGGATGTCGTCCAGATTGTTCATGGCGACACCTATGGCTTAGGGGAATTGCGCTTGAGTTGCGCATTCCAATTCTCCAAGGTTTCAAAGAGGCGGTTCGAGGTTTCTCCCTCGAAGTGCGCCACTTAATCCTACCTTTGCTCCACCACCCTGCCGGGAACTATCCAACCTAGACGCAACCGGGCAAGCCCAGTAAACTCCCGCCCCTTGGGTTGTACGGCATCAAATTGAGTTCGCAAAACTTGTCGCATTAAGACCATCCCTCACTGACCAGGTCAGTTATGCCTCTATGAGGCTCCTAAGATATATGCAGGTATTGGCAGAAGGTAACTTATGAAAATTCTTGTAACCGGAGGAGCCGGTTTTATCGGATCTGCGGTGGTTCGGCACATCCTTAATCACACCCAGGATTCTGTAATCAACCTGGATAAGCTTACATACGCTGGAAACCTGGAATCCCTCGCCTCAGTATCGGGCAATCCGCGCTATGCATTTGAACAAGTTGATATCTGCAATCGAAATGAACTTGATCGCATTTTCCAACAACATCAACCGGATGCGGTAATGCACCTGGCGGCGGAGAGCCATGTTGATCGCTCAATTGATGGACCGGCATCATTTATTGAAACCAATATAGTAGGCACCTACCAATTGCTGGAAGCCAGCCGGGACTACTGGAAACAATTACCTGAAACACGCAAGGCGGCATTCCGTTTCCATCATATTTCCACTGATGAAGTTTACGGCGACCTGGAAGGACCCGAAGATTTGTTTACCGAAACAACCCCCTATGCCCCCAGCTCGCCCTACTCCGCCAGTAAAGCCAGTTCGGATCATCTGGTGAGAGCCTGGCGCCGCACCTACGGTTTACCGACTGTTGTGACCAACTGCTCCAATAATTACGGTCCTTTCCACTTCCCCGAAAAATTAATTCCGCTAGTGATTCTTAACGCATTGGAAGGAAAACCATTGCCGGTTTATGGAAAAGGCAACCAAATTCGCGACTGGCTGTATGTGGAAGACCATGCAAAGGCCCTATATAAAGTCGTTACCGAAGGCAAGGTGGGTGAAACCTACAACATCGGCGGCCACAACGAGAAGCAAAATATCGAAGTTGTGTTAAAAATTTGCGAATTGCTGGATGAGCTACGTCCGCTAAGCCAAACCAATTTACCGATTTCAGCCCACAAGGATTTAATTGCATTTGTGCAGGATCGTCCCGGCCACGATATTCGTTATGCCATCGATGCGAGCAAAATCAAACGTGAACTGGGATGGGGTCCGGAGGAAACCTTTGAATCGGGTATTCGAAAAACCGTGCTTTGGTACCTTGCAAATCTAACCTGGGCCCACCGAGTCCAGGATGGTAGCTACCAACGCGAACGCCTCGGCATTAAATAGCAATATCACCCAATATCTGGTTATTAACGCTAGACAATTTCGGATTTTTTATGAAAGGCATTATTCTCGCGGGCGGTAGCGGCACACGCCTTCACCCAATTACCAAAGGTGTATCAAAACAGTTACTGCCGATTTACGACAAACCGATGATTTATTATCCATTATCGGTGCTTATGCTGGCAGGTATTCAAGACATCTTGATTATTACTACACCGGAGGACTCATCCAGTTTTATGCGTCTGCTGGGTGATGGTTCGCAATACGGTATTCGCCTTAATTATGCGGTGCAACCAAGCCCCGACGGGCTCGCCCAGGCTTTCGTTATCGGTGAAGGTTTTATCGGTAAAGATAATGTTTGCCTCGTACTCGGTGACAATATTTATTATGGCCATGGCTTAACACAACATTTGCACAATGCAACGCAACGCAAAACCGGGGCAACGGTGTTTGGTTATCACGTTAATGACCCGGAACGTTTCGGTGTTGTCGAGTTCGACGCTCACATGCGTGCAATATCTATCGAAGAGAAACCCAAGCATCCCAAATCCAATTATGCGGTTACCGGTTTATATTTTTACGATAACGATGTGATTGATATTGCCAAAGCAATCAAACCTTCACCCAGGGGCGAATTGGAAATTACCAGTGTTAACAACGCCTATCTGGAGCGCGGCGATTTAAATGTTGAACTGCTCGGGCGCGGATATGCCTGGTTGGATACGGGCACGCACGACAGCCTGCTGGAAGCGGGGCATTTCGTACAAACCATAGAGCATCGCCAGGGATTGAAAGTTGCCTGCCTGGAAGAAATTGCCTTTGCCAACAAATGGATTGGCAAGGACCAATTAATTGCTGAAGGCAAAGCGCTTTCCAAAACCGGCTATGGTCAATATTTGCTGAAAATTGCAGAGCAGGCAAAGGCATGAAGATTCTCGTAACCGGAGCCAACGGCCAGGTTGGTTATTGCCTTCAGCAACAATTAATCGAAGCGAACTGGGATTTTATTGCGCTTACCCGTAACGACCTGGATATTAGCGACGCTGAGGCCGTGGAAAATATTGTCACGCGCGCGCGCCCAAACATTATTATCAACGCCGCCGCCTACACCGCGGTAGACAAGGCCGAACAAGAGCAAGCAATTGCCTACGCCATCAATCGTGATGGTCCCGCCAATCTTGCGCGCGCCGCAAAAAATATCAATGCAGCAATTCTGCATATTTCTACTGACTACGTATTTTCAGGTGATGCTACTGGCACCTATCGCGAAGAGGATGCCACTGCTCCGCAAGGTATTTACGGGCAAAGCAAACTCCAGGGAGAACAAGCGGTTGTAGCCGCAAATGAAAAACACATTATTTTGCGCACCGCCTGGGTATTTGGTGAACACGGTAATAATTTTGTCAAAACCATGATTCGCCTTGGACGCACCCGAGATACCTTGGGCATAGTAGCGGACCAGGAAGGGAGCCCCACTTATGCAGGAGACATTGCCAAGGCACTGCTGGCCATTGCAAAGCACTACGCCGAAGGCAATCCAACACCATGGGGTATTTACCATTATTCCGGGTTGCCGCACATTAGCTGGTTCGGTTTTGCACAACAGATTTTCGCCGAGGCCGAACGTGCCGGAATTTATGAAAAACCAACTCCCCAGCTAAACGCAATTACTACATCCGATTACCCAACACCCGCCAAACGCCCGGCCAATTCAAAACTCGATTGCAGCAAAATCGAGCGCGCCTTCAGGCTAGCACCCAGCAATTGGCAAGCAGCATTGAAAAATATTAATGCTTATTCGTAACGGTCAATAACGAATAATCAAAAAGGATATTCCCGAAGTTATTGATACAACCACAAGGGCCGCAATTGAAGATATTACCTAGGATAACAGAACGGTTCTTTTGTAAATTTTTTATACTACGCCGAGTTTTTTTCAATTAAATTTGAAATCAGTGTCAACTTGGAGTTTTCCTTGCGCGCCTTATGCATCAGGTCACTAATTTCATATAGCGGCTCAAAATCCGCGTCTGAATCAGCAATTAAACTGAAGAGTTCTTGGTATCTATAGGTGTTACAAAACTGTTCCGCCTGGTTCAATAGTGACTCGAGTGTATTTGAGGACATGCGTTTTTCCTGAGCACGCAAAATGCGGGGGTGGACGGTGCCTTCACAATTTTCCCCACATAATAATTCTTCGTAGAGTTTCTCTCCCGCTCGCAACCCGGTAAACACGATCTCAATATCCCCATTCGGGTTTTGTTCGTCTTTAATACTGTAACCGGACAGCAAGGCCATTTCCTTCGCCAGATCCAGTATTTTCACGGGATCACCCATATCCAGAACAAAGACATCTCCACCTTGGGCAATTGATGCTGATTGGATAACCAATTGGGCCGCCTCACTAATTGTCATGAAATAACGAACTATATCTTTGTGGGTTACGGTAATTGGACCGCCTTTACTAATTTGCTCTCGAAAGCGAGGTACCACAGAGCCTGATGAATCAAGGACATTACCAAAACGGACCATACTGAAAATGGTTTTAGTAGAACGTGATGCAAGGTCTTGCAAAACCAATTCGGCCAAACGCTTGGATGCGCCCATGATATTTGTCGGGCGCACTGCCTTATCAGTGGAAATCAGGACAAAGTTTTTAACATTGTTGCGCAACGCTGCCTCCGCAGCGTTTTTTGTACCGAATAAATTATTTTTAACCCCCTCTATAATATTTTGTTCAACCATTGGTACGTGTTTATAAGCCGCGGCATGGTAAACAATATGCACTTCAAATTGGCGCATCACCATATCCAGAAGCTGGAAATTTTGCACCGATCCAAGGAGCGGAACCAATTCAACTTGCCGTAAAGCTTCGGTTTGCAATGCTTTTAATTCCTTTTCAATCCGGTACAAATTGAATTCATTTTGTTCGAACAGGATTATTTTCTGCGGTTTTAGTTTTATCAGCTGGCGACACAGCTCCGAGCCAATGGACCCACCTGCACCCGTTACCATCACTATTTTGTTGGTGGTATTTTTACTCATTAACAATTGGTCTGGTTCAACCGGATCACGCCCCAGCAAGTCTTCAATTTGAATATTGCGCAACTCGTTGATACGAGCGATACCTTTTACGATATCCGTAACGGGAGGAATGGTTTGTACCTGTACCAGTAGTGGCTCAAGGTAGCGGATAATATGAACCCGTTCTTGTCGGCTTATATTGCCTAACGCCAACAGAATCCGGCTGACGTTATTTTCCCGAATGAGGCGTGCCAATTGATCAGGGTGATATACGCTAATTCCGCTGATAACAATGCCATGCAATTTTTGATTATCATCAACAAATGCAATCGGGTTAAATTCACCGCTCAGTTGCAGTTGTATCGCCAGATTATTACCCGTGTCACCGGCTCCATAGATGATTACGTTAATATCGCCTTTAGGGGTAACAAATTTGACTAGATTCCTAAATGCCAAGCGTGGGATACCAATCAAAATTAATGTGGTGAATACATAAATAATTGGTACCGAGCGGGGAATAAATGCGTGCAGGAAGAACCCGCTAAGCGCCATCGCCAGGCTGGAGATAAGAATACCGGTAAATATGGTTACCATTGCCTGCTGGGTCATGTAGCGCAAAATGGCTCGGTACAACCCCATGCGTATAAATGCATATATGGACACGAATGTAGTGATCAACGCGCACATAATTAAGGGTGCATCAATATTTATATTGACGCTGCCCAAACGGAGGACATAAGCGAGATAGAAGGAACCGAGTATCGCTAATACATCATAGGTGACGGATATTATTCGCTTGATGGAGCGAGGTGCACTTAAGAAACGGTATAAAATAGCAGTGTACATATTCCTTCAACCATGAAAGAGTTAGACCGCAAATGGTAACAATTGCCATGGCCGATTAACAGCAGCCGAGGGTAACAATTTGTTACCCTTTCCACCCCTGGAATGGCATTTGACATATCCTATGCCGAAGTTTTGATGCTCCTGGAACGCCCCGTGAACCCCATCTTTTTACCGATCAGTGCTGTTATCGTTAACTATAATGCCGGCCCCGGTTTAGTCAGGGTTATAGAAGCCGTTATAAGCCAAGCCTGTGAAGTTATTCTGGTTGATAATGCCTCCGCGGACCAAAGTATCGACCTGGTCGAAGCCCGTTTTCCCGGTAATAGCCAATTACGGATTATCCGCAACCATTCCAATCTTGGGTTCGCAAAGGCCTGTAATATCGGTGCGCGAGCCGCATCACAACCTTATTTGTTTTTCCTGAATCCTGATTGTATTTGCGAACCAGGAAGTTTGGCGCGGTTATATCAGGCTCTTATGCAAAACCCGAAAGCCGGCATGGCAGGCGGCTTATTATTAAATCCCGATGGCAGCGAGCAGGCGGGCGGGCGGCGGTTAACCCCAACCCCCGGCCGCACCCTGGTGAGCGGTTTTGGCTTGCAACGCCTTGTCAAACGATGGCCGAAGTTACTGGTGGATTTCAATTTGCATCAACAACCCCTGCCCGCTAATCCCATTAGCGTAGAGGCTATTTCCGGGGCTTGTATGTTAGTAAAGCCGGAAGCGCTGGCACAGGTCGGTTTATGGGATGAAGGCTATTTCCTGCATTGCGAGGATTTGGATTGGTGCATGAGGTTTACCCGCGCAGGCTGGCAAATTCTGTTTGTACCCAATGCCACTTTCAGCCATGCGCAAGGTACGTGCAGTAAAACTCGCCCCCTATTCGTCGAATGGCATAAACATAAGGGCATGAGTCGCTTTTATTACAAATTTTTCCGAAAAGCCTATCCGCTGCCTTTATTTTGGCTGGTATTGGCCTCGATTTGGGCCCGATTCGGAATGATCTGCATCAGATGGTATGTATTGAAATTATTAAACCGATAAATTCAACCAGGGTCACCTGTACTGGAAAATCCGCCTTATTGGGCAATACTAAACCCAGCCTCCACAGGAAACTCGACCCCGCCAATGAATGATAAGCACTTCAGCTCGGTATTACTGCTGGCAATTTTTGTTACCGCCCTGGCAGTTATTGCCCAGAAGTTTTTTCCCGATAAGCGCTTGGCTGTTTGGCCAAATACCAATTATGTCAATTACTTTTATGCCACCACGATGGAAGATGGCCGCCCAGCCGCTTACTGGCTGGATCAGGACAAAGGACTTTGGCGCTGCGAATATCCCAAAGACGACAAAAGTGAATATTTTGCTTGCAGTTTTAACGTGCTGTTTACCCTGGCGCTTGATCGCGGTATAGATTTGTCTGGCTACAGCCATATGCGAATCAAGCTTAAGTTTTCCGGTACCGCCAGCAAATTGCGTTTCTATTTTCGCAATTTCAATCCGGCCTATTCCAGGATAGAGGATACCAACAGCACGAAATTTCATTCCATGCTCCTCCACACCAAGGATTTGCAGGATGAAGTCGCTATCAGTCTTGATGAATTTGTGGTTGCCGATTGGTGGCTTGGCCAATATGACATTCCGCGCAGCTTATCTCGCCCTGAAATGGATAATGTTGCCTCTATCGGCATGGATTTTGTTGAAGGCTTGCAACCGGGCAACCAGGATATCCAGATTGAAAAAATGGAGTTCGTTGGTGGATGGATTTCTGCGGAAAAATGGTACTTATCCATTCTTGGGTGCTGGATGTTGGGGATTTTTATTTTCGCCATCACCCGCCTCGTGCAATTACAACGACAAACAAAACACGACGTTCATGTTATTAACCTATTGAGCAAAAGTAATGCCGAATTACAGCAGGAAAAAGATCGCTTTCGCCGCTTATCAACCGTAGATCCGCTTACCCAGGCTTATAATCGTTTCGGTATAGATCAAATTGTCTCGACCTTGATGATTTTTAACATCGAGCGAGGACAGCATCAGGATGCCCCGGAGTTCGCGTTAATCATTATTGATATAGATTATTTTAAACGGATTAACGACCGCCGCGGCCACGACGTTGGTGATAGGGTCCTGCAACAAATTTCTGCCGTTATTAATAAAGCTATTCGCCCGCAGGATTTTTTGGGGCGCTGGGGTGGCGAAGAATTTGTCGTCATTATGCCGAGTACGAGAAAGGAATTCGCTATTGCATTGGCCGAGAAAATTCGCCTTATGATTTACGATACCGAGTTTGAACCGGGGAACCCACTCGCGGTTACGGCAAGTTTTGGGGTGAGTGATAAATTGGCCGATGAAGATTTTGCGAGCACATTCAAGCGTGCAGATAGCGCATTATATAAGGCAAAAAATCAAGGAAGGAATTGCTGTGTACTGGCGGAGGATGTATTGGTTGTTTGATGAATCCTTCTATCGCGTCAATAAAAAAACCCGCTGGAGCGGGTTTTTTATTGACGATGATTCATTACAACTTATCAAACGCATCCGTTAACAGGCAATCAAAGCGACGCGCATCGTATTCCACAATACGGGCCACATCCTGTGGCTGGATAATATTCTTGGCCGCCGCATCCTTCGCTAATTCCTCAGTTGTAGCGCCGGCAATCTTGCCGGTATTTTTTGCTTTAAGGAACGCATTCCAGACAGGCCCCAATGACAACAACAGTTGATACGTGCTTTCTACACGCCCCGCCGCATCTTGCGGATCATGACTGACGTAGAGATATTGTGCCAGCAACTGGCGCACCGGATTCTCCTCCATAATCAATTCACCCAGTTCGCGTATCAGGTTGTCATTGGGCTTACGTACAATTTTTCCGCACGGCATAGTGACGAAACGAACCAGTGTTGCAAGCCATCGCTGTGGGAAATTATCGGCAAAATCGCGTAGCGCTTCTTGAGCGAGATAGAGCGAGCGCGTTAACGCGTATTCAGCGTGCGCATCTTCGGCACGGGTGCGCGGATGTGCCGAGTGGAATTTCAAAATCGAGCAGGCGATAAATAATTGGCTGTGTACATCACCCAGGCGCGCCGATAACAATTCGCGGCGTTTCAGGTTGCCACCCAAAATGCCCAGCGCAATATCTGACATGGATGCCAGCGCCGCACTGAGTAAATTAATGCGCTGGTACCACCGTTTACTGAAATCATCGGCATTGGCGGGCACACTGCTGAAGCGGCCGCCGAGGAATCCGAGGATCTTGGTCCGCAACAGGTTGCTAAAAATGTGACCGAGATGGCTAGTGAAAAGCTTGTCAAATTTCTTCAAGCCTGCATCGCCATCCTCCAATTGCATCGCTTGCATTTCCTCAAAGAGGAATGGATGGCAACGCATGGCGCCCTGGCCAAAAATCATCAGGGAACGGGTGAGGATATTTGCACCTTCCACCGTAATCGCGACCGGCACGGAAACGTATGAGGCTACGAGGAAATTGCGCGGCCCCCTTTGAATCGCACGGCCGCCCACCACATCCATGGAATGCTCTACGGATTTACGCATCATTTCAGTTGCGTGGTATTTCGCCATTGCGGTCATTACGGACGGAGCCCCTGTTTCCAGGCCCTTGGTAACAAATTGCCTCATCGCTTCAAGTGCGTAACCGCTGGCGGCAATATCCGCCGTCACTTCCTGCACGCCTTCGAATTTACCCACTTCCATATTGAATTGGCGGCGAATGCGCGCATACGCACCCACCAGGCGGTAATTCATTTCCCCACTTGCTGTCGATAATGCCGGCAAGGAAACACCGCGACCGGCACCCAGGCACTCGATCAACATACGCCAGCCTTTACCGGCCATGGCGGCACCCCCGATGATCCAATCCACCGGCATAAATACGTCGGTACCGAAAATTGGCCCATTCATAAACGGTGAGCCGGGATTGTGGCGTTGACCAATTTCAACACCCGGGTGATTGGCGGGAATCAGTGCGCAGGTAATGCCATACTCTTTTTTGTCCGGATTGCCGAGCAAACCTTCCGGGTCGTACAACTTGAACGCCAGGCCAACAACCGTGGCTACCGGAGCCAGGGTGATCCAGCGTTTGCTAAAGGTGAGCTTTAAACCAATCACTTCCCTACCGTCATGCATACCCTTGCAAACAATGCCAATGTCGGGAATAGAGCCCGCATCGGAACCCGCTTCGGGGCCCGTTAAACCAAAACAAGGGATTTCGGTACCCTTGGCTAAACCCGGCAACCAGCGTTGGCGTTGCTCTTCCGTTCCGTACTTAACCAACAATTCACCGGGGCCGAGGGAGTTGGGCACCATGGCGGTCACCGCGGCGGTACCGGAACGGCTGGCGATTTTACTCATAATGCGGCTTTGGGCATGGGGGCTGAAATCCAGGCCGCCATACTCCTTGGGGATAATCAACCCGAAAAACTTTTTATCTTTCAAATATTGCCAGGCTTCGGGTGGCAGGTCTTTCAGATCGTTATAGATCTTCCATTCATCCAGTAACGAACACAGCTCGTTGACTTCGTTGTCGAGAAAAGATTGCTCCTCCGCGGTCAATTGCGGCAGGGTGATTTGCGCAAATTCGTTCCAGTCAGGTTTGCCACTGAATAATTGTTTTTCCCACCAGGTTGTTCCGGCTTCCAGGGCATCACGTTCAGTCGCGCTGATGGGCGGCATGGACTTTTTCAACGCGGCAAATACCGGCTTGGTGAGCACAGCGGAACGGATAGCCGGTACATTCAGCACTACCAATATCAATGCCAGGGGCGTGAGTAACCAGGGCGAATAAAGGCCAGGTGTAAATAAACCCAGCACTAGCCAGGCGAATAACACCATCGCTGAAGCAGCGCCCAGCGCTACCTGCCGATACACCAGCACTGCCACCAGGGCCAAAATGGCCAGCAGAGATAGGACTAACATCATATTATTTGACCCCTGAAAGGTATTTGTTGTTGTGGATTCTTCCGTTGCGAACTCTATCCATAACCTTAGACCAATACCGTTAAGTTGGTGATATTTCCTGCACCCTACCGACACCCTCCACAGCCACAGACACCGGAATTGTGAGCTTTATTCAATTAATTTCCGGTTAACCCGACGCGGCTTCCCATTAATCCAGCTTCCAGCTCGGCTACAGGCAGCGGATGGTCATCAATAAGTTCGATGCGACTATCGGATAAATCCAGGCCGCTATCCATGGGTAACTGGTTAACGCTCAGCACTCCCTGCTCCGCATTAAACATAAAAACACCCTGGTCAGTATTGATTACCGCCTTGGCGCGCACCAGTTGCAGGCCACTTAGCCAACCGAAGAGTTGGTTGAAGTCAAATTGGATATGCGGCTGGATCATCCATCCACAGGAATAAAACCCTTGCGCCGCATTTTCACGGCGTAAAAATTCCTGCCCGGCGGGCAAGCTAATCGCCGCGTTATATAACTCCCGTTGCGGGTTCAAGCGATTGTTGCGCTGGGCAGCATGATGTTGCGGATACGCAACCTGGTGAGGCTGGCGAGGATAATCCAGCCAAGGTAATTGCAACTGCCCATGGCTCACAGCAAAGCTCGCTGCCTTGGGCGGATGGAATTGGGCTAGCAGACCATCAAATTGCGCGAGATCCGCTGCTGAGGCCAGGTCTTTTTTATTGGCAACCAGAACATCGGCTACCGCAATTTGATCATTAAAATTCGCGTTGGCCCTGTAGCGTTCATCGCCAAGTTTACGGGCATCCACCAGCGTAATAGTCGCGCGCAAATCCAGCACCGAATCATAGTATTCCCCGGTGAGGCTATTGATTATTTCTTCGGGATGGCCGAGGCCGGTAGGCTCGATAAGGATGCGATCGGGTTGGGTTTTGGCGATCAGCATATTCAACGCCATTTTCATCGGCAGCCCCGCCACACAACAGATACAACCGCCCGGCACTTCGCGAATGTGGGCGTTCACATCTTTCAGTAACGCCCCATCAATACCGATTTCACCGAATTCATTGACCAATACTGACCATACTTCGCCGGCAGGTTTCATTGACAGCAAATGCCGTATCGATGTTGTTTTTCCAACGCCTAGAAAGCCGGTGATGATATTGGTGGGAATTCGCGGTTTTGACGCACCAGTCTGATTACTCATAACGGCTATGACTCATGAAAACGGTCCGGCATTCTACACGCTCATAATAATCAGCCGATATCGAAGCATTCATAAAAAAGGTGAGCATCGCTCAGCTTTTGAAGCAAATTTAGCAAGGGTTTTATTCTTCCAGCCATGCGGGGAATGGGTCCGGCAAGCATTTCCAATAGCCCTGGCCACGCATTAATTCCTCGTCATCCAGCAGGCAGCTATCTAATTGTTCAATCATCCAGGTTTTGTCCAAATGCTGGCCGATAAATACCAATTCCTGACGCATATCACCGAAAGGTTCTTGCCATTTACCCAAGATATATTCCCGCTGTCCTTCATCTGTCGGCCAATGCTCTTCCGGTATCGCCTTCCAAAACAAGCCCGCCGCGCCGTGTTCCGCCACACCCCCCGCCTGGCTCCACTGACCGGCAAACTGCGGGCGCGAAGCAAGCCAGAAAAATCCTTTGGAACGCAGCAAGCGCGGTTTAACCCCAACACTTTTGTGCGCAATTTGGCCTGCGGGGATTTGCTCAAACGCATGCATAAAAAAGTCATGGATTTTTTGTGGATGGAACGGCCGCCGTGCGCGATACACAAAACTTTCTATTGCGTATTCATGGGTTTCCGGCAAATGCTCACCGCGCAATTCCGCCAGCCAACCGGCGGATTGTTGCGCCTTTTCATAACTGAATTTTTGGGTGTTAAGGATTTTTTCCAATGGCACATTGCCCCTTACCATGGGGATAACTTCGGCTGCGGGATTGAGGCGCTGTAAAATCGTAATCAGTTCATGCAGTTTTTCAGCGCTGATCAAATCGGTTTTGCTGATTAATAGCAGGTCGCAAAATTCAATTTGGTCAATTAACAATTCCGCCAAATTGCGCTCATCGCCTTCGCCCAGGTGTTCGCCAGTTTCTTGCAGGGAAACCGCAGAGTAGTAATCGTCCAGAAAATTTACGCCGTCCACTACCGTTACCAGCGTATCCAGCCTTGCAAATTGCCCCAGGCTTTGGCCGTGCTCATCTTCAAACGTAAAAGTTTCTGCGACAGGCAAGGGTTCGGAAATACCGGTGGATTCAATCAGTAAATAATCAAAGCGCCCTTCTTGCGCCAGGCGCCGGATCTCAACCAATAAATCCTCACGCAATGTGCAGCAGATGCAGCCATTGCTCATTTCCACCAGCTTTTCCTCGGTGCGATTGAGCGTGACCTGGTTATTGACTATAGCGGCATCAATATTGACCTCGCTCATATCATTCACAATGACCGCAACACGCAGGCCTGCGCGATTATTGAGGATGTGGTTTAACAGGGTAGTTTTACCAGCGCCCAGGAAACCGGATAAGAGTGTGACGGGCAAGCTTGTCATAGTAGCCTCACTGAATTGTTACAATATAACATATCGATAATTGTAACCAACTCCCACGTCCTTTCCTAACAGCCAATGCCACTTTTTTGCTTATTCGTCGCCTTGGGACAATCTTTTGTAAACGTTTGCAAATTTACGGTGATTTTTTTGGCGTATAAATCACTTTCTTTATTCATCTATACAAATATCTGCTTTTATTTATTTTCCTTATAAATCAATAAATTAATAAATATTCAATAATTGGCACAGCAATAACCAACGGTGGGAATTCATTCATAAAATTGATTTCCCCCTTTAAATTTGCGCCATAAAACATTTGAAAATGTAAACGATTACAAATAGGATTGCGGCGTTTAAGTGGATGCCAGGACACCCGGATGGCTCGGCTTCCCGACAGAACAAACCTGTACCTACACGAGGAGCGAGGTTTGTTTTGTTGATTTTTATAACAAAACACAAAACTAGAGGACTCATGCATGAAACATTCAGCAGGTTTTAATAAAAAGCTGCTTTCCACGCTGGTTGCAGCCAGTATCGCCACCGGGGCATTTGCCCAGGACCAGGTTGAAGAAGTGGTAGTTACCGGTATCAAGGCATCCTTGACCAACTCTGTCAGCGTAAAACGCACCTCGGCATCGGTCGTGGACGCCATTAGCGCGGAAGATATCGGCAAGCTGCCCGATACCACCATTGCCGACTCATTACAGCGCGTTCCCGGTATCCAAATCCGCCGCAATGCGGGTGAAGGTTCCACGGTTAACGTACGCGGTATGCCGCAAGTCAGCACCTTGTTGAATGGTGAGCAATTCCTGAGTGCCGGTTCAATCACCACGGCACAACCGGAGTTCACCGATATTCCCGCCGAATTGTTGTCGCGTGTGGATGTGGTCAAGTCCGCCCAGGCTTCCACCCTGGCGGCCGGAGTTGCCGGCACCATCGATTTGAGAACCCGCCGTCCCTTTGATTTGGATGATGGCTGGACCTTTGCCGGTTCGGCGGAAGGTTCGCAAGGCCAGTACACCGATGACGAAATCGGCCACAAGGTTTCCGGTTTTGCCGGTTTCAATAATGGTGACAATTTCGGTGCCCTATTGAGCGTTTCCAACTCCAAGGCAACCCTGGCTAACTTCCGTTACGGAATGTACAGCGATTGGTGGTTCCGCGGTTATAACGAAAACGGCGACTGGCCGGGCCAAGGCACCGCATCCGACCTGACCGGCGATGGCGATACCAACGACCAGGTCTTCGGCACCATTGATTACGGCGTCACCAACCGTACCGCGGAGCGCGAACGCACCGGTGTCTCTGGTACCGCGCAATTCCAGGTGAATGACCGTATCGAGCTGGTTGCCGATGTGTTCTACACCAGGATGGACCAGGGCGATTACGTCAATGGCCTGATTGCCGACAACTCCTGGGCGCAATACGACTGGGTGAACCCGGACCCGGGTACCCTGGTTAACCGCGGTAAAGCGGTCGGCGGCAATGGTAAGGATTTCTATACCTCTTCCATCACCAACCTGGAAGCCCTGCGGGTAATTGCCAAGGGCGAAACCCAAATGGATGATCGCGAATCCTTGAATTTCAATTTGCAAGCCAACCTGGAACTGACCGATAACCTGAAAGGTTCCGTGCGTTACGCCCATGGCAATGCAACCAATGACCATACCAGCAGCTTTGCCGATGCCTTGCTTACCAGCGGTATGCAATCCGGTTTGCAGACCAGTTACGGCGGTGTGAAAGCACCGGTTAACCCCGGCGGTTACGGTCCAAATGGCGAGCGCGTACCGGTAGTGGCTGATTTCTCCGGTGAGCATCCAAGCATTCGCTACCCTGCCGGTTTCGGCCAGGACATCAACAGTTATGGCCTGGTGTCCGCATTCTCCCATCAAAACCGTAATGAAGAATCCACCCTGGACGTATTCCGTTTTGATGGTACCTATGAGTTTGATGACGGCGTGAAGCTGGACTTTGGCTACCGTTTCGGCGACCGCGAGATCGAGCGCAACCAATATGACCTGATCGCGCCCTTCACCGTTAAAGATGCTGACGGCAACAACGTCACTGTCTATTCCAAGTGGAAAGACTCGGGTATTCCCGGTGTTTCCGGTGGCGATACCATTGCCAAAACCTTCAAGTTCACCGAATTGCAGGACATGGGTTACATCCACCAGGTGAGCGATTTTGGCCCGGCCAGCGATGGCAACAGCTACTACTTCATCGATCCCAAGGCAATGAAAAATGCCTATGGTTTCCATGAAGCCCTGTACCCCGGCAATGTGCAGCAAAAAGACGGCGCGCAGAGCTACACCGTAGAAGACCAAACCCAGACCGTCTACTTCCAGGGCTCATTTGAAGGTGAATTAGGCCTGCCCTACCAGGCTAACTTCGGTATGCAATACATAGAAACCCGTTTGGACATTAACCAGTTCATCCCTTCGGTTGATACCACCAAAGTTACTGTCAACGGCACTGTGTACCCGGCGCTGGATGGCGTTGCTCCGACCATCGCCAGTACCGAAACCGTTGAACGCTCCTTCAATGATTTCCTGCCGCGCTTCAATATCGCATTTGATACCACCGACGACACCAAACTACGCCTGGCCTATTCCAAAACCATGACCCAACTGGATGCCAACGACCTGGGACTGGGCCGCACCTACACCACCAACAACAACCCTGAATTGGGTGTGTTCCAGGTAGTCAGCGCCTCGCAAAACGGCAACCCGTATATGGAGCCGTGGCGCGCGGATAATTACGACCTGAGCTATGAGTGGTATTTCAACGAGAGCGGTATGGTGAGCCTGGGCTTGTTCCGTGTGGATGTTGAAACCTCCATTGCCACTACCACCGTACAAATCCCGACAGTTGCTGACTCTGATGGCGTCAATCGCAGGCCGGGTGAAACCATCGACCTCACTACGCGCGATAACACTGAAGGCGGCATCGTTAAAGGCCTGGAGTTGGGCTACCAGCAAGCCTTCGATTTCCTGCCAGGCGCATGGAGTGGTTTGGGTACCACCATCAATTACACCTTCACCGATGGCACCGGCGGCGAGAAAGACTTCTACGGTAAAACCATGCCGATGGCTGACAATTCCGAAAACCAGGTCAACGCTGTCCTGTGGTATGAGTACGACCAGTGGCAAGCGCGTATCGCTTACAACTACCGTAGCGAACGCTTCATTGGCCGCGCCTGGAACGATGGCAGCCCCGCTGCATGGTGGCAAGCGCCGACCAGTTATGTGGATGCGTCTGTCAGCTACGACCTCAATGACAACCTGACGGTTTACGTGCAAGGCACCAACATCACCGAAGAGTACGAGGAAACCTACATGCAATGGGAAGACGTCATGGTTAACCAAAACGTGTATGAAGCTCGTTACACCCTGGGGGTGCGCGCCAAGTTCTAAGCGCCCTGCGGGGGATTCATCCTCCGCCTGATTTTTCTCCTCTCCTTTTTTGCCCCGCCATGCGGGGCTTTTTTTATTAATTCCCTGGCGCAGCTAATTGATCCAGGTACCTGCGATGATCCGAAAAATTCAATGCGCAACGGCGCAAGAAATTATCCAGCGCGGATAAATCAAAACATGCTTCTTCCGCCGTGGGTGCGCGCACCTGCTGTTCATTCGGCAAAATCCCCATACCCGCCAGGATGCAATACCAGGAGGGTGCGGGATAATAATGGGCAATATCCAAACGTTGCACTTCTGCCGCGAGGTCCTTTCCGGCAAACCAGGCGCTATACAATTCCCGCATGGTTGCTGACACGTCCTGTTGATCCTCGGTGTTGGCTCGCCAATATTCGGTATCGGTACGCGAACTGGTTTTGTAATGGGTAACTATATAATCGCGCACCCCATCAAAATGCCCATTAATGCGTTGGTTAAAATCATGGCGATAGCGATCGGTAAATTCTCCCCGGGTAAAATAATCTGCAAACAGGGCAATCGTTTGCTGTACTAAAAATAATGCGGTTGCCTCCAAGGGTTCAATAAATCCCTGCGATAATCCCACTGCCAGGCAATTCTTTTTCCAATGCTCCTGCACACGCCCCACTTTCATTTTCAAGTGGCGGACAGGAACATCCGCATCCAATAACCCCAGGCGTTCGCGCAATTCACGCTCGGCCTCATCCGCTGGGCAAAACGCCGAACTATACACATAGCCATTACCATAGCGATTGGTGAGCGGAATCTTCCATGCCCAACCGTGATCCAGGGCAGCAGAAATGGTTTCCGACGGAATTTTTTCACCCATCTCCGATGGCATGGCCACAGCGGCATCATTCAATAAATTATTGCTGTAGCTAATAAAAGGCGTGCACAACGTTTGCTGCAATAACAGGCTGGCAAAGCCGGTGCAATCGACAAAAAAATCCGCGGTATACATTTCACCCGAGGTTGTCACAAGTGATGCGATATTCCCCGCCGTATCCTGCCGCACCTGCGCGATATGGCAAACGCGATGAGCTACCCCGCGTTCAATCGCTTTTTTTCGCAGGAACTGGCCGAGCAAGCCTGCATCAAAGTGGTAACCATAATGGATTTCAAAGGGAAAATTTTCCGGCGCAACTGGCGACAGGCATTGGTGTGCAATTCGCGCCGCCACAAAAAAGCGATCCGGGTGCGCGTACACATCCGCACCACGCAAACGCGCTTGCACGTTATGCGTAAAGATAGGCAGGGTCTGGCGATCCAGTGCAGATGAAAACGGGTGGAAGTAACGCTGGCAACCCTTACGCGTGGACCAGTTTTCAAAACTGATACCGCATTTATAGGTTGCATTGCACTCCGGCATCCATTCCGCTTCGGCAATACCCAGTGAATCAAAAAATAATTTCAACGCGGGTGTAGAACCCTCACCCACGCCGATAATGCCAACATCGGGCGATTCCAGTAACTCGACTTCAAATCCTTTATCGATCCACTGCTTCCCCATAATCAACGCCGCCATCCAACCGGCGGTGCCGCCACCCACTATCACAATTTTTTTCATAGGAATTTCTGTAGCATTTTAATGTGGCAAACGAAACAGCCACCGGTTTGTAAATGCCCGCCGCGTTTTTTTCAGCATTCTCCCACAGCGGTTATTCAACAACAATGAATCAATAACAATCGAATTAGCGACGATCGAATTAGTGGCAATGGAACCGCCGCTATATTCCCGTTACAGCGATTACTTCATCATTGCTATATTTCCCGCTATTACGCTGGTGACGAGGATTCAGTTATGATGTGACGCAACAGGTCACGCAGGGGACCGGGCTCCAAAGCGACTCCCAATAAAAACAGCCAACATTTGCAGGAATTCCACCAATGTCGCAACAACAACCTATTCGTAACCTTGTCATTGTGGGTGGCGGCACAGCGGGCTGGATGGCTGCCGCAAGTTTTTCCCGTTTCCTTGCTGATAAAGCAATTCACATTACGCTTATTGAATCTACCGGCATAGGCACTGTAGGTGTCGGTGAAGCGACTATTCCCAGCATTGTCCAATTCAATCACTCGGTGGGTTTGGATGAACTGGAATTTATCCGCGCGACACGCGCCAGCTTCAAACTCGGCATTCAGTTTGAACACTGGTACAAACAAGGCGAAAAATTTTTTCATCCGTTTGCGGATTATGGGGTTAATTTCGGCGGTGTGGAATTCCAGCATTATTTTTACCGATTGAAAAAAAATTATCCTGCGGAAGATTTACATGCTTACTCCATCGCATGCCAACTCGCCAAACATAACCGTTTTGCACAGCCCTTGGAAAATCCCGCAAACCCTTTGGCTGATTATTCGTACGCGTACCACTTTGACGCGACCCTGTATGCCGGGGTTTTACGCAAACTTGCGGTTTCCCGCGGTGTCATCCACCTCGATCAAACAGTGAAAAAAGTAAACCTGCGCGAAAGCGATGGATTTATTGATTCACTATTACTGGACAATGGCCAGACACTGGCTGGCGATTTGTTTATTGATTGCACCGGTTTTAAAGGATTGCTGATTGAAGACGCGTTGCACACCGGCTATGAAGATTGGCAACAATGGTTACTTTGCGATGCCGCTGTGGCGGTGCAATGTGAAAACACCGCCGAGCCAACACCCTACACCCGTGTTACCGCATTGGACTCGGGTTGGATGTGGCAAATCCCCCTGCAACACCGCATGGGTAACGGCTATGTTTTCAGCAGCCGCTTTATCGATAAGGATTCTGCCACACAAACACTGCTGGAAAAAATCAGCGGCACACCGCTCACCACGCCGAAACCATTTACCTTTAAAGCCGGGCGGCGCAAAAAAATCTGGAACAAAAATTGTTATGCCCTGGGTTTGGCGTCCGGATTTTTGGAGCCCCTGGAAAGCACCAGCATTTCCCTTATCCAAACCGGCATCACCCATCTACTGACATTTTTTCCGGATAGGTCATTTAACCAGGCGATGGTTGATGAAGTAAATCGTCGCCACCAGCATGAAATGGAACGCATCCGCGATTTTATCGTGCTCCATTACAAACTCACCCAACGCACCGATACGGAATTCTGGCGCTATTGCCAAGCCATGGAAATACCACCGAGCCTGCAACATAAAATCGATTTGTTTAAAAGCTGCGGACATATTTTGCAGCATGAACCCGAGGCCTTTGAAAAATCCAGCTGGCTAAGCATTTACCATGGTTTTGGAATCATCCCGGAGCGAACCGATAATCGTATTGATCATTTCCAGGATACCGAAATTGCCACCCGGCTTTCTAAAATTAAAAGCTCACTGGAGCAAGCCGGGAAAAATGCAATGAGCCATGGGGAATTTATTCGCCGGCATTGTGTAGCATCGGAGTTTGATAATTAATTGTTCACTGGCACCCCGGCCCCGGATTTTTACCGGGAACCATGGCGAATTTATTCGCGATTTTCCATGATGCAGTATCGCTTGATAAATTCACCATGGGTTGGCAACTTTATCGCGGTATCGTAAATGGCCCTTGCTCCCTGGTTAAGCGATTGCGCCAACTTTTTACTATCCAGGACATCTGCCAGCGGGTGATACTTTTGCGGTCGCACCCCCATGCCTTCGAGGATCGAGCACCAACTGTCCTGGCCGAATAAATTGTCCGGGTGGTGACGTAATTGCCCGCGCTGGCGGAACAGGTTTATTTTTTCTTCCAGTGCATCGGGTATCGCCATGGTTTTGCAGCGGCGCCAGAAATCCGTATCGTCCCGTTGGGTGGTGCAATAATGCAAAATAATAAAATCTCGTATTTCGAGGTACTCGTTATCCACCTCACGATTAAATTGCTGTTCCAGCTGTTCATCGAAATCGCGATCAGGATAATTGCGGATAAAATGTACCAGGGTTCGATAAACCAAATGAATCGCGGTGGATTCCAGCGGTTCCAGGAAACCGGCAGCCAAACCCAGCGACAAACAATTGTTGTGCCAGATTTTTTTTCGCTTGCCGGTGACAAACGGGATAATACGCGGCGGGTTCAGCGCCTTGCCGTCAATAGTATTCAATAAGGTATGGATGGCTTCATCGTCAGAACAGTAATCGCTCGCAAAAACATAACCATTTCCGGTGCGATGTTGCAATGGGATTTTCCAGGTCCAGCCCGCTTCACGTGCGGTGGCAATGGTAAACGGGGATGGCTCACCGTGGTTTTCGGTTTGCACAGCAACCGCGCGGTTGCAGGGCAAATAATTTTCCCAGCTTTCATACCCCACTCGCAGGGCTTCTTCAATTAATAATCCTTTAAAGCCCGTACAATCGATAAAAAAATCACCCGTAACAAGCTGGCCATTGGTTAATTCAACGGCCTGGATGAATTGCCGTTGGTCCGTCATTACTCTTTCAACCCTTGCTTCGATATGCCCTACACCGCGCGCTGTTGAAAGCCTGCGCAAATAACGTGCGGCCAATACCGCATCCAGATGCAAGGCGTAACCGTAATTCGCCAGCGGCGTGTTTTGCAATTGGGTTTCCAGCATAAAACGATTATGTTCAGCCATGATCGCCGCCGGGGAGTGCTCCATCCAGCGAGTCGGATAACCGTTTGCAAGTGTCTTTAGCCAGACCTGGTAAAACTCATGCCCATCAATAACGCGACCGATTTTTCCAAACGGATGGAAAAAAGAATGGGTATTGTTGAGCCAATGATCGAAACGAATACCTAATTTAAATGTGCCCGCTGTGGCTTCGATAAATTCCCTTTCATTAATACGCGCGGTTTTAAGGAAAGCCATAAACGACGGCACAGTCGCCTCGCCTACGCCGATAATCCCGATGTCCGGCGATTCGATCAACGTAATACGCGTATTGCTGCCCTGCAAAATAGGCGCGAGTAAACTGGCGGCCATCCAACCGGCGGTTCCGCCACCGATAATGACGATGGAATTTAATGCGCGTGGATTATCCGGCATAGATGTCCCCGGTTTAATTGTTAACAACTTTACAGTACTGGTTAATAAATTCCTGATGCGTTGGCAATTCCGCAACCGCATCCATAATGGATTGACGCATAGCCGCCAGGCTTTGCCGTAGATAATCGCTATTCAATCGATCCACATTTTTATTGTAGTTGTTTGGGTAAAAATTAAATCCGTTGTAAATGGCCAACCAGGAATCCGGGTGGAATATTTCCCATGGGTAATGCAATAAATCCCCTCGTTCCGAATAGGCGCTGATCTTTTGCTGCAAGGTATCGGGTATATCCATGTTTTGGCAGTAGCGCCAGAATTCTGAATCGGTTCGTTGATTCAGTTTGTAATGGAGAATAATGAAATCGCGGATACGCTCCCACTCGGTGGCGGTTACCTGGTTGAAATAATCAATTTTTTCCTGGTTAAAAAACGGATGCGCAAATGAGCCGCAAATTTTTTCAATCCCGGTTTCGATTAATGCAATACTCGTGCTTTCCAACGGTTCCAGGAAACCCGCCGCCAAACCTATCGCAATACAATTTTTATTCCACGCCTGGGCGCGACGCCCCGCGGTGAATTGGAATTTGCGCGGGCTATGCAAAACCTTGCCATCAATATGTTGTAACAGGGTTCTCTCCGCCTGTTCGTCATCAATAAATTGGCTGCTGTATACGTGGCCATTACCCTGGCGATGCTGCAATGGGATCCTCCATTGCCAACCGGCGGTATGGGCTTTTGCAAGGGTGCGAATAACCGGTTCGCCTACCAATTCGGACTGCACCGCCATAGCGCGATCGCACACTAACCAGCGGCTCCAATCAACATAGCCAGTATTCAAATTCTTGTTGATGAGGAGACCGTGGAAACCGGTGCAATCTATAAATAAATCCGCTGCGATCTGGCGGCCGTCATCAAGTTGCAAACTGTTAATGAAGCCATTGTCCGGGTTTAATTCGACTGAATTAATCTTTGCATCTACGTGAAGGACTCCGCGAGCCGTGGCATATTCGCACATAAGTTTGCCAAACATTCCCGCATCAAAATGCAACGCCCAATCAAATACCGATAAAGCGGACGAAGGATTTTCTGCCGGAAATGTAAATTTGTTGGCGCGCGCCAGGGCGATACCGAGCGAATATTGTTCCAGGGGCGCGGGATCACCCGATTCACGCAATTTCATCCAATAATGATGGAAGCGAATACCGTTTGCATCCTGGCCGAATAATCCGAAGGGATGGATAAATGAAGTGCCCTGCTTGAACCAATCTTTAAATTCAATACCCAGTTTCACTGTCGCGCGGGTCCTGCGCATCACTTCCATATCATCCATACCGAGCGCTTGGTAAAAGCGGCGCAAGGTCGGGATAGTTGCCTCCCCGACACCTACCGTACCTATTTCACTGGATTCGATAACCGTGATTTTTATATCAGTTTTGGAAAAATGCTGGCTCAGCTTGGCCGCGGCCATCCAACCTGCGGTTCCGCCACCGGCAATCGCTATGGATTTAATTGTGTAATTGTCGCTCACAATGACTCCGATATTTATTGCCCGAAATAATAACGCCACGGGGATTGCTCACCGTGGCGTTATCTTGCCTTGATTCAGGCGGGTATTTCCAACGACTTAATACCTTATTAGAAATTCACGCGGGTTCCAAGGGCCCAACGCGCCTCATAAATATTCTGGAAGGCTTTTTGCTCCTCGAACTCCAGGTATGTTTGCTGGAATTCTTCCGTGATATTGGAACCATTGAGATATACCGCAACATTTTCAGTTACGTCCCATGTGACGTTCAGGTCGAGTTGACCATAGTCATCCTGATACAAGGCTTGCTGGCCGATAGCCGGGTTGCCCTGCGCAATCAACCGCGGGGAACGGAAGTTGTAAGCAAGACGCGCTGACAAAAATTCATTTTCGAACCAACCTACCAGGTTATAGGTGTCTTCCGAGTTGTTAACGAAGGGTAATTCTTTTCCATTAACACCTTTGGCATCTTGCGAACTATCGGACAGGGTATAGTTCACATCAAAACCGAAGTTGGAGATGAAACCTTCCGCAAAATCAGCGAATGCAACACGGGCCGCCAATTCCACACCATTAACCTCGCCACCCTTTCCTTGCACAGGCGCGGTGAAACGCCAGCCATCCGGATTGGTTCCATGGTACAAACCATCAGCATCCAATTCACGGATATAGACGTTACCGCCAGTGATAAAGCTGTCAATTTCAACTTTATAGAGGGTTGCTGTCACAGCTGATGCACCGCCGAAATACCATTCAACAGCGAGATCCATATTCTCCGCGCGAGTTGGATCAAGGTCCGGGTTTCCTGCCAGCGCTCCGCCGTCAGTAACACGCATACAACCGCAGTCTTCATTGAATACGCGTGCTACTGACTTGGCGCCACCCCATTGCAACAAATCCAGCGCTTGCATGGTTTCACCGTAGGCAAAACGCACTTTTACATCATCAGTAATGTCGTAGGCCAGGTTTAATGCCGGAAGCACATCGGTATAACCACGCTGGGTCACCGCATCGCCCGCGTCGTAGTTAACCCCCGAGTGAGGTACACCATCGCCGGTAACGTTTTGAATGATAGTCAGGTCAGTATCTATTACTTTCACGCCCAGGGTTCCGTGCAACTCGCCTGCGCGGAAATCGGTATTGAGGAAGTAACTGAATTCATCCAGGCCAACACCATAGCTTTGGCCTGGCTGGAAGAACTTGGTCTGCGGGCCAAATACTTTTTCCTGGTAAGCCAGGGTATTGTCGAATGCTTTCGGATCCGCGACCCATACGCCGGGAATACCCTTAACAGGACCGAAGTCATCCATCCAAATCACGTTGTTGTGTTGATCCAAACGTGTTGGTGGTAGAAGCGTGTAGTTATCAAAACGGTCCCTGGTTTCGCCTGTGGGTTCCCCGTCTTCATCGAGTATCGGCACCTGGACACGATTGCCGTTTGCATCAACTATGTATTCACCTTGTGGCAGGTCCGGATTACATTCCGCTGTGCCCGCAAATTGGTCAACCGCTTTCCACTGTGCCGAACAACCAGTGTCCGCAAAATTTGCAAAATAAGAGAAGGCCACGTGATCGACTTTGCGTTCGCTTTGACGCACACCGAAATCCACTTTGGTGATGAAAGGAGCATCGTCAAACTCGTAACTCCATTTAGTGCTGAAGGTGTTCATAGTGCCTTCGTCATCGGTGTTATTTTCCGAAGAAATGGCGCCTACGTGATAAGAGTCGATGCTTCTCATATAGTCGGCAACGCTCATCATGCCTTGCCCACCGTTAACGACTTGATCAAAGCCGCTGAATACCGGATGCTCACCGGAAGCATCGTAGTTAATACGCCAATCCGTACCCCACATACCACCGGGTGAGTATTGTGCGAAGCAACCGCCATTCTCGCCCTCAAAGGAGCCCGGGATCGCATTTGAGCCGGTGCAATATTTTTCCGGCACCAAACCACCGGGACCCGTTACCAACGAGTTCTGGTCAATGCTCATCAAATCACCTTCAATATAACCATGGCGCATGCTGGCATTGGCGTCGGCGCGGGTAACACGCACGGTACCGGTCAGCGGGCCATCATTGTTGAAATTAAAGGCGAGGCTCATGTTCTCGGATTCTTCGGTATTACGGTTTACCTGCGTAAATGACTGGACACGGTAAGGGCGCGCACTGAAATTGTTGACGGTTTTCCAGGTGTTGCCGCTCTCGTCAACAAAACTGTTGCTACCGAAATCATTGGCATAGGCATAGTCGGTAAATGTTTGCCACCGGTTGTTGTGCGAGAATCCCATACGGCGATTGAAACGGTCTTGCTTGCTATAGAAATAATCTGCAACCACTTCAACGGCATCGGTAATGTTCGCCTGGAAAGAGGCGTTTATACCATCGCGGTTACGTTCTTCCTCTTTGTGGAAGGCGGCAAAACCCTGCGGCATTACATGGTATACATCGGCGTCCTGTTGCGGTGTACTCCATGAATGGTTGCTGTTAGTGGCCCCGATACCGCCATTTTCAGAGGTATCGAAATAACCGTTGTAGTCAGTGGCGAGATTTTTTTCGGTGGTAACCGCGCTCACCAGGAAACCAATCTCCTCATTATTCCAACCAATCAAACCATTGATAGTAGGGTCAGCTTCCTTACTGATGGAACCCTGGTCAATTTCCGCACCGCCCGCGAAAGTCCAACCGGAATCCAGGTCAAACGGGCGGCGTGTCTTCAAATCGATAACACCGGTAATACCCCCGGCACTGAGATCGGCGCGTGCAGATTTATAAACATCGGCCCCCGCCATCAATTGGGAAGGCAAATCACCGAAATCCGCGCTGGAACTATCAATGGTTGTAGCGCTGAGGAAGGTCTCACCATTAAGCATAGTGGCGACATTGCTCAGGCCGCGGATCTGCACCGGACCGCCCTCGCCCGCGGTACGCTCAACCTGGATACCGGGGATACGCTGCAAGGAATCAGACACGGTGACATCCGGTAACTTGCCAATATCTTCTGCGGCAATACCATCTACAACCGAAGTCGCATTACGCTTGGTATTAATGGCACTTTCCTGCGCAGCACGAACACCCTGCACCAATACTTCTTCGATTTCACCCTGCGCTTGCGCGCCGGAAGCAAACACTGCCAGGGTCGCTGCCGACCCGCAGAGCATAAGCGCCCGGTTAACCGAGCGAATTGAATCTCTTAGTTTGTTTGTCATGACCATCCCCTTAGCTATTTTTTAATGATACGTCCGTCGCGATTGTTGGAACCAAAATCGACAACGTTGTCGGAATGCAAATTAAACCTGAAAGGACAACGTTGTCAACAGTGTGTAGAAACGAAACAAAATAGATAACTACAGAATTTTCAATGGCTTAGCTTGATACCGAAAAAAATGGGACGTTGATTTACAAAAAAATACCGGCGAACCGGCCCGCGTAACTATGGTCAAGATTTTTGAAATCGCAATTGGAAGGGAATACCTGGCAACCAAATAGAGAAAGGTTTCCCCTTTTTTGGCGCCAGATAAAGCAAGGACGAGTAAATTTATTGGTTGCGATTTAACTGGTCAACTGCCAGCGCAAGGAACATGTAATTCGCTTCACCACCGCCCATCACATATTCTGTTTGCTGCCAAAAGAACGGCCAGATTTTCAGTTCAGGCAGGTCGGGGCGAATCAAGGCCGTACCGGAAATAACCCCGCCGGGGATATATGACCAATCCGCACGGTTAACCCCGTAAGCAACCGTGGCTGAGTTGGCACCCACTCCCGAGGCAAAACTCTGGGTGTTTTCACCCGGATGGACCCCCAGTACAAAATTAAGCGCGTTAACATAAGACTCCGTACCGGTAAATTGCGGCCAGGATTTATGGAAAAAATATTGTTTAACGCCGAATTCCTGGATAGTCCAGCCCGCCCCCCAAATATTGGGCTTATAGGGTACGCCATAAGGGGATTCCGTTTGCGCCCGCTCACGAACGGTTTTCTGGTAGGCATCAACCGCGCTATTTATGGTATTTACAAATGCCTCATTTTTAATGGATGGCATAACACGGCCAATCGCCCAACCGGTTTTTTCGATGTCGGTAACTATCTGCTGCTGCAAACCCACCAATTCATTGCGATAGTTATCATTATTGGTAGCCAGAATTAATTCCGCTAATGCAAATACGCGAACGTCCGGGCGCTTCGTTTTTGGAGCGGCAACCTTATAAAGGTTTTGCGCTGCATCCAACGCCTCTTTTGCCATGGTTGGATTGAAATTTTTTAACACGCGCGCAGCGGCAGCCAAACCAGCGGCAACATCCAGTTCCCGCTCGGGATTGTCTTCGGTAAAGACCCAGCGATCATCCGGCGTACCTGATTTGCCATTTTTAATTTCGCCTTCTTTCAATGCAGGGTCGTAGGGCAGGTTATCCGTTTGCACCATTGCATCGCCCAACAACACGTATTGGCGAATAGTGGGTTCGATAATGCCGCGATATAAACGCCCCATGGATTTGTAACCACCGAGCACACTTAACAACCCGTGTTCGATTTGTTGCAGCGCATCGTTCTTACCATCGGCAACATGGATTTCAACGAGCTTTTTTTCCTGGTCAATTAAGGTTGCGTCGTGATTCAAACCGAATTCTTCCACCATGGTGGCGAGCAACCATACCGTACCCATTTGCGATTCAACGCGTAAATCGTAATCGCCGGCATCGTGCCAGCCACCCGCATCCAAGCCGGGAACGCGCTCGCCGGGTTTAAATTTGGTGCGCGTACTGCCGTCGGAAATATAACCGTCGATGTGATTGAAATTGAGCGGCATCATGCGCGCGTCATCCTGGTGATCCAATCCATGCCACACGCGATATTTTTCATTGACGCGCATGTGGCACATCTGCACCGGTAAAAAATATTCAAGTGTCGGTTGCCACGCATGGCGGGAAAAAACATCATCACCGATTTTAAACGCGTGCGATATTTTATCGCGGTATGAAATTTGATACATACCCGGTTCTTTAATGTCGGAAAAATCGTAACTCATATACTGGTAACGCAAGAAATTACCCCAGGGCTTAACCTTCGCTTCTTTAACCAGGGATTTACCTGTTTCCGATAATTTGAAAATTTTTATTGGCGATGCCCTGGTGTCGCGCTTGTCCTGCTCGATGACAACTTGCTTGGGCTGGGTTGTACCGTAACCCAATTGCGATACCTGGATGACAGGTTCATAAATCCAGTTTTTTATTACATGGGGCGTTACCACCCATTCGAGTGCGCCCCTGGTTTTATTGGCAGGAATAACGCCACGCACTATGTACCAGCCATTGTTGTGATTGGCCCGGCCATCCCACAATTCCAACTCGCCGGTTTTACTTTCTATGGTCATCCGTTGCTTGTCCGAATCCGGTGCAACAATTAATTTTTTTCCGGTACCCAATGCTGCCGTTAAAAATTCGCCATGCGGATTTACCAGCGGCCCGTTGGGTTGTTGCGGAAAAATTCCGCTTTGTCCGTCGAGCAACCAGGATTTCCCAAAAAATTCTCCCGGGAATATTTCAAAGTTAAAACCAATTTTCCCTACCCATTCTTGCGGCAACGGTTTTTCCAAATCCACACTGATTTTAAATTGATTATCCTTTAATGCGGTGACATTCACCTGATAGGTAAATTTCAAGTCGGGGTAAATAATCGGATTGAAACCCTTGCGGTCTTTGCTCGGGTCGGGATAAGAAAGTATCTGGCTGATTGTTTGCGTTTTTTTATCAACGGTTTGTTTGCCGCCTACCGGCATGGGCGACCATTGGCCGGGGGAAATTTCCAATCGCAAATCACCATTGGCGGCAACACGGCTACCGTGCTGGATCACAGTTACGCCCGTCTGGTGGCCGTCGGGATAAATATCGCTGAATGCAGTGACATTCAGCCCCTGCATTTCAAAATAATCTTGCTCGTTGAGTTTGAGCGCATCGGCAACACTAACCGGTGCGGTAATAATTGCCGCTACCAGTAAGGCAAGCGCAGATCTTTTCATAGATAAATTCTCGTACTGTTTTTTGTTATGTGTCTACCCATTACCAACGGCAGGCATGCAAGTCAGGCGCAACAGAGAATAGCCCCACCGGCAATTGCGAGCACACTTAAATTTGTGGATATATGTTAAATAATGTTAAACGGGCTGCGGGTGTGCGAGCGGTGCCGCTGGATAATAATTTGGAATTGCATCCTTGGTTAGGTGCGTTGGCAGCGATTGCGCCCTGCGGATTTAGCGGCATATAAAGCGTGGTCCGCACGTTCGAAGGCGCTCTCCAGAGTATCGTTGGTTTTGAATTCGGTCACGCCTATCGACACAGTGATAGTGAGCGGCTGCTCCTTATAATTGAACGCGGCATTGGCGATCGCCTCGCGCACTTTTTCCAATACACCCAAGGCCGTTTGGCTGTCGGTCTCGGGCATAAGTGCAACAAATTCCTCGCCACCGTAACGACAAAAGAAATCCACCTCGCGCAACCGTTTGGCAATAGAGCGGCCAATCACTTTTATAACGCGATCACCCGCCTGATGGCCGAAGGTGTCGTTAATGCGCTTGAAATGGTCTATATCAAAAACCGCAACACTTAACGGCCTGCCGTAACGTTGCCAGCGCTGCACTTCCACTTGCGCCCGCTCGTTATAGGCTTCGCGATTCGGCAATTCAGTTAGTGCATCTTGCAAGGCTTTTTTGCGCTGGATTTCCAGCGTAGTACGATTTTTTTCCGCTTCCACTTCCAGGGTTTTAATTTTCGCCCCGAGGGTTTCCAATTGCCGGGCAAGATGCTGCTGCGCCTGTTCCGTGCTTTGGTACTGGTCAATCACCTGGCGGATATTACCCAACTGCGATTTCACATTGTCCTTGAGTTGGTTGAGGTCGGTAGCCTGGGCGGCAGAGGTTTCCAGGGCGCCCATCTCACGCATCATGTCGTCTTGCAATTTGCGCGATGCCGCGTGTTCATTCCTCGACCGCTGTACCGCACCGCCCAGCAAGGAATAAATATCGGCAAGTTCCTCATTAACATTTTTCAAATAGCTGGCGAACGCATGGCTAGCCGCCAGGTAGGCATCCATCACCAGCGAGCGTACGGATTCAAGCGCAGGCACCAGCCCATCCGCAGTCACACCGGCATTGAGGTGATTGCGCAGTGCCTGGACCCTGGGTTTCAGCGCGACATCATTTTCCAGGTTTTGCAGGAATTCATTCAGGACCCTGGCCATTGCCTCCAGGTGCGCGAGCTTTGCCGGTTGCCCGGCAATCTGCACGGTGCCGGCATCAGCGGTAACAGGCAGGTGGATGTGATTGTCATCAGGTTCCCCATACGCCTGTTCGTCTGGTTTGGCTGTACCAAGAATTTTTCCCAACAATCCCACCCTGGGCTGCTCTATTTCCCTCAGGGCTTGTTGTTGGATATTCCCCAGTTGTTGTAATAACGCGGGATATAACCGGATTTTTTTACTGCGTTGGGGTAACTGCGCCAGAAAGTCGTCAATATCCTTGCTAACACTTTTGGATAATTTGAATGCCTCCAATGCCTTAACTGTGGCCCCCAGGGCAACGCGGACATCCTGGGCCTCCCGTTCGCGACGGGATTCAAACGCAAGTGTCGCCGCTTCCAATTGTTCCAAAAACTTATCCATCTCAATAGCGTTGATCCCGGTGCGCAGCTTTTCGCGCAACCGGGCCATGATGTTATCCAGGGTTTCGTCCTGGCCATCCGCAGCAATACTGACCCTGACCAGGGCCCGGCGCAGTAACTCCTGTTGATGGGCAAGTTTCTTCTCCAACTGCTCCTGCTCATCCAGGGCATTCAGGTATTTTTCCCGCCAGTTAGTCTTATCACCTGTCATATCCCAGCTGACCTATACGCCAATTACAGTAAGACCAGTATAGCCAGAGTTGTCCAGGGCAGCGGGCGAGGGAAAGCCGCCAAAAAAAAAGCCCGTACCTTTTGAGGTGCGGGCTTACTGTGCCGGGAATCCGGAAAGGTTATTTTATTGCTTGGCGGCACGCTCTTTAGCGACCAGGAAATCCACCACTTTCAGCATTTCTTCGTGGCCACCGGTCAAACGTGAACTTACCCGGTACTTACCGTTAACAACCATTTCCGGGGTACCAGTCACCTTGTAACCACGGGCGCGGGCTTCGGCCTGTTTGATCTGGCTGGTGACGCCGAAGGAGTTGTAAGTACTCATAGCTTTGGCTTTATCGACGCCATAAGTAGCGAAAAAATCGGCCCATTGTTCTGCTGTGGCAAAGTTTTTCTGTTCCATGTGCAGGGCGTTGAACACTGCCATATGGGTTTGCTCTTTAATCTTCAATGTTACCGAGGTGTAATAACCGCGAATCAACGGCTCCATTTGCGGGTTCCACATCGCGTGGGTTTGCACCAGGTATACATCTGCCGGCATTTTCTTTTCCCATGCCTGCAACAATGGCTCAAAGTGGAAACAATGCGGGCAGGAATAAGCAAAAACCTCCGCGACTTCAATCTTACTTGGATCAGCCGTACGCACCGGTTGCTCCAGCACCACGTAATGCTGGCCTTCCAGATATTCACCCGGCTTTTCCTGGGCGCAAGCAGTCAGGGAAAACACCAAACCCACCAGGGCAACCAAAATACGCATAAACGCTCCTCATTCTTTATTGTGTTCGCGGGATAGGTTACGGGAAATAATCCGGATTAGTCCTGTAATTCCACATCAAGTTCCCCAATTGGGGCCGGATTCTCCAGCGCTTGGGCCAATCTGTAAAGAGCAGACACAAAAAAGGCGACCAAAGTCGCCTTTTATTACTATCAAAATGCCGCTTTCTACCTAGTTCAATCCGGCAATATAGTTTGCCAGGGCGGTAATTTCGGCATCGTTCATTTTTTCTGCTACTGAACGCATAATCGCCTGGTCACCATCGTTGGTGCGGTCACCATTACGGAAGGCGCGCAGTTGCTTTTCAATATATTCAGGATGTTGCCCACTCAAACGGGGGAAGCCTGCCGGGATATTGCCCTTGCCATCCGGCGCATGGCAGCCGGTACAGGCAGGCACACCGGTACCCGGATTACCGGCGCGATAAATACGCTCACCCAGTTCCAATCCGTCTACCTTAATGCCGGAGTTAACCTGGACTTCGATTTTTTTGGCGCCCGATAACTGGGTTGTCTGGGAGGCGAAATGCGCCGCCAGATCTTCCAGGTCCTGCTCGGTCATTTTGGCCAGCAAACCGGTCATTTCTGGGACTTCGCGCCCCGTTACTGCTTTTTTGGCGGGGTCAGTTTCCAAATCCCATGCCTGGATATCCGCCAGTTGTTTAATTAAATATTTTTCACCCAAGCCAGCCAATTTCGGAAAGGTCCCAACCATGCTGTTGCCGTCCGCACCGTGGCATGCGCCACATACTGCCGCTTTGGTCGCACCGGCCGCTGCATCCCCAGCCGCCATAGTGCCCTGGGCCACGGCGACCAAACCCAGCGATAAAAGTGCATTTCGTACGATATGTTTCATTGGCTAACCCGATTTGATCGATGAATCTGATTGTTATGCGTGCGTCTTGAATCGCGGCTCCGGGTTTTAAATTCGCTTAATCAGAAGCCGACAAGCTACAATCCACCCCTATTCCGCAGTATTCCGCCGTTTGGCGCGTATCGCAGCCGGTAAAAGCGGCGGCATTATATTACCAACGCGGTAATAACACACTATTTTGAAGGGTTATTATCTTGACCGAGATTGTATTTACCAAGGCTTATTTTTCTACCAGCGCCCCCAGTATTCGCGAATGCCCACCAGAAATCGGTTTTGAGGTGGCGTTTGCCGGGCGCTCAAACGCAGGGAAATCCAGTGCCATCAATGCGTTGACCAACAACCACAAACTGGCACGCACCAGTAAAACTCCCGGTCGGACCCAGTTAATTAACTTTTTTAACCTGAGCGACACACAACGGCTCGTTGACCTGCCCGGCTATGGTTACGCCAAGGTTTCGCGTGAGCAGAAGGAAAAGTGGCAGCGGGATCTTTCGGAGTACTTACAAAGGCGCCAAACCTTGCAGGGCCTGGTGTTACTAATGGACATCCGCCACCCGATGCAGGAGTTCGACACCACCATGCTTGATTGGGCCAAACGCGGCCATATGCCGGTACATATCCTGCTCACCAAAGCGGACAAACTGAGCCGCAGCCAGGCAATGAACAGTCTATTTGCAGTAAAAAAGGAATTGAAACATTTGGGTTTGGATAAATCTGCCAGCGTGCAATGCTTTTCGGCGCTGAAAAATACCGGCATTGATGAACTCAAAACCAAGCTCCAAACCTGGCTAGCGCCAGCATCCAAGGCCGGGGTTGAAGGGACGGAAACCCAATAAAAAAATCCGATGATTTGGATAAATCATCGGAAAAAGCTGGCACCCTTGGGGTGATGCCAGATGGGCTAAGGTCTACGACCAGAACAACTACAAGACAAAAAAACAGGGAGCAATGCATTAACTGCACTTTCTGACCGGGGCAAACTGAAAAAAGTTCGCGCTAAATTGTAAAATTTGTAATTGCCATATTTTTTGCACAATTCGGCATAAATCACGGGCGAAAAAAAACCCCGTTTTTAAACGGGGTTGCTTAGCAGAGATTTCGCTCAGCTGGCTTAAGCGCCATAAGGGGAGGAGTTAGCTCATGATCGTAAAACACACGTAACTAAGACTGGACGTCGCCAAAATAAGTTCAACTTTTTTACAAAAAAATTTGCACAATTTTTTGTTACTTTTCAGGTTTCCTTATAAATCAATAAGTTATGAAAATGGGTTTTGCGTAAAATTTGCTTTCCATCACATTTACTCTCCCCTATCAGGCGCTTTTTTCTTTATAACAACCGGCGCATCATCCAACAGGTTCATAAAATCGGGCGCCAGCGAAACCTGCAGGTCTTTTACCAGAGGATTTTCCAACCGAATGACTTTGCGCCCTGGTAAATGCACATAATCAAGGCTGGGGCGGTAGTGCTGTTTCCATAAGGTTTGAAGCGATCCATCGGCATAAGCCCTCTTCAGTCCCGTTTCGATGCGTTCCCTGGCCCAGGTGCTTTTAGCGTTGAGGTAAAAAAATCGCGGCAAGGGGTAAACCAGCATAAATTGGTCATCAATCAACAAATTGTTGAGATGGCTGAATTGCTCCACTTCCCCCAAAATCTCATTCACCCCCCGGCAAAAAAAGTCCACCCGGCCGCCAATGACCATCAAAAAAATACCGTCATAGTTTTCTATTTCCCTAACCTTTAAACCGTTATGGCGAAAGATGGTCGTATCCGCCCAGCCAACGCCATGGGCAAATGAGTACCCATGCAAATCATCCAATGAGTTGAATTTGGCTCCGGAGGCTTTGAGCCGTGGGCTTATAAAACACACGCGATGCCCCAAAACACCAAGATCTATGGGAAAGTTGATAAAGGTGAGGTTCGCATGGCGCGCCAGTTCCTGCTCATAACTGGTTTCAATGACCAGATTAGGATAGGCATCATCCACTACTGCCTTGAGCGCACGCGCATAATTTCGTGGCGGTATGGGATTAAGGCGAAAATCCCCGTAATCGCTGCGGGTCTTCTCCAATACCAGTTGCAGCAGGGCTGTGCTGTATTCATGGTGTTTATCACCAGGCGCATAGGGGGACCTATGACTGACCACAAATGGGGTTGACGCTTTAACAACGGGTGTCAGCAACAGTAAACATAAGCCGCAAATTATTATTGGTTTCATAGCGCAATCCCCCCTTTTCAGGATGTGCACCCAGGCACACCCTTAACAGCATAGCATTGGCATTAGTGGGCCTCGTCCCAGTTATTACCGATGCCGGCTTCGACCAGCAAAGGTACTTTCAGGCTCGCTGCCGACGACATTCGCTCGATTAATCCTTCGCGCACGGTTTCCAACTGCGCCTCCGCAACTTCAAGCACCAATTCATCATGCACCTGCATAATAATTTTTGCATCAAGTTGGGCTTCATCCAACCAGGCCTGCACCTTAATCATGGCCGTTTTGATAATGTCAGCCGCCGTGCCTTGCATAGGGGCGTTAATGGCGGTGCGTTCCGCCGCCATTTGCAAGTTTTTGTTTTTGGCGTTGATGTCGGGCAAATACAGGCGCCTGCCGAAAATGGTTTCCACAAATCCCTGTTCGTGGGCAAGGGCGCGGATATTATTCATATAGCCTTGGACCCCCGGGTAACGCTCGAAATAGCGATCAATATATTGCTGGGCTTCGTTGCGCCCCACATGCAATTGCTTGGCAAGGCCAAACGCCGACATGCCATAAATCAATCCGAAATTGATCGCTTTGGCGCTCCGGCGCATCTCCGGTGAAACAGAATCCAATCCCACGCCAAAAACTTCAGCTGCTGTCGCGCGATGTACATCCAGACCCTTTTCGAACGCATTGAGCAGCCCTGTATCACCCGATAAATGGGCCATGATACGTAATTCAATTTGCGAATAATCCGCAGCTATCAATTTGTAACCCGTCGGCGCGACAAACGCCTGGCGGATGCGGCGCCCTTCTTCGGTTTTTATCGGAATGTTTTGCAAATTGGGATCTTGCGACGAGAGCCGTCCGGTTGCTGCAACAGCCTGATGGTAACTTGTATGAATCCGCCCCGTGCGCTTGTTAATTTCCAGCGGCAATTTATCGGTATAGGTGGATTTCAATTTTGCGAGGCCGCGATACTCCATGAGTACTTTCGGGAGTGGGTAATCGAGCGCTAACTCCTGCAATACATCTTCCGCAGTGGATGGCGTACCGGTGGGCGTTTTTTTAATGATCGGTAATTTCTGTTGCTCAAATAAAATCACGCCCAATTGTTTGGGAGAACTTAAATTAAATTCCTGGCCGGCAATATCGTAGGCTTTGCGCTCCAGTTGCGTCATGCGCTCCCCCAACTCAACACTTTGTTGCCCTAATAATTTGGCATCGACCAATGCCCCGTTACGCTCTATACGCGATAGTACCGGTAACAATGGCATTTCGATAATTTCAAAAACTGATCTGAGCGTGGCGATTTTTTCCAGTTGCGGCCAAAAATAGCGATGCAAACGCAACGTGATATCCGCGTCTTCAGCGGCGTAATGACCGGCGTCTTCAATTTTCAACTGATTAAAACTGAGTTGCTTTGCGCCCTTGCCCGCAATTTCCTCGAAGGTAACGGTTTTGTAATCCAGGTATTTTTGCGCGAGGTCATCCATGTTGTGGCGACTGCCAATGGAATTCCATACATAGGACTCAAGCATGGTATCGAATTCAATTCCGCGCAATTCAATTCCATAATTCAATAACACACTGCGGTCATATTTTAAATTTTGACCGATTTTAATTTTATTGGCATCCTCCAAAATCGGCTTTAGTTGCTCCAGCACCCATGCCAGCGGCAATTGTTCCGGTGCGCCCATGTAATCATGGCCGCAAGGAATATAGGCCGCTACGCCAGGGTCCATTGCAAAACTCAGGCCGACGATTTTTGCATCCATAATCTCCAAAGCGGTAGTTTCGGTATCAAATGAAAATGCATCAGCGTTTTGCAAGCGCAGCAGCCATTCAAAAAATATATTTTTATCGGTGATGATGTCGTAATGTTTTTCAACGGGTGCAATGACCGGCACTCTATTTTCGTCAACAACCGATCCGCGTGTTGCCGCCTCATCAGTGGATACCGATAAATTGTTTAATTCTGCAACCCAACCTTTAAATTCCAATTCTTCGAATAATTCGCGCAACCGTTGATTGTCCGCAGGTACACAAATTATTTCCGCCGGACCGAAAGGCAATTCAACATCGGTTTTAATAGTGGCAAGGCGATGCGACAAGTAGGCCATTTCGCGGTGCTCAATTAATTTCTCCGGCATGGTTTTAGCGCCGCGAAAAGATAAGCTGCGCACCTTTTCCAGATCCGCATAAATTGCATCCAGTCCGCCGATGCCCTGGATTAATCCCAGCGCTGTTTTTTCACCGACACCTGGCACACCGGGAATATTGTCAACTTTGTCACCCATGAGCGCGAGGTAGTCGATCATTAATTCGGGGCCAAAACCGTATTTCGCATGAATACCGGGAATATCCAGCACCGTATCCGTCATGGTATTGACCAGGGTCACATGTTCATCGACCAGTTGTGCCATGTCCTTGTCACCGGTGGAAATAATGACCGGGATTTTTTTCTCGCTCGCCTGCAATGCGAGTGTGCCGATCACATCGTCCGCTTCAACACCTTCTATTACAAACAAAGGCAAACCCATCGCATGGACTATGTCATGGATTGGCTGCACCTGTGGGCGCAAATCGTCGGGCATGGGGGGGCGATTGGCTTTATAGGCGGCAAATATATCGTCGCGGAAGGTTTTTCCCTTTGCATCAAAAACAACGGCGATTTGGCTGGAAGGGTAATCCTTGTGCAAGCGGCGCAACATATTGATTACCCCTTTCACCGCACCCGTCGGCTGCCCCTTGGAGTTGGTCAATGGAGGCAAGGCGTGGTAGGCGCGATAAAGGTAAGAAGAGCCGTCAACAAGTACGAGCGGCGCCGGGCTTTCGGTTTGGATCATAGCGGTATCTATCTTTCTATTGTGGAATGGGGGAAGGATACCATCAAAGGCTTATCCGGAAGCTTTCGGCCGGTCACATCCAGGCCGCAGGAAACAACTTCGTCGCTCGCCCCTTAAAAGTGTTACCCGATTTGCAACCGTGTTACCAGACGCCAATCTTGGAGTAATTTTTAGGTTTTATCGCTAAGTTTCGGTATTTATTCACAAATTCTATCAATCTATAACAATAAATTTTAAGTAGCCCCTAGCCACAACAAAAAAATGTGTTACTATGCGTAACATTCAGTAACAAAGCAAAACCCATGTAATGTTACTGGTGAACCCAAACCTTTTAGCAACACAACAGAAAGGTTGCTCACAAGGCAACTGGATTTGTAAACATCGAACGGAGGAACCCCACGATGAAAAAAACTGCATTTTTGTTAGCGACTCTATTAGCCACCGGCGTTTATGCCGATGAACCAAACGATCAAGCTCTGGCCCTGGCTGCTGCCGATATCGGTGTTAAGACAGCTTGGGTGGAAACCCAGGAAGACGTGGAAGCACGCATTGCTGAAGAACTGGATCAAAAGACAGATGCGTTGAATGAGCAAGCTAACGACAAGCTCGATGCGCAACTGGAAGCCAAACTGGCCCAAACTTTTGAGCGTTAAGTGTAGCGGCGCCAGTTGGTCACTGGCGCGGTGAGCTTCTTTAAGCTTTTGTTTTTATTGGACTATCTCCCTTATTTTTCTCCTCGTGTATTAGCCCCGCCAACGGATATATAACTTTAAGTTATAATCCAGCGGGGCTCTTTTTTTGTGCATATCACAAATTTGCAAATTGTTTCATAACTGGCGCCCAAGTCTCTCGACCTGTTCATTTAATAACCTAGACTCAAGCTCTGTCAGCGGGTTTTCTTTGCGGAGAGGTTGCGCAAAAACTGATGTAAAACATTGCCTTGCTGGGAGTTTTTGCGATTGAGACCTGTGTTAATAACTGGAGGCTGTCATGGACACCCTGATTTTTTCCCAAGCCGCGATTTTTCGTATGCAGCAGTTGGCAAGTTGCGTCTTCCAAAAAACCGGGGTACGTCATCGCATGGCAACCCAGGAAGGGATGTTATCGCTGTTGAATGAGGCTGGCGCATCCCCTGATAAGGATATACACCTTTATTACAATGCTTTTATCCAGGAATTAAATAAGCACCAATTGGAAGCTTTGGCGGAACGTAATGTGAAACTTCGCCAAACCAACGGATCAGTGGCGGTCGGCATCCGCAAGGCAAGCTAGGAAGCTACTCGCTAATTTTTCCAATAACGATTGATAGCTGGAAACCTGTTGGTCGCCGATAGGATCCAGCACCCCGATATGCAACCCCAGGGAGCGGGCCATATTTTCAATGGACTCGACCTGGTAATAAGGTTCAACAAACAGGCACTTGCCTTCTTGCTCCAATACGTTTTGCAGCTCCTTCAAATGTTTAGCACCGGGGCGGCGCTCCGGGGTATAGGTCACATAACCTACCTGATGCAAACCATAGCGGCTGACAAAATGGCTGTATCCTTCGTGGTATACCGCAAAACCTTCCGACCTGATTGCCCCCAATTCCCGATTCAATCGTTGGTCCAGTTCGCGCACCCTGGCGACAAAACGCGCGGCATTGGCTCGATAGTCGCTTGCTGATTGCGGATCAAAACCGGCTAACTTCGCAGCGACTGCCTGGGCAATCACTTCAGCGTTGCGCGGATCCAGCCAAAGGTGGGGGTCGCCATTCCTATGTTGATGGTTGGCATGCTGGTGCCCGGCAGTTACGTTGGATAGATCGGGCCAATGGATGCCCGCCAAATGGTAAGCCGATATGACTTTTTCATGGGATAGGTTGGCCAGGGAACGGGCAAGGAAACTCTCCAGTTCGGGGCCTACCCAAATAACCAGGCCAGCCTCACGCAAGCGCCGGTGGTCAGACATTTTGAGCGGGTAATCATGGGGCGAGGCAGTTACAGGGAGCAGCGTATCGACCTCGGCCTTCTCACCGGCCACTTCCCTGGCAATTAACGCCAAAGGCTTGATGCTGGCAAGTATTTGCAGTTTTGCTTCTGCCAAGCACGGCATTAATAAGGCTAAAACCGCAATTAGCTTGTTACCTACACCTGATTTATGGAGCATACACCCGCCTACATCTACAAAGTGGCCACGGAAAAACATGCCAGAAAAAAGGTTATAGAGTAACATATTCGCTGTTTCGCCACCTTGCGATTATTCCGGTAGAACTTATGGATCATACCCCTATTGCCTGTAGTCACCACAATCACGACCATTGCATCAGTGATGCGCTTGAAGCAGCACGCAGACTTTGCCTGGGCCGCGGGGTTCGCCTGACCGATTTGCGTTTGCAGGTGCTGGAATTGATCTGGCAAAACCATAAACCACTGGGGGCTTATACCTTGATGGAGATGCTGGCCAAGGCGAATACCCGCCGGGTAGCACCGCCAACGGTTTACCGGGCGCTGGATTTCCTGCTTGAACAGGGGCTGATACACCGCATTAATGTCCTCAATGCCTTTATCGGCTGCCCTTCACCCGGCACTAAACACCAAAGTCACTTTCTGATCTGCAAATCCTGCGGTATCGCTATTGAGCTGGATGAACCCGCCCTGGGGCAACAAATCCTGCAAGTAGCCAGCGATGCGGGGTTCACCGTAGAAACCCAGGCGCTGGAAGTTTCCGGCCTTTGTGCCAACTGTGCCGGAGCAACGCATGAGTGATGTTCTCATTGAAGCACGCGGATTGGGGGTCACACGCAGTGGCCGCCAAATTCTACAACATGCCGACCTGACGTTGAGGGCCGGGAAAATTGTAACCTTGATTGGCCCCAACGGTGCAGGAAAGACCACCTTGGTACGGGCCGTCCTCGGGTTAACCCGGGTTGACCAGGGCGAGGTGGTTAGGGCCGCCGACCTGCGCATCGGTTATATGCCGCAGAAACTCCATATAGATGCCAGCCTGCCATTAACCGTGGCGCGGTTTTTGGCATTGGGCGGCCAGCCGCGCATTGATTTAAACGAAGTGATGCAGCTTACCGGTATCGCCGCATTGGTAAACCAACCCATGCAATCCCTCTCCGGCGGCGAGACCCAGCGTGTCTTGCTTGCCCGCGCCTTGCTCCGCGATCCACAATTGCTGGTGCTGGATGAACCGGTACAAGGGGTGGACGTTACCGGCCAATCGGCACTTTACGCACTGATTAACGAAATCCGGAATCACCGGCACTGCGGAGTGCTGTTGGTGTCCCACGATTTACATTTGGTGATGGCAACTACCGATACCGTGGTTTGCCTTAACCAGCATATCTGTTGCCAGGGACATCCAGAACAGGTTACCAACGATCCCGCCTACCTTGCGCTGTTCGGCGACATCACCGGCAGCACCAATGTCCCTCAAGTGGCGATCTATACCCACCACCACGATCACCAGCACGATACCCACGGCAATGTGATCCAGGACGGCAGGCACAAGTTGGTGCACCGCCAGAGCGCGGGTTGTGGCGAAGGTTGCGAGCATCACCATGGTTGATTTCCTGCTTTTGGCACTGCTCGCCGGTATGGCCGTGGCCCTGGTTGCCGGGCCCCTGGGTGCCTTCGCCGTGTGGCGGCGCATGGCGTATTTTGGCGACACACTCGCCCATTCAGCATTGCTGGGGGTGACCTTCGGGCTGTTGCTGGATATTAACCTTAACCTTGCCATCGCTCTGGGCTGCCTGCTGCTGGCGCTGCTGCTCGTCGGCCTGCAACACAACCGTTTCCTGGCTACCGATACCTTATTAGGGATTCTTTCCCACTCCACCCTGGCGTTGGGTTTGGTATGTGTGAGTGTATTTAGCGAAAACCGTATTGACCTGCTCGCCTATTTATTTGGCGATATCCTCGCCGTCAGTCCAAGCGACGTTATTGGTATATGGATAATTGCACTGGCCGTCCTGGCCGCGCTGGCTTGGTTGTGGAAGCCTTTGCTAGCCATCACTGTCCATGAAGAGCTGGCGCAGGTGGAGGGGGTTCCGGTAGTGCGTGTGCGCACGGCGTTGATGTTGCTGATGGCGTTGGTGATCGCCATTGCCATGAAGGTTGTCGGGGTTTTGCTGATTACCGCTTTATTGATTATTCCCGCCGCCGCCAGCCGCCGATTAACCGCGACTCCCGAGCAAATGGCCATAGTTGCCAGCTTGCTTGGCGCCCTGGCGGTAGCCTGCGGATTGGGCGCCTCCTATTGGTGGGATAGCCCGGCGGGACCCGCCATTGTTTTGTCGGCAACCCTGATGTTCTGCCTGACGCTATTTAAAAAGCAACAAGGTTGACGCACCTATGTAAGCCATATCTCACAAAATTTTGAGCAAATTGCGACTGTTTTCACAACAGGCAATGGGTAATACTGCCCAGCATGCCGTAGTAAAACCATCACTCCGATTGGCGGCGAAATTAGCAAGGACAGTCAATCCATGACAACTCTTAATATAGGTACCGAAGCGTTTAACAGCACCGAAATCGCTACGAAGGTGCAGGCCGATATCAGTTTCTTGGTGTCGCGTATTGCTCTGTTGAATGAGCAACCCAACCCTAACCCGGTCATCCTCCAAACCTATCGCGAAATGCTGGAAAGCCGCCAGGCGGTCCTGGATTGGCTGGTTCAGGACCACAGCACCCCCAGGCACCAGGTTATCGGGGCCAGCCACTAGCCTGTCATTCAATATTCATCAAAATGTTGCGTTTTCGTCACAGTTTCACTGCAAGATTGAGTGAAACAGCCACGGAAACGCATTATGAATTCTTCCGCTTGTCCCCTGGCCGCCCCGCTGGTTAACACTGTTGCGCGATGGGAATCACCCAATCCGCGCCCAACCAGCTACCTTATCAACGCGCGCACTGTGTGGATTTCCGATATCCACCTCGGATTCCGCGATTGCAAGGTAGATTACCTGCTTGAATTCCTCGACAAAATCCATTGCGACACCCTGTACCTGGTGGGCGACATTGTGGATTTATGGTCGCTCAAACGCCGTTTCTGTTGGCCCAAAAAGCATTACCAGGTGATGCTGAAGTTTTATGAACTGGCTGCCAGGGGTGTGCGGGTGGTGTATGTCCCGGGCAACCACGACGATCCCATTCGCCATTTTTGCGGCCAATTATTTGGCCCGATAGAAATCGCCCATGAGCATGAATATGTGACCGCCGACGGCAAACGCCTGCTGATCATGCACGGCGATGCGATGGATGCCTATATCAACCACAGTTGGCTGACGCGGATGATCGGTGACCATGGTTACGAACTGCTGCTATTTATTAATCGTTGGTCGGATCGTTTGCGCAAGCGGGTGGGACGGCCTTATTTTTCTCTGGCCGGTTTGATCAAAAGCAATATCAAGGGCGCCAAGGCCGCTATTGAAACCTATGAGCGGGAAGCGCTGGCCGAAGCCAAACGACGCGGCTATGACGGCGTGGTTTGCGGGCATATCCACTACCCCGCATTGCGCGAGGAACAGGGGTTGCGCTATGCCAATTGCGGTGACTGGATCGAGAACTGTACCGCGCTGGTGGAAGACCACCAGGGCGTGATGCGCTTGTTACACCACAGCGATAAGCTTGCCTGGCAGGAGTTACAAACCGGCCTCACCCAAGCCGCCTAGAGTTTTTCATAGGCGTTCAGTTTGGCGAATTCGACAAAGCGCTGCCCATCCCAGCGCACCGAATAGTGTGCGCCTTGTTTTACCGGTGAAGTGGCGGGGGGGCGGAATAATCCCGCCGCCAAGCCGCCCGGTTGGCGTACCGAGTCGTATAAAACCCCGAAACAGCCCTGCTCGCGCACGGTTTTCGCAAAAAGTTGGGACGGCGCGTAATCATCAGCCAAGTGGAACTGCGGCTGGTTGCGGATATCAATCAGGGGCTGTTTAAACGTGCCTGCGTAGGTACGTACGACGGCGCTGGCCTGGTCATCAAAACCAGCGTCACGCCATACCCTGGCGGCGTGGTAGCCCCATTCGGCAATAGCGGTACGCGGCGAGTTGGCGCAATAGTAGGCACCAAACCTTTCGGTATTAAAGCGCCCGGGACGGATATAGCAAAACGACGCCATTACCGCGCCCCAGCCTTCACCGAAACGGGCATCCGCCTCTGTTACACACTCGCGCCAGCGAAACAACCGGTCGCTGGTGGCACCCTCCAGTTCGGCAAGCAGGTTTTGGGTTTCCGGGTCCTCATCAAACAGGTTGCGCGGCGGAAAGCGCGAATGGATCACGCGATAGTGTTTCCACTCGGGAATGATTTGCCCATAACCTTCCATGCTAGCCTCGCGCCGCGTCGTAATAACGGCGCAAGGTGTAGAGCGCATCGATACTGCCGCGCGCTATGGCATAGTCTTTTGGTGACAGCCCCTGGAACATCGGGTTTTGGTTGGGGGTGATAAACCAACGGTAGGCCAGATCGGAGTGCTCTGCGGGGGCAATGATTTGCAACGCCTTCGCTATCCCGAGTAACAGGCTCAGGCGCTCCAGTGTGTCGCGCGATAACTCTACCGGCTCGCCCGCCAGGGCGCGCCGTTTCCACTCATGGTAGGTACGTTTGGGGATACCGCCGAGGAGTTCGGCCTGCTCCTCCACCGCAAGGTCCCAGTAACCAGCGCCACTCATTTTGTGGAACCATTGCAGCGCTGCCCGTGCGTGCTGTGGCGTAAAAGCATTGGCTGATTGTTGCTTGATGCTGTGGACAAGGGATTCCATAAGGTTGCTCTCGTGCGGCCCGGTAAATGCATAATAGCACCTAAAATTAATTTAGTGCCATTTTGCACTTAATGCAACAGCTATTTCTAACGGGATTCAAAACCCTGGGCGTGATTGCGCAATTGCTTCCAGGGGCCGGTGACCGCAAGCGTTAACCCCGGCCGCTGGATATTCACGAACAGCGTCGAACCATCCGGTGAAAAGCACGCGCCGCAAAATTCGCCTTTGTCGGGATGGGCATTCATCGCCAAGGTATAAATCCTGCCATCCGGCGTGAGGCCGCGAAGGTAATTCACGGTATCGGGTAAATCTGAATAGCTGTCTTCGCAGATGATCAGGTCCCCCCAGGGCGCTACCGCGAGGTTATCGCAGGATTCCAGCACCGCCCGGTCGCGGGTTTCGTAGAGCAACTCAATCGTGCCGGGTTGTTCCGCTTCGCGCGCGGTACCCTCGTACAGGCTCGGCTGGTAGCGCCACACCTGCCCGATTTTGAGCGCGCCGCCGCCGGTTGCGGCCAGCATGATTTCGCGGGTGCGGTCCGGCCGCAGGGCAAAGGCCAAACCTTCGCCGCGGGCGAAAATTGCTGCGCCTTTGGCATGGCCTCGCCGGTTTAGGTCGCCATCGGGCGCGGTTACCCCATCCAGCTCAACCCATTCACATTCAAAACGCTGGCGGACCGCAATTTGTTGCGCACGGGCACCCTGGATAACCTCCGGCCAGTTACGGGTATCGGCCTTGGGCCAACCGCGAATCGCCAATGCCTGTAAGCGCCCACCCTGCAACAACTCACCCGGCTTGTGCGGGAGGAACCGGTAGAAGAGCCCACGCTCGTCATCCTCCGAGAGGTAAATGATCCCGGTTGTGCTATCCACCGCCGCCGCTTCGTGCATGAAACGCCCCATGTCCTTTAGCGGGATGGCTTCAACCAGGCCGGTGCCGCTGGCGGGTACCTCGAAGACAAACCCATGTGCGCGCCCGTACCCCTGTTGTTTACCCACCAGGGTTTCCTCGCAGGTCAGCCAGCTCCCCCAGGGCGTGGCGCCGCCAGCGCAGTTGCGCGCTGTACCGACCAGGCTCAAATGGCTGCGTTCAATTTGCTGGCTGCGATGGTTGTAAACCAGGGTGGTTGTACCCCCGTTGACGGGCAATCCACCATAGTAATCGTAGGCGATACCTTTGGCGCGCATGGCCAGTGTTGCATTGCCCTGGTAGGCGCCCTCTTCCTTACCGATCGAGGCCAGTTCATGGTTCCGCACCAGAACACATTGGGCGGCATCGCCGGCCAGTGGGAATGCCGCCATGCCATCGGGCGCGCCCGGCATGCGCAGGCCATCGCTCATGAGATCGCCGATGCGGGCGATAATTTTGTAGCTGAAACCGCGTGGCAAGTTAAGGATACCCGCCGGGTCTGCCAGTAATTTGCCAACCTTATCTATCCCGTACACCGGGTCGCGCGTATAGGCCTGCGCGTGCAGTTCCAGGCTGCGCCAGCCGCCCAACGCAATGGCGGCAGCGCTGGCATTCTTTAAAAAGTGGCGACGGGTTAAATACATGGGTTTCCTTGGGTTGGATGGCGTGAGGCATCTTTTTCAACGAAAAGGATTACCCTTTAATGACAAGGCGACAATACGCCTGAGCTGCTTTGACTTGCCGGCTGGATGGCTTGGATGTACTGGCAGCGAGTAACTACCTGCTGCCAGCCATACCGAACCCGGTCAGGTTGCGGGAAACCACGCCCGCACCAGGTCAGGCAGGGGTACTGATTTACCCTCCGCCGAGCTGACCCAAACTACCTTGGAGTAGCCTTCCGCCGCCGGCGTTTCGGGTTGTGACAAGGTGTAGACCTTGTACGTGACCATAAAGCTGGAGCGTCCGGGTTCGCTGAGGAATACATCGATCCGCAAGGTTTCGGGATGGAAAATCGGGCGTAGGAACGTGCAGCCAATGGTGACCACGACCGGATGGGTATCGCTTTTCAACGGCAGGCCTTTCTCCAGCATCCATTGGAACCGGGCCTCCTCAAAATAGCGGAAATACAAGGTGTTATTGACGTGGCCATAGGCATCCATATCGCCCCAGCGCACCGGGATTTCACAGGAATAAAACGGGTTTGCTTCGTTCATACACTCTCCATTGCACCGCTTACCTGGCGGTAAAACTGACCCGCATACTGCCCAGGCCAGCGTAATCAATTTGTATTTCGGTATTCACCGGCACTTCCAGCACACCGGCATAAGAGCCGGTAATCACCGCTTGCCCGGCAACTATGCCCTGGCCGCGACTGCGCAGGAACTCAGCCAGCCAGTAAAGTGGCGCGCGCGGATAGGTATTGGGATGCTGTCCCTGGCGTTCAATGGTTTCCCCATTCGCGCACCTTAGGTGAATGGTAAAGCTGCTCGCCGCAGCGGCGCTTGCCGAATCCACCTCCGGCCCGATAAACAACCCCTGGTTCACCAGGCCATCCGCCAGCATTTCCGGAAATTCGCAAATCGATGGATCAGCGTAACGGCTATTAATCAGCTCCAGCGCCATATGGGTGCGGACGATAGCGGCATCGACCTCCGCCGGGGTATAAGGCTGGGCGCGGGGCGGCAGATCCTGGCCGAAGAAAAACGCCAGTTCCGGTTCGATGCGGGCGCGCTCACCCTGCGCGCTGCTTTTGGTCCAGAGGCTGACGGGCGGGATCGAATCAATAGTACGGGTATAAATCGGGCCGACAACCCATTTGTTTTCAGGCGGTAACAGGCATTTCCATCCGCCGACACTGTCATCCATGTGTGCGCACCAGCGCTCGGTGACCGCCGCTTGTATTGCCAGCGCCTGCTCAAGGTCTTGCGGACGGCAAGCCTCCTGCAGGCGCTCCCCCTGGGTTCCGTCCAGACGGCGCTTTACCAATATGGCCGCGGCGGCAGCGGCATCAAACAAACTCGTCATATATTTCCTGGGTGCCGGGACCATAAACGCAAAACCCCTTGGAAAAGGGGTTTTTGTGACAGCCATGGCCGGGATTAATGGTGGGGCGATAATTCATGGGCAATATGTTTCAGATCATCGCTGGATTCAATGATGTTGGCCACGGTGGTTTGGGCTTTCTCCGGGTCCAGGTGCAGCTCTTCGAATATCTCCAGGGGAATCGCCAATTTTGGGCCGCGGCCAATGTTGTGGTGCTGCAACAAGCGCTGGGCCACGAAAATCAGTTTGGCATAGGTCGCGTGCTGCCCCTGGTAGTCAGGGTTATTTTGGTACCGCAGGCCAATCACCACTTCCTCGGGCATCGACCAGAGCGACATTAACGTCCCCGCCAGTTGCTCGCGGGTCACCCCCAACAAATGGCGTTCAATCGCCTGGTGATTGACGTGGGGATTGGCATCAGCCAGTTCGCAATAGTTATGGAAATAGGGTGGAAATACCTCGGCCAAAATCAGGTAACCGAAGTTGTGCAGCAATCCGCACAGGTAAGCCATGCCAAAACTGGGGCGATGGTCGCGCGGGATGGCGGTAACCAGTCCCTCAATGGTAGCCGCCATATAAACGGCCTGCTGCCAGTAGGGCAAGGAACCATGGGGGCCTTCCTTGGGGATGGTCAGGGCTTTACCGAGTGACAAGCCCAGCGCCAGGTTCAGCACCATATCGAAACCGAGCACACGCACTATGGCATCGTGGATGGATTTGATTTTGCCCGGTGCCGAGTAATAGGGCGATGCCGCCCAACTCACTACCTGCGCCGCCAGGCTCGGATCGGTTTCAACAATTTGCGCGAGGTCGCTGATGTCCGCGTTAGGGTTCACCCGCAATTTGATAATGCGCTGGGCAGTGTCCGATAAGGGAGGCAACTCCAGGGTTTCTTCCAGGCGCTGTTTAACGCGCAACTGGGTAAAGTTGCGCACCGCACCCATGATCAGGTCGGCATCATTAGTGGCCAGGTCATTCGCTTCCAGGGGCTCCAGCGGAACGGCAATATCACAAATAGTGGCGTCGTCCATTATTTGCCTGAACTCTTCCTGGCTGAACTTCAGCAGTTGTTTTTCATCGCCGGAGTCGGCCAATAACTCATGGCGTTCAACCAGGTTGCGATCAATCAGTGTTAATAAACCCGCCAGCTTGGGCAATGCAGGAATCGATTGGAGCTTATGGGAGATGCAGAATTTATGGATATCCGCCGGGCTGGCGGCATGGAGTTCCCGCCCTAACTGGCGGTTCACGGCTTTAAGGTCCAACAGGCGGTCGGCCGCGTGGATGACCTGAACCCGCCCTTTACTGTCTTGCAGTATTACGGATTTGGCCGCACCCATGCTGCGCAGGTGCTGGTCATGCCAAATCGCCCGCTCATTGTCAGACACAGGCATCTCAGCCACCTGGTAATTCACATTTTGCTTGTTGAGCAAGGATTGAACACTGGTAGGGACTGACACAGCCTACTCCTCTTGTTGGATATAACCGATTGATATTCATAGGATTAGGTGACACCTGCCTGTAGTTGCGGGTGAGTGTAATGCACTGCAAGCAATTATCATATAGTTGCCTTACACAAATACCCCAGGCCCGGTCACCGGATAACCAAACACTCCAAGCATAGTAGAGATTTAGGCACGCACTGCGGCATTTGCGGGAACATGGCACTTAATCTCAATCAAAAATCGGATCAGTTCTCATATAAGCAGGGGAAAAAACGCCGTTTTGCTGTTCAAACCTGCAAATAGCGGTGGTTGTGTCCCAGCCAGCGCGTCACCAGTTGTCCGCACAATGAGGGGTAGTCGGCCATCAGTAACAAAGCGGCTTCCTTTACTTCCGGCAGCAAATGGCTGTCGCGCTGTAAATCGGCGATGCGGAATTGCATTTCGCCGGTTTGGCGCGTGCCCAATACTTCACCCGGCCCGCGCAGGAGCAAATCCTGTTCGGCAATATAAAAACCATCGCTGCTCTCGCGCATAACCCGCAGGCGCTCGCGGCTGTTTTGCGACAAGGGTGAAGCGTAGAGCAGCACACAATGGCTGGCCGCCGAGCCGCGCCCCACCCGCCCGCGCAACTGGTGCAACTGGGCCAAACCCAGGCGTTCGGGGTTTTCGATAATCATCAGGCTGGCATTGGGGACATCCACCCCCACCTCAATTACGGTGGTCGCTACCAGCAAATCCAGGTGCCCCGCCTTGAACGTCGCCATCACCAGTTCCTTGTCCGCCGGTTTCAGGCGCCCATGGATCAACCCGATGCGCAATTGCGGCAGGGATTCGGCCAAACTCGCCGCTGTGGCTTCTGCCGCCTGAGCTTCCAGGGTCTCGGATTCTTCAATCAGGGTACACACCCAGTAAGCTTGTCGCCCTTGCTCGCAGGCGAGGCGCACACGTTCAATCACCGCGTCCCGGCGCTGGTCGCTGATGACCACGGTGGTCACCGGGGTCCGCCCCGGAGGCAGTTCGTCGATGACGGAACAATCCAGGTCGGCATAGGCGCTCATCGCCAGGGTGCGTGGAATAGGGGTAGCGGTCATGATTAACTGGTGGGGCCGCAACCTGGCGGACCGCTGGTGTTCACGGCTGACGGAGCCCTTCTCCGATAACGAAAGCCGTTGATGCACCCCAAACCGGTGCTGTTCATCAATCACTATCATGCCCAAATCGGCAAATTCCACGGCCTCCTGGAACAACGCATGGGTACCTATCACTACCTGGGCGTCACCCCCGGCAATTGCGGCTAACTGGCTGCGGCGTTCAGAGGCTTTAAGTCGCCCCGTAAGCCAACCGATAGTGATGCCCAGCGGCTCCAGCCACCGTCCGAAATTGCGGCGATGCTGTTCAGCCAGGATTTCGGTGGGCGCCATGATCGCCGCTTGTTTGCCACTGGATACCGCCGCCAGCGCCGCCAGCGCCGCCACCACTGTTTTGCCTGAACCTACATCGCCCTGGACCAAGCGCAACATGGGCACCGGTTTGGCAATATCCGCCATGATTTCGTCCACTACCCGCCGTTGCGCGCGCGTCAGTGAAAACCCCAATCCCTGCACAAAATGCGCTTCCACTGCGGGGTCGATACGTAACCCGGTGGCGCCATCGGCCTGGGTTTCGCGCCGCAATAACAGCAAACTCAAGTGATGGGCCAATAACTCCTCGAATGCCAGCCGCTGCTGGTACGGATGCTCACCCTCCAGCAACAATTGGATATCGGCGTCCGCAGGCGGTTGGTGGAGATAGCGCAGGGCATCTGCCAACGGGACCTGGTTCAGCTTCCGACGCACCGGTTCCGGCAGTAGTTCGCGCAACGGATGCTGGTCAAGCCAGGTGAGCGCCTGGCGGGTGAGCCCGCGTAAACGCGGCTGGGTCAAGCCTTCGGTAGCCGGGTAGATGGGCGTTAGGGATTGCGCCAGCGGCAGCGGCGCCGCCTCGTCAAGGTATTCGTACTCGGGATGGTACATCTCCAGGCCCGAGGCCCCGCGCCGGGTTTCCCCGAAAATACGCAGCCGGGTTCCGGCAACCAGGCGCTGTTTCTGAGCGTTATTGAAATGGTAAAAACGCAGGGCGATGGTACCGGTGCCGTCTTGCACTTTACACACCAGGCTGCGGCGCTTACCGAATACCAGGTCGCAGGCCCTGACTTCGGCTTCAATGACCGCATTGATATTCGGTTGGAGCGCCCCTATCGGGCTGACACGGGTTCGATCCAGGTAACGTAACGGCAGGTGCAAAAGCACATCCTGCACACTGGATAAACCTATTTTTGCCAATTTAGCGGCCAGGCTGGCGCCGACACCCTTGATCGCGGTAACGGGAACCTGCTCCAGGGTTTTAACACTGGCCTCGGCATTCATCGGCAGCGTTTAACCTAGTGGCGCGCTGTTTTGATCGCATCACGCAAGGCATCTATCGCCTTGTGGCGCGGGAAACTGGCGCGCCAGGCTAATGCCACGGTACGGCTGGGTGACGGTTGGGTAAAAGGGCGGGTGACAAGCACATCGGAGCTATACAATGAACTGTCCGCTGCCGATACTGGCAAAATGGTCAACCCCAAGCCGGAAGCCACCATATGGCGCAGGGTTTCCAATGAACTCCCTTCCGCCGCCGTACGCACGTTGTTGGAGGATTGCTCACCATGGTGTTGGAGGTTGGGACAAGTGGTTAGCACCTGGTCGCGGAAACAATGGCCTTCGCCCAGCAGCAATAACTGCTCGCTGTTCAAATCCTTGGGGTCTACCGCCTCTTTGGCCGCCAGGGGATGATCCTTGGGCATGAGCACTACAAAGGGTTCTTCGTAGAGCACCTGGGTTACCACATCCGGCTCTTCAAACGGCAAGGCAATGATAATCACATCCAGCTCACCGTTACGCAGTTTCTTACGCAGGTTGTGGGTATAGCCTTCTTCCACATAGAGCGGCATTTTGCTGGCCTTCTGCTGCAAATGGGGAATAAACTTCGGCAACAGGTATGGACCTATGGTGAAGATCGCACCTACCGACAGCGGGCTGCTGAGCTGGTCCTTACCGGCATCCGCCAGGTCCTTGATGGCCGCGGTTTGCTCCAACACCAGGTTAGCCTGGGCCACAATCTGCTCCCCCAACGGAGTCGGCTGCACACGGGACTTGGTGCGTTCAAACAGCGCCACCCCCAACTCGTCCTCCAGCTTCTTTACTGCGATACTCAGGGTTGGCTGGCTAACATAGCAGCGATCAGCGGCGCGACCAAAGTGTTGTTCCTGGGCAAGGGTAACTATGTAACGCAGTTCGGTAAGTGTCATAGTGTGCAGCTCCGGTGGACGTAACGGACGATGGACAGTGGCTCATAAGAATAGCCTAAAACTATCAGATAAAAGACATTTATCAAATGCCTAATAACCTATCTACTCCACAAAAATCACAATCGATAAAAAAAATCCTGATCCTCGGCTGCGGCGATATAGGCCAACGGCTAGCGCGGCAACTGGATCGCCGGTTTTATCAAATTGTCGGTATTCGCCGTAATTGCCCCCCGGATTCCGACACTATCCAATATCGGAAATGTGATGTCACTGAGGCCGGCGCGCTCCAAATGATTGTCGCTGAAGGTTTTGACGTTATTGTGATTACTATGACCCCGGGCGAACGCAGCGATAAGGGTTATGAACGCGCTTATGTACACACCTGCCGGACCCTGGTGGGCGCCCTGCACGACACGAACCGGCATCCGTTAATTATCTTTGTTTCCAGTACCGCTGTTTACGCCCAGGATGACGGTTCCCGGGTAGACGAAAAATCACCTTGCGAACCCCTTCATTTCGCTGGCAAACGCCTTATGGAGGCCGAAGCTATCATTAGCCACAGCGGCTTTCCCTATACCCTGGTAAGGTTCAGCGGGATCTACGGGCCAGGCCGCACCCGGCTTATTGAACAGGTCAAGCAGGGACAGGCTTCCGCCAGTCCACATTACACCAATCGCATACATGCGGATGATTGCGCCGGTTTCCTCGCGCACCTCATCGAACTGCAACAACCATTGGCACCGGTTTATATCGCCACCGATTCCCATCCTGCACCGATGGTTGAAGTCGTGGGCTGGATTGCAAGCAAATTGGGCATTAACAATGTTTTGTCCGCCGGGGCAGGCAATGAGCGCGGCAATAAAAAATTGTGTAACCAATTAATGCTCGCCAGCGGCTATCAACTCCGCTACCAAAGCTATCGTGACGGATATGGTGAATTACTGGGACAAGGGAACTGCTGAGCAGTAATAGCCAGGACAATAAAAAACCCGGCACTTAGGCCGGGTTTTCACTCATTGAACACAAGTTCAATTAGTTGCGGGTTTCAGTCGTGGTAACTTTGGTTGATACCTGACCTACCACACGACGGTTTTGCTCGCGACCGGCAGCAGTGGTGTTATCCGCAACGGGCTTGGCTTCACCGTAACCGATAGCGTTAACGCGGTCTGCATCAATACCGTGTTTGGTAATCAGCGCTGCTTTAACAGAATCCGCGCGGCTTTGTGACAGTTTTTGGTTGTAAGCATCAGAACCCTGGCTGTCGGTGTGGCCTTCAACAGTCACAACGGTATCCGCGTATTGGTTCATAAAAGTCGCCAGCTTGGTGACTTCGCTTTCAAATTCCGGCTTGATAACCGCTTTGGCGGTATCGAAAGTGATGTTCAATTGAATAGCTACAGTCTCGGTTAACTTGAGCGAGCAACCAACGGCATCCACTTTATGGGTTCTTGGGGTGTCCGGGCATTGGTCCTGGGAATCCAATACGCCATCGCCATCAGAATCTTTCTCTGGTTCCGGGGCAGGCGCCGCTTTCACGGGTGCCGGGCTGCCACCAAACAGGTAGCTGATACCGGCATTGAGCGCGAGGTCGGTGTACTCATTGTCCAGGCTGTTAAATGCGCGAACATCCGTACGGAACTCCCAATTGTCTCCCAGCTTGCGTTTAACACCCGCACCCAGGTTCAGCAATGTGTCGCGATGTGATTCATCATCGTTCCACTCAATTTCCTGGTCACCCACACCAAAGGCGACATAGGGGCGCCACAGGCTTTCAGTGTTGATGTGGTACAAGGCATCCAAACGGTATTGGGTACCATCAGCATCAATACCGCCTGATTGTGTTTCAGTGTTGTATTGGCTGGCTACCGCGTCCAGGGTCCAATTTTCGTTCAGTACGTAACCAAACCCCAAACCCCAGGTAGTGGCATCTTCCAGTGGCTCTTCAAAGAAGGTGCGACCGACATCGGCATGAACTTCAAATTTATGGTTATCTGCGCTGGCACCTGCGGAAATTGCAGCGATAGCAGCAGACAAAGCTAATACTTGTGTGTGTTTTGTGGCCATTTCGTTCTCCGTTAAAATAGCGAGGTTCCAAAAAGACAATCCGGTTATTAACAACCAGGACTGCGCAAAAACGATCGTTAGCGATCTCTTAACTTACACCTGCTGAAATCCATTTCATGATTATTTTCAGTTGCTTACCTTAGCAAATTAAAGCGATATATGCCAATTCACGTTGTTTTTTTGAACAGTAAATCCCAAACGCCATGACCCAACCGCTCACCGCGTTTTTCAAATTTAGTAATCGGACGGTAATCAGGCCTAGGGGCGAATCCGGTTTCTGCGAAATCTGTCACAAAACCTGTCACACCATTCATTACTTCCAACATGTGCTCAGCATAGGGTTGCCAATCTGTCGCCATATGCAAAATCCCACCTTGCTTTAACTTCGGGTGCAATTTTTGAATAAACGCAGGTTGGACAATCCGTCGTTTATGGTGTTTTTTCTTATGCCATGGGTCAGGGAAGTACAACTGCAACCGATCAATACTGCCATCGGGGATGCAATCCTCCAGGACATCCATAGCATCAGCCATATATACCCGCAGATTACTTAACCCTTGCTGACTGGCAATACTGATCAAGCGTCCCACTCCCGGCGGGTGCACTTCGATACCGATAAAGTTTTTATCCGGTTCATTACCTGCCATTGCCAATAGCGAATCCCCCATACCGAAACCGATTTCGAGCACCAGTGGAGCCTGGCGACCAAACACGTTTTCCGGATTGATGGCGCCATCAAATAAACTTAATCCCATGGAGGGCCAATATTTATCAAAGGCATTTTTCTGCCCGACGGTGATGCGTCCGGCACGGATAACAAAACTGCGGATGGATTTGGGCTTAAATTCAGGCTTGATAAGAAAGCCTTCCCCACTGTCCTCGTGGTCAGGAGTTAATTCAGGAAGTTCAGACATAGGAATCACTAGAGAAAGGAAAATCAGGATGCGGATTTTATCTGCCAACCCGCCAGGGCTAGCAGAACCCATCCTATCAGGAAACACAATCCACCCAGGGGAGTTACCGGTCCCAGCCAGGGGGGGCCGTCCATCGCCAGGGCGTAAAGGCTGCCACTGAACATCAGGCTCCCCAGTATAAAGGCCCAGCCGCTGGCTTTTAACCCCGTTATGGCAGGTCTATGCATCAAAAGCATGGCTACCGTTAAGAGCGCCAAGGCATGATACATCTGGTATTGAGCGCCGGTTTTCACCACATCGAGCATCGCCGGAGAAAGGATGCTTTTTAATCCATGGGCAGCAAATGCGCCCGTAGCGACCGATAAAAAGCCGCTGATTGCGGCAATTATGAAAAAGAGGCGAGCCATAACGACATCCCGTTAAATCCGATGCGGTAGTTGGTTGCAATAAAAAAGCCGCGCGGAGTAGCGCGGCTTTTTTTGAGGTAAAACCACTGGTTATCTATGCTTCCAGCATCATGGTTTTCACTTTGTTCATTGCGTTTTTCTCCAACTGGCGAATGCGCTCGGCAGAAACACCGTATTCGGCAGCCAGATCGTGCAGGGTTGCCTTGTCATCATTCAGCCAACGGCGCTGCAAAATAACGCGGCTGCGGTCATCCAACTTTTCCAACGCCCTTTCCAAACCATTTACGTTGGATTCCTCCCAGTTGGATTCCTCCAACCGCAAGGCAGGGTCATAGCGGCTATCTTCCAGGTAATGTGCAGGCGCCACGTAATTGTCGTCCTCGTCATCCTCGCCCGCATCAAAACCGGCATCGTAGGAAGCAAGGCGCCCTTCCATTTCGCGGACCTGTTTGACGTCCACGCCCAAATCCCGGGCTACCGCCTGGGCTTCATCGTTGCTTAACCAGGCCAGGCGTTTTTTAGCACCGCGCAAATTGAAAAACAACTTGCGTTGTGCTTTGGTGGTGGCGATTTTAACGATACGCCAGTTGCGCAGGATAAATTCGTGGATTTCCGCTTTAATCCAGTGCACGGCAAACGACACCAGGCGCACACCTTTGTCCGGATCGAAACGCTTAACCGCTTTCATCAGGCCGACATTACCTTCCTGAATCAAATCGCCCAAGGGCAAACCATAGCCATTATAGGAACGGGCAATGTGCACCACGAAACGCAAGTGCGCCATCACCAGTTTACGTGCGGCATCGAGATTGCCGTTTTGGTGCAGGTCACGCGCCAGTTCCTGCTCCTCTTCCACAGTGAGGATGGAGAAGCTGCTTACGGCTTGAACATAGGCATTCAGGTTTGCACCAGGGGCAAGGGTGCCAATCGGTTGCAGACTTGTGCTTGTGCTCATAATTACCTCCAGTAACTTGTGGCCCGAGTGTATCATCTGAAACTTGGTTGCGCCAACACCGAAAAAGTTCAGTAGACAGGGATTTTGCGGCCCTTCACAACCCGCTATAGCAAGCCTGCCCTAACGCGGTTGTATCAGGTAAAGGTGGCGGGCGACAGCGATCCAGGCACCCGCTAAACCGGTTATGCCGGCGAGCAGGATTAATTGCAGGCTCTCAATGAAATCCAACCCTTGCAAGCGGAAACTGCTTTGATACAGGTCAGCCAATTGCGCCACCGGCGCTGACAGCCACCAAAAACCGACTGCCAGTAACAGCGCCGCCAGGATTCCCCCACCGACGCCATACCATAAGCCGGTATAGAGGAAAGGACGGCGCACATAGGCGTCTGTTGCACCGACCAATTTGACCACCAGGATTTCGTCGCGACGGTTTTCGATGGCCATACGGATGGTGTTACCGATTACCAGTAGTACACCTAACGCAAGCAAACCGGCCAGGCCCATGACAAACCGTTCAGCGATAGTGATGAATTGATGCAGCCGTTTAACCCACAGCATATCCAGGCGGACATCCGCGACTAACGGATCGGCAATGAGCGCCTGCTGGAGGAAGTTGAGTACATCCGGTGCGTTGCCACCGATTTCAGGCTTGACCAGGATCACCGCCGGCAAGGGGTTTTCCTCCAGGTGGCTGGCTAATTCCCCCAACCCTGAGCCCTGTTTAAATTCCTCTAACGCCTGCTCCGGGGAAACATAGGTTGCCTGGGCTACATCGGGCCGCTGCGCCCAACGGCTGCGCAGGTTTTGGGCTTGGGTAGCGGTAGCGTCCTGTTTGAGGAATACCGATATCTGGCTGGAATCCTGCCAGGTCTGGCCGATTTGCTGCACGTTGTTAAACACTACAAAAAGTGCGGCGGGCAAGGCGACGGCTATGGCGATTACCAGCCAGGTCATCAGGCTTTGCAACGGGGTATCCAACAGGCGCAGCAGGCTCTCGATAGCCGAGTTGCTGTGATGGGCACTCCAGGCATCCAATTGGTCGCGCCAGGAGGTTTTGCTTTGCACCGCACCTTGCGCCCGCGCAACACGTGGTTCCGGGCGCGCAGGTTCGCGTACCGCGCGCTCACCAGGGTTCATTGAGGCGCCCATGCGGTTCGGACGGCGTTGGGGTTTGGGTCGTTGCGGTTTCACCAGAGTACTCCGTCGTGTACCAGCTTGCCCTGAACCAGCCCGAGCACGCGTTTGTTCATTCGCTTCAGCAGTTCCACATCGTGGGTTGCGATCATAACGGTGGTGCCCACTTCGTTGAATTGGCGGAACAGGGTCATGATTTCGTTCGACAACTCGGGGTCAAGGTTACCGGTCGGCTCATCCGCCAGTAACAAGCTGGGCTTGTTAACCACAGCGCGGGCAATGCCCACCCGCTGCTGTTCGCCGCCGGACAACATAATGGGGTTGCTGCGTTCCTTATCGAGCAGGTCAACCTTGTCCAGCGCAGCGCGCACCCGCTTGCCGATTTCCTGGTGGGGATAACCGGCGACTTGCAAGGGCAATGCGACGTTATCGTAGACACTACGGTCGAACAGCAGTTGATGGTTCTGGAACACCACACCGATATTGCGGCGAAAGTATGGCAATTGGCCCCTCGGCATATGCGCCAGATGGTGCCCATCCACAAACACATTGCCGTTGGAAGGTTGTTCCATCAACAAAATCATCTTCATCAGGGTACTTTTACCGGCGCCCGAGTGACCGGTCAGGAATACCATCTCGCCCGCTTCCACTTCAAAATCAACGCGCGCCAGGGCTTCATAGCCTGTTTCATAGCGTTTGCTTACATTGTCGAATCGAATCACAACCAATCCTGTGTTAATTAGCATCCGCCTGGTTGAATAAGGCTTTGATAAATGGTTCGGCGGCAAAGGGTTGCAGGTCATCAATGGCTTCACCTACCCCAATGAAGCGCACCGGCAACCCAAACTTCTTGCTCAGGGCGAAGATAACCCCGCCTTTTGCCGTGCCATCCAGTTTGGTCAGCACCAGGCCGGTGACGCCGGCGGCATCGCGGAACTGTTCCGCCTGGTTGACCGCGTTTTGGCCGGTACCGGCGTCCAGCACCAACAGGACTTCGTGCGGCGCGGTGGTATCCAGCTTGGCCATTACCCGCTTGACCTTGGCCAGTTCTTCCATCAGGTGGTTTTTGTTGTGCAAGCGACCGGCGGTATCGGCAATCACCACATCAATGCCACGGGCTTTGGCAGCATTTAACGCATCGTAGATAACCGAGGCGGAGTCAGCGCCCGTGTGTTGGGCAATGACCGCGACATTGTTGCGCTCACCCCAGACTTGCAGCTGTTCGACCGCCGCAGCGCGGAAAGTATCCCCCGCCGCCAGCATGACTTTTTTACCGTCGTTTTGCAGGCGTTTGGCAAGCTTGCCGATGGTGGTGGTTTTGCCAACGCCGTTAACGCCCACGACCAAAATGACATAGGGCGCCCGGGCGGTATCAATTACCAGCGGTTGCTCGACCGGGCGTAATAGATCGGCCAGTTGCTCGCGTAATGCCTTATAGAGGGCATCGGTGTCGTTCAGTTGTTTACGCGCGACGCGGGCAGTCAGGTTGTCGATGATCTCGCTGGTGGCGTCCATACCTACGTCGGCCAGCAATAATTGGGTTTCCAATTCCTCAAACAATTCATCGTCGATCGTTTTGCGCCCGAGGAAGAGGTTGCCCAAACCTTCGGTAAAGTGGCTGGAAGTACGACTTAACCCTTGTTTGATGCGCGCGAAGAAGCCCGGCTTTGCTGGCGCCGCTTCCGTTGCAATCGGCGCCGGGATTGCATCTTTATTGGCGGGTGGCACCTCCGTTGGAGGCGTCAAGGCATCGGAATCCGGCGGGAGCCCTGCCGGTTGACCAGAAGTGGTTTCAGCAACCTTTTCGCTGCCCGGCTTTTCAGATTTTTTAAACAGATTGAAAAACATAGTCGTGATCTGGGGATTTCAGGAAAGAATCTGCCTGGCCTAATCGTTCAGCCGGGGCGATAAAGGCGCTATCCTACCACTTATGTTTACACCTGCGAGAGAAGACCTTGTCCAGACCCGGTGCCAACCCTGCCAAATCCCCCGCAAAATCCACTAAAGGTAGCAATCAGCTGCGCATTATCGGCGGTAGCTGGCGCGGTCGAAAGCTGGGCTTTCCCGATGTGGACGGTCTGCGCCCTACCGGTGACCGCATCCGCGAGACATTGTTCAATTGGCTGGCGCCGCATATCCAGGGCGCGCGTTGCCTGGATTTATTTGCCGGTTCAGGCGCCCTGGGGTTGGAAGCCTTGTCGCGTGGCGCGGGCGAAAGTGTACTGGTGGAAAAACATCCGCTCGCAGCCCGGTCGCTCGCGCAAAACCTGGCATTGCTCAATGCCCAAAGCGCGCGCGTAATCAATACCGATGCGATGGTGTACCTGGCGAGTTGCAATGGCCAGGTACCGTTTGATGTGGTGTTTATCGATCCACCCTTCCAACTGGACCTCTGGCAAGGGAGTATCGATTTACTTGAGCAACACGGGCTGCTGGCGGACGGTTGCGCCATTTATGTGGAATCGGGACGGGGGGATGAATACCAGGTACCGCCGGGTTGGGAGCTGCACCGCGATAAAACAGCGGGTAACCTTCGCTACCGGTTGTTTTATCGTAATGCCGAATTAGAGTGAACGGATGTTGACGAAGTCGCTGTATAAACCGTTTTTATCAAAGGCGGCAATTTCAAAAACATAGGTGCCGTTGGTCAAACCCGTTAGGGTAAAGCTGTTGTCCCATGGCCCGATGTTGGAAGTGACGTAGGTATATTTCGTATCGCCCGCTAATTTGTAACGAATTTCGTAGCCCCCCAAATCCTCCGCGTTCAGCAGGTCGCCATTGGCGCGCGCTGTTGGCGGTGTCCATTTGAAGTAAGCTTCGCCACGGGTAATTTCGCTGGGGACACTGGAACTGCTGGATGAAGTAATCGCGTTGGACGGTGCCGATGAAGAACTGGAACTGCTCACAACAGCCGCTGCCGAGCTGCTGGAACTCGACTGGGTGACTCCAGCGGAACTGCTTGAGCTGGATTGCACAGAGGAGGACGCAGGCGCGGCTGCTTCGATTTTAAACCAGTTAAGGTTGAACCCATAGGTACCCCGGGTGAGCGTGGTTAATCCGAATTTGTGCGAACCCGCGGTTAAATTGACCGTTTGTACCAGATCAACCCATTTCTGGCTACCGCCCGTTTTGGGTACCGATACAGTGCCATATTGCTTACTGCCGTCTGCTTCATGGAAAGCAAAACTTCCACCCCCACCCTGGCTTGCCACACGAAAGGTCACTTTGTAGGTGCCGGTAGTGGGTATATCCACCACTTTATCGGTGTAGGAAAGCCAGTCGTTCTCATGGAAATACCCGACATTCAGGCCACCGCCAGTATCAGAGGTAGGTTCAGTCTGGATACCGCTCATCGCTGAATAATCCTCCGCCTGGATAGTGGCGGGCAGCGACAACCCTTTAAATTCCACTTTGAACCAGTTGAGGTTAAAACCCGAGCCACGGGTAATCGCGGTTATACCCAAACTGTGGATACCGGCAGTCAGTTTGATGGTGCGCTCCAGGTCAATCCATTTCTGTACCCCTCCCGTATTAGGGACATTCACTACATCGTATTGCACGCTCTTGTCGGCTTCATGTAATGCAAAGCTGCCGCCGCCGCCATTGCTGGCTACACGATAGGTCACTTTATAACTGCCTGTTAACGGAGCGGTAAATTGGGTATCGGAATACAACATCCAGTCGCCATCGTGGAAATAACCGACATTCAGGCCACCACCGGTATCTGTGGTGGTTTCGGTCTGGACTCCGGACATTGACGTAAAATTTTCTGCCTGGATGGTTAACGGCAAACTGGTAGTGGTACTGCTTTTACTGCTGGAGGAAGACGTAGTTACCTGGGCAGCGGCCCCGCCACTCAAACTCATAAGCGGTGCAAACAACGCCATGGCAAAGGTCATGCGCCGCAAGGACATTTGCCAGCCCAGGCCGCGCTTCAATTGTTGGTGGTTGATGTAACCTAATTTGACCAGCACCTCACCGATGGAGGTAACTTCCATCGCCCCTTTATCACCGGGATCGATAGTCGCACGCAGGCGTTTTTGTTCGTCAATTGCAATTTTCAGTTGGTTGCTGCTAATTATTCCCTTTTCTACCAGTATGTCCCCTAACCGCGTCGCCTTCATATTTTTGTTCTTGGCCATAAGCTACCTCCAAATACATTTACCTGCTTGCTTTTGCGCCATACTGAACTGCAAATTCATCCTAGCTGAGTCTAGTTCAGGCCAAAACAACTTGGTGTTTCACCCATAGACCAAATTGCGATTTGTAGTTTGCTGGTCAGCTCATTACGAATTTTGTACCATGCCCGCCCCGCCGACAGGCATCTGCAATGGAGGATCCCATGCGCACAGTGGTCTACCCAGGTACTTTTGATCCTATCACCAACGGCCACATCGACCTGGTGGAACGCGCCTGCCACCTGTTTGATAAGGTGACTGTAGCGATTGCGGCAAGCACGCGGAAAAACCCCCTGTTTACCCTGGATGAGCGGGTTGTGCTGGCACAGGAAACATTGGCCCATCTGCCCAATGTTACTGTGTGTGGTTTTGACATTTTGCTGGTGGATTTTGTTCGCCAGCAAAAGGCCCAGGCGGTATTGCGCGGCCTGCGGGCGGTGTCTGATTTTGAATATGAATTCCAGTTGGCGAATATGAACCGGGCACTGGCACCCGATATGGAAAGTATTTTCCTGACCCCGGCTGAACACCTTTCCTATATTTCATCATCGATTGTGCGGGAAATCGCCTTCCTGGGCGGTGATGTGAGCAAATTCGTTGCCGGCCCGGTAGAAGCCGCGTTGCAGCGCAAGTTCGGCAAATAGGTTATTTCTGGCAATCCACGCAATACACGGTGGTGCGATCATTCATTCGCACCTCCTTGAGCAATTTCTTGCAACGGGTACAGGGTTCCCCACCCCGGCCATAAACCAGCAGCTCCTGTTTGAAATAGCCCGGTTTGCCATCGCCCCCGACAAAATCGCGTAGCGTGGTTCCACCCTGTTCAATTGAGCGCTGCAATACAAAACGAATATCGCGCACCAGGTCCGCGCAATTCTTGCGGGTCAGGGAACCCGCCTTGCGAATCGGTTTTATGCCCGCCATAAACAGCGATTCATTGGCATAAATATTCCCCACACCCACCACAACCTTGCTGTCCATGATGAATTGCTTGACCGCCTGGCTACGTTTGCGGCTGCGCGCAAATAAATAGTCCGCGGTAAACGCATCGGTGAGCGGCTCCGGCCCCAGTTCCGCCAGCAACCCATGGGTTTCAGGGACACCCTCCACCCACAACAGGCAACCAAAACGGCGCGGGTCGCAATAACGCAACACCTGGTTACCGAAAACCATGTCAAAGTGATCGTGGAACAAGGGCGGCTCCTGCTGCGCCACTATGCGCAGGCTGCCGGACATACCCAGATGGATCAGTGCATGGCCATGGCCAAAATCCAATAGCAAGTATTTGCCGCGCCGCCGCGCACCGAGCAGCACCTTGCCTGCCAATAATGTCGCCAGGTCATCGGGAATGGGCCAGCGCAACCGCGGCTGGCGAATGACAAGCCCGGTCAGTTTACGGCCGAGGATATGCGGGCTAATGCCGCGCAAGGTGGTTTCGACTTCGGGTAATTCTGGCATAGGTGTCCTGGAACGATCAGGAATGGGAAGACCGCAATTGTATTGGCGTTGGAGCTACAGCACCAACCTATTTCGCTCACAGGTGCTGCGCCGCACTTAAGCGCATCATTAGATTCAATTGGTTAACAATTAATTGAAACTCTTCGAACTGGCGCGCTGACAATTTACCCATTTCAGCATCCGCATAGGCGATAGCCATCAAGCGTTTATTTAAATGTAACGCCGCAACAAAAATATCGCCCCTGGCCGCCATTGCCTGCAACGCCCCCACATCTTTGCGCTCGCCTTCTTCCCGATAATGGAAGGGTTGCTGGGTGCGTAATAATTCATGCAGCAACTCGCCCTTATGCAATTTTTCCAAACTGATTTTGATTTGCTGGCGCCACAGGTGCGTTCCTTTTCCTGCAACATAGCGTACATCCAGCATTTTGTTTTTATGATCGACATTCAGGATCGCCAGGCGCGCAATGTCCGCGCCTTCATGTAACGCCGCGAGTGATAGCTGGGTGACTTTAGGGAGTTCATCGCCAGCGAGCATCGCTTTATGGATTTGGTTTAATTGCTGCTGGAATAAATAATCCGGTTTTTCAATGGCAATATTTTTCTCTTCGATTTGATGCGGATCGGGTAGCGCGCTGATGAGGATATCAACACCATAAATTGTCGCAATCACCGAGGCTTCATCGGCCATGCACAACACTTGTTTTTTCGCGTCCTCCAGGGAAATCTTGCATAAGCCTGCAATCTGCTGACACAATTTTTGCATTTCCGGGCTTTTAATTCCGCGCTGGATGTAGATGCTGATTTCGTTGCCCAAATTAACGGCGCGCGCTGCCGCGCTGGAATGCACATGGTTTTCGCAGGCTTCACTTAATAGATCTCCCAGCGCCCAATCCTTTATCAGATAGCGAGAGAGCAAACTGGTATCAACACCGAGATAATCCAGCGCCAGGCTGTGTTCCGCGTGCGGGGTTTGGTCACGCGCTTCGATAAAATCCTCCACCACCTTGCGGCCGGTGGAAATCAGCGCGAGTTCGCTGATATTGCGCAACAGCGCCGCGATAAAAACCTGTTCTTTTTTATCGCCATCCAAAAACGGAACCATGGCCTTGGCTTGTACAGCGGCATGAAAAGATCGCGCCAAACTCTGGATCAGCAATGCCTTGGGTTTACCTTTAAGGAAGTTATCAATCAGCGTTGTCGCCAGGGTGATATTGCGCAGGTTGTCAAAACCCAAATGCACAATCGCGCGCGATACTGTTTTGATGGGAACGAAAGAAGAGTTGTAGTGTACCGAGTTAGCGATGCGCAACACTTTGGACGTTAGGTCGGCATCGCGCAAAATTATTTTTGTCAGGTCCTCTGCACGGCATTTTTCGTTTTCACTTAACTCGCAGATTTCCCGCACCACCGCATCCAGCGTAGGCAACTCCTGTTCGGCAAGGGTATCCATCCATGCCTCAAGCCCGCGAATATCTGTCATAGAGGGGAACCCGTGTTAGCAAAACATAGCAGTGATCGAAGCCTATGTTCCTGGTTTTTATTCGTATCGGCTTGAGTGTAGACCAGGTCGCTGAATTTGCATTTGGGATGCGGGCACCCGGGAAAAATTTTCTATCAAAAGGCTTTACCCTGATTTCAGGCAATAAAAAACCCGGTACAAGACCGGGTTTTTTCGAGCAAACCAACTTACTTGATTTTGCCTTCTTTGTAGACCACATGCTTGCGCACTACGGGGTCGTACTTTTTGATTTCCATCTTTTCCGGCATGGTGCGCTTGTTCTTGTCAGTGGTGTAGAAGTGACCAGTACCAGCAGAAGAGTTCAGACGAATTTTTTCGCGCATGACGATAGCTCCTAATTACACTTTGTGGCCGTTGGCACGAACATCAGCCAACACAGCTTCGATGCCGCGCTTGTCGATGATACGCATACCTTTTGGAGTCAGGCGCAGAGTTACGAAACGCTTCTCAGCTTCTACCCAAAAACGGTGGGATTGCAGGTTGGGCAAAAAACGACGCTTGGTGTGGTTTTTTGCGTGGGAAACATTGTGACCGGTAACAGGACGCTTGCCGGTAACTTGACATACTCTGGACATTTTATTGCCTCATTCAAAATCATTGCGCTCTGCTGGAGGCGCTGGGCTAGAACCGTGAAACAGACTAACAACCAGCAAATGCGCCTTGTAATCAGCCTATTCTTTCCTAAACGCGGCGGGAAAATTCGACACTGCCGCAAAGAGCCGCGCTTTATACCAAAAGCCGGGGCCAATAGCAACGAAAAGGTTATTTTTTGATCCCGGGTTACCTAGATCAGGCCGCGCTCGGCAAAGGAGACAACCTCGGTATCCCCTACCACCATATGGTCCAGTACCCGCACATCGATCAATTCCAGCGCCGCTTGTAATCGGCCGGTGATACGCTGGTCAGCCTGGCTGGGTTCCGCGACACCACTGGGGTGGTTATGGGCCAATATTAACGAAGCGGCGTTATGGTTTATGGCCCGCCTTACGACTTCCCGCGGGTATACCGAAGCCCCATCGATGGTGCCGAAAAACAACTCTTCATAAGCAATCAGGCGATTCTGGTTATCGAGGAAGAGCACGGCAAAGACTTCATTCGGCTGATGGCGCAACTGGGCACTCAGGTAGCGGCGCACCAGATCGGGACTGGCCAGGAGGTCGCCCGCTTTCATCGTTGCCGAGAGATGGCGACGCCCCATTTCCAGCACGGCCTGTAATTGTGCGTATTTTGCGTCGCCTAACCCGAGCCCCTTGCAAAATTCCGTGTGTGAAGATTCCAGTAAAGGTCGCAAACCACCGTATTGCTGCAACAGCTCACGCGCAAGATCCACGGCTGATTTACCTGCGCATCCGATACGCAGGAAGATCGCAAGTAGTTCAGCATCAGAGAGGGCGCGCGGGCCCCGGGCAAGCAATTTTTCGCGGGGGCGTTCGGCTTCCGGCCAATTGGCAATAGACATAACAAACTCCTTTTATTAACAACTCGATTAATTTATCCCTGGACCCTTTGGCGGGTATGGCGCAGGCAGATGCGAAAGCGGCTGCAAGAATGGTATCTTAACGCCCGTTCGTCAAGTCCTCGCGCAGGGTCGGTGTCACGCCGCGCAGGGCGGACGCCGTTAGTGGCCAATTACACTGTTTAGCGCTAAGGTTGATCACTGACTGTCCTCTTTTTATTCCCCGGGGCCGCCTCCTTTATGAGTTCACTTGCAAATAAACAAATTCTGCTCGGCGTCACCGGCGGTATCGCCGCTTATAAAAGCGCCGACCTGGTGCGTCGCCTGCAAGATGCGGGAGCCAGCGTACAGGTTGTGATGACGCCCGCAGCCCGGGAATTTATTACGCCATTAACAATGCAAGCGCTTTCCGGTCACCCGGTGCACACCCAATTACTCGACCCGGAAGCCGAAGCCGGAATGGGTCATATCCAGCTCGCGCGCTGGGCTGACCTGGTGTTGATCGCTCCCGCCACTGCGGATTTTATGGCCCGCCTCGCGCAGGGTGTTGGCAATGATTTATTGACCAGCATCTGCCTGGCCACGGCGGCGCCCATTGCCCTGGCACCGGCAATGAACCAGGGCATGTGGCGCAATGCGGCAACCCAAAGCAACCTCGATACATTGATTGATCGCAAGGTCCATATCTTTGGCCCCGCCGATGGTGGCCAGGCGTGTGGCGATGTCGGGCCGGGACGCATGCTGGAACCCTTGCAAATTATTGATATGGCATCCCGCCTGTTCAGCACCGGCAGCCTCGCGGGTAAAAAAGTCGTCATCACTGCCGGCCCCACCCGCGAAGCCATTGACCCGGTACGCTACATTAGCAACCACAGCTCAGGGAAAATGGGTTATGCCTTGGCCCAGGCGGCGATTGAGGCCGGTGCGCAAACTGTTTTGATTAGTGGCCCCACCCAGCTTGCAAAACCGGCGCGCGCCCAATGTATCGATGTTGTTACCGCCGGGGAAATGTTCAGTGCAAGCATGCGGGAAGTGCAGGATTGCGACTTATTTATCGCCGCCGCTGCTGTAGCTGATTACCGCCCGGCAACCGTGGCTACGCAAAAAATGAAGAAAAATGAAAGCGATAGCATCACCCTGACGCTGGTGAAAAACCCGGACATAGTTGCCAGCGTCGCCGCCCTTCCGCGCAAGCCATTCACAGTAGGTTTTGCGGCGGAATCCGAACAGTTGCTTGATTACGCCCGTGCAAAACTGGAGCGCAAAAACCTGGATATGGTAATCGCCAACAATATCAGTGAAAGCCACATAGGTTTTAATAGCGATGATAATGCGGTTACCCTGATCGATAAAAATTCAACGCTGGAAATCAGCCAGCGCAGCAAACAACAGATCGCACGCGAACTGATCGCCTGTTTTGCACAAAAACTGACAACACAACAATAAGCTAGCCACAGAAAATAATGGGAAGGTAAACGAGTGAACCCTAAAGATCCGCTCATCACAAAACCGGAAGCAGGAACGCAACTGTCACGCAGTGCCCAGCGGGCGCTGGAAGCTGCCAAACGCAAAGCAGCCATGCAACAAAAAATACTGTTAATTTTGTTGGCAGTTGCGCTGGCCATGAATGTAATCGTCGGTTATTTGCTGTATCAATACATGGTTATCAAACAGGAACAAAATAACCTGGTCCAGCTTACGCAAGAAAAAGTGGATGAACGAAAGTCGATAGTGGAGCGCTACCTTTCCGAACAGGAAAAATTAGTCAATCAAATCGCCGCTTCAGCGGACATTGCAGCCGCCCTTGATCCCTCGGCAACACCGGAATTGCGCCAGCAAACCGAAATGCAATGGCAGGAAAAAATTCCATCGGCATTGAAAGTTCGCCTGATCCCGCTGGGTACCGCCGAATTGGAACGCGAAGCCGAGTTTCCCTTGCGCTTTGCGGAACTGGATTTAATCCGACGTGCAGAGCAACGCAAACCCGCATTGCCGGAGTTGGCCACGGTGGGAGAGCGTCACTTTCTCTATTGGGTCCGCGCTATCCCGATCGACACGCAAACCGATCCGCTGGGCACACTCATGATTACCCTGAGCACGGACGATCTTTTCAAAATTTTTACCGCGGGTGATTCAGTATCGGGTGAATATATCCTGCAACAACAATTCAATGACAGCCCGCCACAGCTATTAAAGAAAATCGGCACAGGTTCCGCAGGCGCAAGCAAACAGGCAAATGTCGCCGGCAGCCATTTACACGTTAGGTTCACTCCATCTGACGCGCTGCTGGATACGGCACAAGAGCTGCCCACGCTCTGGTTAATCGTGGTCAGCCTTATCGGCGCAGCGAGCCTCGCATTGGTATGGTTCCTCAGCAAAGTATTGGTGCGCAAGGAAATAGGCACTACAGATACAACTCAACCCCTGGCCGAGGCAGTAAAAACGGGCAAGCAAGCCGTTGAGGATGAACATGATGTCGCTAATCCGCTATTCCAAAACCAGGATATCCTCGATATTGCGGTTATCGATGAAGATGAAAATATTCTGGGTTTGGATCAAGCGTCTGGTAAAAAATCCACCCATAATCCGCGCACCAAAATTAACGAAGCGGATGTGCCGGCGGAAATTTTTCGCTCCTATGATATTCGCGGCCTGGCAGAGAGCCAGATCACACCTGAACTTGCGCAATTAATTGGCCAGGCTATCGGCAGTGAAGCTATAGACCAAGGCGAACGCAACATAGTGGTCGCGCGCGATGGCCGCACCCATAGTGAAGCCTTGACCCGGGCGCTGATCAAAGGCATAGTGCGCACCGGTTGTAATGTCATTAATATCGGTGTAGTACCTACGCCCGTTTTATATTTTTCCACCTTTCACTTCGATGATACCAATAGCGGTGTCATGGTCACCGCCAGCCACAACCCCAAGGAATATAACGGTTTCAAAATCGTAATCAATAATCGCGCACTAGCTGATGATGCGGTAACCGAATTGCGTGTGCGAATTATTAACCAGCGTTTTTACCAGGGCCTCGGCGAAGAAATTCCGCGCACTATCATTCCCGATTATATTGATCGAATTTTTTCGGACGTCGCACTTGCGGGTAATGTGACACTGGTGGTCGATGCGGGCAACGCTGTGCCCGGTGTGGTAGCCCCACAATTATTTGAAGAATTGGGTTGTGATGTTATCCCGTTATTTTGCGATTTGGATGGAGAGTTTCCCAACCATGATCCAGACCCAACCAACGAAAAAAATCTCGCCGCGCTCATTGGAAAAGTACAAGAAACCAATGCTGACATAGGTGTTGCCTTTGATGGCGACGGTGACCGTTTGGTAGTCGTTACGCCCAAAGGCGACATTATTTGGCCTGATCGTTTATTAATGTTATTCGCCAAGGATGTACTCGCGCGCAACCCCGGAGCCGATGTGCTATTTGATGTGAAATGCTCGCGCCAGCTGAACCAGGTAATCAGCAGCTACGGTGGCCGTCCAATTATGTGGAAAACCGGCCATTCGCCCATGAAAGCCAAAATGGAAGAAACCCAGGCATTAATTGGCGGTGAATACTCCGGCCATATTTTTATAAAAGACCGCTGGTACGGTTTCGACGATGGCATTTACGCCATGGCGCGCCTGCTCGAAATTATTACGCTGCGCGACCAAAAAATTGATGATATTTTTGCTGCTTTCCCGCAATTGATTTCAACACCGGAATTAAAAATCAACGTTTCCGATCAAGACAAGTTTGGTTTGATCCATAAATTGGTACAGTCAGGTGATTTTGCTAATGGGGCTGTCACTACAATTGATGGTTTACGTGTGGATTACACTAAAGGCTGGGGCTTGGTGCGCGCCTCAAATACCTCACCCGCACTCACGCTGCGCTTTGAAGCCGAATCCCGGGAAGCGCTGGAAAAAATCCAGCAAATTTTCAAACGTGAATTGCTAAAGGCGAACAATACCTTGGCAATTCCTTTCTAATTTTATCGACACAGGATTATTGTTATGTCATTAAATCGCGAATCGGCAATGAATATTGCCAATGTACTCACCGAGGCCCTGCCCTATATCCAGCGTTTCACCGGCAAAACCATCGTTGTAAAATTCGGCGGCAATGCGATGGAAGGTGAAGCACTGCAAAACAGTTTTGCACGTGACATTGTATTAATGAAGCTGGTGGGAATGAATCCGGTGGTGGTTCACGGTGGCGGCCCACAAATCGGTAGCCTGCTGGAAAAATTAAATATTAAATCGGAATTTATCAACGGTATGCGCGTCACCGACAGCGCCACCATGGATGTGGTCGAGATGGTGCTCGGCGGCACTGTCAATAAACAAATCGTCAGCCTCATTAACCGCAATGGCGGCCAGGCTATAGGTTTAACCGGTAAAGACGGCCAGTTAATCCGTGCAAAAAAATTAACGGTTACCCATAAAACACCGGAAATGCTCGCACCGGAAATCCTTGATATCGGTCATGTAGGTGAAGTGGAAAGCGTAAATACTTCGGTGATTGATATGTTGATCAACAGCGATTTTATTCCGGTGATTGCGCCGATTGGTGTGGGTGAAGACGGGGCATCCTACAACATCAACGCTGATTTGGTTGCAGGGAAAATTGCCGAATTCCTGCGTGCGGAAAAACTGATGCTGCTCACCAATGTGTCCGGTTTGCAAGATAAACAAGGCAATGTGTTAACCGGTTTAAGCACTACGCAAGTGGATGGCTTGATTGCTGACGGCACCATTTACGGCGGCATGTTACCGAAAATCGCGTGTGCGCTGGATGCCGTAAAAGGCGGTGTCACCAGCGCCCATATTATAGATGGGCGAGTGGACCACGCTGTCTTGCTGGAAATTTTTACCGACGCGGGTGTAGGTACATTAATCACCAACAAACCACGCAACGCTTAATTTACAATGCTACGGCAGCGCTTTTGCAAAGTTGTGGCAACTCGAATGGAGGCGGCATGAAAACTCAAAAAACATCGCGCAAACAGCAAATCCTTGAATGCCTGGCGCGGATGCTGGAGGCGAGCCCTGGTGAGCGGATAACCACTTCCGCCCTCGCCCGAGAAGTCGGCGTGTCCGAAGCGGCGCTCTATCGCCATTTTCCCAGCAAATCCAAGATGTTTGAGGGTTTGATTGAGTTTATTGAAGAGAGCATTTTCACACGCATAACGATTATTCTCGCCGAAGAAAACGCGACCTTAAAACGCTGTGAAAAAATTATTGGCTTGCTGCTCAATTTTGCGGAACGCAATCCCGGTATCACGCGGTTGTTAACCGGTGATGCGCTCACGGGTGAAACTGAGCGCTTGCGTATTCGCATTGCACAATTTTTTGACCGGGTTGAAACCCAATTTAAACAAATTTTGCGCGAAGCAGGGTTACGTGAGGGCTTGCATCCACAATTACCAATCGCCGCCGCGGCTAATTTATTAATCGCGCTGATCAATGGCCGCATTGCGGAGTTTGTGCGTAGCGAATTTCGCAGGCCGCCTACAATCCATTGGCAAGAGCAATGGCAGTTGTTGGCGCAAGGGTTCCTCGTACCTGCTACCGCGGAATTATCCTGAGCAAATTTATCACACAAAAAAGCCGACATGACGTCGGCTTTTTTATTCAGATGGTTTGCTGATTTCAATAAATCGCTTTTTATCCTGATCAAATTTCTCTTCCACTTCCTTATATTCCTGCTCACGCTGTTTGATTTGCATCTGAATATCCTTTTCGTCCTGGGTAAGGTTATTAATATTCTTTAGCAAGTCGTCCGATAGTGGGCGACCGCTGCGTTCAACCGCCGCCGCTTGTGATTGATAATCTTGCAAACGCTTGCGCGCTGAAGCCAGGTTCGCTTGCAGGATACTGATGTTCCCGCGCAGGCTTTCCAAATTACGCGTCTTTGCCGCATCAATATCTGCAACATTGCTGTAACTACGGCGCAGTTGCAGGTCATCTTTCGCCTGCTCCTGGCGTTGCAGCTTTTCCTGGTGCAAGCGCTCTGCTTCGGGCCCCTGCGCCACCGGCGGGACAACCTTAATAACCTTGCCCGAGCGCGAGACAATCTCATAACCGTTACTGACATATTCCGGCGGTATTTTGCTATCCATCACAGTAACGCCATCTTTGTTTTTATAGCGATAAATCACTGTGCTCTTGGCCTGTTGTGCTGCGACAACACTACCCAGCAGCAGGGAACAACAGGTAATTGCGATACAAAACAGAGTGCGCATTGAGATTGTTTGCCTCATTAAAAAAAGTTACAAATCTACCCCGTAGGTTGCACGGTATTGTTTGATTTTCTCCACCATTGCCTCCTGGCCGGCCTGGGTTTCCAGGTAAGAAATGATGTGATTCAAATTAATGATACTAATCACCGGAATACCGAAAGTTTGCTCCACTTCCTGTATCGCCGATACTTGCCCCTGCCCCTTTTCCATGCGGTTTAACCCAATCAGCACAGCAGCGGGCGTTGCGCCGGCATTACCGATCATGGCCATTACTTCGCGCACCGCGGTACCCGCGGTAATCACATCATCCACAATCAGGACCTTCCCTTGCAACGGCGCCCCAACCAGGGTGCCGCCTTCACCATGGTCCTTGGCTTCCTTGCGGTTGTAACAATAGGGTAAATCGCGCCGGTAATGGTCTGCCAGGGCCACGGCGGTAGTAGCCGCCAAGGGAATACCTTTATAGGCCGGACCAAACACTATATCGAAATCTATGCCGGATGCAGTGATAGCCGCCGCATAAAAACGCCCCAGATCCGCCAATGCACTTCCCGTCTGGAAGCGCCCCGCGTTAAAAAAATAAGGGCTGGTACGACCGGATTTGAGAACGAATTCACCAAAGCATAACGCCTGATGCTTAAGCGCAAGCTGAATGAAGTCAAATTGGTATTTTTCCATGCAAAGTATCCGACTATGAACTAAGTTTTAGATGACAGAATAAATACAACGAGATCCAGCCCATGAGCTGGACCCGCATTTGGGCCACAGCTGCCATCCAAATGTTAAGGATGTGAAAAAAAGTAACGCCTACCATAAAAAACCTGGCGGTGACGGTAACACAATCACACAAAGCTCGGGTATGATACACAGTCCGTAATCAAGGGGCTAACATGAGAGTTATCAGTCTTAGCGTCGATGGTATTTTTCAGGCGGCGCAACGCGGCCTATATACGTGGCTCGCGAATCAGGATGCCGATTTTATCTGCTTACAGGATCTTCGCGCACTGGAGCGGGAATTGGAGAAACCCGAGTTTGAACTCAAGGGCTACAACGCCTATTTCTTCGATTCAGGTACCAAACATTACAACGGTGTTGCCATCTATACCCGGTTGCAGCCTAAAGCCCTGATCTACGGGCTCGGGTTCGCCTCCGGCGTGGACATGGAGGGCCGTTACCTGCAGGTGGACTTTGAACAGTTGAGCGTAGGTTCATTACTGGCGCCCAGCGCCAGTTCAGAGCTGGAATCCCAGGAAGTCAAAATCAAGTTCTTTGACGATTTCCAGGGCCATCTGGACAAGATCACCCGCAAGCGCCGCGAGTATATTTTTTGTGGCAATTGGCAAATGGCCCACACCCCCAAGGATGTCAGCAACAGCGCAACCAACCAACACAATTCCGGTTTCCTGCCCCACGAGCGCCAATGGCTCAGCCAGCTTTTTAACCAGATCGGCTATGTGGATGCCTTCCGCAAGGTTAATAAAGATGGCGATGAATATAGCTGGTGGCCGAGCGGCGCCAAAGGCGAAGGCGATGGCTGGCGCACCGACTTCCAGGTAGTGTCCAACAGCCTGGGCCCCAAAGTGGAATATGCCACCATTTATAAAACCCAGCAGTTTTCCAGCCATATGCCGGTGATTATTGATTACGATATTGAACTTTGATCAACCCTGAACCAAAAAGCCCGCTGCATGTGCTGCGGGCTTTTTGCTTTAGTGGAGCACGATTTTATTACTCAACAGCAACCGCGTCATAAACCACAACCTTGGCCCACAAGTGTTGATGTTCCTCAATAAATTTTTGGTGTAATGGATGAACCTGGTAGGCATCCTGTCCCGCCACATCATCAAACCCCAATAATTCGGAAACGTGATAGGAATTATCAACGACGTCACGTTTTTCAGTAGAGGCGGGAATGCCTACGTGGATCGAGCGCACAGTTTCAATTGCTGCAAGGGATTTCACCCCGGTAATCAATTTTTCGCGATCTACCTTTGAGTCCGGATTTTTTAGCCAGAAAAAAACATGGTGTAATAATTTAGGCATGATGGGTTTTCCCGTTGCAGGTTTGGCCAAGGTGTCACCTGCTACCAAAGCGGCACCGGCGATAGCGCTAGTGGTCAAAAAATCGCGACGACTCGTATCAGTCATTGGTTTGGCTCCTGAGATTAAAACATAATAAAACAACGTAACCGCGCGTGCGGCAAATGTATTTACCAAAGATTACCTGTTGCTGGATCAGCCTGCTAATCTTTCGGGATTCTGAAAAACGCAGTCAATGAGAGGAATATTTATGAAACCCGTTATGATTTTTGCCGGCTTCGGCTTACTAATGTGTAACCACCTTTTAGCACACGAAGGCCATGACCATGGATTGAGTAAAAATGAAATCGACCAACAAATGCGGGAAGGAAAATTATGTGTGTCAGAAAATAGGGGAAGCGCGGAAGGAGCCATAATTGAAAAGGAGGGAAAAATCTATCGGTGTGTAAAAGCCTATGGAAAGAACCTGGAACAAAAGACCGAATTAGTGTGGGTTCAACTCACACTGGAAGGTAATTCACTGCGCACGCTGCCCTGATAAGTAAGGCAACCTGTGTTCGATCCACACAGGTTTGCGCAAATCTCTAGCCAAGCACTACCGCTGTTCCGCTGGCCGACACCATGAGCATACTGCCGTTCTGGCCAAGCACTTCATAATCCAGGTCTATACCTACCACCGCATTTGCACCCATTTCATGCGCGCGCTCTTGCAATTCTTGCAGGGCGATTTCGCGGGCCTTTTGTAATTCGCGTTCATAAACTCCGGAACGGCCACCCACGAGGTCGCGAATTCCGGCGAATAAATCCTTAAATAAATTTGCCCCCAGGATTGCTTCACCAGCAACAACACCGCAATACCTGACGATAGTTTTCCCTTCAACGCTCGGGGTGGTAGTCAGCAACATAACAAGCTCCTCGGATTAATTTACTGCGAATTAATTGGCGTCGTGGATAAAAGCCTGCAACACGCGATTTAAAAAACGGCGCCCTAATATTGTGGGCCTGATATAACCATCATACATTTCGACGAGTTGCTGCGCCTCAAGGCGCTTCCAGGTTCCGGCGACCAGCGACCAGTCCTGGCCTGTGCGCTGGTTAAAAAAATTCAGGGGGACTCCATCATTCAAACGCAAGGCGTTCATCATAAATTCCAGGGGCAATGTTTCAGCCGTTAACACATCACTGCCGCCACCAAATACATTTTGATGTCCTTGCAGGTTAGTGGAAATTTTTTGGCTTTGCGCTGCATCCAGATAATGTTTGGGCAAGCGTGTTTTCCATAGCCGTGTAATGTTGTTGTCTGCCGGAAAGGTAATCTTGCTATGAGCCCCGGCGCCCGTACCTAAATAATCACCGAATTCCCAATAGTTGAGATTATGGCGCGCGCGCTTTTTCGCGCGTGCGTAGGCGGAAATTTCGTATTGTTCATAACCGCCGTTAGACAGTAGTTCCAGGCCCGCATCCTGGATATCCGCCAGGATTTCTTCCTCCGGCAATACCGGCGGTGCAGAATAAAATGCGGTGTTTTGTTCGATAGTGAGTTGATACCAGGAAATATGCTCAGGACCAAGGTCAATGGCCTGTTGCAAATCCGCCTTGGCGGAACCAACGGATTGCTCCGGCAAGCCGTGCATTAAATCCAGGTTCAAATTATCAAAACCTGCTTTGCGTGCAACACCGACGGCGCGCAAGGCTTCATCGCGCCCATGCACGCGTCCCAGCAAGGTTAATTGGTGATCGTTAAAGCTTTGGATACCGATAGATAAGCGATTGATGCCTGCCGCACGAAAACCTGAAAATTTTCCTTGCTCAAATGTTCCGGGGTTTGCCTCCATGGTGATTTCAATATCCGGCTCAAAACCGATTAGGTTTTCTGCGTCTGTTAAAATCCGGCCAATGGCCGCCGCCGATAACATACTCGGTGTACCACCGCCAAAAAAAATACTTTTCAGCTTGCGCCCCTGGGCGAGCGCCACATCTTGCTCAAGGTCAAAGCGTAATGCGCTAACGTATTCGGCTTCAGGGATAGCGTTATTGGCCTGGTGTGAATTGAAATCGCAATACGGGCATTTGCGGATGCACCAGGGAATATGGATGTAAAGCGCGAGCGGCGGCAATTGCAGTAACATTTTATGGTTTACTCAATGCCGATAATTTTTGCAGCAATTCCTGCATGGCTTTACCGCGATGGCTGATACGGTTTTTTTCTTCCTTGGCCAATTGTGCGGCTGAACATTGGTGCGAAGGAACAAAGAACAACGGGTCGTAGCCAAAACCACCCTCACCCCGGGGTTCGGTCAAAATCCTGCCTTCCCAAATGCCGTGGCATAAAACCGGTGTTGGATCTTCCGCATGACGCATAAACGCCAGCACCGCATGATAGCGCGCGGTTCGTTGCGCAGCGGCAATGCCTGTTAATTCATCGAGTAATTTTCGATTGTTTTTTTCATCATTAGCCCCTTCACCCGCGTAACGCGCGGAATAAATTCCCGGACGGCCTTTTAACGCATCCACTTCAATGCCCGAATCATCGGCAAGCGCAGGCAATCCGGTTTTGGCGCTGGCATAGCGCGCCTTGATGATGGCGTTTTCCACAAACGTCAAACCGGTTTCTTCAGCGTTCTCGCTAAAGAAATCCGATTGCGGAATAACATCGAATCCTCCACCTTGGAGTAATTCCTGAAATTCGCGCAATTTGCCTTTGTTACCACTCGCCAATACTATTTTTTTCATTGGGTATCCCCAGTTTTTTCAGAGAAACAAAAGGCGCCGCACGGCGCCTTTGTTCAATTTCTTGCCCGGCGCAAAAACCTATTCTGTGTAAAGTGTGCGATTGAAAACGATGTCCATGGGTTTGCCGTCGCCCTGCACCCGGATATTAAAATGCAATACGTCTTCATTGTTAAACACAAAGGGCGCCAGGTAGTAAGTTGCAGCACCTTCCTTTACTTCAATAAATTTTAACGCTTGCTGTTGTTGCATTAAATTCTTGGTATAGCCGCTTACCTGCGCCAGCTGGCCCACACTGGTTTGGCCGTGTTCGGTTTTGGTGAAGCTGATATTGACCAAAGCGCGGTCCCGGCCACGCACCAGCTTATAGGTTTCCGCCACGGTTGCAGGAATATCAGTGCTGTGGAATACATTGTAATGGACGGTGTAGGTGCCAAATGTTTGTGCAGTGGTGATTTCCTTGGGTTGATCCACCTGCGCCTGGATTTGGACCGCAAGCAGGCTTAACCACACCAGTTTGATTAGTTGTTTCATCATTGCTCTCTATTTTTCATTGCCATCATGGTGGATGTTGTGTACCCATGGTACGCACAAATTATTTACTGAGGTGGTAAATCGCCGTTTCACCGAACAGGTTGGGCATAAAATCCTTTAATGTTTGGCCCGATTCCTCATTGACCACCTGGCGATTGATGACTTTTATAGCGCGTTCACGGCAGAGCACTTCAAAATCCCTGAAGGTACAAAAGTGGATGTTGGGTGTGTTGTACCACTCGTAAGGTAATAAATCCGACACCGGCATACGACCGCGCAAAGCGAGATAAAGGCGCGCCTTCCAATGACCGAAATTCGGGAAGGTCACAATGCATTCTTTTCCCACACGCAACATTTCTTCCAGCACCAAATGCGGGAAATGCAGGGTTTGCAACGCCTGGGTCATGATTACCGTGTCAAAGCTTTTATCGGCAAAATTACCGAGGCCGCGATCCAGGTTTTGCTCGATGACATTTAATCCCTTATCGATACAACTGTTGATATGCACCGCATCAATTTCCAAACCATAGCCCTGGACTTGTTTATTGTCGATCAAAAATTTAAGCAGTGTGCCGTCACCGCAGCCCAGGTCAAGCACGCGGCTGCTTTGTTTGATCCAGTGCTGGATTTCATTTAAATCAATACGCATCACACACTCACTCCCGCCAGGTAGCGGCCGAAGACTTGCCGGTAGCGCGCATCCGGCAGTAAAAATGCGTCGTGCCCGTGGTTGGATTCGATTTCCGCGTAGGTCACGGCGCGGTTCGCACTCACCAAGGCGTTGACAATTTCGCGTGAGCGTTCGGGCGCAAAGCGCCAATCGGTGCTAAACGAAATAACCAGGAATTTTGCCTGGGTTTGCTTGAAGGCGAGCACCGGGTCATCGTTGTATTCGCGCGCCAGATCAAAATAATCCAAAGCCTTGGTAATGCGGATATAGGAATTGGCATCGAAGCTGTTGGCGAAACTGTCGCCCTGGTAGCGCAGGTAACTTTCGATCTGGAATTCCACCGGTTCGTCACTGCCCAATTCAAAACTGCCGCTGCGCAGGTCGCGGCCAAATTTTTCACCCATCGCATGATCGGATAAATAGGTAATGTGCCCAATCATGCGGGCCACGGCCAAGCCGTTGCGCGGAATGGAGTCATGCGCGAGATAGTCGCCGCCATAAAAATTCGGGTCGCTGATGATGGCCTTGCGCGCGGCTTCATTAAACGCAATGTTTTGGGCGGAGAGTTTCATGGCCGAGGCGATGACCACCGCATGGCGCACGCGCCGGGGATAATCCAGCGCCCAGCGCATAACCTGCATACCGCCCAGGCTACCGCCGATAATCGCTGCCCAGGTTTCTATGCCTAGCACATCGGCCAATCGCGCCTGGCTGGCAACCCAGTCGCGTACACGCACCATGGGAAAATCCGCACCCCAGGGTTTACCTGTCGCCGGGTTGATCGAGCGAGGGCCGGTGGAACCGTGGCAACCACCGAGGTTATTCAAGGCAACCACAAAGAATTTGTTGGTATCGATGGGTTTGCCGGGGCCGATGTAGGCATCCCACCAACCGGGGCGCTTGTCCTCCATGCTGTGGTAGCCCGCCGCATGGTGGTGTCCCGATAACGCATGGCAAATTAACACCGCGTTGGATTTGGCGGCGTTGAGTTCACCGTAGGTTTCGTACACCAAATCATACGCGTCCAGTGTTTTACCGCAGGCGAGCAGTAAGGGCTGGGAGAAATGGTGAATCCGGGGGGTAACAAGACCCACCGAATCAGCGGGCAATTGGTTTGGCATGGTGATCTCTTTTACCGCAAAAGACTGCCGGTGCAGTACCTTCTATGGACGGGCGGAACAGGTTAAAAAGTGCAACAGTCTAAAGACGCTAATCCGGTGCTGCAATAGACGATTGGCATCCTCCGACGGTTCACACCGGTTAGGTTTGGGGCTCGCTAGCAGAGCCCGCCATTGACGGCGATGACCTGCCGGGTGATATAGGAGGCTTCGGGGCCCATCAGGAAGCTGACCAACGCCGCCACCTCTTCCGGTTTACCCAATCGTTGGGCGGGAATTTGCTGGCATAGGGCGGCGACATCGGTAGCTTCCACCATATCCGTTTCAATCAGGCCGGGGGCGACACAGTTGACGGTAATGTTGCGTTTGGCCAGTTCAATCGCCAGGGATTTGGTAGCGGCCATAATCCCCGCCTTGGCCGCGCTGTAATTGGCCTGGCCGCGGTTGCCCATCAAGCCGGAAACCGAGGCGAGTGTGACAATACGCCCCGGCGCGCGACGTTTTACCATGGGCATGATGAGTGGATTGAGCACGTTATAGAAACTATCGAGGTTGGTATGGATGACGCTGTCCCAATCCTCGCCACTCATGGCCGGAAAGGCGGCGTCGCGGGTTATACCCGCGTTACAGACCACACCGTAATAGGCTCCATGCGCCTCAATATCCGTTTCCAGGATAGCTTTGGCCGAGGCCCGGTCGGCAACATCGAATTGCAGGATACGCGCCTGGCAGCCCAGGGCATGGATTTCCTCCGCCACCGCTTCGGCCTGCCCTCGCTGCTGGCGGCAATGCAGTACCAGATGGTATCCCCGCGCAGCCAGCGCCAGCGCGATAGCCTTGCCGATACCGCGGCTGGAGCCGGTTACCAAAATTGTTTGCGCGCTGCTCATCGCCTGTTGTCCTGTATAAATTGTTGCGGATTTTCCGGTTGAAAAATATTAATGCCGGCATGGGCGCTGATGTTTGCGTGGATACCGGTGCCCGCCAGCGCGCAGTCGAAGACTTGCAGGCCATTTCCCCCGGATAAGCCTTGCCGGACCTGGATTTCAAGCCGGGCCCCAAGGGGGAAGTAATTGCAATTGGCGGAATAACGGCGGGTACCGACCAGGAAACCCGGCTGCACCGGTAACCCTTGCCGGCGCGCGCGGCACCCGGCCAATGCCGCGGTGGCCTGCGCCATGAGTTCCAGCCCGGCCCAGGCGGGCAGGCCATGCCCGTCAGCCATGGGCATGGCCGGGAGAATATGGGTAGATGCGCAGAGGTATGTATCGTCCCAGCGGAGGATTTCGTCCAGCAGCAACATAGCTCCCTGGTGGGGAACCACCTGGGCGATGGGATAACAGGGGTTATCCATGGCATCGCTCCAGGATCAAAGCGATGTTATTGCCGCCGAACGCAAACGAATTACTCATTACCCGGCGCGGCGGCCGGGTGAGTGTATCGGCACCCAGCGCCAGGAGTTCAGCCAGGGCCGGGTCGCGCATACCATCCCAAAGGTGGCGGGGCAAACGGCCATTGCCACGGAGCAACGTGAGGTAACAGAAAACCGCTTCCAGGGCTCCCGCCGCACCCAGGGTGTGGCCCGTTAACGGCTTGGTTGAACTACAAGGAATCTGGCTGCCGAAGACCCTTGCCACCGCATGGCTTTCCATCAGGTCGTTGTGCTCGGTAGCGGTCCCGTGCAGGTTGATGTAGTCGATATCGGCGGGTTGCAGGCCGGCACTGGCGAGCGCGGCGCGCATCGCCGCTTCGGCACCCAGCCCTTCAGGATGGGGCGCCGAGATATGGTAGGCATCCGAGGTTTCACCGTACCCCGCAAGGCGTACCGGACCCGGTTCGCGGGTGAGCACCATCAATACCGCCGCTTCACCGATATTGATCCCGGTACGGTTAACGCTAAAAGGGTTGCAGACGCTATGGCTTACCGCCTCCAGCGCAGAGAAGCCGGTTAGCGTCAGCCGGCAAAGGCTATCCGCTCCGCCGACAACCACCGCATCGCATACGCCCAGGTCGAGCAGGCGCGCACCGCTGGCAATGGCCTTGGCACTGGAGGTACAGGCCGTGGAAATCGTCCAGGCCGGGCCGCGCACCTGTAATTCGCGCGCGACAAATTCCGCGGGCGCGGACATTTCCTGCTGCGTGTAATGGAAACCGGGCGGAAACTCGCCGGTGCGTAAATGCTGCGCGATGGCGGCCTCACCTTCGGCGATACCGGAGGTGCTGCTGCCCAGGACCACTGCGATCCGCTCCGCACCATGGCGGATTTTTAATGCTTCAATGGCGGGCTTCATCGGCGCCAGGACAGCGGCCAGCAGCGAATTATTGCGGGTATCCGCCACCAGCGGCACCTGCGCCCTGCCTACCGGTAATCCCACACCCGTGCCATATTCCTCCGTAACCAACAGGGGCGAGATATTGCGGCTGAACAGGTTGTTGGTGATGGTTTCAAGATCATTTCCCAGTGCGCACACCGCGGCGACCTGGTGCAGGTAGGCTTCCATTAACACCCCTTCCGGTTAAAGCATTTCCCAATGCGTCGTGACAACCGTGATACGCAAGGGAGTTTTATGGTGTTCAAGCAGTACAGTTTCCTTGCGTACCACCGTGGTTGAATCAATGCCCGCCGCCAGCGACCGCGACGCAGGACTGTAGGTAATGGTTAATAGGGGCGCTCCGCGATAGCGCAGCTGGCGGGTATCGGTGCCGCTAACCAAGGACCATTCGCCGGTTTCCAGCAGCCGCCACTCGGTCAATGGCCACCAGGCGAGCATACTGCTGGCGAGCAAGAAGCGTTCGGGCAGGCCTTCCGGCATTTCCGGCGAACGCCAGGTTTCCAATGTTGCATTCCGTTGGCGGACGGAAAACAAACGGCGCCCCAGCGGATCAAGCAGCACCAGGCTGGCGCCTTCGGCCGTCCGCGCCAGCGCAGCGCCAAGCCGGTGGACCGCCTGCCCGTGATGGATCTCCAATTGTTGCGCCGCCTGCCAACAGCAACCATCGCCGCTTGCGGCGGGCAGGGGCAAGTCCTGCAATTGGTAATGCTGCTGGCGATTGGCGCAGCCGGTAATGACCAATAACGCGCAGAGGACCAGTACGCGCATCCTCAGCTCCGGCACAGCTCGACAAGCGCGTTCAAGCGGCGCGCCGGTTCGGCAACAAACGGGTTATTGGTATCCCAGGCGTAACCGGCAAGGATGGAACTGATCATGCTGCTGATCGCAGGGCTCGCGCGTTCCTGGCGGAAGAAAACCACATCCTGGAAGCGGCCGTCATACCAGGCCGAAACATAGTGGCGAAATGTATCTACACCGCGCTTGAGCGGGATGGCGTATTCCGCTTCCCAATCTACCCTTTCGCCCCTGAGCTGGCGACTAACCAGCGGAGCCGCCAGGCTGGCGGACTTCATCGCAATGGTTACCCCGGAAGAGAAAACCGGGTCGAGGAATTCCCCCGCATTGCCCAACAGGGCGAAACCCTGGCCCCACAGGCTTTTCACGTTGCAGGCATAGCCGCTGAGTTTTTGTACTGGTGTATCAAACTCCGCGTTGCGCAACAACTGGCCAAGGTCGCTGGTCTGGCTAATAAAGCTGCGCAGGCAAGCCTGGAGGTTGTCCTCCCCTTCAAAATAGCCTTGGTCCCCCACCACCCCCAGGGAACAACGCCCCTCCGGAAACGGAATCAACCAGAACCAGATATCCGGATGGGTGGGATGGACGGTAATCAGGATTTTGCTGCGATCATGCGCGCTATTGTCGATATTGTCCTTGATATGGGTAAATATTGAGGTTCGCACCGGGAAGCTGGAGGGCACTTCCAGGTCCAGCAAGCGCGGCAGTACCCGGCCGAAGCCCGAGGCATCCAATACAAACCGGGCCCTGAGCGAATACGCGGGGCCAACCTCCGGCTGGACGTGTAAACGGGCGCCCTGCCCATCAAAGCCAATGCCGGCCAAGCCATGCCCATAGCGAATATCCGCACCCTGCTTTTGGGCTTCGGTCGCCAGCAAATGATCGAAGCGCGCGCGCTGTACCTGGAAAGTGGTACCCGGCCCGGGCGAATACTTATCGGTGAAATCAAAAAAACTGTAATTGCCCTTATGGGTAAACGCGGCGCCGTTCTTGAATTGGAAACCGGCGTTATTGACAGCCTCCAGCATCCCCGCTTCGGCAATGAATTCCATACATTGCGGCAATAAACTCTCGCCAATGGAAAAACGGGGGAAGTGTTGCCGCTCGATCACTACCACCTGGTGCCCGCGCTGGCGCAAGAGCGCACTGGCAATGGCACCCGCCGGCCCGGCGCCGATAACAGCTACGTCAGTAGTAGCCGCACCGGTCAAACTGTGGATTGCATCCCTGGGTTCAATTGAAAAAATATCGTTCATAAAAGGTTCCGTTTTTCAAAATCGGGGGCAAAAAACAGCGGGGTCAGCAGCCAGGCGCCGAGGATACCGCTAAGGATGACAATGCCAAACTGATGCAATACCGGTACGGCGCTCAAGGATAACAGACCAAATGCCAGGATCGAGGTCAGGCACGCAAGGCTGGACGCAAGCCAGGATTCCGCATTGAACCCCACTTCTGTATAAAACACGGCGGTATCCAGCCCGATACCGATCACCAGCAACAACGCCATGGTATGGAAAAGCGTTATACCTTCCACCGCCGCGCAACCCAGCGCGAACAACATGGCGATTGCCAGCGGCACCAGCATTCGCCAGCCGCGCCGGCGATAGCGCAACGCCAGGCCTATCGCCAACAGCACCAGTGTGACACCGAGGAGCTTGCTGACGCTGACACGGTAGCGCCCCAGCAGGCGGGATAAATCGCCGGTCTGGTTAACCAGCTTAACGCCCGGCAGCGGGGCCAGCGCGGCCGCCAGTTCAGCATCCGGCCCGCCACCGCCCAGGGTAACCAGGCTGTAATATTGCCCTTGTCGCTCAAGCAAGGGCGGCAGGAATCTGGCTACCCCGCTATCCAGCATCTCCACTGTTAATTCCGCGCCGGGTAACACAGGCTCGGTACACTGGGTTCCCAGTTTTTGGCATAACAATGCCAGGGCGCCTCCGGGTCCGTAGAGTTTGGCAGCAACCAGCTGGCGATCGTCTTGCTGCTGCCTTGCCGGCGGCAGGTACTGGTGCAGGGCGTGCCAGCGCAGGTCACCTTTGTTCACTTCATTGGAATGAACCAGCCGCTTTTCCACCGCCTGTGAGCGAACCAGTAATTGTTCCGGTGTTGCTGCCGTTACTACCAGAAAGCGGCTGACCGAGGGCTGCTGGAGGATATCCTGGACCTGGCGCTCGGAGGCCATCAGGGCGGCGGGCGAGGTATTGAGGTTGGTTACCGCATCATTAACACCCCCGCGCAGGATACTGATCGCAGCCACCAATGAAGCGATTGCCAACCCTGTGCCGACAGCCCGCGGATTTGCCCATAACGGCCGGTATACCCCCTTGCCGATCCGATAAAAGAGCGCGGCAGCGACCAAGGGCGCGGGGGTTGGTATCCCTGTGCGATGGGTTTCCTGGTTGTGCCGCACGCTTGGTGCGGGCCGGTAGTAGGGCGCCAAAGCCAACACGGTTAACCAGGCACCGGCAATACCCGCCGCACAGAAAATGGCCATTTGCTGCAACCCCGGGAAAGGGGTGACAAATTGCAACAGGTAGGCCCCCATACCCGTGAGTGCCCCGATTGCCATGGCATAGCGCAATTCATAGCGGGCGCGCCTGCCACTCCCTTCACGCTGGCTGCCCACCAGGAAATGCAATACATAATCCCCCGCCACGCCGAGCAGGGTACTGCCGAAGGCGAGCGTAATCAGGTGGATGCGCTCAAATACCAGCAAACTCACCGTCAACGCTGCCAGGTAGGCGCTGGCCATTGTCAGGAATACCGCAAATAAAGGCGTGATACTGCGAAACACCAGCAGTACCAGCGCCAGAATGCCAATACCGGAACCGACACCCACCGTATTGATTTCCTGCTTTGCCTGCCGGGTTCCGGCGGCAGCATGGAAGACCATACCGGAAGCCAGGATCTGCGCCTCCGGCCAGGCCCCCCTGAAACCGCTGAGCGCCTGACTTACATCCTGTTGCACGGACAGGTCAAATGGGCTGGCCCGAAGCCTTGCCGTCACCAGCAACCAGGATTGGCCCTGGTCGCCAGGGGTTTGCCCCGCCTGTTGGACCAGTGGAAAGCCCTGGTACTCCTGCACATTAAGCGGGGCTGCCAACCCGGCCAGCCAATAACCCCCAAGGTTGAAGGGATCTTCAGCAAAACCATAGGGATAAGGCAGCGCGACAGGGCTAAAGAGTTCCCGGTAGCGCTGCTCCGCCAATTCCGCCGGCGAATGGGACTGGAGCCAGGCGCGACGTTCCGGCGTCAACAATTGCTGGCTGTAAGGGCGATACTGGCGCAATAGCGCCTGTTGCAGGGTGTGGCTGGTGTCATCGGCCGCCAGGCGCGGCGATGCCAGCAGGCGCGCGCGTAAATCCCCGGCCTGGGCCAGGCCTTGCGCGCGATCATTGGCATTTACCAACACCAGTAACTTGTCGTCGAAGCGGCTGGCCATGCGCAGGCTAAGGTCATGGACCATCGGGTTGCGTTCGTCGCGCGGCAGCAATTCCAGCAAATTGCTATGGAATGGCTGGTTCACCGCCACCTGGCGGATACAGAAGAATACACAACCAACAAGCACGACTAACCACAGGAGCGCGTAAACATGGTCGCGCCGGGATATAGGCGGGTAAGTGGGCCGGAAGCTATTCATTGCGAAAGGTTCATGGGGTACGGGGGATAACCTTTTCGGTAATGAGCCGGATGTCGGTGCTATCGCCATTGGTTTCAGCGATAAACACCTGCTCGGTGAACTCCGCGCCGCGAATATCAATCTGGCGGATATAAGCGGCAAGGTTGGATGAACGCGGCCTGAGTACCAGATGCCATTTGCCCGCCTCGCCCCTGGCTTCAATTGCAAAATAATCGCGCAGGTTTTCCCATTGCCCGCTGATAACCGCCATAAAAATACGCGTAATTGTCTCCGCGCCCTTGCCCGGCAGGCGTTCGCCCGGTTTTTCCGCCGCCTTGCCGTTAATGTCCAGGGTCATGCCCGCCGGGCTCAAGCGCAGGGTTTGCTGCACCGGCTGTACCAATTCCCACACGACAAATTGCCCCTGTTCAAAGGTGAAGCGGCCGGTGGACACCAGGGGCGCCGGCAGGACAGCGATGGTTTTTTGTTGCTCAAATTGCCCCTGTAGGCTTTGGACCTGGCGGCTGCGCTCGCCCAGCGCAGCGAGTAAATCCTCATTGGCCAGTGTCGGCAGGGCCAGGGTCGCAAGGCATAACATGAGTAGGCGCACCATGGGAGCTTCTCCGTTAAATAAAGTACCGTTAAATAAAGTACCCGCTAAAAAGTACCGCTAATCAATGGCCAAACCGTCTCAATAAAGGCTTAAGCCCTGTCGCTGGATGGTCGCTATGAGTTGGCGCAGCTCCTTATCCAGGGCGCGATCCTCCTCCAGGAAAGCATGGTCGCGGCGGATTTCAGCCAGGGTGGTTGCAATACCCCCGCCCACACCGGTATCCCTGCCCGCTTCCTTCTGGCGCAGTTCAACCCCTTGGCAAGCGGCGAGCAAACAGGCTGCCGCGACCTGTTCGGTAAGCTGCAACACCCGCAGGCAATCGCGCGCGGCGATGGTGCCCATGCTCACCTTGTCCTGGTTATGGCACTCGGTGGAACGCGAAAAGACGCTGGCGGGCATAGTGAGCTTGAGCGCTTCGGCAGTCCATGCCGATACCCCGATCTGCACCGCCTTATAACCGTGGTTAATCGCACTGCGCTGGCCTGTCGCACCCGAGAGGTTGGCCGGCAACCCCTGGTTAAACTTGGGATCAACCAATTGCGCCAGTTGGCGGTCGAGCAGGTCCGCAATATTGGCGATAGCGGTTTTCATCGTATCCATGACAAAGGCGATATGGCCGCCGTAGAAGTGCCCACCATGCAGTACATGCTCCCCGACCCCATCCACAATCGGGTTGTCGTTAGCGCTGTTGAGTTCATTTTCGATGAACTGGCGCCACCAGGGCAGGCTATCGTTGGCCACGCCCAGCACATGGGGCGCGCACCGTAATGAATAGCGGTCTTGCAGCCGGTGCGGGTTGCGCGGCGGCTCACCGGCATGCAAATCCTCACGCAGCCAGGCGGCGATTTGCTGTTGGCCCGGATGGGGCTTGGTGGCGAATAATTGCTTGTCAAAATGATGGGCATTGCCCTGGATCGCCACCGTGACCAATGCGGTAATCCGCGTCGCCAACCGGATCAAATATTCCGTCCGCCCATAAGCCAGGCAGGCTAGCGCTGTCATTACCGCCGTACCGTTCATCAGCGCCAGGCCTTCCTTCGGCCGCAGTTGCAAGGGGGCGATGCCCAGCTCGGCAAATGCCTCCGCCGTGGGCCGGCGCTGGCCGCGATAATAAAGCTCGCGCTCCCCGCACAATACCGCCGCCACATAGGAGAGTGGCGTCAGGTCGCCGCTGGCGCCTACCGATCCCTCCTCCGGAATAACCGGCACCAGGTCCAATCGCAGCAACCGGGTTAAATGTTCCAACAATCCATAACTGACCCCTGAATAACCCCGCGCCAGGGATACCAGCCGCGTCACCAGGACCGCACGCCCCACCAGTGGAGGGAATTCGGCGCCCAAACCACAACCATGGAAGGTGTATAGGTGCCGGGGCATTTGCGCGACCAGCTCCGGGGGGACGCGGGTGGTGCAGGAGTCGCCATAACCCGTGGTTACGCCATAGATAGCGCCGTCTTCACGCAGCAACCGCTCCAGGAAATCCGCCCCACGGGCGATACGCGCCTGGAATTCGGGCGCATCGCTGAGAACGGCGGTGCGGCGCTGGTAAGCCAGGTCGAGCACATCCTCGATACACAGCGCTTGGTCATCAATTACACGTTCTGGAAAAACCGGTTGGGTCATGGATAACTTAATCCTTCTCGGATGGAGTGGTAACGGGCGATGGCAAGGGCACTGCGGGCTGGTGCCAAAAATCAAAAAAGTTAAACCATTGCAGCGGATCGCGCCGGCATTGCGCCTCCAGTTGGCGGGCGTATTCCTCCACCCACTGTTGCAGGTAGTGCGCCCGCTGCTTGCGCGTAACCAGGGTCGCATCGCCAAGGGGCTGGAAGTGGATGCGATAACGGTGCTGGATCTGCGGGTCGCGCGCGCAGAATAATGCAATCAGCGGCACACGCAGGATTGCCGCCAGGGTAAAGGGTCCGGCGGGAAAGGGTGCCCGCTCGCCAAAAAATTCGGCCTGTAAGGAATTCTGCGGGCTGTTGACCGGCACCCGATCGCCGGCAATTACAATGAACTCGCCCCGCTCCACCCGCTCGCTCAGCATCATCGCGGTTGCGGGGGTAATCTCCGTGACTTGCAGGAAATCGGTCAGGCTGTGCCCTATTTGCTCGCGGAAAAATCGGTTGAATTTTTGCGCATTCTTGGTGTGCACCATCACCGTTAAGCGCATTTGCGGGTGGCGGGCGGACAAGCAGCGGCAAATTTCAAAATTGCCGTGATGGGAAATCACCAGCACCGCGCCGCGTTGCGCCGCGAGCAATTCGCGGATGATGTGGCCGTTCTCCACCGCCACGTCATCAATGCGGATTTTGCCTTTCCATACGGCCAGCTTGTCGATAATCGCCATACCGAATTGCCAGAAATGGCGAAAGCCCTTCCAGTAAATCCAGCCATTATCCACTACCCCCTGGGCGCGTAAGCGGCGCAGCCAATCCAGGGATGCCCGGCGCGCGCCCGGGCGCAAGAGGAAGTAGTAGAGGATGACCGGAAACAACATCACTTTAAACAGGGGGCGCCCACCTACCCTGAAGCAGCCGAACATAAAGCGCATACCACCAACCGCACCGGCTTCGGAAATTTGCGCCCAATGGGTCCCCTGCGTTTCCGCGGCGGGAGGTGAAGATGGCTTGGGTGCGGAACGCATGGCCTAGCGCGCTCCCGGCGGGTTGAATTTGCCCCACACAATGCGCGGTATACGCCAGAGCATGCCCAGGAACAGGCGACAATGCATCCAGGTAATCAATTTATTGTCGCGCCACATCAGGAAATGGGAAATGCCGTTTTCGGGATAAATTACACGCGTCGGGATCTGGATCAAGGGCCACCGCCGCCAATGCCAGCGCACCATGAATTCGATATCAAAATCCATCCTTTCCCCCATGGGTTCCGCATCGAGCAGTTCACAACTGGCGCGCAGCGGATACACGCGGAAACCACACATGGAGTCCTCCACTTGCAGCGACAGGGTATTGAGCCACACCAGCCCGTGGGTGAGGTAACGGCAATAGAAGCGGATTTTCGGTACCGACTCGTCGTATACCGGCCTGCCGGCGACCAACCGGGCGGGGGCAGACCTGGCCAATTCCAAAAAACGCGGCACGTCATCGATATTGTGTTGGCCGTCCGCATCAATTTGCAATGCGTGGCTATAACCCTGCCGCAGGGCCGCGCGCAGGCCGGTTTTAATAGCACCGCCCTTGCCGCGGTTATAGGGATGCGTCACCATCTGCACCCCGTCATGGGCGGCCACCAGTTCCTCCAGCACGGCGTGCGAGCTGGCCTCGCTGCCATCGTCCACCAATACCACCGGTAGACCCAGGGCGACGATACGGTCGAGCGTTTGCCCCAATACCTGGTGATGGTTGTATACCGGAATAAGGACACAAGGTCGGAAATGGGCGGAGTCGTGCATCCTGGTCTCGTTGTTGAACATCTAGGTCTCGTTATTCACTAGGATACGGCCACTGGAAAAAAGCGTTGCGGCCGCCAGCCCCGCTTCCGGGCGATAGCTGAAATACAATTTGCCTTTATGCGCCGCATACTCAAGCTCCAGCATCAGCCGCGCACCAGGACCAATCAGTTGCTGGAATTTAATGGCCTCCAGCCCGGCAAAATTACCTAAATCGCCCCAATATTCACGCGCATAATGCATCGCCCAATGCGTCTGCACCACACCGGGCAGCACCGGATTGCCGGGAAAATGCCCCTCGAAATAAACCAGGTTGGGGGGAATCTCCAACCCAAGTTGCAACACCGTCTCCTGTATCTCCCGGCCCAGCACGAGCGGGAACGCCGCTGTACTTACCGGCGCAAACAAGGCTTGCAGCGCGGCCTGGGTAACCTTTCCCTGGGAATTTTGCGGCATGTCAGGGGGATAACGCCAATAACGAGGGATGGCAATGCGCTCCAGCGCTTGGTCCAACCCCTGTTTCAATTGCGCATTAAGCGCCTTTTTGCCGCAATCTTGCAGGAACTTGCACCCATCTGCATTCAAGATAACCACGGCCCCCAGGCGATTATCACGCTCCGGCAATGCGGTAACGCGCACCTCCCGCACGAATGGATGCCGTCCGATAAGCCGTTCAACCGCGGTTAGCGAAATGCGCTTGCCCCCCACCTTGGCAATACGATCCGCGCGGCCAAGCAAATGGAAACCGGCGTTTGTTATCCGCGCCTGGTCCGCCGTAATAAACGCCTCCCGGTTGGGCAAATGGGGGCTTTTCACCTGCAACAGGCCGTCGGTATCGACAGCGACCCCAACACCCGGCAAGCAGTGCCAATCCCCACCATGGGTTTGTTCACGCCAAGCAATGCCGCCGGTTTCGGTGCTGCCGTACACCTCCGTAATCGCCCGCCCTAATTGGTTGCAGGCGGTTACCGCCGCATCTGCCGATAAGGGTGCGCCCGAGGAAAAAATGGCACAGGGTACGGCTGGGAACGGCGCAGGCGACAATCGCTCAAGGTGCGCCGGGCTGGTTACTATCGCCACTGGGGAATGCCGGTGGGCGTCCGCTATCAGCTGTTCCCAATAATCACGTTCATGGTGGATAAAAGGACGTCCGCTTGCCAGCGGCCAGAGCAGGCGGAACAGCAATCCGTAAATATGCTGGTGGGATACGCTGCCGGTAACGCAGGCATCCGCCAACTGTGCGCCGCGGAACCGCTCAAGCGTGTCCAGCTCGGCCTCCAATTGGATAAAGGATTTAGCCACCGGCTCAGGCTCCCCGCCAGAACCGGAGGTAAACAGCACCAACGCAATGCTATCGCCCGCGACCGGGGCAATATCAACCAGGGGCCGCGCCCCGGCAACCGGTGTAACCCTGTCGATACCGGCAAACTCGCCGACGAAACAATGGGAATCTTGCTGTAACCGGGCAAGGGTTGCCGGCAAGTTATTGGCCGGTAATAACGCCTGCTTGCCCAATCGCCATATCGCCAGTAACGCCGCCATAAACTCCAACCCGTCGCGCTGGTAGAGCACAACCTGGGGTTCTTTACGGGTCTCCAACGCCGCTTGCCATGCACCCACGCGAATACCGAACTCACCCCAGGTGATCGGCATGGCATCCCGGTAAGCGAGGATATGGCCGGGTGGGTAGGCATCGGCAGGGCAGGCAAGCAACTGGCGTAAACTAATTATCATTCACTATTCTTGACATTATTGTTGGCGTACACGCCGGCGAACCAGGTATTCGCCGGCAAACAGCATTCCCATCAGCAGGTAAGCCAGCAACCCGTTGTAAAGTGCCCATACCCGGTCACTGGCAAACAAGGTGGCGGTGGCAATTGCCCCGTTTATTGCGAAAAATCCGCACCAGACCATAGTGACCTTACGCGTATAGGGTACCGCCTCCGCAGGCAAGTCCGGCTCACGCCAGCGCGCGAGGCGTTCGATCATACAGGGTGGATACCGGAGGCTAAAGGCGAATAATGCCAACATGAACAGGTTGACAACCACAGGGTAGGATTTCAAACCCGTCACGGAACCGGTGACCAGCGTTACCCCGGCGACCAGGGCTGCCGCTGCCATCAGCCAGGTCGCATTACCCCCGGGGAGTCCCAGCCAGCGGCCAGCCATCAACCTTACACAGGCCAGCCCCGCCAGAAACAACGCCAGGGGGCGCACTCCCCAGTATTCCAACCCGCCATAAACCACAAGCGGATACAGGGTTAATAACACACCGGTAAATAGCGGGACGAGGCGAATCACCCGCATGGGTTAATCCCGCGTGCGGCGTTCCGCCACCAGGGCAGACAAATTGCGGACGGAGGCAAAATACTTGCGCGTTTCACTGGATTCCGCATCCAGCTTCACACCGTAACGTTTCTGCAAGGCGACACCCAGCTCCAGCGCATCAATGGAATCCAATCCCAGGCCCTCTACAAACAGCGGGGCCTCCTCATCTATATCAGCCGGGCTGATATCCTCAAGGTCCAATGTGTCGATAATCAACTGCTTCAATTCCAGCACCAGGGCATCCGTGGATATTGCGTTCATGGTTTCTTAACTCCTCGGTAAAATAATTCTGCAAGTCCCGGGTAAGCGCGCGCGCCGCTACCGCAAGCGGCTGCCGATAACCGGTGAGCGGGATGTCCTCCCCGACCACCAGGGATATGTGGGGTTTGCGCGCGGGAATATGGTACCAGCGGTGTTTTTTCGTCAATGTGAGCGGCTGGCACAGGATGGTAACCGGGGTAATCGAGGTTTCGGTACGCAGCGCCACGTTGGCGGCCCCGCGCTGGAAACGCAATGCCTCGCCCGGCGTCGTGCGGGTGCCCTCGGGGAAAATCACCAGGCTGCTACCGCCAGCGATAGATTTGCGCGCATCCTCAACCAAGCCAACAGCCTCGCTATTCGCGAGGAAACCGGTGAGCCGCAGGTAGCTGCGCATAAACGGGTTGGTGAACAGCCGATCCTTAACAATGCAATCGGGATTGGGGATAAACGCCATCAAAAAAGCCACATCCAGCAAACAGGGATGGTTCGCCAGAACCAGCAAGCCGGGGCGCTCCAGCCGCTCCGCATGGCGCACTTCCCAGGTTATTACCCCCAAAAAACGTATGGCGTGGATAAACCAGCGGAATGAGCGATGGATCAGCCTGCGCGCCTGTTGCTGTCGCTGCTGCGGATGCGCGTAACGCCAGCGAATCCAGGGGCTGGCAACCCAGGGAATCAATAACCCCATGACACCAAACAACGTAAAACTCAGGGCCGTTGCCACTAATCGCCACACGTAATTGAAGGAAAACATCATAGTGTTGCGCGACTCAGCCGCCATGCCTGCCCGTAATTTCCCAGCAGCAGGCTCGCTTGCGCAGACTCCATTAAACCCGCCAATGACACCACCGCTGTTGCCCCCGCCTCGGCCGCAGGTTCAGGCTGCAACCGCCAGCCAGAGCCCGGCGCGATAAGCATCGCCACGGCAAAGGGTTGCTGCGGTTCATTCACGTGGGGATGATAAATCGGCGGCGGCGGCTCATCGCAAAATACACACAGCACATTGCCATTGGTTTGGTGGGCAATACCGAGGCTTTCGAGCAACCCCGCCAAGAGGTTATGGCGTCCTCCGCTCAATGCGGTAATGCCCGTGGTGAGGTTACGGTGGATGGAATAAAGGCCCGCAATGGAATTATGTACCGAAAGGCCAAAGGCCGTGGGTGACATCAACTCGCCATTTGCCAGGTCTTGTAACAACCCCAGGGTCCGGCTGCATTCGCCGTGGCGCGAGACATAAACCAGCGGCATGGGGCCGTATGTTTGGATAATAGGTTCAATCACGCTGAATGCGGCGCGCCCAAGCGGGCTTAAACGCCTGCGCAGCATAGCGGGAATCTGTGCAGAATCCGGCTGCCCGCACGCGGAAGACCAAAATTGCCATGCCGGGATAGCAAAGTTAAGCGCCGTCATTATTTTTGATACTCACCTGCTGGAACCCCTGTGAGCAACAATAATGATTATGAAAGCCAACCCAGGTCAAGCATTAGTAACGCCGGAAGGACCTTTCCCAACCAAGCCGTTTAAAATTAATACTAATTGCCCTGGGCGGCCTGGCGCACCTGGTTAATCGAAATCACCTGCGCGCTGCTTTCGCCGGATTTAAATTCGCCATCCACCACCAATTCCGGCTCCAGCGGCGCGGCCAGAATTTCGCGGTAGAGGGGTTCGATATTCCCCAGGGCCGTTTGCAGTTGGTACAAATTGGTCTGCAACATCTCCACTTGCTCGGCATGGGAATTGCGCTGGTTTTGCAGTTGGGTAAGGCGCAGCATGTGGTGTTCCAGCAATTGCTTCTGGTACTGGTTTTGGTGGAACAAAGGAGCCAATGCTTCCTGCATCCACTGGTTAATATGCAGGCTCAAGTCGCCGTATACATTGCGCACCTCCTGCACCAGGGTGTTGATAAACCGGCTGATCAACGCCCCCTTGTGAGTCAGTACAGTGGTGAGGGATTTACGGAAGTCATCCGCGCGCCGGTGTAATTGGCGCAACTGGCGGCGCTGCTTCTGGATTTTCAGCAGGTGGCGCATCATCAGGTGATCATCGGCCAAAGGCTGGTCGGGACGCTCGTAGATAGAGGCCATAACCCGATTGCACCGTTCAATCTCCCGTTCCAGGTGGTTGATATTGCTATCCACATCGTCAAAGAACTTGCCGATGGCGCGGGCCAATCCCAGTGTCGTCCAGCTTTGCGCAAGGTTCTTGTGGGCCTCGGCAATTTGCTGTTCCAGCTGGGCCAGGCTAATCGGCGCCAGCAACGGCACTTTTTGCGATTCGAGCAAGCGCTGGCTGGTACGCAACGATAAGGCCTGCTTGTGGTAATCATGGTGGGCGCGGCGGATGGTATCGCGCAACTCCTGTAGCTTGGCCGCGGCGTTTTCCGGTGCCGTGGTGCGCAGTTCAGCCAGCTCGTGTTCCGCTTCCGCAATGCGGCGCACCAGGCCGTTGCGCGCGTTGATGACCATTTCGTAACTGTCACCGACCAACCGATGGCCAATAATTTGTTGCTGGTTGCGCATTACAATTCCCGCCAGCATACGTTCCAGTTGCGGGAAATTGCTGCGCGCCAACAACGCCTGGTTACGCCCGACCTTACCGAGCAGCCCTTGCTTGGCCGAAAGTGCAACCACGTGGTTGGGGGATAACTCAAGCTGGTGCGCGGTGAGCCGGCGCAGTTGGTTGATGTTGGCTTCCACTTCCTGCGGCGGGGTTAAATCGTCCCAGAGGCTGTCGATTTTATTCAACAGTGCAATAACTGCTGTGCAATTTTCCTCGCGCAGGGTCTGGATATGCTCCCGCCAGATTTCCATATCGCTGGCCGTCACCCCGGCATCGGCCGACAACAAAAACAAAATCGCCTGGGCATCCGGCAGGGTTTTTAACGTGAGTTCGGGTTCATTGCCCAAGGCGTTCAAGCCGGGGGTATCCACAATACGCAAGCCCTGGCGCAGCAGCGGGTGGTCAAGGCTAATGAGCGCATGGCGCCAGGCCGGCACAGATACCAGGCCCTGTTCATCGCGCTCGCCCAACTCATCCTGCGCAAAACCCAACTTGACGGCATCCGCCACACTGACTTGCTTGCTGGCGGAAACCTGGTTAATGGCCGCGCGGGTTTGCTCCTGGTCATTCGCATCAAAATGGATTGTTACCCAATTTTGCGGGATGCGTTTAAAGCTTTGCAGGCTGGTGTGGGTGCGACGGGTCTCGATAGGCAACAAGCGCACACAATTGGCGGGCTGGTGCGCATCCCAATAAATTTCCGTGGGGCACATAGTCGTACGCCCCGGTTGTGACGGCAGCAAGCGGCGCCCGCCACCGGTATACAAAAGCGCATTGATCAGCTCGGTTTTTCCCCGTGAAAACTCACCCACACACGCAATGGTAAAACTCTCGCCGCGCAATAACTGGCGGGCCCGTTGCAGGGTTTCGCCCATGGGTACCGCAAAAACCCCATGATGGTTGAGCCAGTGCTCAAAGCGCTGCAAACGCTCGTCCAACTGGCGTTTCCAACGGTTGTAATGGGTCATCTGGCGATGCAGGGATCTTGCGTCCATAGCGGTACACTCATTATTTATGTTTTGTAATAGCTGACGGAAATAACCAGTAATAATGAAATGCTAAATTCAGTGTTAGGCATTAAAGCGGAAAATCATGCCATTGGCCAGATCTTGAGCAGCGAATGGTCAGTTCAGGTGGCTAAAAGGCGGGAAATTGCTACTTAATGCAACATTCAGCGCAACACTTTGCGGGAATCAGGCAATACAACCTGACGGGACTGGAGGCGGATCATAAATCCATCCTCCAATAGCCGGCAAACTACCAATACCCCAGGGTGACGGAGGGATTAACGCCTAAAAACACCCCCAGGCGGATTATCAAGATATCCACAATCTTTAAACCCAACAAAATAAAGATGGGCGATAAATCGATAACACCACCCAGCGGCGGCAGGATTTTACGAATGGGTGCTGTGAGGGGGTTAATGATCTGGTTCGCCAATACCAGCAGCGGATTGTGACTGTAAGGCGCAACGAAACTACCGATAATACTGATAATCATGCACCAGAAAAAAATGCTTGAAATGATCGTAAGTGCCCCCACAAAACCCCAGGCGAGCAGCAACAACGGATTGGCAATCAAACCGCCGACGCCAACCACCAGGCATAAAACCATGCTGGCTATCAATTGCACCAGCAGAATCAATACCACCGAGGCCATATCAATTCCAAGCACACCCGGAATAATTTTGCGCAGGGGTTTTAACAACGGCATGGTGATTTTTACGATTGCTTGGGAAACCGGGTTATAAAAATCCGCGCGTACCAGTTGTAACAAAAATCGCAAAATAACAATCACCAGGAACAGCGACATCAAGCTATAAACAATCAAATGCAAAATATTGGCAATCATGAATTTCTCCGGTGATGGGAATTTTTAACTTTTTATTTGCCGAGTAATTCCGACAATTCAACGGCGCGATTGGAACAGGCTGTCATGGCATTCAATACGGAGGTACGTAATTGATCCTGTTCAAACGAATTGATGGCCCGCTCCGTAGTGCCGTTGGGTGACGTAACCCGGCGACGCAACTCGGCAACATCGCAATCACTTGCCTTGGCGAGCATGGCCGCACCCAACGCCGTTTGTACGGTTAACTCCGCAGCACAATCGCGGCTTAAACCCAGTTTTTCACCGGCATCGATCATTGCTTCCATAAATAAAAAGAAATAGGCGGGACCCGAACCCGATACCGCGGTAACACTGTTGATTAACGGCTCATCGTCCAGCCACTGCACAACGCCTACCGCGCCGAGGATCGCATTGGCAATGGATTTTTGTTCGTCACTCACCTGTGCATTGGCAAACAACCCGCTGGCACCGGCACGTATTTGCGATGGTGTGTTGGGCATGCAACGGACAATCGCCTGCCCTGCCCCCAACCAATTCGCCAAACTTTCCGTGGTTATGCCCGCGGCCACCGAAATAATCAGCGGTTGATGCGCCAGGGAAGCGCGCAAAGCCAAACAAACTTCCTTCAACATTTGCGGTTTTACCGCCAGGACAACAACATCCGCCCCTTGCGCCGCCACATTGTTATCGGTGGTTATCCCTATAGCGAATTCCTGTTGCACTTTTTCGAGCGCCGCCAGGCGCGGGCCAGCGGCAATGATGCGGTTGCGGCTGTAACCCTCTGCCACCAGGCCGCCGATAATCGCTTTGGCCATGTTGCCCGCGCCGATAAACGCAATTCTGGATGTACTCACATTTAATCCTTAGGATTCACATTAATGTCAAAACCGGTTACTGGCGCGCTCCGAAAATATCTGTTCCCACACGCACAAAGGTAGCCCCCTCCGCAATGGCGGCTTCCATGTCGCCCGACATTCCCATGGATAAGGTATCCATGCGAAAACCCTGGAGGTTTAACACCTGCTGGGCCGAACGCAATTTCGCAAAGGCCTTGCGTTGTCGGGCGGGGTCATCGGTGGCGGCGGGAATCGCCATCAATCCCCGCAAATTCAAATTTGCCAGCGGTGTGATACCCCTGATCAGGGCCGGTAATTCTGCCAGACTCACACCGGACTTGGTGGATTCATCATCGATATTTACCTGTACACAAACATTAAGCGCGGGCAAATGTGGCGGGCGCTGCTCATTCAACCGTTGGGCAACTTTCAGCCTATCCACTGTATGAACCCATTGGAAATGCCCGGCAATGGCGCGGGTCTTGTTGGACTGGATGGGCCCGATGAAATGCCATTCGATGTCCGGCAGCTGGTGCAGGGCAATTTGTTTCTCCAGGGCTTCCTGCAAATAGTTCTCGCCAAAGCGACGTTGGCCCCAGGCATAGGCTTGCGCAATCGCTTCCGGCGGCTGGGTTTTGCTAACCGCGATTAACTGCACACTTTGGGGATCTCGCCCGGCGGCGTTGGCGGCTTGGTGAATTCGCGCGGTGACTTTCGCGAGCTTGTCGTCTATCTTGTGCATATCCAGTTGTACTGACTCATCATAAATCGGCCTGGCCGACACATAAAAAAGGTTGCCCTGATGGATATCACCGAATTACTGGCCTTCAGCGCCAAACAAGGCGCGTCTGACTTGCACTTGTCGGCGGGTTTGCCGCCGATGATCCGTGTGGATGGCGATGTGCGCCGCATCAACCTGCCGCCCATGGAGCATAAGCAGGTACACGGCTTGATTTACGACATTATGAATGACAAGCAGCGCAAGGACTACGAAGAATTCCTGGAAACCGACTTTTCATTTGAAGTGCCCGGCGTCGCCCGCTTCCGGGTAAACGCCTTTAACCAGAACCGTGGTGCGGGCGCGGTATTCCGTACCATTCCCTCCAAAGTGTTAACCATGGAAGAACTGGGTATGGGCAATGTGTTCCGCGATATATGTGCGGTTCCACGCGGCCTTGTGCTGGTTACCGGGCCGACAGGTTCGGGTAAATCCACGACCCTCGCCGCGATGATCGACTACATCAATGACAACAAATATGAACACGTTCTGACCATCGAAGACCCGATCGAATTTGTCCACGAATCCAAAAAGTGCCTGGTCAACCAGCGCGAAGTGCACCGCGATACCCACGGCTTTAACGAAGCGCTACGCTCTGCCCTCCGCGAAGACCCGGACATTATCCTTGTGGGTGAGATGCGCGACCTGGAAACCATTCGACTCGCCCTCACCGCCGCCGAGACCGGCCACCTGGTATTCGGTACCCTGCACACCACCTCAGCGGCAAAAACCATCGACCGTATCGTGGACGTATTCCCCGCGAACGAAAAATCCATGGTTCGTTCGATGTTGTCGGAATCGCTGCAAGCGGTAATCTCCCAAACGTTGATGAAGAAAAATGGCGGCGGGCGGGTGGCCGCGCACGAAATTATGCGCGGCACATCCGCCATCCGTAACCTGATCCGCGAAGACAAGGTTGCGCAAATGTATTCAGCTATCCAGACCGGCGCTTCGTTGGGAATGCAGACGATGGACCAATGCCTGGCCGATCTGGTATCGCGCCGTATTGTCAGCCGCGATGCAGCGAAAGCCAAAGCGAAGTTCCCCGAGAACTTTTAATTTTTATTTCATTAATGTTTCATCGCAGTCACATATATTTCAATAATTTTCAGGTGGTTTGTTATGGATTTTGATCGTTTACTAACGCTGATGGTTGAAAAAGGCGCGTCGGATTTATTTATCACCGCCGGTGTGCCGCCTTCGATCAAAGTCCACGGCAAAATCGTGCCGGTTACCGCCACACCACTCGCGCCGGAAAAAGTGCGCGAGCTGGTGCTGAGCGTAATGAACGAAAAACAGCGCACGGAATTCCTGGAGAAAAAGGAACTTAACTTCGCGGTGAGTGCACGCGGTATCGGCCGCTTCCGCGCCAGTGCTTTTTATCAACGCAACCTCGCGGGAATGGTGTTGCGCCGCATTGAAACAAAGATTCCGCAAATCGATGAACTGGGCCTGCCGGAAATCATTAAGGAATTGGCCATGACCAAACGCGGCCTGATTATTTTTGTGGGCGCAACCGGTACCGGTAAATCAACCTCGCTGGCATCCATGATTGGCCACCGCAACCAAAACTCCAAGGGCCATATTATTTCCATCGAAGACCCGATTGAATTTATCCACCAGCACCAGGGTTGCATCATTACCCAGCGCGAAGTGGGTATCGACACCGAATCGTTTGAGATCGCACTTAAAAATACCTTGCGGCAAGCGCCGGATGTGATCCTGATTGGTGAGGTACGTTCGCGCGAAACCATGGATCACGCGATTGCCTTCGCGGAAACCGGCCACTTGTGTTTGTGTACGCTCCATGCCAACAACGCCAACCAGGCGTTGGACCGAATCATCCACTTCTTCCCGGCGGATCGCCATCGCCAATTGTGGATGGACTTATCACTGAACCTCAAAGCCATAGTCGCACAACAATTAATTCCAACGCCCGACGGTAACGGTCGCCGCGCGTGCCTGGAAATTATGATCAATACGCCGCTCGCGCAGGATTTAATCCGCAAGGGCGAAGTGTCAGATTTGAAGGAATTGATGAAACGCTCAACCGAATTGGGTATGCAGACGTTTGACCAGGCGCTTTACGCACTCTATGACAACGGTGAAATTACTTATGAAGATGCGCTGCTGCACGCCGACTCGCCGAACGATTTACGTCTGATGATTAAACTCGGTTCGGAAACCGATTCCAATTATTTATCGCGCGCGGCGGATAATTTGTCGATACAAGGCGATGACCATAACAATCGCGGCAAAATGTTTTAAATATCCCAACCTTGCCTTTTATAAAAAAACGCCGGGCATTTCCCGGCGTTTTTTCAAATACCCATTTAGTTTAATGTCGCTCCAGCCAGCTTTCCAAAATCAATCGCGCCGCAATCGAATCTACCGGATGGTTTTTATAATCGCGTGAGCCACCGCGATCCATTATCTCCCCCTTGGCTGCAAAACTGGTAAGGCGCTCGTCCACTAGCTCCACCTTAAATCCGAATCGGCCGTGGATACGATTGGCAAATTTTCGCGCACGTGCGCTCAGTTCACTTTCAGTTTCATCCATATTCAGCGGCAGGCCCACCAGTACCAGATCCGGTTTCCAGTCGATCAAGAGTTTTTCAATCTGGTTCCAATCGGGAACACCGTCTTTGGCTTTAAGCGGAGGCAGTGCATTGGCTGAACGGGTTATGGTTTGACCGGAGGCAACACCAATATTTTTGGTGCCATAGTCAAAGGCAAGCAGGGATTTAACCATGGAATCAGGCGTGACCGGCCGCAACCGGAATCAAATTGACATCAATTCCCAAGGACTGGGCAGCGGCAGCCCAACGCTGTTCAAAGGGGGTATTAAAGATAATGTCTTTATCGGCGGGCACGGTTAACCAGGAATTCGCGGCAATTTCCGCTTCCAGTTGACCTTCGCCCCAACCGGCATAACCCAACGTAATCAGGCATTGCCTGGGGCCATGCCCTTGCGCAAGTGCGGCAATAATATCGCGCGAGGCAGTGAGGCTGATTTCAGGCGACACTTCCAGGGTTGATTGCCACTTGGTGTCATTGGAATGCAACACAAAACCCCGCTCCGGCTGAACCGGGCCGCCGCTCATGATGATTTGTTCGCCCTGGTTAGACAGGTCATCCAAATCCATCTGTGCAAATATTTCCTTGAGCAACATGGGTGTAGCTGCATTAATCACCACCCCCATTGCCCCTTTGTCACTGTGCTCGCAAATGTAGGTCACCGTGTGGGCAAACGAAGAATCGTTCAACCCGGGCATGGCGATAAGGAAATGATCGCGCAAGCTGCCCGGCGTGAGTTCGTCATAATCGGTGGAAGTAGGTTTTTGTATCATGGTTTCCAGTATGAGGCCAAACCCGCTTAAAACAAGCCGGGGGATTAAATTTTATTCATTAATTCAATTAGCCGTGGTGCTGATGGAAGAATCTTTCCCGGTAATTTCAAAGCGCCAGGTACGGATAATTTGCAGGCGGTCCGCATGTTTGCGGATTTCAGGCGGAAAGCTGGCGAAGGGGGCGGCGAGGCGCACTATCTGGCGCGCCGCGTCATCCAGGATACGCTGGCCGGAGGATTGCAACACCTTGATCTCGTAAATAGTCCCGTCCGGATTGATCATCACCGAAAGGCGCAGGTTCCCGGTGATACGGCGATTTAGCGCTTCACGTGGATAATTTTTATTGCCGACCTGCTCGATCCGACTGCTCCAGTCATGCAGGTATTTGGCATCGAAGGATGCCTTGGTGGATACCGAAGTGAGGGTGCGTACCCGAGGGCGTTTCGCATATTCCTGGCGCTGCCTGTCGAGCTTGGCTTGAAGGCTGGCAATTTCGGTGGACACCAGCACCTGGTCTTCGGTGGTTCCCTCCAAGGGTTCGCGCTCGTCGCGTTCGTCCGGGTTCAACTTGAGCCGGGTTTTGCGTTCGGATTCCGCAGTCGTGCTCAGGAGCTGCTGATCCTTGATCTGGCGGGTTGACGCGGATTGCTGGAGTATGGGATTCACATCCCGCACCTGTGAATCGGCAAATTCGGCCTGGCGCTCGGCCGTTAGTTGTTTCGCTTCGTCGATAGTACCGCTCGCTTCCTGGTTGTGCTGGGCAAGGAAATCAGCGTCCTTGGGTTCATGCACCGACTTGTGGGTGGCGAGTGTTATTTCGATGGTTTGCGAGGTGCTTTTATGTTCGGGCAACTTAAAGCCAATACCCAATAACAGCAGGCCGTGAAGCACAATTGCCACGAAAAAAGTAAAACTCAGCCGGTCACCCGAATCCACCGGGGACACATTGAGCGCTTCGTCCTCCAAGGCAACCGCCTGATTCATTCGCATAAACCTTATCGATTAACGGGACGCCAATTTACGCTCAATGGCATCAATAAGCCGTGACCCAATTCCGGTGTTATACGCCTTGTCGATCTCGCGGGCACAGGTGGGGCTGGTGACATTGATTTCAGTGAGGTATTCGCCGATCACATCCAGGCCTACAAACATCAAACCCATCGCTTTCAAGGCGGGGGCGACTTGCTCGACGATCCAGTAATCCCGTTGAGTTAACGGTTGGGCCACTCCGGTACCGCCAGCAGCGAGGTTGCCACGGGTTTCCCCCTGCGCGGGGATGCGGGCAAGGCAGTAAGGGACAGGCTCCCCATCAACGACAAGGATGCGCTTGTCGCCTTCGCTGATTGCAGGGATATAGCGTTGCGCCATGATGGATTGCCGCCCAAATTCAGTCAGCGTCTCCAGGATCACCCCGACATTGGGATCATCCTGCCGGCAGCGGAAAATGCGGCTTCCCCCCATGCCGTCGAGGGGCTTAAAGACCACATCGCCATGCTCGTAGTGAAACTCGCGCAAGCGCAGCATATCGCGGCTAACCAGCAACGGCGGGCAACATTGGGGAAAACGCGTAGCAAATACCTTCTCGTTACAGTCGCGCAGGCTGCGCGGATCATTCACCACCAAAGCGCCCTGTTTCCGGGCCGCTTCAAGGATATACGTGCTATAGACATATTCGTTATCGAACGGAGGGTCCTTACGCATCAGGATCACATCCAGCTCACCGAGGTTTTTGTCCTCATGCAAGCCCAATTCAAACCAGCTGTCACCATTGTCCGCCACAAACAGGCTGCGGGTGCTGGCACGGGCCTCCCCCTGCAAGAGATATAAATCTTTTTGCTCCATGTAATGCAAATCCCAACCGCGTTCCTGGGCAGCCAATAGCAGCGCAAGGGTGGTGTCTTTATAGAATTTGATGTCCGCGATAGGGTCCATTACCACGCCGAGGGAAATAGCCATAAAAATCACTCTGATTAAGTAATACAAAATTTATGTATTATCACGTCACAAAAAATTGCCTGACTGGCGAGAGCGGGCTAAAGTTAAGTCCTCAGGGAAATTAAAGCAAGGTTATAGCCAGTTTGAATATTCCGCACTAAAAACATTAAAAACGGAATAGATTATTCATCTATTCAAACAGTTATGGCATAACCTTAAAAACTGTGTTAAAAGTTGGTTTTCAAAGGTGGCGTTATTTTGACGCCTTCTTTGATGAAGGATTTTAGTCGCGCGTCCCTGGCTTCAATCAACAATATCAACCGATCAACGCGTATTTCTGGCAACTACGGCAATAACAAAAGGCAAGGTCAGAGTATGGAAGTAACTTACGAAAGCCTGAAAGTGATGGTTATAGACGACAGTAAAACCATCCGTCGCACGGCTGAAACACTACTCAAAAAAGCGGGCTGCATGGTGATTACCGCCACCGATGGCTTTGATGCCCTGGCAAAAATCGCCGATACCCGCCCCGATATTATTTTTGTAGACATTATGATGCCGCGCCTCGACGGGTATCAGACCTGTGCCCTGATCAAGAATAATAGCGAGTTCAAGACCACTCCGGTCATCATGTTATCCAGTAAAGATGGCCTGTTCGACAAGGCTAAAGGGCGTATTGTCGGCTCCGACCAATACCTCACCAAACCGTTCAGCAAAAGTGAATTGCTTGGTGCGATCGAAGCGCATGTCAAGCATTTGAAAGCGTCCTGACGGTTAATGCGCGCCGGCAAGGCACGCCGCTGGATTTGGTATTAATTTCTGGATCAATTTCCAAAGGACTGTTTAATTTTCACCGCACTCCTGCGGAGCACTTATTCGTTTTTTGGAGCAATTATGGCCAGAGTATTGATTATTGATGACTCACCTACGGAAACCTACAAACTTACCAGCATGCTGGAAAAGAATGGCCATGCCGTTATTACTGCCGATAATGGCGAGGCAGGCATAGCCCTGGCGCAAAAAGAACTGCCCGATGTCATCCTCATGGATGTGGTTATGCCCGGGCTAAATGGTTTCCAGGCAACCCGCCAGTTGACCAAGTCACCGGAAACCGCACATATCCCGGTAATTATTGTTACCACCAAGGATCAGCAGACCGATCGCGTTTGGGGTATGCGCCAGGGGGCGAAAGCCTATTTATCCAAACCTATCACCCAGGAAGTGTTGATGGCGGCTATGGCGGAAGTATTGCGTTAACCAGCAGGATCAGCAGGTTCACCCATACGGGGCTCCTGAAACCTGGGGAAACGATTACGCGACAATAACGAGCATCCACGTGACCGCTTGGCCCCATGCCAAGAAGGTATTGATGCAAGATAGTTACGGACAGAGTTATGTCAGAACCACAGGCTGCTTTCCAGGCCTTACTTACATTGGCACAACGCAGCCGTGCGGCGGCCAAGGGCCTGCCTGCCCAGGCAGATATTCGACCGCACTGGAGTGGCATCGGCTTTGCGCTGATGGGCAGTTATTTTGTCGCGCCCATCGGTGAAGTATCGGAAATGCTGGAAGTCCCCAACCACACGCACCTGCCTGGTGTTCAACCCTGGGTTAAAGGTGTGGCCAATGTTCGTGGTCGTCTGCTCCCCCTCTTTGATCTGGCGATGTTTTTTGGCGACCGCCTTACCGGCACACGCAAACAACGCCGGGTTTTAATTCTGGAAACCGAAACCTTGTATTCCGGCCTGATTGTGGATCAGGTATTCGGTATGCAGCATTTTCCAATGGACGAATACAGCGAACAGGCAGGTGCCGTCGCTGAGGGTATTTTGCCATTCGTCACGGGTAGTTACCCGCAAGGCGGCGAGCGTTGGTCGCTGTTTCGCCCGGCCCTGTTGGCGGAAGATCCGCGTTTTACCAACGCCGCAAAATCCTGAATAAAGAGTGAATGTAAGTCTGAATTAGAGAGAAAACCAATCAACGCTTTTTTAGCCAGCTATATTAATTGCTGGTTGGCAATAAAAAGTGCAGTGGCTAGAAAAAATAAAACCGAACGCTGGTTAGGAGTGCTTAGATGAAAACTGATTCAAAGATTGCCACGCTGAGGGCGAAGCCGGTTACGGTTATCGCCCTGGTGATTCTGGTGGCCTCGTTATTTGGTGCTTTGGCGCTGCTCTATCTGATCAACCAGAGCCGAACCAATGACCAACGCTATTTGCAGCAGGCCTCTGACTTGCGCGCACAGGCGTACCGCCTGACGTCTTTGGGTCGGGATGCTACATCGGGTGACGAGAAAGCGTTCGACGAACTCAACAGTGTAGTGACCACCATGGGTACTACCTGGGACATGCTCAAAAACGGTGATGAACGCACCCGTAGTTCCTTGAAAAGTGAATTTGATAAATACGCTGCGATCTGGGAGCGAGTGAAAACCAACGCCCAGGATATTGTTACCAACAAGGACCTGATCGTTTCGCTCAACAATGTGGGTAAAACCCTGAACGATAACCTTCCCACCCTGCAAACCGAACATAACAATATCGTGGATATCCTGCTCGAATCCGGCGCGCCGACCGACCAGGCGATCCAGGCCCAGTTACTGTCCTGGCGCGCCGAACGTATCGGCCGTAACGTGGATAAAATGCTGCGCGGCGATGCCGATGCCAACAATGCGGCGGATGTATTCAATCGCGACGCCAACTTCTATGCCCGTGTATTGACAGCGATGAAAGACGGCGACCCCGCCCTGCGTATCACCCGTGTATCCGATGCACAGGCGCGTGCCAGCCTTGAGCAAATCACCCAATTGTTTGAAGGCGTAAACAAATCGATCCAGCAAATGGTGGAAGGTTCGACCACCTTGACCCGTGCGCGTCAAGCGTCTGATGCCTTGCTTAATGACACTCCGCAACTCCTGCAAGCATTGGCGGCTATTTCGGACAGGATTGCCGTGCAAACGGATAGCCACCCTATTATCAACAACACGACCGTTATCGCGCTCGCTGCGATTACCCTGGGCGCCTTGTTCTTCCTGGGCTTCAACCAATATATGGGCGCCCGTCGCCGCGCCGACGAAACCGCTGAAACCAACGAACGTAACCAAACGGCGATTCTGCGCCTGCTCGACGAACTGGCTGACCTCGCGGACGGTGACCTGACCACCACCGCAACCGTAACCGAAGACTTCACCGGTGCGATCGCGGACTCTATTAACTTCACCATCGACCAGTTGCGTATCCTGGTAGCGCGCATCAACGAAACCGCGGTAAACGTATCGGCCGCTGCGCAGGAAACCCAGCAGACGGCATTGCATCTCGCCGAAGCCTCTGAACACCAGGCACAAGAAATCGCCGGTGCATCCGCCGCGGTAAACGAAATGGCCGTGACCATTGACCAGGTATCTGCCAACGCCGCTGAATCGGCAGCGGTAGCGGAGCGCGCGGTATCCATCGCAGGTAACGGTGCCAAAGTGGTACAGAACACCATCCACGGGATGGATACCATCCGTGAGCAGATCCAGGACACCTCCAAACGTATTAAACGCCTCGGTGAATCGTCACAAGAGATCGGTGACATCGTAAGCTTGATTAACGACATTGCGGACCAAACCAACATCCTCGCACTTAACGCTGCGATCCAGGCATCGATGGCCGGTGACGCAGGCCGCGGGTTCGCGGTGGTAGCGGACGAGGTCCAACGCCTTGCGGAACGTTCCGCAGCAGCGACCAAGCAGATCGAGGCACTGGTAAAAACCATTCAGAACGATACCAACGAAGCGGTAATTTCGATGGAACAAACCACCTCTGAAGTGGTGCGCGGTGCGCGCCTCGCACAGGATGCGGGTGTGGCACTGGAAGAAATTGAAAACGTATCGTCAAGCCTCGCGGAATTGATCCAGAACATTTCCAACGCGGCGCGCCAACAAGCCTCGTCAGCGGGTCACATCTCCAACACGATGAACGTGATCCAGGAAATTACCACCCAGACCTCCGCTGGTACCTCGGCAACCGCGCAATCGATTGGTAACCTCGCCGAAATGGCACTCGACCTGCGTGAATCCGTAGCCGGCTTCAAACTGCCGGAAGAGGATATGTCGGATGTTCGCGCCAGCGCAGCTCGCAAGGCCATGTCCACCCCGGCAATGGATTTCGACAGTAACACTGAAGTTATCGACCTTGACGACGAATTGTTACCCGACGACGACGTCTTCGCCCAAACCTCAAAAGCCTGATAACGCGATGCCGCCAGTGATCCTGGCGGCGACTATCCGGCAATAAGCTAGTAACTATGGCCTGGTCATTACGCACTTTACCGACGCTTTCCGAAGACCAGTTTCTCCAGTGGGGCAAGCTTCTGGAGGAGCGCACCGGCATACAGTTGGTATTTCAGCAAAAGGCCTGGCTTGAGTCGCAAATTTATGCGCGCCTGCGCGATATGGGTTACAGCGATTACGACAGCTATTATTTGTTTGTCGCTAAAGAAAGTATCGACGCCAAACTGGAATGGGCGCGCCTGGTGGATCGCATCGCGGTAAAGGAAACCAGTTTTTTCCGCCACCGCGATTCCATCGAATATGTTCGCAACTACCTCCAGCAAAAAATCAATAACCAGTCGCTGCATGACAGTTTTGATGTGTGGAGTTTGGGTTGCGCTACCGGTGAGGAGCCCTATTCCCTGGCGATGGTGGTGAACGATTGTTTTGAACTGGCGGCAATTAACCCTTTTTACGGCATCACCGCCATGGATATCAGCTCATCGGCGCTGGCGGCCGGTCGTAAGGCGCGCTATAGCAAACGCCGGATCGAACAGGTAAAACCGGATGAAATAAAGCGCTACCTGCAAGTGTGTGCTGACGGCAGTTATGAAGTGGTGGGTAAATTGCGTGATCGCGTCTGTTTTACCCAGAGCAATATTATTAACGCGCGGCAATTGCCACAGGTGGAAGTGGATGTGATTTTCTGCCAGAACCTGTTGGTGTATTTCCGCCGCTGGCTGCGGCGGGATGTATTAAATGCGCTGGTCGACCGCCTTAAACCCGGCGGCTTGCTGGTGGTCGGCTTGGGCGAAGTGATGGACTGGGAGCACCCGGAAATGCAGCGCACCAGCGATGACCAGGTCCAGGCCTATGTCCGCCAGAAGCAAGAACAACGCTAGAACAACAATTAGTAAAAGTCGCTTGAGCGAGATAACGAGAGGATAGTTCTGCATGGCAGACAATCGCAATTTTGCCGCGTTGGATTGGTTGATCCACGAGATCAGCGAAACGCTTAAAGAAGCGCGCCAATCGCTCGAAAGTTATGTGGAAAATCCCAAGGATGCCGCGCGCATCCGTTTCTGCCTGACCCATATCCATCAGGTCCACGGCAGTTTGCAAATGGTGGAGTTTTACGGTGCCGCCATGCTCGCCAGCGAAATGGAGCAGCTGACCCAGGCAATGATCGCCGGTACCGTAGCCAATGCCAGCGAAGCGCAGGAAGTCCTGATGCGCGCCATTTTGCAATTCCCGCTCTACCTGGACCAGGTTAAAGCCACGCGCAAAGACAATCCGCTGATTGTCCTGCCGCTGCTTAACGACCTGCGCGCCGTGCGCGGCGAGAGTTTGCTGACCGATACCAAACTGTTTGTCCCGAATCTGACACCGGCCAAAAAAGTCAGTGGCGGGCGCCTGCCGGTTACCCATGACAATGTGCAATTCCAGGCGATGGTGCTCAAGCTGCGCCAGATGTACCAATACGCTGCTTCCGGGTTTATCCGCGGGGTCAACCCGGATGAAAACCTGGCCTACCTGCAAAAAGCCTTTTCACGCCTGCAAAAGCTCACCCACGGCACAGCCCGGTACGCACTGTGGGATATTTGCCTCGCATTGGTAGAAGCCATCGAAATCGACGCGATTGAAATCAGCGTTGCGGTTAAGAATTTGCTGCGCCAGCTGGATAAGGAAATCAAGGTCCTTGCCGTGCATGGCGTTAAGGCGCTGAACAGTTTTACCAATGACGAGCTAATCAAAAACCTGCTTTATTACGTGGCCCGCGCCGGTAAACACGCGCCCGGTTTTTCGCCTAACTCCCATTTACAGCGCATCTACGAAACTTACCACCTGGAAGAAGCTTTACTGGAAGGCAAGGAAAGCGGGGATGAAACCCAACATATGCTGTCAGTGCCCGATGCCGAAGCCATGCGCTCGGTGGTGGGCGCGCTGAAGGAAGAGCTTAACCTGATCAAGAACAGCCTGGATGTATGCCTTGCGGGCGGCGATACCCAAACCACCCTGAGCGATGCCATGCCGATTGTAAAACGCGTGGCCGACACCATGGCGGTATTGGGCCTGGGCGATTTGCGCAAGCGGGTCCTTGAACAGGGCGCGGCGCTGGAACTCGTCGCCGATGCGCAAGGCACCTTGGGCGATGACCAGTTGCTGGCAATCGCGAGCGAGATTATCTCCGTTGAAAACGCCCTGGATAGCCTGCTTGAAGCCGGTGGGCAAGATTCACACGCTGTCGATGAAGCCGACATTACCCTGACCCGCGCCAAGGAATCCGTATTGCGCGAAGCGCGCAACGGCCTGGAGCATGCCAAGGATGCGATTATTGAATACATCGCCTCCCAATGGAATCGCCAGCATTTGCAGAGCGTCCCCACCACCCTGCGCGAAATCCGCGGCGGGCTGGAAATCATGCCGCTACCGCGCCCGGCGCGAATTTTGGGTGCCTGCGCGCGTTTTATTGAGGAACAACTGCTGGAACAGGAAGCCAATCCCCAGTGGAGCACGTTGGATACCCTGGCCGATGCCATCACCAGCGTAGAATATTATCTGGAACGCCTCAGCAGTGGCGGTCGCAAGGAAGAAAACGATTTGCTGTTGGGTGTCGCCGAGGAAAGTGTCGCCAGCCTGGGTTATTCCGTTGCCAAAACCGGCAAGCTGGAAACCCCCGCATCGCTTTCCGTACCCAGAACACCCGCCATTGAGGCGCCTGTTGAATCCCACCCGGAAGAAGCCGCATTGGCGGCGGCTTACGGCAAAACCCTTTATCCGCAAGCCGAATTACCGGCAACCGAAGAGTTTCCCGCCGAGGACGAGTCTTCCAGCCAACTGGAAGCTATCTATGCCCAAGCCATTCCGGAAGCTGCGAATCCGGCGGATGCAGGCGCGGATGAATGGGTAACCGAGGAAACCGAACCCGCCCCTGAAGCCGTGTTTGTTACCAATGATAAACCGGGGGAAGTCCTTGAGGCCGAGGACATCGAAACCGGGGAAATCGAGGCCCAGCCCGTCGCTACCGCCGAAGGTAACCTGGTCGCCACCAATAACGCGCCGGTTATCAAACGCGAGGAAAATGAAGACATCGACGATGAAATTATCGAGATCTTCATCGAAGAAGCCACCGAAGTAACTGAGACCATCGGTGAATACTTCCCGCGTTGGGCGCAGGACTTTGAAGATAATGATTCCCTGATCGAATTCCGGCGCGCCTTCCATACCCTGAAAGGCAGCGGTCGTATGGTGGGTGCCAACGATATTGGCGAACTGGCCTGGTCAATTGAAAATATGCTCAACCGCGTCATTGACCACACCATAGTGGCGCAAGCGGTGCATGTACAGATCATCGAAAAAGTGTGCGGTTTGCTTCCCGACATGATCGCCGCCTTCCGCGACAACCGGCCGAATCCCCACGCGGACCTGGCTGAAACCTATCGCCAGCAAGCCCATTCACTATCGCAGGGTGTTATCCCGGACGCCCTGCTGGCTGGGCAAGAAACAGGCTCGACCGGGCAGGCCACGCCATCAAGCATCCAGTCTGTTGAACCCGGGGCCGACGGGCTTGGTGACGATACCGATAGCGGGGCTGACGAAGTAGCCCTGTTTGCGCCGGAAGAACCGGCGACCGAATCGATTACCGCGACCGAGGTTGCTGACGATGAGGCAATCATTCCCCTCGCAGATACCAGCCCGGGCAGTGACGGCCTCGCCATCGAACCGGCGGACGACACCAGCGGGGATGAAGCCGCCCTCACCCGGCTTTACTCCGAACAACAACCGGCGAGTTTCAATTACGCCGAATCGATTGCTGAGGAAGATATAGACATCGACGACCCGGATGCCCAGTTATGGGATATTTTCGGGGCCGAAGCCATCTATCACCTGCATGTGGTCCAGCAATTCATCCAGCGCATGGAAACCGAGGCCCCCATCTATGAGCCGCCCAGCGAAGATATGCAACGCGCCTTGCATACCTTGAAAGGCAGCGCGCATATGGCGGAAGTTACCCAGGTGGCCGAGCTGGTGACACCCCTGGAGCGGTTTGTTAAGGAATTGCGTTCCTACCATGTGAACATCAATGACGACATCCTCCAGTTGCTGCGCGATGCCGTTAGCTATACCCAGGTCGCCCTGCGCCAAATCGAAGCCGGGGAAGCGGTGGGTATCCCGCGCCTGCAACAATTCATCGCCCGTGTCCATGAATTGCGCGATATCCATGTCGCGCCCCTGGTTAGCCTGCAAGAAGCAGATGCGATGGGCAAACGCCCGGTGGACCCCGAATTACTCGCCATTTTTATGGCAGAGGAAATGAACTTACTGCTGGATGCCGACAAGATCATTACCCAATGGCAGGCAAATCCCGCCGATACCGACCATTTAATTCCCGTCATGGCCGAGCTGGGCAAGCTCACCCAGGCGGCAGCCCATGCCTACCTGCCACCCATGGCCGAGCTGGGATCGAAAATCCATCACCTCTACGAAGCCATAATGGCCGGCCAATTAAGCTGCTCGCCCAGGGTCTGCGATAGCTTGAACCTGGCTCACACCGCGTTGCTGGATATGGTCGATGCCATTGCCGCCGGTCAAAACCTGGGCACTATCCCGGAGGCGGTGAATGATGCGCTGGATGACTTGCTCACCAACGAAGTCGTCACTGTTACCAACCTGGCGACTGACCAGGCTCCTGTGGTTACCGAAGACATCCCGCTGATCGAGGCGGTTATCGAAGAACAGCCCGAAGGCGCTGCAAATACCGGATTTGATGCGGATGCCCTGCCTACCCTGACGCTGGAAGAAACTTACCTGCTCGAACCGGATGAATCCGGGGCGCTGGAGGCCGCCGAGGCGATAGAATTGACGGGCCTCGACATACCGGAATCGACCGGCGACGAAACAGTGGAAATCGGTGAAAGCTTCACCCACGCCTATGAATCCCCGGAATTCGATGAACAGCTTCTGATGGACGAGATTGTCGCGTTCGATGCAGCAAATACCCCCACTGACGAGGCGGAAATCGCCATCACCGGCTTGGACCTTGCAGAAACCTTTGAACCGGCAAACGTTGAGCCGGCAGGTAAGTCCAGCGCGGAGGAGGAAACCCTTCCGGAATTTGCCGGACTGGATGAAGCGATTGAACTGGAAGCACTGGAAACCCCGGCTGTTGAGTCGTCGCTTGACGAGCTGGACCTTGGCGAAACTATCGAATTGGCTGACACCCTTGCGCCCGATGAAACCATCGAGCTGGACGAGCCAGCGCTGTTCGGCGAAATGGTCGAGCTGATTGATGAAGACGCCAACGTCCTGGAACAACAAGTTCCCGAATTAATCATCGAAGCCGAACCGGATAATCCGGTGTTACTGGACGAAGAACCAGCCGTTGATGAAGACTTCGATCCGGAAATTGTTGAGATATTTATTGAGGAAGCGGGTGAACTGCTTGAAGAAATCGACGGCGCGCTCAATGAATGGCAGGACGACTGGAGCAATACCGATTGCGTTGAACAGCTTAAACGGTCATTGCATACCTTCAAGGGCGGTGCACGCCTGGCCGGATTGATGGACCTCGGGGATCTTTCCCACGATTTTGAAACCATCCTGATCGAGATGGACGAGGATGCCGAATTGGACCAGGCATTCTTCGCACGCCTGCACAGTTACCAGGACCGCATGCACGCCGGGGTTGAGCGCTCACGTGCACGCCTCAATGGCGAAACCCTGCCGGGTGCCGCAACACCCGGTATTGAAACATCCGCAAGCAGCGCGACGGAGTACCTCGAACCGCCCGTTCTGGACACTTACGTCAGCGATGACGAAGTCGCCGACGAAATAACCCTGGCGGAGACCGGGGAACAGCCCGTCCCGGCCAGCGATGAAATTGATGATGGTGAAACGGTACCGGCAACAAGCTTTAAACCCAGGGTGGTTGTGGATAACACCCGCGACCTGGCGACCGCGCTCACTCCCGAAGGCGCGCCTGCCGAAAAACCCAATGTACTGACCTTTGCGCCCAAGGCAAAACCGGCCGCGCCGGCCGATGCTGGTGGCCTGCGTGCCGGCCAGGGCGGCCCGGTACCGCAAGTACAACACTTGGCGGCGCGCCGTTCCGGCCCGCAGGAAGTGGTCAAGGTTTCGGCTGAATTGCTGGAGGAACTGGTAAACCTGGCGGGTGAGACTTCCATCAGCCGGGGCCGTATGGAACAACAGGTCAGCGACCTGGGTAATGCCATCGAAGAAATGGATTCCACCATCCAGCGCTTGCAAGAACAATTGCGCCGCCTGGACATCGAGACCGAGGCCCAGGTGTTATTCCGCCAGGAACAAATGATGCAGCACGAGGAGTTCGATCCGCTGGAGATGGACCGTTACTCGCAATTGCAACAATTGTCCCGCTCGTTGATCGAGTCCGCCTCTGACTTGATGGATTTGAAATACACCCTTGCGGATAAAACCCGCGACACCGAAACCCTGCTGCTGCAACAGTCGCGCATCAATACCGATTTGCAGGAAGGCCTGATGCGGTCGCGCATGGTGCCTTTCTCACGGCTGGTGCCGCGCTTGCGCCGTATTGTTCGCCAGGCGGCGACCGAACTCGGTAAGGAAGTTGATTTCGAGTTGGATAATGTTGAAGGCGAACTGGACCGTACCGTGCTGGAGCGCATGGTCGCACCACTCGAACACATGCTGCGCAACGCTGTTGACCATGGTATCGAGTCGCCCGAGGAGCGTATCGCCGCCGGTAAGAACCCCAATGGCCGGATATTGCTGACCCTGGGCCGCGAAGGCGGTGATGTCATCATTCGCCTGCAAGATGATGGGCGCGGTATCAACCTGAATCGCGTGCGGGAAAAAGCCATTGAGCGCGGCTTGATGGCTGCCGATGCCCAGCTCGCAGACCAGGACATCATCCAGTTTATCCTGCATGCCGGTTTCAGTACCGCTGAAAAGGTCACCCAAATTTCCGGCCGCGGTGTCGGTATGGACGTGGTGCATTCCGAGATCAAACAACTCGGCGGCGCCATGTTTATCGAGTCCAACTGGGGCCATGGTGCCGAATTCACTATTCGCTTGCCGTTTACCGTATCGGTTAACCGCGCCCTGATGGTGCAGATCGGCGACGACCTTTACGCAATCCCGCTTAATACTATCGAAGGTATTGTGCGCGTCAGCCCCTTCGAGCTGGAACATTATTACCAGGACGAAAACGCCCGCTTCGATTACGCGGGTGAGCAATACCTGGTGCGTTATCTCGGCGGCCTGATGGACTCCAACACCCAACCCAAGCTGGATGGCCAATTGCTGCCATTGCCGGTGGTACTGGTGCGCAGCACCGAGCACACGGTAGCGCTACAGGTGGATCGCCTGCTTGGTTCGCGCGAAATTGTAGTGAAGACCCTGGGCGCGCAATTCAGCGCCGTGCGTGGCGTCTCCGGCGCAACCGTAATGGGCGACGGTAGCGTGGTGGTGATCCTGGACCTGCATGCGATGATCCGCGAACAGTTGGCCCTGGGAGCCCAACATGTCATCCAACTGGAGCCACTCAAAGCCTTGCCTGTTGCCGAGGAAGACCAGAGCGAAAAAACCATTATGGTGGTGGACGATTCGGTAACCGTGCGCAAGGTAACCGGACGTTTCCTCGAGCGCGAGGGCTTCCGCGTGATCACCGCAAAAGACGGTGTGGAAGCGTTGCAATTGCTGCAAGACCACATCCCCGATGTAATGCTCCTGGATATTGAAATGCCGCGCATGGATGGCTTTGAAGTTGCTAAAAACGTGCGCACCAGCTCACGCCTGAAGGATTTGCCGATCATCATGATCACCTCGCGTACCGGCGAAAAACACCGCGAGCGCGCCTTCAGCCTGGGGGTAAACAAATACATGGGTAAGCCCTACCAGGAGGATTTGCTGCTCACCAACATCCACGAGCTGCTGAAAAAATAAGGCACAACCATGCTTCGCCTGGGAATACTGGTCGACAGCGCGCCCAAGCAGCAGGTATTGGCCCAGCTAATCGCCAAATCCGGTCATAAACTGGCCCAACAGCTTCTGTTGGGCCAGGCAAAAAACCTGGTAGAAGACGCGGATCTGGATGCCTGGCTGGTGGATGTGGCCGAAGATTATGCGGACGACCAGCATTTGCTGGACAAGTTGCTCAGCCGCAGTCGCATACCGGTAATTTTGAGTGACAGCAGTGAATTTAGGGCGGGATCGGAAGAACACGATGCCTGGTTGCGTCGCACCAGCCTGCGCTTGCAGCGATTGCGTGGCGACATTAATTTGCAACAGGCGGAACCGGCCAGCGAACTCTGGGTACTGGCCGCATCCACGGGCGGCCCGGCAGCAGTAAAGCGCTTTTTAGCCGCCTTGCCCGCGGACCTGGGTATCGCCTTTTTGTACGTACAACATATTGATGCCAACCAGGCAGTTACCCTGAACCGCATGATGACCAACGCGGGCAATTACCCGGCGATGGTCGCCAGCCAGGGGCTGGTACTGGAAGCTAACAGCCTGACGTTGGTTACCGCGAAGGACTCGGTTGAATTGCTCGGTAACGGTACCCTGGTGGTTAATTACGGCCAGGCATGGAAAGGTGATTACGCACCCTCGATAGATCAAGTCGCCGCGAATGTCGCGCAGGTCTATCGGGAACGTAGCGGGCTGATTATTTTCACCGGCATGGGTGACGACGGTGCAGCCAGTTGCCGCATCATGAAACAAGTGGGCGGCCAGGTTTGGGTGCAACGGCCGGACGATTGCACCAGTGATTCCATGCCGGTATCGGCGCTGGCGACCGGTTGTGTCGGCCTTTCGGGTACACCCGAATACCTCGCCAGGGCCCTGGGCAAGCTGGTTAACAAACATCGATTGCTACGCGGCGGCAACAGCCCGGTAAGAGTCATCAAAAACGCGAATTAACAGCATTACAGGAAACACCATGAGAGCGCCCCAACGCATAGAAAAGAAAATAGAAGAAGTGGCGAGCCTGCTGATACCGCTCCAGGGGCGCACTTTACTGGCACCCAACGTGACCGTGGCGGAAATCGTCCCCGTGTCCCAGGTGGCTGCCGTACAAGACGCCCCCGCCTGGTATTTGGGTAATTGCAGTTGGCGCGAACAAACCATCCCGCTACTTTCATTTGAAGTGATGAACGGTGAAGAAAAACCCGGCGTTGTCCCCCGCTCCCGCTTCGCCGTACTTAACACCACCGGCCAGCATGACTCCCTGCCTTTTATTGCGATCCTCACCCAGGGCCTGCCGCGCCTGGCGCGCGTCACTGAGGAAGAAATCACCGAACGGGAAGATGCCGAAAACAAACCCTTTGAGGCGATGCATGTTTCCTGGGCGGGCGAAGAAGCCGTTATTCCCAATGTGGAAGCCATGGAACGCGCTTTCCTCGACTATTTACACCTCGAATAACTATGGCTGGTGTTAGTGAATTGATTGTCGAGGATCTAATCCCCGGCACCGGCAAAGCCGTGGTCAAAGGTGCGCTGATTACCACCCACTACACCGGCTGGCTCGAAGACGGCACCGAATTCGATTCCTCCCATCGCAAAGGCAAACCCTTCCAATGCGTGATCGGCACTGGCCGCGTCATCAAGGGCTGGGACCAGGGCCTGATGGGTATGCAGGTCGGCGGCAAACGTAAACTGCAAGTTCCCGCGCACCTCGCCTACGGCGAACGCCAAATCGGGCCATTGATCAAACCCAATTCGAATTTGATATTTGAAATTGAATTACTGGAAGTGCTGACGCGGGAAGGGTGAATCATCGCCAGTCACAGGACCAACCGCAAACCCATCAAAAATCGCCCCATAAATACTGCACCAAACTGATTGCTGCAACGGGTGCGGTTTCTGTGCGCAACACGCGTGGACCGAGGGTGAGGGCATCGAAATTTCTTTCTGCCGCCTGGGCAATTTCACTTTCGTTTAAGCCACCTTCCGGACCAATTAACAAGGTAACGCTGTGTGGCCGTTGTTCAGCGGGAAGGGTTTTGCTATCGCGGTGATGGAGTACGAAACGCAAATCGGAATTGACAGTTGTTAACCATTCGGCGAATTGCTGTGGCTGTGCGAGTTCAGGGAGCAAATTGCGCTGGCATTGCTCGCAGGCACTGGTGAGGATGTGTTGCCAGCGGTCCATGGTTTTTTCCTGGCGGTCGCCACTGATTTTAACTTCCGTGCGTTCGGTCATTAACGGGGTAATTTTTGTTACGCCGAGTTCAGTGGCTTTTTGCAGTACCCATTCAAAGCGTTCACCGCGGGAAATCCCTATCGCCAATTCGAGTTGCAGGGGAGATGCGCGATTGTCCGCGGTGTGTTCTGCCACCCTGACAACAACCTGTTTTTTTTCCACTTCATAAATGGATGCGGCATATTCGCCGCCGCTGCCATTGAATAAAACCAATTCACGTCCCGCTTGCATACGCAGCACTTTACTTAAATGATGGGACGCGGCCTCTTCCAGTTGCACTAATTCACCGGTTAATAACGCTTGCTGGGTAAAGATTCGTGGAATACGCATAGTCAGTGTTCAGTGGTAAGTGATAATTCCTTGCTGCCAGGTGCGAGCGCGGATTGTAAAAATAAATTAGCCGCAGCGGTGTGTTGGGTAAGCGCGTCGGCGGCGAGCAGAATGGCGCCGGCGGTCCAGGTTGTTTTTTCGCGCGGCCAGATAACCTGGTCGCGAAAATTAAATCCGGTCCAGTAACCGCCATCCCCATCCATAAACTGGTGGAGCCAACTGAATAAATTAACAGCCCTGGCATGTTCCCCCGCCGCGAGCAATGCGAGGGTCAACTCACAGGATTCGGCTACAGTGACCCAGGGCTCATCGCTTACGCAACGACAACCTACATTATTTTCAACAAATATTTGCCATTTATTTTCTATCCGTTGTTGTGCTGCTTTGCCTTGCACCACACCGGTAAGGATTGGATAAAACCAGTCCATCGAGAAACGGGTTTTAGGTTCCCAGGTACGATCAAAATATTCCGGGTGGTAACGCAAGCTATGGCCAAGCTTCTGGTGCGCGCTGCGCCAATGGATTGCATTTAACTCCAACCGCTCCGCGCACAGGATGGCGCATTCCAGGCTTTTATAAATGGAACTGGATGCTGTCACCAGCGCATCTTTCCTGGCGCTGCCATCTTCCGCTACCGCCCAATAAATTTCCCCGGTGGGGGATTGGTAATCCAGCACAAAATCAATCGCTTTTTTTAGCACCGGGAAAAAACGCTGCAAAAAACCCTCATCTTGCGTGATTAGGAAGTGATGCCATATTCCGGTGGCGATATAAGCGATAAAATTGGTTTCGCGATGGCTTCTATCAACTGGCCGGCCATTAAAATAATTTGCCCACCAGCTTCCGTCATCCAATTGTTCTCCCGCCAGCCATTCATAGGCGCGTTGCGCCGAGGCATATTCCCCGCCGATAGTTAAGCCCATGGCGGCTTCGATATGATCCCAGGGATCGGCCTTGCCTTGGGCAAACCAGGGAATACAACCGTTAGGCAATTGTGTACGCAAAATATAATTAACGGTGGGGCGCAACAGGCCTTCGGGGAAAAAACCCTTGCTAAGCAATAAATTTTTCACGGAATGCTCCTTTCTTTTACAGTGATGTTTTCCTGTATCCCTTTTTGCACAGGAGCGGATTCGGTAATGCCTTTTATGTCATCTTTTTTAAAATACATCACCACACTTTTCCCCATAATTGGATTGAGGATTTTTTCCAGCGTTTGGGTGAGCCAGGGCTTTTGCATTAAATCCCATACCAGCAAACGATGATAGGCTTTGACCAATGGATTGGTATCCTGTGTGCGCCAGCAGAGGCATTTAAGCCACCAGAACGGTGAATGCAGTGCGTGCGCCCAGTGGCGGCGATAAAAATGAAATCCCAGGTTTTTAATGTCATTGCGCAGGGTTTTGCCATTAAAAATCCTGATATGCCCGCCGTCTACCTGATGATATTCATCGCTTAGCCACCAGCAAATTTTTTCCGGCCAGTAACGCGGAACCGTTACTGCCAGCAAACCACCGGGTTTTAATATGCGATTTATTTCGGCCAATACGGCCTGGTAATCGGGAATATGTTCCAGCACTTCGCTGCAAATAACCTTATCGATGCTGGCATCCAAAAAAGGTAAACAGGTTGCATCCGCTTGCTGCAAATAAAATGCTTTTTTTGCGTCGGGTTGAACAAAGGGCGCAAAGCGCGAGCGCGCCGTTAACAAATCATTGAAATTTAAATCCACCGCAAGCGCATTCACCTCGGCATGGAGGTAAACATTGATTGCGTGGCGGCCTTCGCCGCAACCGAGGTCCAAAACATGGTCGCCAGCGGCGAGCGGGAAATCCTCAAAATTAATTGTGAGCATGGCTATTGTTTCCCAGCCCGAGCATGGATTGTATGGAAATAAAATTCCTGCATTTTTTTACCGACACAATCCCAACTTAATTGCCGCACTATATGCGCGCGGCCACGCTCGCCCAATTGCCCACGCAGGTCCGGTTGTGCCATTAGTTCACGCAGAGCGGCAACCAGCGATTCCGTATCACCCGCTTTGACCAGGCGCGCCCCCTCCCCAACGACTTCTGGCAACGCGCCACCATCGCTGCAAACCAGGGGTACACCGCAGGCCATGGCTTCGGCAGCGGGTAAACCAAAACCTTCATAAAGCGATGGCACGACCGCGATGGTTGCGCGCGCATATTCCTCTACCAGTTGCTGGTTGCTAATGCCGGATTTGAATTGCACCGCATTGAGTAATTGCAAATTTTCCAATTCCTTTTGAGTGTCACCCTCTTTGTTTAACTTTCCGATAACAATGAGTTGTAACGCCGGGAATTCAATGCGCAGTTGCGCCAGTGCGCGCAATAATATGCTTAAGCCTTTTAGCGGTTGATCCGAAGAAGCCGTAGTGACCAGTGAAAATTCATGGCGGGCAATCCCGGCTATCGGCTTAAAAACAGCGGTATCAACACCATTGGGAATAATGTGGATGTTTTGCGCGGGCCGTGCAAATGCTTGCTCAATGTCGTATTGCGACTGCACCGAGACAGTGACAACATTTTGCAAACCCTGAACAACTTTTTTTTGCATGGATAGAAAACTGTACCAGCGGTTTATCAACCAGCGTTGGCTTTTTCCCGTTGCGGCAGCCAGGGCGAGATCGCGGTCGCGCGTGATGGGATGATGCACGGTAGCGATGACGTTGACACCGCGCTTTTGCAAATCGAGCAAGCCGTAGCAAAGGCTTTGGTTATCGTGTACCACATCGTAAGATGGCTGGTGCTGCCTGAAATAATGTTGCACGCGGCGACCAAAGCAATAGGGTTCACCAAACGCGCCACTGAATTTGCTCCACCATTCATAGACATCGGTAAATGACAATAAATGTTTAAGGCGCAGTGCGCGGACCGGATTGGGATGGGCGTATAAATCCAGGCTCGGGATTTTTATTAATTTTACGCGCGCATCGAGTTCGGGATAGGGCGGACCGGAAATCACATCTACACTATGGCCCAGCTCTACCAGGGCTTTGCTCAGGTAGTGCAGGTATATACCTTGCCCGCCCACATGCGGATGACTGCGATAACCCAGCAACGCAATGCGCAACTGGCGCCGTGTGTCATTTATTTTTTCCGCTGCCGATACATCGCCAACGCGATCACCATCGGTATTGTTATGGGCTTCGTATGCAAGGGGCAAATAAGACATGGAGCTGAATTACCTTAAAAGTTCTGCGCATTATAGGCACAGCGGCTAATCGGCTCCATTAAAAGCATCGGTTACTTGTGTCCGGGGACGAGTGCATCCAACACGGATCACCACATGGCAATTGCGTTTTTATCTAATCCTCCATCAAATTCCTGATCGGTGTTTTGAGAGCCTCGTCCGGTGTAGTTATTTCAGCGGGGACACTTGTTGCTGTTGGAGATGTTTGATTATCCAGGTGTTCGTCGGCTACCACGTTAAAGCGCAGGATGCCGATCAATTGATCGGCGTCGGTTACTACGCGGATTTGCCATTGCCCGATTGCGTTTTCCGGGAAATTGACTTTGTGGGTCCAGGCGCGATAGCCCGCCTCGCGTCCGCCGTTAATATCCAGCGGTACCTTATCGACCTGCTCGCCATTCAATTGCCAGATATGGTGGATGCGCTCGTTCAGCCCGCGCGGGGCGTGGATGGCGGTGTAGGCGTAGAGGCCATTATGGAGTTCGGTTTCGCCAAGGGTTTTGAGGTTATTTTCCGGCGCACGGTTTTCATCGACGGATTGGGTGATGGCAACTTGCGTCAGCCATAGGGTGGCAGGGGGAACCCAGGGGCGTACCAATAGCCCTGCCAAGCCCAGCGCGGCGCCAAGCACCAGCGCGGATATCGCCTTTTGCCACCAGGAAAAACCTGACTCGCTGACCACACCGGATACCGCAATTAATAGCGCGATGGCCAGCGACCAATGGTAGCTCTCCGAGGTCGGCAGTTGGAAAATGATGGGTAAGGCGGTGAGCAATGCGGCGAAGAACGTTAATCCATGGAACGCAAAATAAAGGATTCGACGCGGCGCCAGCCAGCGAAAATAAATGGGATCGATAAGCGAAATTATCGCGGCGAGTAATAGCAAGCTGGAGTAGATCGCTTGCCCGCTATTCCAGGCGGTGGTGATAAAAAAGAAAGGGATGACAAAAAACAGGCTTTCCTGGTGAACCAACTGTGCTGCGTAGAAAAAGAGCGGCTGGGGCAGCTGAAACCCGAACCAACTTTTTATCCAGTGGTGGACACTTTTTTCCATGAGCAGCCAGCACCAACTGGCCATGATCATTATCGCAATGACTTTTGCCAGTTCCTGTTTGCGCTCCACCAGGAAAAAACTCGCTAATCCGGAAACCAAGCCAAATACCGGCATTGCCCAGGGAAAACGGTCTGACAACGCGATAACTTTTGGGGCGGCATCGCTAAGAAACTTAAACATCCTTCACCTTTCAGAGTGACCAGCCAGGCATTTATTCAATGACAGCCAAACCCATCAAACTGCTCCAAGGCGTTATCTAATTTGCGATGCGGTACCTGTGTTAATGATCCCGTGTCGCTTCAAGCCGATGGTCGATTAGCATCATTAGCAAGCCCAATAACAAAAACAGGACTTTCACGCCGATTAGCAAGGTACTGGCAACTACACCGGAAACTACCATGATGTCGCTCCTCATGAATGGTACGCACAGAAAGGGGCCGATATAGGGTTACGACCACAAAAAACGGGAGGAATTTAATGGATGGCGGCTATACGAGATGCCGTTACGCGAGGCGGGATGGCTCTTACAAGCCATCGGCGGTGAAGGTTTTCATCACATAATCCACCCGCTGCTCAGCGGTGCGATGCATGCGCTCCTTGAGCGATTCGATATGGCGTAAACGCGGCAGCAAGCCGCGCCCGTTGGCTACCTGGATCGCAAGGCCGGGGCGGGCATTGAGTTCCAGCAATTGCGCGCCGCGAACCTTGTCCAGCACCAGGTCGGTACCGATATAACCCAGCCCCGTCATTTCATAGCATTTGGAGGCCAGTAATAACCAGTTGCGCCAATCGCCAATCTGGATTTCATTAAGCGCGCGCTTGGTATCCGGGTGATGGGTAACGGGTTTTGAATGTTGTACGGCTTTTAATGCGCGGCCAGTGGCGATATCCAGCCCCACCCCCACCGCGCCCTGGTGCAAATTGGCCTTGCCGTCGGACTTGTGGGTGGCCAGGCGCAACATGGCCATTACCGGATATCCCCTGAAAATAATAATGCGGATATCCGGAACACCTTCGTAGGAATAATCCTTGAAATAATCATCGAACTGGATCAGGTCTTCCACAATCACTACGTCGGGTTTACCCCCCAAAGAGTAAAGGCCGGCCAGGGCGTTGGTCATGTGGCGGCGAATGTCTTCAATGGTGATTTCCGCCCCGGATGATTTGATGAACTTGTCGCCGCGGCGACCAATGATGACCAGGATGCCCTTGCCACCCGATCCCTTGGCCGGTTTTACCGCAAAGGCTTCCAGCGCCATCAGCTTATCTTCGATGTGGGAAATCTCGTGCTGGGAATTAACCACAAAAAACAATTTGGGCGTGGCGACTTCATACTCTTCCGCCAACAGCTTGGTTTTTAGCTTGTTATCGACCAGTGGAAACAAGCTGCGTGGGTTATAAGCCGCAATAAAATCATGGTTGCGGCAGTTCATGCCGAGTATGCCCATGCGCTTCAGGCGCCAGGGGCTGACCCAGGAATTCCACCAGCGGGTAAAGCCGTTGGACGTGTCCGGAGTAACCGCGGGGGTAGACGGCGCCTGGCTCATGCATCGGCCCCCTTGGTTGGATCTGTAAACTTGCCCTGCTCGGCATCCACCATGGCCCGGAAGCGACGCAGTTCAGAGAGTTTATAACCGGTGTATTGCCCCATCAGCATAATCAGGGCGAGTGCCACCAGGTTCAGCTCGGGGAAGTTAAAGGTTAAATGGCCCACCAGTGACAGTTGCATCAAGGCATAGGCGAGCACGGCCACCAGCAAACTGCCGCCGCCTTGCACCATTACCTCTTTAGGTCCTTCTTCCTCCCACAGGATGGACATACGCTCGATAGTCCAGGCGATGATGATCATCGGGAAAAAGGTGATCGTCATACCGGTGTTAAAGCCCATCTGGTAGCCGATCAGGCTGAGTGCGGAAATGATAAAGATCACCAGCACCACCAGCGTCGCAATCCGCGAAATAAGCAGCAGGTTCAGCCTCGACAGGTAGGTGCGCAGCACCAGGCCCATCGCCACCACCGTGACGAAACTCACCACCCCCAGCACCAGCGAGGTTTGCAGGAACGCCATAGCGATCAGGATGGGCATAAAGGTGCCCGAGGTTTTGAGGCCGATAATAATGCGCATGAATACCACTACCAGCGCCCCCACCGGCAGCAGCAGCAGCAATTTGAACATGCTCTGCTCTTCAATCGGCAGATGCTGGATGCTGAGCACACTGAATGCGCTCTCCTTGTATTGGGCTTTGATCAGGTCCAGCGCCGGCACCGTCTGGTGGATCATGGAGAAGCTCACGCGGGAGCGGTTACCGCCCGCCACATCGAGTATGGACTCGCCACCGGTGTGCCACAGCAACAGGTTTTCCGGTACGCCCTGTTCGCCGGTGGTGGGGTTAAACAATACCCAGTCCCGGCCATCGTAAACCTGCACCAGGCGAGTCAAATTCTGGTGGCGACGGGCATCTTCAAGGTACAGGCCCAAGGCCGGGCGGGCGGGGATTCCCGCCTGGTTTACCAGCTTCTCCACCAGTGCCGAGCGATCCGTCTGGGCGGACAACAGCAGTGCGGCATTTTGATCGAGGTTATCGTTATTGAGTTGCTTGATCAGTTCACGGGTCAGGCTTTGCGGGCTGCTGGACTTGGCCAGGGCGGTGTCCAACACCTGCTGGGCAGCGGTTTCCTGGGAGGGGCCATCCCAATCGGCATGGTTGGCCAGGGGCTGCTCCAGCGGTAACGCTGCCGATGCGTTTTCCTCCACCGCAATAAACTGGGTTTTGTAATAGATGGTTTGCGGACCCACCGCTTCACGCTTGGTCCATTCACCGCGGCGCACTCCGTTTTCCGCGACTACGGCGTACCCGTAACCGGGCGCGGCGGCCTGCTCGCTGAAGCTGCGATAACCGGGCGGGCTATCGGGCAGGCCGAGGCGCGCCGTTACCGGCTCACCGGTCGCATCAAAATCGATACGCGCCTCGATGAGCCACACCGGCTTTTGCACACCGGGGGTAAAGGGGATTTCCATCTGCACATGGCGCATCCAGGCAGTGGCCAAACCAACCACAGCGAGCAAGCCAATAATGGTGTAAAAGGGAGCACGTGAAGGTCTTTTCATGGGATTTCTTCCTGGCAAGGCCGGCACCTGGCCAGCCCCGGGGTTAAGCAAGCCTAGTTTTTAGCGGCGCTGCTGGAGGCATCGCTACGTTGCAGGGGAGCGAGGTTATTACCGCTCACGTCCACCAGCATCACATCGCGCAGCAGGTTACGGCCAATCAGGATGGGGTATTCGGAAGTGCTGCGATCCGCGAGGATGAATTCGCCTTTCTGCGTCAACTTGCCGATGGTAAAGCGGATTTCCACCACCGGCCTGCGGTCAGGGGTGGGGTTGGCGCTTTGCACCGTCTGGAACCGCAAGCGCTTGCGCTCCAGTACATGGGGTTCCCTGGTTTCCGGGTTATAAATGGTGAAGCGCACCCATTCCTCGCTATTGCGCTCGAACATCTGGATATTGCGCGCATCAATTACCGAATTGGCGGCGTTAGTGTTGATGCGCGCGTTCATTACCACATTTATCCCGGCGATCATGGTTTGCTCGCGCAGGCCGACGATTTGTTTATCGGTAAGCGGTTGCTCGGCGGCGGCTTTCCTGGCGGCGGTGGCGACCGGGGCCGGGCAGTTAACCTTCGGGGCCGGGCGTTCAATGATTTGCGGCCTGGCTTCCAGCGTTTTTTGCTGGGCCGCCACTTGCGCCTGTACCTGGTTCAGTTGGGCGAGGATCTGGCTTTGCTGCTGGCTTAATTGTTCATCCCGGGCTTGCTGCATGGCGATACATTGCCGGGCTGCCGCCAACTCCGCCTGGGTTTGCTGCTGGAGCTGGGCTTGATGGGTACAGGCACTGAAGGAACCGAGGGCGACCGCAACAAGGCCCAGTCGGCACAGGGTACGGTTTGAAATAAAAATATTTTGTTTCATCACAACAACCGGTGAAATGGTTATAAAAAGTTAAGTGCGCTAATTGTAGCCGCTGGGGACTGGTAAACACACCCAAGCGCGCGCGTAAATGCTTTTTTTATTTGGCCCGGTAAACCCTGGGGTATTCCGGCGGCAGGCGGCGGAAACGCTTGTATTCCCATTGGTACTGGGCGGGCACACGGCGCACACAGGCTTCGACACTGGCATTCAAGCCCGCAACCGACAAGGGTTGTTCTGCGCTGTAAATAGCCGGATCGGCCTCCATCACCACTATTTTGAATCCGCCCTTCACCCGTTCGGCGTAGCAGGAGCAAACCGCACAACCGGTGCGCTGGATCAACCCATGCACCAGTGTCATGGTTAGTGCGGGCTGGCCCATAAAGGGCGCTATTTCACCACCCGCGTCCTTCGCCGGCACCTGGTCGGGCAGTATCCCTACAATAGTGCCGCCCTGTAGTGCCTTGAATAGCATCATTACGCCCTTGCGGTTAGTCGGTGCCATGGTGATATTCAACTTGCTGCGGCCCGCCAATACCAGCTCATCCATGTTCGGGTTCTCAAGCGGTTGGTACATCGCCGTAAGCCGGGCCACACTCGCCAGGTAAGGTGCCACCACTTCCCAATTGCCGTGGTGGGGCGCCAACACCAATACGCCCTTGCCTTCCGCCACCTTGGCGCGCAGCAAACCATCGCCTTCCCGGGCAACAATCTTGTTGTCCAGCCATTGCCAGGAGCGACGCCAGATGGCACCGGCTTCCATCGCGGTTTTGGCCGTTTCCTGTAGGCTTTGCTGGCATAAGCGGGTCTGCTCGGCAGGCGACAATTCGGGGAAACACAAGGCGATATTCGTGCGGGTGACTTTGGCAGAGCGGCCGTCCATCCACCACACCAGGCTCCCTACCAGGTTGCCGAGGCCACGCAGCAACCCCAAGGGCAAATGCGCCATGGCTTTAACCAGCAGGGGGGCCAATTGGTTTTTCATTGGATGGTTCAGCTCATACAAAAAGTGCGCGCAGCTTACCGGAAAACCACCGGTAACTGAACGCTTGGAATCGCCAGCTACCTAATCCGACAACCAGCGCTAAAAATATTTCATTCCGGAGGAACATCATGCAGCCCGTCCACACTGCCTGGCTGGTATTCCTGGTTCCGTTGGTCATCGTACACGCCGCCTGGTTATGGAGCAGCCTGGCTGGAGCCATTGACTGGTGCCTGCCCCATTGGCACGGCTGCGTTTCCATCAGCAAGGCGGCGCGCGCCAGCGACGCGTTATTTTTATTCCGCGCCAGCATGATCCTCAATGCCATGCTGCTGGTAAATTTCTGGTTGCAGGCGAGGCAATTCCTGGCGCTCCACCAGCGGCGCAGCCCTACCCTTCCCGTGCTCGGCATCACCGCCGCATTGTTCCTGGTGCTATACGCCAATTTCCTCGGAACCCAGGGAACCGTTTATCAACTGTTGCGCCAATACGGGGTGACTATTTATTTTTCCTTTACAGTGCTGGCGCAAATGCTATTCACCCGCCACCTGCTGGAACTAAACATCAGTAGCGTTGAAGCCTATGTAAAATTGAAATTCTGGCTGGGCGGCTGGATGCTGCTGCTGGGCATTGCCAGCGTGTTTTGCAATGCCCTGTTAACAGGGGATGCAAAAGATCGATGGGAAAATATTATCGAGTGGCATTTCGCCCTGGGAATGGATGGCTATTTCCTGTTGGCTGCCTTGACCTGGCAACGGCTCGGTTTTTGTTATCAACCACAACAAAATTCGTAGCGCAAAAAAGAAGCGGCCCGTGTTGGGGCCTGCTTTCCGTTAATCAACCGGATTCATTAATCAATGCGCTTTAACCGCGGTAAAAATATCGGCGAAGGTCAGTTCTTTTTCGATGTTGATCGGCACGTGCAGGCGGCGGGAAATATCGCGTGAGGAAACAATCCCGCGAATATGGTGTGCATCCTTGTCCACCACCAGCAAATACTCCTGATGGGCTTTTTTTAAGGTAGAAACCACATCAGCAATGGTGGCGCGTTTGAATTGCTCGTAATCAATCGCGCTGATGCCCGCGCGGGTATGCATCAAGTCGCGCACCAGCAATTCATCGCGCTTGATATGCAGTGATATTTGCTTAAGCAGCATATTGTGGTCGGAAAGGTCATCCATGCTGATAACACCGACAAATTCTTTTTTGTCATCGACCACAAGTTTGATGGTGACATCTTCCGCGCGCATAACCTCCAGGGCCTCGGACGCTTCCAGATGGCTATCCACCATATGTGGTTTATGGCTGCGGAAATCCATAAGGATCGCCAGCGCAGGCGTATGGCCCTGGATATCCTCGAATTCTTCCGGTTGAACCAGGTGGTCATTAGCAGCCAATGCAAATACATTCAGATTCTTCATAACAAACCCCATAAAATTGGTGACCGCAGGGGGAAGAGACTGCATTGCACTACTGAAACTGCCATCTCTCCGCTCACTCTGTGGTTACAACATAGGCTTGTCCGACGTTGATTAAAACCCGCCCATCCCGGCTTTTACGCGCGATTTACTCCTTGTTTACGTTGGGTTTACTCTACCCGGTCTGGCGCGAAAATTTTCCGTTTAACGGCCGAATATCCGGCTTAATGTACGATCCTTATCAATTACGTGATGTTTTAATGCACCGAGCATATGCAGGATGATGGTACCCGTCAGGAGATAACCGACCCATTCATGCGTGACCTGCCCCAACTCACCCAATCCCGCATGGATGGGTTCCGTTTTCCCGGTCACTGGATTTTTATTGCCCGCCACTATTGCCAAACCAAACACCTTGATGCCCCAACCGCCAAATGCGGAATACACCATACCCGAGACCGGCATCAATACAGTTCCCACAATCAACACCCAATGGCTCGCCCGCGCCAACCGATGCTCAAACACCGGGTGATTACGCACCGGGGCGGGCCAACCATTTTTGATCCGCCACCATACTCGCAACCACGCTATTACAAAAATCACCACGCCAAATGATTTATGCCAGTCGTAAAACGGGTAAAACTCAAACATCGACATATAAAAACCAGTGCCAATCATGGCGATAACACTCAGCGCAATGATCCAGTGCAGGGTGATGGTGACCGGGCTAAGGGTCTGTTGGGTATCCATTTACATGCTCCGAATAATGTTGATGTTTATTGTTGTTGGCGCTTATATCTTTTTTGATCCGCTCGCTAATCTATTGGATTGCTCTGATATATTGCAAACCCTGCCCGAGGGGGGGCGGTTTATTCCTCACTATTTATCCACACTCATCTTGAAAAACGGAGTTTTAGAATGCTTCAAAAAGTTGCTAAATGCGTTGCCGTGGTTTCCTTATTCCTGGCCACGACTACCCACGCCTTGCCAATAGTCCAAGCTGATGCGTTTAGCGCCGGTGATAATAAAGCTGCGCTGGAAACCAGTACCGGTCTGGTCTGGATGGATTTCGGTGTTAATTCTCACCTGTCTTACGATAACGTCCGCTATTTATTACCTACCGAATTTGCTGGCTGGCGTTTGCCCACTGCGACTGAAGTGGATCACCTGTGGACTTCGCTATTTGGCAGCTTGTCAGAATGGAACCGCTACAGCCAGGGTTTTGGTACTTTGGCAAGCCTGTCGCAAGATACTTATTTCAATTCCATTTTTGATATTTTTGGACAAAGCCCTGATGCAACCTTTTCAACCTATGATGCGGATGGAAATTTGCTCGATACCTGGTCTGCCAGAAGTTTATTCGGTGTATTTATGGGAGACCCGGGCGTATCAGGGTTGGTGAGCATGAGTAGCCCTTATGACGAGGTCCATGACAGCTCGGCCATGTATCTCGAAATGCCGGGTACCGATATATCCGGCTGGTTCGGTACCCTGCTGGTGAAAGACGCCGCAACTGTTTCCGAACCCGGTTCCATCGGTTTGGTATTACTGGCTTTTTTTACCCTGGTCGCACGCAGTCGCCGCCTGATTTAACCATCCAAAACACCGCCTGTCGGGCGGTGTTTATCCAATTCCGGTGTATTTACCCATTCATTCCCGTTATCGCCATTAAGTCGCTGCCACTCCGTCGCCATCTCCCGCTATAATCGCCGCATTTTTCTACCTTTAATCGACCACCACTTCATAAGACCAGGTCCACCATGTCTGAAAAACGTTATGACGTAAGCACCTTCCAGGGTTTGATCCTTGCCCTGCAAGATTATTGGGCGCGCCAGGGTTGCGTGATTTTGCAACCGCTTGACCTGGAGGTCGGCGCCGGTACTTTCCACCCCGCAACTTTCCTGCGCGCCATCGGCCCGGAGACCTGGAATACGGCCTATGTGCAACCTTGCCGCCGTCCAAAAGATGGCCGCTACGGCGAAAACCCCAACCGTTTGCAGCATTACTACCAATTCCAGGTTGCACTCAAACCTTCACCGGAAAATATCCAGGAATTGTATTTGGGGTCATTGCGCGAGATGGGTATTGATACCGCCATCCACGACATTCGCTTTGTGGAAGATAACTGGGAATCACCTACCCTCGGTGCCTGGGGTTTGGGTTGGGAGGTCTGGTTGAACGGCATGGAGGTAACGCAATTTACTTACTTCCAGCAAGTCGGCGGCCTGGAGTGCTTCCCCGTCACTGGTGAAATTACCTACGGCATCGAACGTATCGCCATGTACCTGCAAGGTGTGGATTCGATATTCGATCTGGTGTGGACTATCAACCCCAATGGTGACAAGGTTACCTACGGCGATGTGTTCCACCAAAACGAAGTGGAAATGTCCACCTTTAATTTTGAAGAGGCCGACACCGATTACCTGTTTAAAAGTTTTGATTTTTACGAACAGGAATCCACTCGCCTGATGGCAAAAAATTTACCGTTGCCCGCCTATGAAATGGTAATGAAAGCCTCGCATGCCTTTAACTTGCTGGACGCGCGCCATGCAATTTCAGTCACTGAGCGCCAGCGTTTTATCTTGCGCGTGCGCACCCTTGCCCGCGCCGTTGCGCAAGCCTATTTCGATAGCCGCAAAGCCCTCGGTTTTCCGCTTGCCCCGGAAGCCTTAAGAAATGAATTGCTGAGCGCTGCTGCGGAGGACAAATAAATGTCTGCTGATTTTTTAGTTGAACTGGGAACCGAAGAGTTACCACCGAAAGCATTAAAAAACCTGATGGCTTCCTTTGCGGAAACCATCGAAGCCAACCTGAGGGCGGAAGAATTATCATTCACCGCAATTAAACCCTATGCCGCGCCGCGCCGCTTAGCTGTACTGGTTGAAAATCTGGCGAGCGAAACACCTTCCAGGGAACTGGTTGTGTGGGGTCCGCCGGCCGCCATCGCGTTCGATAAAGAAGGCCAGCCCACCAAGGCCGCGCTCGCGTTCGCGGAAAAAAATGGCATTGCTCCAGGCGAATTAACATCTGAAAGCGATGGCAAAGCCGAAAAGCTGGTTGCTCGCATTAACACCCAGGGCAAAAAAACCGTTGAATTGCTTGAAGCGGTGGTCAGCGATGCGCTGGCGAAATTACCCATTGCCAAGCGCATGAAATGGGGCGCAAAACGCGAAGAATTCGTGCGCCCCGTGCATTGGCTGGTAATGTTATTCGGTAGCGATGTTGTGGATGCACAAATATTGGGTTTAACCGCCGGTCGCAGCAGTCGCGGCCATCGTTTCCATTACAACAATCCCATCGAATTGGCCAAGGCCGGCGACTATGCCAGTGTTTTAAAAAGCACCGGCTTTGTAGTGGCGGATTTCGCAGAGCGCAGCGCAACTATTAAAAGCCAGGTGGAAGCCGAAGCCAAAAAGGTGGGTGGCGTTGCCGTAATCGATGAATCCTTGCTGGATGAAGTCACCGCATTGGTTGAATGGCCGGTGGCATTAACCGGTCAATTCGAAGAGCGTTTCCTCGCCGTGCCTTCCGAGGCGCTAATTGCTTCGATGAAGGAACACCAAAAATATTTCCACGTGGTGGATACCAACGGCAAACTGAAAAATCATTTCATTACAGTTGCCAACATCCAAAGCAGAGACGCTTCGCAAATCATTGACGGTAACGAGCGCGTTATCCGCCCGCGTTTGTCGGATGCGGCATTCTTCTTTGACACCGATAAGAAAACCACTCTCGCATCACTGCGCGAGCGTTTGAAAACCATCGTGTTCCAGGCGCAGCTCGGAACCCTCTACGAAAAAACCGAACGCGTCGCCAGGCTCGCGCAATTTATTGCGGGCAAATTAAATGCTGATGAGAAATCAGCCGTGCGCGCCGCGGAACTGTGCAAATCCGATCTCGTTACCAATATGGTGGGCGAGTTTGATGATATGCAAGGCATCGCCGGTTATTACTACGCGTTAAATGACGGTGAGAACGCCGAAGTGGCCGCGGCGATGAATGAGCAATATATGCCGCGTTTCGCGGGCGACCAGCTACCGGCAACGACTACCGGCACGATTATCGCCCTGGCGGATCGACTGGATACGATCAGCGGTATTTTCGGCATCGGCCAGCAACCTACCGGTTCAAAGGACCCGTTTGCCTTGCGGCGCGCCAGTATTGCGGTGTTGCGTTTGTTGGTGGAGAAAAACCTCGCGCTGGATTTGCGCGAGTTATTGGCCTTCGCCAAAGCGCAGCATAAGCATTTAACCCTGGGTGATGAACTGGTTGAGCAGGTGTTGGGGTATATGCTGGATCGCTTCCGCGCGATGTTTGAAGATGCGAATATCCCGGCGGAAGTTTTTCAATCGGTAACCGCAAAACAATTATCGCAACCGCTGGATATCAACCAGCGCGTACTGGCGGTTAATGGATTCAGCAAGTTGCCGCAAGCACAGGCCCTGGCTGCCGCTAACAAGCGTGTTTCCAACATTCTCGCGAAACAAAGCATGGCCGTGACCGCCGCAGTAAGTGCCGCGCTGTTGAAGGAGGATGCCGAAAAAAACCTGGCCCAGGCAATCAATGCAAAAGCCGCGATTGTTGCGCCTTTATTCGCGACCCGCGAATATACGGAAGCCTTGGCAGCACTTGCCGATTTGCAACCAACTGTTGATGCGTTTTTTGACAGTGTTATGGTGATGTGCGATGACCAGGCGCTGCAACAAAACCGTTTGGCGCTGCTGCAACAATTACGCGGATTGTTTTTGGAAGTGGCGGATATTTCATATCTGGTGCCTGCCAAAAATTAATCGGGCTTGCGGTTCGTGTCGGGTACGGCTATGCCGGACCATCGGAGACATGGATGTAAACGATGAGCCCGGATGGAATTATTGACGGTGTGTCTGGCATAGCCGTACCCGACACGGAACTTTTACCCTTGTGAACACAATCCAATGAAATTAATCATCCTCGACCGCGATGGCGTAATTAACCACGACCGCGACGATTACGTAAAATCTGCCGATGAATATATTCCTATCGAAGGCAGTATCAGTGCGATTGCGCGCTTGAATAAAGCGGGTTTTACCGTTGTTGTCGCCACCAACCAGGCTGGCCTGGCCAGGGGCAAATTTGAACTGGAAGACCTGGAAGCCATGCACGCAAAGCTGACTCGCCTGGTGGAGGAAAGCGGTGGCGAAATAGGCGCAATTTTCTATTGCCCCCATCACCCCGACGATAATTGCAAATGCCGCAAACCCAAACCCGGTATGCTGGATGCAATAGAAGCGGAATTTAATACCTCGGTGGAAAGCAGTTATTTTGTTGGCGACAGCCTGCGTGATTTGCAGGCCGCCGTGCAAAAAGGTTGCAAGCCGTTGCTGGTAAGGACCGGTAATGGCGTGCGCACACTGGCGCAGCTGGCCGTTCCGGGCTTACAAACCAACTTACCCGCGATTGATGCCGAACAAGTGCAAGCCTTTGATGATTTATCGGCGGCGGCAGACTTTATTATTGCCAACTCCTAACATTCTGGCAGGATTCAACGTGCTGAAATTTCGCAGTTTTCTCTTCGCAGTCGGATACAACATTAGCAGCGCATTGGCAGGCCTTATTGCCGTTATTATCTGGCCGATTTTTCCCTACAGCTGGCGCTGGCGCATTGTCACCTGCTGGAATCGGTTCGTTATGTTCTGGCTGCGGTTTTGTTGCGGTGTCCGCTTTGAAATCACCGGTGACAAACACGCGGATAGATTCCCTTGCGTCATCATGGCCAAACACCAAAGCACCTGGGAGACCATGTTTTTGCAATATTACTTTGGTCCCGTCAGTACTATCTTGAAAAAGGAATTATTCCGGATTCCTTTTTTTGGTTGGGGCCTTGCCAGTTTGCGCCCTATCGCGATTGACCGCAGCAACCCCGTGCAGGCGTTAAAAGAAATCAAGCGGATTGGTATCCGCCGTTTGCAACAGGGAAATAACTTACTTGTTTTTCCCGAAGGTACCCGCACACCCGTAGGTGAGGTTGGCAACTACGCGCGTAGCGGTGCGGACATTGCAATAACCGCCGGTGTACCCGTGATTGCCGTGGCACATAATGCCGGTGAATGTTGGCCGCATAAACACTTTATTAAATATCCGGGCACCATTCGCGTCGTGATCAGCGAACCATTTGAAACGGAAGGAAAAGACCGCAAGGAACTTACCGAAGAAATAAAGAATTGGATTGAAGGTGAAATCGCAAAAATGTCGCCTGCGCGTAAAAATAATCCGCGCATTGTCCAGCCTGCAAATAATACGCGTGTGGAATAAAATCCTTTTAATTTGGTTTAATTAAAACCCGCTCTATATTTTGTTATATAACTCAACCCCGAAATAATAATTCATTGAAAGGATATGCAAATGAATCCAGTAAAATTTAAAGACCTATGGAAATTTTATCCCAAAGAAGCACCTTGCGACAAAAAATCATTTTCAAACCAGTGCGCTATAAAAGTCGGGTCTGCTCTCTCAAAATGTGGCGTAAAAACCACTACTTTAGTTCCTAAAAATAGACATTGCTGGCACCACAAAGAAAATGAAGGCCACGTACTTTCAGCAAATGAATTGGCTGCTGGTTTAGGTAAAACTAAGATCCCGGGCATAGCTGCGGCCATTGAAATAGAAGCCGCTAATTTCAAGGCGCAAATTGTTGGAAAAAAGGGCATTATTTATTTTGAAGACTACTGGCTGCGGGCTGAGGACCGCCCGGAAAGACCCACCGGAGATCATATTGACCTATGGAATGGGTCTCGTTTAACTGACGTTACAAGTTGGCTACGTATTCAACTGGGGATCAGTTATGAAGGAGTTTGGTCTGATTTTGAAAAATCAAGGAAAATTCTATTCTGGAAGGTGTCTGAATGAAAAAAATAATTTTTCCGTTTTTAGGGGCCGTTATAGCTGGCCTAATATGCAACGTACTATTTTGGGGCGGTGGCCGTATTGCGGTTGCTTTAGATATCAGACTCTACAATAGCGAAGAAGAAGCAAGTCGGAACTTCCTAATCTTTTTGGTATCACTTTCTATCTTTATCATTGTCGGTTTAATTAGTGGTTATTACATGGCAAAAAGATCAGAAAGAAATAATACATAGCAAGGCGTTGCACCAAACGAATTATATCGAAGCTAATGGCGTTTGAAGACTAGAACCTATGGCCGGTTTTGCAACGATAAATAATGCGCCAGCATTGCGTATTTTATAAATGAATTAATTCCTGGAAACATTTTAATTATAAATTTGCTTTCATGCCCGAGGTTAATTTATATCGACAATAAAAAAACCTTTGCGGTTTCCCGCAAAGGTTTTTATTTCAGGTTCCGCGAGGAATGTTTAAAGCTGGCAAGACACCTTACCTAGACCCAACACATAATATTTGTCACCGGAGAGCGGCGAGTTAAACGGAGCCTGGCCGTATTTGCCCGCAGTTGCACTCAGGTAATCCACCAACTCCTGCCCTGCGGCAAAGCGCCAGTTATTAAGGGTGGTTTGTGAAGCCGATGAATAATTACCGGCCAGATTCGCCACTGAACCCGAACTGATGGTGAAGCCGGTTTTGGTGCCTTCGTCCAGGTTACAGGCCGCATCACCGAACCACAGGAAGTTGCGCTCGCCGCGATAATTGCCACCGGTCACATCTTTAATCAAATTGCCTTGCAATTCAGTGAGCGATGCGGAGATCGAAGATTTTTCCTGGTGCACTTTGTTCACCACGAACATATTGTCTTCCTGCAATACGCTGGCGCCTACACGGATACTCAACAGGTCCTTGCGATAGTTGATGAATGCGTTGTTCAGCATATGCGAACTGCCGCGGCGGATCAGCGGCACACGGCGCAAAGTGTTGCCCAGCAATTCGTAACTCGCGTCGCGGGTCACAAATAAATTGTGGTGCATGGTGGTACGGATTTGCACATCAATAGTGTGGCTATCACTGGAGCTGTGCAAAGTCGCGCGTTTCACGTCCATCACACGGTTGAAAGATATAGTGATGCCGTAGGCACCGACTTTGACATCGAACGCGGAGTCGCCAGTGGTATCGAAGATGTTTTTGTGAATCCAGATATCGTGTGATGCGCCGGTGGAGCGAATCATATCCGGGTCAACATAATGGTCTTCGGTGTGGCCTGCGCCCTTGAAGTTCAGGTGAGTCAAAATGACGCTGGTCGCCGTTTGCGTTGGTGAACCGGTGGAGTCTTTACCAATCGCAAAACCGCTGAACAGGAAGTAAGCCTCGCTGCCGCGACCGTCGATGGTTTTATTGGAACCAATGACCGGATTGCGAATCGGGTTGTTGGATTTGTTCATCGCACTATTAAAGAATTGGCTCACACAATTTGCGTCGCTGACACCGTTCTTGCTACACCATTGTTTGTAGTTCACGCATTCCGCTTCAGTCGCGCCCAACAGTGATTGCACGGTCGGGTTGCTGCAACCTAAACGGTACATACCGATTTCGGTGGGTTGTGCGAACTGGACTTTGTCGAACACGATCCAGTTGTGCTCTTCACCGGTGATGGCTTCCAGCAGTTGTTGCTCAACGGATTTGGTCGAGTTTTTGGTGATGATGGTGAGCTTGCTGTTGCCGCTTGGATCATAACCACCCAGGGCTTTTTCGCCGTAACCAACGGGTTTACCCAGGGTCTTCGACAAGCAGGAAACGATTTCCTGGTCGGTCTGCAACGAGGTATCGCGCCAGTTAACCGATGGGTTGGTCGCTACGCGGATACAGTCGGCGCTGATGGTGCCGTTATCCACCACAACGGACGAAGTACTGCTGCTGGATTTGCTGGATACAACACTCGAACTGCTGGACAAAACCAGGCTGCTGGATACCGATGATTTGCTGCTGCTCGCAGGCACTGATGAAGGCGCTACCGAAGATGCGGGCCTGGAACTGGCGGGCACAGACGAGGTCGTGGTGCCGGAAACCTTACCCACACCGGCGTTTGCCATCACAATCGCCGGAACATCGTTGGCCGCGTCTTTTTGCACGCTGTAGGGCACAGAGACGGAACAGGTGGATTGCAATTGGCCGTTCACAACTTCCGGGATCACCAGGGCGCCGTTGCCCACCGTGCGGCTGTAATAAATGGTCGGCAATACAGTGTTGTCATTGTTGGTTTGCCAGCAACCGGGCTCGGAGGAATCATCCGAAGCAATGAGCGGATTATTTACATTGTAGAAATAATTGCTCTCCACCAGGGCCTTCGCATTCATGCGCGAGTTGATCGCATGGAACATGTAATCGATGGTTTCATTGGACCAGTAATTGTTGTACACATGCACCAGCGCGTGGCGAATCAGCGGCGTACGTTGCTCAATATTTTTGTACCAGTTGTGGTGGAAGGTGATGTTATTGTTTGCACTGTCACTATCACTTGAACCGATCAAACCGGCGCGGCTGGAATCGTTAAACACGTTATAGGACACAGTCACATTGGTAACGCCCGCTTTCATGTCCAGCAGCGAATCGTAACCGTCTTTTTCACCACCGGACGCTTCCAGTTTGTTGTGGTCGATCCACACCCGGTCCACGCCGCTTTCCATCCCGATCGCATCACCGCCATTGGAGATGGGCGAGCCGCTTTTCTTCACGTTACGGATATGGACGTTCTGGATAATGATGTTGGAGGCTTCGCGCACATGGATGCCGATTTCATCAAACAGTGCGTTGGTGCCCACACCGATGATGGACACGTTGCTCATCTTTTTGATTTCGATGGTATCCGCGAGGGTATTGCAACCCTGGGCGGTGGTATTGCTGTGGTTAATCGTACCGTTGACCTTGATGACGATTGGCTCGGTCATCGATCCACGGCTACACAAGGCGGCATTCAACTGGGTACCGGTACTCACCGTAACCTCGCGGCCGCCCTGGCCACCGGTCACATTGGCATGGGCCGCGAAACCTTCAATTTTCGCCGGGCGGATATTGCCGTTGTAGGAAGAAGCCGCACTGCTTGAGCTGATTACCGACGAACTGGAAGCCGGTACGCTGCTGGGGGCGATAGAAGACAGGCTGCTTGATGCCGGCGTGCTGCTCGGCGCCAGGGACGAAGCGCTGCTGGACGCCGGGATACTGCTCGGTGCAACCGACGAAACCGCCGCGGACGAACTGCCACCCACTATGCCGTAAGGCGCGGGCTGGGCCGCACAGGTGGAGGCGGCGATACAGTTGGCATTATTTTCCCAACCCCAGCCGGTGGTGGTGGTCTGGCACAAGGGCCATAGGCCCTGGCCGTACCAGTTACATTGCAGGCCGGATACAGGGGCGCTGCTGGCAACGGATGATACTGCTGAGCTGGCCGGAACGCTGGAAATAGCCGCACTGGACGCCGGGGCGCTGGATACCGGTGTGCTCGATGCCGCGCTGGATGTCACCGTACCGGTCGCGTTGTACACCTCAAACTCGGCAATACCGGGAGCGCTGGTGGCATTCACGATCAGGTTGATCTTCCTGGAAGTGCGCTGCCCCAGGTTCAGTACCTTTCCGGCGCCTATGCCGGTACCAGTCGCATAGACGGTACCGCTATCGTTATCCACCAATTGCCAACTGGTGACCCTGGTGCCGGCCTCGCGCAGGATCACCGTATTAAAGGAAATAGTGCTGCCCCATTTGACCGATACCCTTTGGTTGCTGGTGCCGCTGGCATAGGACACGGTATTGGTATCCCCGTCGCGAACCAGCTTGGTGTTATCAAAACCGGAACCGTCCGCACCCGCGCTGGGGCCGGAAATAGCCAGGTTGGCTCCGAGGTTTTGGGCCTGCACGGCGCAGGCGAGTAAAGTGCCGGCCGCCGCAAATGCAGCATATTGGCCGACACGGTAAATGTGTCTGGATTTCATAGTCGTTACCTTGTCACAGCGATGTGGTTGTTATTCAGATTATTTTTATGGGAAAAACAAACTGTTCCCGCCAGCAGTGCAGCAGGGATAGTGACCGAAAATACCGATGTGCCTACCAACCGGTAAGCGGATAATCCTGGCTGCTGGGATACATCGCAGCACTTTTACGGAAAGGGAGCTGGGGGATGAACAACGATACAACTCATCCCGGGCACCGATACTTATTGTGTTTTACCGGCACCCGGCAAGGCCGCAGCGTAACGCTGGCCCTGCTGTACAAACCTTGTACGTGGTTGGGTTGCCATACTGCGCCCGGGGTGTTGCCAGCGTCAATATGAAATCCGTTTTTTCGACGCCATTTTGTGACAAAAATACTAAAAAATTAAGAGAAAACGTTTACATAATTTTGTAAATTATGATGTAACCGTTTACCCATTCCAAACACTATAGAGGGGGACAAATCATCGCACCCTATCAGCATGTATGGGTTTGGCCACATACCGCAGCCAGACATATCCCGCGATGGCGGAGAGGAATGACCCGCCCAGGATACCCAGGCGGTCATTCATGCCGGTGCTGTCTTCAGGCGGGAAAGCCAGTGAACCGATAAACAAGCTCATGGTAAAACCCACACCACACAGGACAGCTACACCATAGACTTGGAACCAGCTCACATCGGCGGGCAACTTGCCGACCTTAAGGACCACAGCCAGCCAGGTAAATAGCATCACTCCCACCTGCTTGCCGATAAACAGGCCCAGCAATATACCGAGTGAAATGGGCGAAAAAATAGCCTGGAAACTCAGCCCGGCAAGTGATAGCCCCGCGTTGGCAAAGGCGAATAAAGGGAGGATTACAAACATGACCGGACCGTGCAGGCCCTGTTCAAGGTCGTGCATAGGTTGCTGGGGCCGGCCTTCGGCGTCTACACCGTTAAACGGGATGCACAACGCGATGGCGACGCCGGCCAGCGTGGCATGTACGCCGGATTTAAGCAGGCTGACCCATACCAGCAGGCCAATAAACAGGTAGGCAAATTTCTTCACCACCCCCACATAATTCAGCAATGCCAGCACAGTTATGCCGCAGGCCGCAAAGGTAAATGCGCTGAGTGAAAGGTCATGGGTATAGAAAAGCGCGATGATGATAATCGCCCCTATATCATCAAAGACCGCGAGGGATACCAGGAAAACCTTTAGGCTGCCGGGAATACGCGATCCCACCAAACCGAGGATGCCGAGGGCAAAGGCGATATCCGTGGCGGTGGGAATTGCCCATCCTTGCAGGGCCAGGGTATCGTTGCGGTTAATAAAGGCGTAAACCAATGCGGGAACCAGCATACCGCCCACCGCGGCAATACCCGGCAGGACAATCTTGGCACGCTGGTTTAATTCCCCCACCAGTATCTCGCGCTTCAACTCCAGGCCCACCAGCAGGAAGAACAAGGCCATAAGCCCATCGTTGATCCACAACAGCAACGGCTTGGCGATGGAAAAACTGCCGATGGCAATGACCACATCAACAGAGAGTAGCTGGTCGTAATAGACCTTGAGGGGGATATTCGCTGCAACAAGGGCCAAGGTTGCAGCCATTATCAGCAGGATACCGCTGGCAGCTTCAAGTTTAAAAAATGCTTTTAGTCCGGTAATCATAGGCGCCTCCACTGGTCCTGTTGATGGAGCTTATGGGTGGTTCGGCCGGCCTTACAAGCTTGCATCCCGGTATTTGCCTATTTTTACCTGCACTATTTTTCCGGTCCCCGGAAAGACAAATGCCCGCTAAATGACTTTAGCGGGCATTTTCGTACTGGATTCCCTAATTGTTTTTGTAGGACAGCGGGTTACCCCGGGCTCAACACAAAAATCACCAGATGTAATGCAACTAATGCAGCGCAAATGCGCAATTGCTGACGAACGCTCAGGGTAATCATGTTTTTTTACCTTTTCTGCAGGCGGGGCAAGGCCCCTGTCTATTTCTCTTTATTATTAAAATGATTTGCAACCAATGCGGACCAGGCCATTGGTTGGGCCAAACCACCGCAAATCCCTAGACAATTTCTTTATAGCACAGGGCATTGACGCACCAAAATACATTTTTGGTTGTAAATCCGGCAAATCTTCCGCAACTATTTTTGAAAAGGCATAAAAAACCCGCCACCAGGGGAGCGGGTTTAATACGATGGAATTACCGGGTCACATCCACTTGCCAGATGCGGATGCCACCACCGGTGTCCGTATTGCGGGTCATGAGCACATATAACTCCGTGACACTTGGGTCACTGAGGGTGGTGGTAAGGGTTTGTTGCGCCGTACCGCAGGCGGAAGCGGCTTTCCAGGTTTTCCCCGCCTGGTCAACGATAGCAATTTGGCCGTTCAGGCAGCCATTCGGCGTGGTGCTCGCATCATAGTTACCGCTGGCGTTGGAATAGGTAATCGTCAAGCTAAGCGGATCGCTGCTGGCTGCCACCGGCACGGACACAAAGCGGGTAACGCCCCCGGCCTGGTTGAGGCTGGTCGGATCAACCTGGCCGCCGGTACCTTCAACCAATACCACCGGGGTTGCGGTGGTATCGGATTTGAGCGCTGTACCGTTGTAGTTAATCGCATAGGCGGTACCCGCCGAGTTGTAGTGCAACCGCAAACTGCCCGCACTCACGGAATAAAGCCTGATCGCACCGACACTGATAGGCGACGCCGTGGCGTTAAGGTTGGCGTTGCTGTTAATGGCAGGTTCCGAGGCAACCGCTCCCTGCAATTCGCTGTAAGTCGGTACCCAACGGGTGGTTACCGGGGCTGGGACCGAGCTGGTCGAGGAACTGCTGCCCTGCCCGCCGGAACTGGAGGCACCGGCATCGGCCGAGGAGGAGCTGCCGTCGGATTCCGCACTGCCGGAAGATGCCGGGCTGCTGGTTGCACTGGATGAACTGCCCGCCGAACTGGAAACCCCGTAATTAAGGCAATCCGCGCCGTCATCCGGGAGGGGATTCCAACCCGCGCCGGCGTTATAGGCCGCAAATATCTGGGCACGGTTGCAATAGCCGCTGGTTACCTCGCCCAGGGTCAGGGGATAACTCACATTGGCCCGCTGGCTTACATCCAGGCTGGTACCGTCCAGGTCGGTGCTGTCGTATTCGCGCCAACCGGCAGTGGCCGTCGCCGTGGCCGGGTTGGGCATGGGATTGGTGTTCCAGCCCGCCGGGTTGATATGGGCGTCCATCCTGGTGTTAACAAACACAATGTTATCGAAGTAGCTGACACTGCCGCCGCTCCGCGCCAGCCAGGTCGCGCCGTCCGCCAGGGTATGGCCAAGCGGGCCGGGGCCGCGGGTCAGGCTGGAGTTGAGGAAGACAAACCCCTTGTCAGCCGCCGAGACGGTGCGCGCCTGGAGGATATAACCGCCGTTGCCATTGCCGCGCGAGTCACCCAGGGTGCGGATTTCACTCTCTTCAAACAGGGCGACCCGGTTATTTCCCCAGATGAAATCCACGTTACCGGCAACCAGGCTGCGGTAAAACCAGCTATAACCCTTGACCTGGAGGGTGTCCTGCTCGGAGATGAAGCTGGCGTTGGTCGCCATCAACCGTCCGGTATCATTGTTAAAGTAAATGACCTCGGCCTGGCCACCCGAACCGATGAGCGTATCATTCTTCAGCGTCAGGTTATCCAGCCTGAGCATATCCGAGGCCTCTACCAGGAACACACTGCGACCGCCCGCGGGTGAACCGGCGGCCTGGCTGGTGCCGGTACCGGCGTTGATACCCTCGTTATTGGTGTAATGGATCACCACCCCGGCGCGGCTTTCACCCTGGATACTGAGGTTGTTTTTGCCGCGCAGGAACAAGAGTTCGCGGTAGTCGCCGTTCTTGACGGTAATAGTGGCGGGGGTGTCCTTAGCAACCGTTTGTACCACATGGTTAATCGCCCCCTGTACTGTGCGGAAATCCGCCGCACCCTCATCGTCCACCGTCACATCACCGGAAGCCGGGGCCACCGCCCTGGTAGTAAAGCTCCAGCCGGCCGCCTTACCCAAACCGACAAAGGCGGTGCCGTCAAGCGTGGTATTGGTAACCACCCCATCGGCAATCGCGACATAGTAAGCCGTGTTGTATTCGAGTTTGCTGTTATCCAGCGCAATCGTGAGGGTATTGCCGTTTATCGACAGCGGAGCGGTTTTCACCATGCGGTAAATGCCCTGCCCGGCATAACCCAGGGTATCGGTGTTATCGGCCAGGGTGACTGTGTCCACCACCGAGTCATCACTTACCTTGAAGACGCGGATGCGACCGCTGGTTCCCAGGGTAGGCGGTGAATCAAAGGTGATCGACAAACGGGTATCCACATAGGCATCCGCTTCCGCAACGGCCGGATCAACCCGGCCGGCCAGGTTGTAAGTCTGCGCCGGCTGGACAAATTGCGGCGCAATGGTGGCAGTAATGGTGTGGGTCTTGCCCGGGTCCGATCCGCTGGTGAAGGTGACGGTCGCGGTACCCGCACCGACCGGGCTCAGGTTCACCTGGTCGCCGCTGATATCGACCGCCACCACCGAGGTATCGCTGGATTCCGCTGTGAATGTATCGGTCTCGCCGGCGGAATTTTTGGCGGTAACCGTGACGGTGTAAGGTAAATCACCCGCCTCGGCGCTATAGGTGGTAACAGCAGGTGAGAGGGTGAACTGGACCGGTTTGACATCGGCATTCCCCACCTTCACATCGTCGATCTCAAAGGATTTGTTGGTGGTGTAAAGGCCGATCAGCCCCGCGTCCGCAAAACTCGTATCGGTACCGCTGATCACCGGTTGGCCGTTGAGGTAAACCACCAGGGCGCTACCTTTCATTTCCAGGCGGACGGTGTACCAGACGCCGTCGCTGCCGCCCGCCGTGCCCTGCTCAATCGGCGTGTTGTAGCGGGTAAAGATATTGTCCGTAAAGGTTCCCGCCACCATTTTGCCGATAGCGACACGGGTGCTGGTAGTTGACCCCTGCACATTCAGGCCCGCGCCGTACCAGTTGTTGGCATCCTGCGCGCGTGCAACCAAGTAGAGCTGTTTGGTGCCGGTGGTGGAGTTGTTGCGCGGGCGGATGCGCGCCTCCAGGTAATAATCCCCGCTGGCCACGCCGGTAAAGGCCGCCGCTTTTACCAATGCCAGCACACCGCCCGCGCTGCCGGCGGTATAGCGCAGCATTGGGTTGGAATCTTGGGTAAACAGGTCGAATACCCCGTTCGGGCCCGCAACCGGCAACAGGTTCCAGTAATCCGGGTTGGACGCCGAGAAGTCATCGCAGAAATAGACATCCGCCCCGCAATCCATGGTGATGGGCGCCTCTGACGAAGCACTGGACGACGACGAATTGCCGCCGGTGTTGCCGCCCGATGAGGACGAACTGGCCGCTGATGAACTATTGGCCGAGGATGGCGGGGGCTTCACAAGGTTCTCGCAATCCGTGCAGTTACCCGCGCCGGCGTTGGTAAGGATGAGGTCGTGCAGGTCGGTGGCGGTATCCAGGCGGTAGTCGTAGACGCTGGTCGGCGCCCAATAATCCGCAGCGGAATCCAGGGTAAGCGGGCTGGTTTGCGCCGCTGCATTGGCCACCGCCGCACCCATCACATCCACCGCAACACCATTCAACACCGTACCGGCTTCATAGAACAGGGTCGAGCAGTCCGCACTGGAGTAACCGGCGTTGGTACAGGCGGAAATAGTGCCGGCATCCTGTTTGAAACTGACGCTATAGAGGTTCTCCACACTGGCCTGCGCACCATCGGTGGAAGGTGCAATGTCAAACACATTATTTTCGGCGTAGATCTTGCCGAACTGGCCGGTCGCCAACCCCACGGAAAAGGCGTAGTTGCGATCCGCAGAAACGGGTTTGAGTTGTCCCTCATAAAAGTTGTTATACACATGGACCATCCCCATACGCACCCGCGGCAGGCGCTGGGTTACATCCTTAAAGTAATTATGGTGCAGGGTGATCTTGAGGAATTTCGGCCCGTTATCGGCCGCGATAGTGTCCGAGCTGCCCACCAAATGGGTCTTGTCGTGATCGTGGATGAAGTTATGTGAGAGGGTCACGTAATTGGAATTCTTGGTGACATCTATAGCCCCGTCGTGGTGCTGGACCTTCATCTCCGGCAGGTTATAGGGTGCCGCAAACACCGGTGGATGTAACTTATCCAGGTTGGCACCATCGCTAAAGGTACAGTGATCAATCCATACATGGGTTGCACCTTCAACGCTGATATTGTCATAGGCGGAGTTCCAGCGGCCGCCGCTGTCCGTGGGATCCCACTGGGGGAACATATCAAAGGCATCCTCGAACCGGACATTGCGGATGATGATGTTGTCATGGGGTGGGCTCAGGCGCACGTGACCGCGCGCAATCCGGGCATCAGGGCCTTTACCGATAATGGTGGTATTGGAGCCAACCTTTATCTGGATCACCGCTTTTTGCCTGGCGGCCGCGCAGGCGCGGGCTACTTCCAGGTCCCCGGACACCGCCCTGGTTCCCCAGCTACCGTTGGGATCGTAGAAGTCCTTGTAATCCTCAAAAGTGTAAGCAACGTTAATAGTGGCACCGTCGATGGGGCAGACATAATCCGCCTCTGTTTGCTCCACCAGTGCCTTGTTCATATTCAGGTTGATGGTGCCATCGATGTAAATAATCTTGGGCGTGGTATCCACCGTACCGGTAAAGCTGCCGTCGTCTTTAATCACCAGGTTGGTATAAAGCGCCGCTAACAATTCATTGCGGTTAGTCACCGTATAGGTATGGGCCGCGTCCGCATCCACACCCCCGGTAGTTCCTGTCCCGCCCATGTTGTTAGTACCCACTGACGCCCAACCGTCCGCCGGGTCGAAAGCACCGGGGGCGGTACTGGATTGGCTGGACATGGACGCACTTGAGGGAAGGATCACTGCCACACTGGAGGCGGCTTCGGAACTGCTGCCAGCAACGCTCGCATTCGATGAGCTGGAGCCTGCTACTAAGCTGCTAAGGCTTTCAGAAGACGTCGAGGATAATAGTCCAGCGCTGGAAACCTGCTCCGCGCTACCGGAGCTGAACGCAGCGGACAAAGAAACAGCAGGCGTACTGGAAACCGCCACCACCGTCGTACTGGAAACAGTGGCACTGGAAGGCGGTACGGAAGAAAGCGCCTGGGATGGCGTAGAAGCAGCAACCTGGCTCGATGAAGCCACCAAGGGGCGGGAGGATGCCTGGCTGGATAATGCTTCACTGCTGCCCGCGCTCGAAGCAGGCCCCACAACCGGCGCCGAACTTTGGGATGCGGAACTACCGTCCTCCACTGTCGGGATACCGGCCAGCCTCAGGGTATCGCGCAGGTGGGCCAGCGCCTGTTCAGCGGACACTAATGTCGTGGTGACAGAACCGGAATTAGCGAGCAGGTTAGTAATCGCTGGCAAACTGGCAAATGCGCTGGTATCAAGGTCAAACTCCACTGGAGCCGCCGCCTGGGTTGCTAGCGGATGAATGCTGATTCCGTTGGCCGGATTTCCATCGCTGTCCAGCGATTGCAGTAAGCGGGCGATATTCAACACCACCGCCGTTGCCGGGTCCCGGGTCCCGCCCATATCCAGGGGGGTAATGATTGCCCTGGCGGCCACAGGTGGGAATACCAGGTCTCCGACAAAGAAAGTAATCGTTTCCCCGGGCAGGTAATTAAATTCACCACTGGTGCTGGTCACCCCGCTTTGCGTTTCCGTGCGATAGCCAATACCGGAAACAAAGGCATCCACCAATACGCCCACGGACACTGTCGATGCAGCCGAACTGGACTGGACCGGGGTGGAACTCGTTACGACCGGCGCGCTCGACCCGGTATTACCAGTAGGTGATGAACTTGTCCGGGAATGGTTTTTACGGGAATCGCCGCCACAAGCCGACAACACCAGCGCCAAACCCAGCGCAATAAGCAACTGTGTCTTCATAATGCTCTCTCTTATCGTTATTTTGCGCCTGCGTGTGGGTAAAACGCAGGCAAAACAACACCGCCAGATACGCCGGCGATGGCCTCTGGTATCGACACGATGATTGAAAGCATTGCCAGTCTTGCGATTCTTATCAGGTCTGCCAAACAGCAGCCGGGGCATCACGCCCTTTTTTGTTTTAACAAGCACATAGAAAAACTGAAACCACCCACCCGCCAGGGGTAAGCGCTTAACCGAATAGCATAGTTGCCGATGGAGGAAGGCCCTGGGCCTTTTGGATTAACAGGCTGATACAGCAGTTTTTTATTATGCTCGTATCGCCTCACAGGTCCATAAAAGAACCGGGGCCTTTACGTGTGAAGGCGCCGGCATTTTAACCCCAATGTTTTAACAAACGCCAGTCCCGGATGGCTCAATGTTGACAGGACAGCCCAGCGCAGGTCCTTCGACCTGCACCCCATAAACACCAGGAAATTTATTCCAGATCCTCCAATGCCGCACCGAAGTTGATATGCAACACCTGTCCCTCCACAACAAGCGCCGGAACCGATTTCACCCCCGCTGCTTTGGCAGCCGCGAGGCGATTCCCGGCCTCACCCAAATGCACCACTTCCACATTCACACGATTGCGATCAATTAATTCCAGCAACTGGTGTTCCGCGGCAACACAAACGGGGCAGCCGGCGTGGTAAAAGACAGCTTGGCTTTTCATAATGAATCCTCTCTGTTAGGGTTTTAAAAGTTCACATTGATAGATAATCATCGCGATGATTGGATTCACTTTAACCAGGCTGAAATTTATGTAACAGCGGGCACTTTTTGGTGCCCGGGTTACTTTTTAGGGTAAATTCTTGATGCAACAGGTAAAAAAAAATTACACCCAATCACGTTCGAGCTATCAAAAGCTGGAAGATGTTATTGGATGTAAATGGTCGGTATCGGTATTAACCCAGGTGGGAAAAGGCATTCATCGTCCGGGAGAACTGGAACGCCGTATTGAAGGTATTTCCACTAAAGTATTAAGCGAACGCCTTCGTAAATTGGTTGCGTATGATTTGCTGGATAAAAAAAGCTATGCTGAATTGCCGCCACGCACAGAGTACCAATTAACCGAAAAAGGAAAAAAACTGGTGGAAATAATTAACCAGATCCATGCGTTGGACAATGTGTAAAACATAGGTTTTTTATTATAAGGATTTTGGCCATCGCACCTGCACGCGCGCCCCGCCGAGCTGTTGCGGCTCCACAAATTCCGCGCGGCCCTGGTGCCACTGCATAATGCGTTTGACGATAGCGAGGCCTAAACCAAAGCCGCCGGTTGCGGAGCCATTGGCTTTTTCGGTGGCGGATTCTTCTTCGTGATACAAACGCACAAAGGATTCAAACACCCGTTCGCGTTTTTCTGCGGGAATACCGGGGCCGTCATCCTCCACCGCAACCAGGTATTCGTTTTCGGTTTGTTGTATTTCCACATTGATACGCGAATGCGCATAGCGTGCCGCGTTGTTGATCAGGTTTTGCAACACGGTTTCCATCAGTTTCCATTCGCAATGCACTATTGCGTTATTGCTGCTGTCATTCACCATTAATTGCAAATTCCGTTCATTATGGCGGGAAAAACGCTGCTGGATTTCATCAAATAAATCCCCCATATGACCCGCTGACTGGCGCAGGCTTTGGGTCTTTTGTTCAAAGCCTGCGTACATGAGCAATGAACTGATGAGCGATTCCATTTCCGCTATATCCTGCTCAAGGCTGCGCAATTGCCGGCGATCCTTATCATTCAGCTTTTCTTCGTCGATCATCGCTAATGCGAATTTCATCCGTGCAAGCGGGGTGCGCAACTCGTGTGAAACCGCATTCGTCATTTCGCGATGGGACGCAATCAGTTCACGCAATCGTTGCGCCATATGGTTAAACGCCCGCGCGAGTGGATAGAGCGTTGATGTGGGAGAAATATCCAGCGTTTGCGGTACGCCATCTTTACCCAAATTGCGCGTTTGCAATTCGAGCTTTTTGCTGTCGCGTGAGAGTGGCCATACCCATAAATAAATAACCAGGGCGATAGCAAGGTAAAAAACAATTAACAACACATCGTAAAGTGGGGATTCATGGTCATTGTGTTGTGCCAATACCAGCATCAATACTTCATCTGTATTGGCAATGCGCTTGTACCAGATTATTTGTTGTTCAGTGCCGGTTGCCAGGATTTCCCCTGCGCGCAATTCCTGCATAGCGGCTGATTGGGCAACGTCATCGAACGAAAGTATTTCCAGCGATAATTGCAGTTCCTGTGCAAGCTGCTGTACTTGATGTGAACGATTTATGCCGGGTTGGTTGTGTGGGGTTGTTAATTCTTTTTCTACCAGCCTGAACAGCGCCTGGATTTCCACACTGGCCTCTTGTTCGGGCGCGAGGGTTTCCCAAAACTGGTTTAGGCCCCAGCCGATAATAATTATCGAGGCAACGATAAAAAAATACAGAGTTATAAATGCGCGATTCATTTTCTTTTGCCAGGAATATAGCGCTGTTGAATGGAAGAGCCGAAATGCTTTCCAAGACCCTGGGAGACAGGATGTCGACGACTAGCCCCCATGGATGGATTCACGGCGTGTCCTGGAAAGCATTTCCGCTCTTTCATGGCGCTACAAGGTACTTACTTCCACGCGTCCGCAATAAACAAATAGCCTTTCCCCCAGATCGTTTTAATGCGCGTGGGATTTTCGGGATTATCGTTTAACTTTTTGCGTAGCTGTGAAATACGCACATCAATGGTTCTGTCCAAACCATCGTATTCACGGTTATAGATATGATTGAATAGAAATTCGCGACTCAGGATTTGTCCGGCTTGGGCTGCAAGCGCCAGCAATAGATCAAATTCGTGGCTGGATAAAACAATTTCCTGTCCCGCCAGCGATACCTTGCGCGCGCCCGGTTGGATATTAAGTTCACCGAAACGAATGCTTTCCTGTTCACGCGGGTCATTCTGGTAATAGCGACGCATCAAGGCGCGAATACGCGCGAGTAACACCCGCGGCTCCGCCGGTTTAATAACATAATCATCCGCGCCGTATTCCAAACCCAGCACCTGGTCCAAATCCGAATCGCGCGCGGTAAGCATTAAAATCGGGCCTTTAAAATTGGGGCGCAACTCTTTGCACAAGGTCAAACCATCCTTCCCCGGCAGCATTAAATCCAGGACGATCAGCGCCGGATTCAGGTTTTGCGCCTGGCGGATCACGCGATTGCCATTTTCCTCCACCACGACCTGGAACTCGTTGCTTTCCAAAAAATCTTTCACCAACTGCGCCAAACGGCGGTCATCTTCGACCAATAAAATCAAATTGTTTTGCGTCATGGTTTTTATTCCCGTTAATTGGAGGGGTCCCGGTCGATTAAAAGAAACTCCAGGGATTGCGCCGTACCCTGCGGAATTTTTTGTCATTGTAGACAACCTGGAAGCGTTGGTCGCTCAGCGGCTTATCGCTCACTTGCTCGCGCAATTGGAAATCGGTACTGGCGCTGGCTGTCAATTCAAATTGGTATTCACCGCGCGTGGTGTTGTCCCAACAACGCAATGGTTCTTGCCTGTCGCTTTGGAATAAACAGAGGGAACGCAAAACCGGTGATTCCCATTTTACTTCCAGCTCATCGCGGCAAACTTCCTCGCCAGCGTTGAGCACGCATAGGCGCGGTTTGATGGAAAACCGGATTAACGGCAGAGAAGAATGTTGCGCGGCCAAACCATCAGCCAATACCCCCGCTGCCGGTAAGCCAGTGACCAGTAATACAAGGATTGTAAAAGGTAAAGAAGCGCTCCGGCTCAGCAGGTTTCCATCAGAAATGGTACACCCCCCCAACGAACACAGTGATCACTTTATTGTCATTGGTTAATGGACTCGCCGAGATTTCATCGGGCAACCGGCGATAGCTCGCCAATAAACGCAAATCCCAGCGCTCCGTTAATTCGTAGTTCCAATCGAATCGCACAATACCGGATACCGCTGCGCTTGTTGTATATGGGCCACGTGCGTCAGCTTCCGGCGGCGTTACGCCGTAATAATAATTGACCACCTCGCTGCTTTGCCATACCGCGCCCAGCGAACCAACCAGGTGGTGTTTGCCATTAACCCAATGTTTCGCAACGGAGAGACGCGCTTCTTCACCGTGATGTAAACCGGTAAATTCACTGAGGTATTGGAATTGGACATCGACGCTGTCGAGTGAAACCCGGTATTCAATTCCGGCGAGGCCAGCGGTACGGCGGTTGCGCAATTCACGCGTAGACAAGGTTTCAAAGCCGGGTTCGACCAATTCCGTACCGCCTTCGATCTCGGGCACGAAACCATTTTTATTCCCGTTTGCGATCAAGGCGTTGGTATCGGTAAAAAAATTGGTTGGATTCCAATCATCAAAAAAAACCTGGTCGTAACTGGGCGTAACGAAAAGGTTGAGTTGCCGGGTTTCGCTTTCCCATGCAATCACACCGAAATCCAGGTTCTGGATAAAAAAACGTTCGCCGTTGTAGTTAACCTGGGGGACAAGCACCAGCGGAAAATTATCGCCATCTTCAACAGGGTTGGTGCGGACCCCGGCACCCACACCCAGGCTGATGTTCCATTTACCCACTTCCACACAATCCGCCTCAGCCGATTCACAAGCAAAGCCGCTCGCTGCAAACAATGCAGCGGTGCATAAAACGATAAGGCAGATAAGGAGCTTCATAAATGGGAATGCGGTAATTTCTTTAGCTTATTTATAAACCGTTTGATAAAACGGCGCTGTAATGAATTGTAGTAAACCGAATGTGATTACAAACCATTACAAATCAGGCCCGCTTCGTTACGGCCTTAACCAGGAGGTGCCTAGGATACCAGCATGGGTTACTTGTGGCACTGCTTCCCGCGTTACATTTTTTAACCACTCCCTACATTTGGTGCACAGACTGGCATTTCACAACTGGTGAAAATTACCCCTGGACAGCGGCAGACTTACAACAAATTTTCGAGGAGTTGCACATGTTTAACCTGAACCCAGTTAAAAAATCCCTGCTGGTGTTGCCTTTTTTCGGCCTGCTCGTCGCCTGTGGTGGAGACGACGACCTGCCGGAACCGGATCGCAATACCAAAATGCTCTATATCGATTTCGATGATGGGGCCAATGGTTGGAATCCCGGCTTTGCCGACTATCCCGCCGGACAAGAAACGTTTTACGAATTGGCCGCCGGGCTGGAAACGTTACCGGCGTCACTCGGCAGTAATCGCAAGGGCTACAAGCTTGGCGGTAATAATCACAGCGATGATCTCTACATGTTTGTCACCAAGCAGGTAGATGGCCTGGAACCGAACACGCGATATGATTTCCGTTTCAAAGTAACCTTCGGTAGCAACGCGCAAAAAAATTGCCTGGGCGTTGGCGGTGCACCAGGTGAAAGTGTGTGGATAAAAGTGGGTGCCAGCAAAACCGAACCCAAGGCAGTTAATGACGGTGCCGGGAATTTGCTGATGAACATCGACAAAGGCCAACAAGCAACAGGCGGTAGCGATGCCATCGTCATCGGCAATTTTGCCAATGATCGGGAATGTGGTGATGCCGATACCAGCTATAGGGAAATGTCACTGGTTAGCGAGAAAGGCACGTTTTCCACCACAACCGATGATAAGGGCAATGTATGGATGCTGCTCTCAACGGATTCAGGGTTTGAATCCACCACCACTATTTATTTTATGGAACTGGAAGTTGCAGCAACCAAGCGCAATTAATGCCAAAAAAAGAGCGAACCCGGGTTCGCTCTTTTCACCAGTCTGCCATCCATTAACGATGCTTGATTTTATCCCCTTCTTTCAAGCCTTCCAGGATTTCGATGTTAATGCCATCGGAAATACCGGTTTTAACTTCGCGCTTTTCAAATTTTTGTGGCCCGACTTCCAACTCCACAAACTGCGCTTTCTCTTCCACAATGAGATTGCCTTCGTTGATTGCCACTACGTTTTCTTTTTTATCCAGGACAATATCGGCATTGGCGCTGTAGTTGGAGCGCAGGAAAAGCTTATCGCTCAATTTTACTGCCGCACGGATTTGGAATTTAATGGTGCCCTGGTCAGTCACACCTTTAGGTGAAATATATTCGAGTATCGCCGTGAAAGGTTCGCCTTCCAATGCCCCGACATCCAACACCAATTCCATGCCCTCGCGGATTTTTCCCACCTCCGACTCATCCACCATACCTTCAAAAATCATATCGTTCATATCGGCCAGGGTTGCAATGGTGGTACCTGCACCGAATGAACTGGTTTCCACAATAAACGCCCCTTCTTTAAAAGGAAGGTCCAGGATCATACCGGTGACTGTGGCAGGGATCATGTTGGAAACCTTGTCAGATTTTTTTGTCGCACCGGATTTCATCAATAGCAAATTGTTTTCTGCCGCTGTTACAGCTTCGCGTTGCAAATCATAATTCAGCAAAAATTTGTTGTACTCGGATGCCGAAATTAATTTATCGGCAAACAGTTTTTTCTGACGTTCAAATTCAGTGGTCGCATTTTGCAAATTGATTTTTGCCTGTTCCAACTGCGACTCGGCCTGGTTGAGCATCACCATGTTCGGCGCGAGTGTGATCTTGGCGATAATATCGCCCTTCTTTACATTTTGGCCCGCAACCACATAGAGCTTCTCCACCACTCCCGATACCTGGGATTTAATTTCCACCTCGCGACGCGGAATAACTTTGCCCACTGCCACTGTTTTTTTGATAATAGTAGTTTTGAATGCTGCGTCAGAGGTGTAGGTGGTCGGCTTTTCCTGTGATTTGTTATACAGGAACACCGCTGTGCCAATAAACACAACAGCGATTAAACCCAAAACTGCAAACCAGATAAACTTTTTCATGGTGTCCTTCTTAAAATTGCGTGGAAAAAAATAAATGTTGCGGGTGGTTATCTATCTAAAAAAATTACTCATCTTGCAAGGCGACTATAGGGTTTACACTCGCCGCTTTTGCAGCGGGGAGCATGGATGCAAGCAAACCGGAAATGACCAACACTAGCAATGCGCTGAATGCGGTGGTGAAATCCACTTCGGGTTTGCCAAAAAATCCGGCGCTGCCGCCATTGGCATCCAGCAATTTGCCAATACCTTCCAACAACAACACACCCATCACCAAACCCAAATAACCGGCAAAAGTGGTAATAAAAATGGACTCTTGCACGATCATGCCGACAATCGATCCCGGTGTTGCACCCAACGCCTTGCGCAAACCAATTTCACGTGTGCGTTCTTTCACTACAATCAGCATGATGTTACCCACACCAATCGCACCGGCCATGATGGTGCCTATGGCCACAATCCAGCTAAACACCTTGATACCGGTGAACAGGCCTTCAATTTTGTCGAACTCGTTTTGCAAATTGAAACTGCCAAATACACCGACATCATTGGGATTAACCTTCTTGAGTTCAGCGAGGTATTTTTTTACATCTTCCTCTGCAACCCGTGCATGCAAACCCGGCTTGGGTTGGATAACAAAACTGCCGATCCACCCTACCTGGTTAAAGGCATAGCGCAGGGTGTCATTCGGGATGTAAATTTTTTCCTCTTCCTGCTGTTGGTTGCCGTTGGCAAGCGATTTAAATACCCCGACAACTTTAAAGCTGATGCCGTTGATGGTTATGTCTGCGCCAATCGGGTTTTCACCGGCGGCAAATAATTGCTCGCGCACACGCGTACCGATAATGACTGTCTTGCGTTTTTCGCGATCATCAAATTCATTAATACTCCGGCCTTCAATTATCGCCAGTGAATTGATGTCATCCATATTCGCGTGCATACCTTCCACATAAAAGGTTCCGTTCTTGTCTTTATGCACCGCGTAAGGGGGAGTGCCGCTCCATATGCCGACGGAATTTTGCCCGCGAACCAGGCCCACACTCGACACATTCTTTTCGATCGCCCCGACATCTTCCGGTTTGAATCCGATCTGCCGCCCAATAGGCATTCCCTGGTAGGGAAGTTGTGTCTTGCCCTGTACCCACACCCAGACAATATTCGGTACACGCGGGAAACCTTCATTCACACCGTTCTCTAAACCCTTGCCCGCACCGAGCAAGACAGTGAGCATAAAAATGCCCCAGAAAACCCCGAAGGCGGTAAGTGCGGTGCGCAATTTATGTTGGCCAAGGGTTTTAAAAATCTCTTGCCACTTTTCAGTATCTATAAACATCGGTGGCTCCTGCTATTCCGCGCGCATGGCTTCAATGGGCATAATTTTCGCGGCGCGCAATGCGGGCATCAATCCGGCGAGGGCTCCTACTATCACCAATAAAACCACCGCTGTAAAAGCAACCTGGAAATTAATTTCCGGGTTTTTAAAATAAGGTAGCTGCGCCCCCGCTGAATTAAGGCCAAACGAAATTAATTCAATCAAACCAACCCCGGCCACCAGACCGAAATAACCCGCAATGCTGGTTACCATAATGGATTCAAATAGCAGCGTACTGACAATGCTGGACGGCGTTGCTCCCAGGGCTTTGCGTATGCCAATTTCACGCGTGCGCTCCTTTACAGTGATGATCATGATATTGCTCACGCCCACCACACCGGCCATCAAGGTACCCATGCCTACAAACCAGATAAAACCGTTGATGCCCAGAAATAATCCATTAACACGTTTGGCGGGTTCCGCCATGTTGAAGGAGCGCACCGCGCGCCTGTCTTCCGGTGAGACCGAATGGCGGCGTTGCAAAAGTTCAATGACTTTCTTCTCGACTTCAAAACCATCCTCGCCAATATTTGGCCGCAGCCAGATAGAGCCGATGCGGTTACTGGTACCGAACATTTTCTGAAAGGTTGATAAGGGAATATAAACGCGTTCGGAATCGCGTCCCCGGTTTCCCTTATCGTAAAAAATTCCTACGATTTTCATGACCACGCCGTTAACACGGATATTTTTATTTACCGGATCGACGCCTTTGCCGAATAAACGCTCCGCGACAACCGTACCGATCACGGCAACCTTGCGTAATTCCTGTTGATCGAAAGGATTGAGTTTGCGACCGAGGTTAAACGGGATACTTTCCTTAACATCAAAATATTCATCCGGTACACCGAACACACCAAAGCTGGCATTTTTTTGTTCGTAGTTAATGGAAACCCCACCTTGCTGGCTCTCCGGGGCAATAAAACGTACCGAGGGAATTTGTTGCTTGATAGCACTTACATCGTCTGCCGTAAGCTGGATATAACGCCCGAGGCCCATACCTTTATAAGCTACTGACGTTGTGCCTGTGTAAACAACAATAAAGTCCAGTACATCCGAACCGAAATCATCGTAGACACCGTTTTGCATACCGCGCCCGGCACCGAGCAGCAGCATCAACATAAATATTCCCCAGAACACACCAAATGCCGTGAGCGCCGTGCGCAATTTGTTCTGGCGCAGGGTGAATAAAATTTCCTGTAAACCGTCCATACCCATGGTGATTATTCCAAGCGCTTATCCAAGGATTTCCTCTTCACCCTGATCGACAATTTCATCCGCAAGGTGTGAGTGATGTTGCTTACCGGAAACAATTAATCCGTCCTTTAAAATAATCTGGCGTTGGGTTTGGTCGGCAATATCCTGTTCGTGGGTAACAATAACGATGGTGTTGCCCAATTGATGGATCTCTTTCATCAACGCCATTACTTCTTGCGTCGTCTGGCTATCCAGAGCACCGGTCGGCTCGTCTGCGAGGATAACCTTGGGTTTGGTAACCAGCGCGCGCGCAATGGCGACACGTTGTTTTTGCCCGCCCGACATTTCATTGGGCATGTGCCGGGCGCGGTGTGAAAGCCCAACCATTTCCAGGTATTTTTCCGCACGGTAATTGCGTTCCTTGCGGCTTACCCCTTGATAGTAGAGCGGCAACGCAACGTTCTCGGTGGCGTTTTTGAAGGGCAACAAATTGAATGACTGGAAAACAAAACCTAATAACTCATTGCGCAGTTTTGCGGCGGTTTTTTCCTTCAGGTTTTTAATTTCGCGCCCAGCCAGGAAATAATCGCCTTGATCGTGGGTATCGAGAATACCGAGGATATTAAGCAATGTGGATTTACCGGAACCCGATGATCCCATGATCGACACCAACTCACCTTCGCGGATGTGCAGGTCAATGCCTTTGAGCACATGCAGCGGTTGCTCACCGGAGTGATAATACTTGTGGATGTTATGCAATTTGATCATGGTGGCTTCCTGTTATTGATTACCGCTGAGCCTGGAACTTGTCGCTCGCCAGCTTAAAGGCTTTTACCTAAATGTCCGGCTTTTTTACCCTTGCTTAACACACTCGTGACAAGTGTCAGCGCCTAGCCTCAGGCATTTTGCCCTTGTTATTCCGTTGGATGTGTATCTGAATGTTTTGGATTCACCGCCGCTTGAATTTTTATTCGTCCTGCAAGGCAGTGATGGGATTAACCGATGCGGCCTTGAGTGCGGGAAGCAACGCGGCCAACACACCTGTGACTACCAGCACTGCCAATGCCATCGCTGCAATATTGATATCGATATAGGGAGACGCGAACATTCCCTCGCCCTGCCCGAGTTTAATAAGCAACGCGCGAATTCCCTCCAGCAACAATATGCCCGCAACCAGGCCCGCATAACCGGCAATCAGCGTAATCACCAGGGATTCATGGATAATCATCAAGCTGATAGTAGCGGGTGTAGCGCCCAGGGCTTTACGCAAACCTATCTCGCGGGTCCGCTCCTTCACCACCACCAGCATAATGTTTCCTACGCCGATGACACCGGCGATGATGGTGCCAATGGCCACCATCCAGCTAAAACCCAGAATCCCGGTCACCAGCCCACGATTCATTTCGTAGTTCTGTTCCATATTAAAACCGCCGATTACACCGGTATCATCCGGGTGGATTTTTTTTCGCTCGTACAAAAGTTTCTTCACATCGCGTTCCATATCAAACGCGCTGAAGCCGGGTTTGGGTGAAAAGAAAATAACCTGGAAAGAATCCAATTGGTTAAACGCCTGGCGCAAGGTTTCATTGGGCAGGAAAATCTTGCCGTTAGCCTGGCCTGAGTTATCGGGCTCGTTGGATTTGTAGATACCGATTACCTTGAATTTCACACCACCGATATCGATGGATTCACCAATCGGGTTAACGCCGCCTTTAAACAAAACGTCTTTAACACGCGTACCTATAACGGCGACTTTACGTTTTTCGTTTTCATCCAATGCATTTATATATCGCCCTTCGATCAATTTGATAAATTCAAAAGGTTCCCACCCTGCGTGGGTACCCGACACCGAAAAGGAACCGCTCTCCTTACCATAAACAATATATTGGGCAGCACCAAAATTGCCGAGGTTATTTTTGCCATCAACCAGGTTTACCGAGGGAATTGATTGGCGAATTGCCTCTACGTCCTCCTGCGTAAATTTAATCGCGCGGCCTTTACCCAAACCTTCAAATGCCAGTTGGGTCGTGTTAGAAGGCCAAAAGATAACTACGCTTTTGGCATCGCCAAAAATATTTTCAATTTTGGTTCCAAAGCCAGTGCCGAAGCCCAGCAATATCACCAGCATAAAAATACCCCAGAAAACGCCGAATGCCGTTAAACCGGTGCGCAGTTTTTGTTTATGCAAGCTATTTAGAATTTCCTGCCACTTATCCCAATCAAACATAATTTTTGATCCTTATTGTTTTTATTCCGCTTTCATGGCTTCAATAGGCGTGATACGCGCGGCGCGCAACGCGGGCATCAAACCGGCAACAACCCCGGCAACAATCAGCAATAGCAGTGCGCTCACAGCGACACCCATATCAATTTCCGGTTGGCGAAAGAAAGGCAATTCAATATTCATTTTGGTGAGTAATGCCGATACCGCTTCAAGGATGCCGACACCCAGCACCAAACCGCTGTAACCGGCAATACTTGTCACCAATACGGATTCAAATAACAAGCTGCTAATAATGGAAGACGGATTAGCCCCCAGCGCCTTGCGAATACCAATTTCACGCGTGCGCTCTTTCACCGTAATAATCATGATGTTGCTCACACCTACAATGCCCGCGAGCAATGTGCCTATACCTACCAGCCAGATAAACATATTTAATCCGGCAAACATTGCATTTAACTCTTCGGCATCACGCGCTTTGTTACTCACTTCAATTGCGCGAACATCCCCCGGCGCGATTTTGTGGCGTTGCTTGAGCAGGGTGAGGATTTGCTCCTCCAGCTTGATGCCATCAACACCCGGTTCAGGGCGCACGGTAATTAACGCAACTTCCTGTCCGCCACCAAATGCTTTTTTAAATGCAGTGACCGGCATATAAACGCGTTCCGACATCCGGCCCTGGTTACCCTTATCAAAGAACAACCCGATTACTTTAAAAGAGATACCGTTGATTTGAATCTCCTTGCCAATGGCTTCCGCATGGGTGGTAAATAACCTTTCACTCACCCGCGTGCCGATTACCACTACCTTGCGGTTGTCGTCTTCGTCCAGCGCATTCAACCGACGGCCATCGTCAAAGCGTACTTTTTCTTTAATATTGAAGTACTGGTCTGCAACACCCAGCACACCAAAACTGCCGGATTTGGGCCCGTAGGTAATGGAAATATCGGAATTGATAAAAGAGCCCAGCGGATTCTCACTGGAAAGGAAACGCACACCCGGTATTTGCTGGCGCACAGCGACCATATCACCTTCGGTTAACGCAATTTGGCGGCCAACCGGCAAGCCCATATAAGGGACGGACGTAGTGCTGGGAAAAATCCAGATGGAATCCGCAACGTCGTTACTCCAACCATCGGCAAAGGCTTTTTCCATCCCGCGCCCGGCCCCGAGCAACAGGATCAACATCAAAATTCCCCAAAACACCCCAAAAGCGGTCAGCCCGGTGCGCAGTTTGTTTTGGCGCAAGGTAAAGAGGATTTCTTGCAGACTATCCATGAGGATTTTTCCAATCGAAAATAATGATAAAGCAGGAAGGTTAGGGGTTTGACGTATTCGCAGGTGGATTGGATTCACTTCCACACAATTATTAACATCCGCCCCACACGGAGCAGCGCACACCAGGTCAGCAAGTTAACACAGAGTTCCGTAACAGCGGTAATTTAAATCTGACCCCACATGAAAAATCCCCCGGCAAGCCGGGGGCAATTACGGAGAGAAACCAAATTCCCAAGTTGGGGGGCTGGCGGGAATTTGGCTGCTCAATGGATTGGATGTTTCGGATAGGATTTTGGATTCGCTAACTTAAGGAATTGATGTATTAGATTTTCAACTTGGCTAGATGAAGATTGGTTTTAAATCTTCGTTCGCTAGTTCCATCGTTCGACCCTACCATAAAGACATGTTTGGTGATGTCGTCTGTGGTTACTGACGAAGCTCCACCCTCATTTAGCGCTTCATGTAATTGGTTTTTAGGTATTTTCTGGTTAAGGTTGTTGCTGAATACCCAGAAATTTACATTTCCGCTAACACCCAGTTTTTTGGCCGCATCCACTAATGCAATGCATACTTTTGAGTAAAGCGTTTTGTTTGCACCTACCAGTGCTTGCAATTCCATATCATTTTCACGTTCAGCATTAAGGTTTTTTACATACACTTCACCGATAAGCTCTTTAGCGCTGATTTTGAAATAGTTTTTTGCGATAGTTACCGCCGTGAAAATATCTCCCGAATTTGTAGCATCGATATCGAACACCCACACTTCTTTATCCACAATTGCAGCGTATTTACTAACGCCATTAATAATTTCGGTAAAAGGTGAGGAATTTTTAGAATACTTGGCTTTCCATACGTTAATAGTATCCAAAGTTGTACGCAGGATATATTTTTTGATTTTTTGGCCGCC
>CAMLKG010000005.1 GCA_946480695.1 uncultured Cellvibrio sp.
GACCTCCATGTCCGTCAAACTAGTTCCGCTTACCTGCGCGGTGGGCCTGCTCACGCTTGGCTCAGGTGTAAATTCGCAAACCATCAATCCAGGGGATTGTGGTTATACAGTGAAATCCGAGCTTCATGCCACTATGCCCAATCCAAGCTCTTATCAAGGCTGGACGGCTGTTGTAAATAAAACCGGTGAAGTGGCAAAGAGCTTCCAAATATTGCTGGACCTGGGCAATACCAGCATCCGCAAAGGTCACCAGGCCGAATACCACCCCACTGAAGGCGGTTATTTGGTTTCCTCGCCGCCATTGTTGCAACACCAAACCATACGCATCGGTAAAGAATATAAATTCACCTATACAGGTACCGGCACCTACAGCGGAGCAACCGGTTATGTCTTATCCGTTAATGGCAAAAAGTGCGATAGCGAAGCACCAGGCATTACGTTAAGCGCGGACAAGAGTTTATTTACCAGCAACGGGCAAATTACCCTCGCCGCGCAGGCAACGGATAACGTTGCAGTACGCAAGGTGGTATTCGAAGTTAACGGCAACATCATCGGCCAGGTCACCAGCGCGCCGTTTACCCTGTCGCTTCCCATAACGGCCGCCGCTAATGGCCGCCAGGTTTATACCGCAACGGCTTATGACCCCAGCGGAAACAAAACCGGTTCGAATTCAGTGCGTGTTTTTACGGCAATTGGAAACCGCTTCCTCGGCTCAGCGGTAGATAGACCCGCTGAATTTGCAGACCTTCCGCTTTATTTCAATCAACTCACACCCGGCAATGCCGGTAAATGGGGCAGTGTTGAAAGCACACGCAACCAAATGAAGTGGGATGACCTGGACACCGCTTATAATTTTGCCAAGGCAAATGGTATGCCCTTCAAGATGCATACATTGATTTGGGGTCAACAAGCACCGGCCTGGATGGACAGCCTAAACGCGGAAGAACAATTAAACGAAATTAACGAATGGATGGCTGCCGTTGCGCAACGTTATCCGGACCTGGATATGATCGACGTTGTAAACGAACCCCTTCATGCTCCCCCAGGTTTCAGGAATGCGCTGGGCGGCGCCGGCACCACCGGCTGGGATTGGATGATCAAATCCTTTGAAATGGCGCGGGAACATTTCCCTAATTCGCAATTACTTTTGAATGATTACCAGATTTTAATTATGGAATCCTTCACCCGTGAATACCTGGCGTTAATCACCTTGTTGCAAGAGCGAGGATTAATTGACGGTATCGGTTTGCAAGCGCACTTTCTGGAACGCGCGGAAAATGATGTGGTGAAGAAAAACCTGGAAGTCCTCGCCGCAACCGGTTTGCCCATTTACATTTCCGAATTCGATTTAAATTTTAAAAACGATGCCCAACATGCGAATCGTATGCGCGAGTTGTTCAGTATCTTCTGGGAAAACCCCTCGGTTGTCGGTATTACTCACTGGGGTCATTTGCAAGGTTATATGTGGCGGGAAAATGCCTATTTAATTCGAACCGATAAAACCCTGCGCCCCGGCTTCGAATGGATGCGTTGTTATATTGCGGGCAACACCAATTGCACCCTACCCGATTACATCCCAACCGGATGGTCAGGTGATGCCAATGGGCTGACATTACAAGCTGAGGAATATGATGAGGGTAAGGGCCTGATTGCTTCCGGGGACCTGGTTTCGTATACCGACGATGGCGATTGGATCGCGTTCAAAAAAGTAAATTTCCAAACGACATGGGACCAGCTCACCTTCATTTATTACAAAGGCAATGCCAGTGGCGGCTCTATTTCGTTCCATTTGGATAGCCTGGATGCTGCACCCCTGGCCGAACATAATCTGGAAACCAGCGGAAGTTGGGGTACCGCCAAAACCATTACTATCCCTTGGCCCACCATCAGTGGCGAGCACGATATCTACATCAAATTTAACCACGTCTATGGCGTCGCCAATCTGGATTCCGTGAAATTCCATGCGCCTGACACTGGCAACGGTTTCGGTCCAAACCTGGTTGACAATGGTAATTTTGAAAACGGCTCGAGCAGCGGTTGGTTTAGTTGGGACGGAACTGTTAGTGCCGATACACTGAATCCACATTATGGCAGTTATGCGTTAAAACTCAGCAATCGCAACGGCAATGGCCCTGCTGCTTACAGTTTGCAATCCCTGGTCACACCCGGAAGTAAATACTCGGTAAAACTATGGGCCAGTATTGCCGGCGCTGAATCTGCCAATGTGAATATCACCACCAAAATCGGCTGCGCGGGCACAGATACCTATAGCTGGCTGGTTAACCCGGTCACCGTTAACAACTTGCAATGGGTGGAATTATCCGGAGATTTGAATGTGCCGGAATGTGAATTAACGGATCTGTTAATTTATGCCGAAGGCCCCGCAGGCGGCATCGATATTTACCTGGATGATGTATCAGTCCGCGAATATGTCGCAGCAAATCTGGTGAGCAACGGTGATTTTGAATTGGGTCATGTGAATGGCTGGTCATCCTGGAATGGAACTGTGGCTGCCACGACTGAAATCGCGAAATCTGGTAATTACAGTTTGAAATTAAGTGATCGCAACGGCAATGGCCCGGCGGTCTACAACAACTTGAAATCACTGGTAACTCCTGGCCAGACGTATTCAGTCAGCATGGCGGTCACCATCCAGGGTGCCGCGACCGCACCGGCAAACATTACCCGCAAGCTAACCTGCGGCAGTGACACTACCTATAGCTGGGTAGCAAATACATCCGCTGTTGCAGAAGGCGAATGGAGCCTGTTGGCTGGTGATCTCACCATTCCCGCTGACTGCATTGTCAATGACCTTATCGTTTATGCTGAAGGCCCTGCCGGAGGTATTAACCTATTCGTTGATGATGTTGTGGTCACCGCTAAATAATTAATTTCCAAGTACATCCCAATCCGACGGAGCACTTCCGGTCGGATTGGTGATTTCCCTGCCCGTTCGTTTTCCCGAATGTCTTCCTTTTTGTTTGGCTCCGGAGCGGTGCTACAATTGCCCCACCTGTTTTACTCGCAAAGTAGCCAACCCTATGAAACTTGATGACGTAAAAAAACTCCACCAAAAAAAATACCGCAGCGAATTAGGGCATTTTTTAGTGGAAGGAGAGCATCTGGTTCTGGAGTTGGAAAAAGCCGCGGAAACCAATCATTTTTTAAACAACTGCGAACTCTTTGTTACCGACTCGTTCAAGGACTTTCCCAGCCGGTTTAAAAAAAACCTCATTACCGAAAAGCAAATGGCCCAAGTGTCGGATACTAAAACCCCACAGGGAATTATTGCCATTGCACCACTGGTAACTGCAAATACCGCAGCATCTACCACCGAAAAAATAATTTATCTATACGAAATACAAGACCCCGGTAATTTAGGCACTATATTGCGCAGCCTCGCCTGGTTCGGGAATTTCCGTTGTTTACTCAGCCCCGGCTCGGTAGACCCCTACAATCCCAAAGTTGTTCGTTCCAGCATGGGTGCTATTTTTCACGTACCATTGGAGTTGGATGTGCCACTGGAAATGCTGGCTGAACGATTCGGTACTATCGCCACATTGGATATGCAGGGCAAAAAATTAAGCGATCCTGCCTTCAAACAGTTTGATTGTTATTTATTTGGCAATGAAGCCCGCGGTGTGCCCCGCGGGCATTTGCAGGTATTAAATGCGCAGCCATTTACCATTAATGGGTGCGGCACTATTGAATCACTGAATCTGGCCTCAGCCGTCAATATTTGTGTTTATGAATTGACCCGACCGCATGAATAAGCGGAATTACCAGAGCGCTTTGCACTCCGGCTTCCACTGGCTGAAAATCGATTTGCGCCCACCCAAACCCATCACTCATTCTTTAACGGGATTGCAGCCATTAAACCGCGCGATAATAAACCCGGAAATACACTATGGTGGTTTTCATTTTTTATCACCTCCACTCGCAACTTCAATCCTGTATATTTACGAGAGCGTAGCGTCTTTTCAAATTCCAGAACGTTATCCGCCATCTTCCTATCGTTAAGGCTACCATCATTATCATCCACATAAATCATCGCGTGGGCTTTTAATGCTGTGTGCGTTTTTGCGTATTCCTGCTCCATTTTAAAAATGACCCTATCATCATACCAAAGCGAGGGGCTACCAATAATGTAATGGTCAAACGCCTGGGGCCTGTTTACCAAGATATAACACCCCAATAATCCCCCGAAAGAATGACCAACAAATATTTTATTATTCGTGTCCACACGATATTTCTTTGCCAAGAAAGGCATTACCTGGCCTGCCAGGAAATCCATATATTCCCTTGCGTGACCAGAAACTTTCCGGGCTGCAGATGAATGCCCATTGGGCTCATTAGGGGAATAAGTCGGTGTGTAATCGCGTGTACGGCTAATGGTGCGGTCATCACCCCTGGAATAGGAAACCCCTACCACAATTGCCTCTTTAACTACGTTGTTTCCCATTAATGCCATGGCACCATTCGTAATCGGGAATGCAAAGCGGGAATCATTGACAATTATTAGCGGATAGGCCGTGTTTGAATTTTTATAGGATTCTGGTAACTGGACGTAAAGTTCATAATCCTTGTTGTTGCTACTTGCATGAATATTGATAATATCGAATTCAGGATATCCAAATGGGGGCAATCCATGGGCATCTTCCGCGTGGATATAATCGACGATACAGGTAATAGCTAATACCAGGAATAATAAAATTTTTTTCTTAACGAACATCGATAATTCCTTATGTTTATTGGTTTTCGATAACACCTGCGGCTACAAATGCCTGGTTAATATAGGTTTCATTTTCTGAAAAGTGACGCAACTCAGTTTCAGGAATGCCTTTGCTATTGGCAATCGCGGCCACCCTCCCCTGTTTATGAAACACAACTTGCGGAAAATGTTTAGCAATAGGGTCTTTATAGGCTGCTTGCGGTGAAATAATTTTCCAACCTTTGCTTCGCAAGTGTTTGATAAGGTCCCCGACAAATAACGCTGCCGCGTCATTCTCATGCAGTAATAACACATGCCGGGGTGACCTTTTTAACGATTTCCTTGCAATCGCATCATAAAATTCTATTGATTCGTAAAGGCTATTCACATAAAAATCACGGGCCTTCTCATAATTAACGGATTGCCTTTGTTCAACAGCTTTGGAAATGAGGGCGCTGATATACCAATCAAAATTATCAATGGTTACATAACCATCTTTATAACCAAGTTCCCCTAACAACTCCTGTAGATGATTGATTTCCGCGAGATCTTTGCCGTAATGAAGATAAGGGAAGCGATGAAAACTCAATACTTTATCAAATGGCTTTAATGCCAAATGCGCTTTGTAGGCATCCTCGGCGTAAGCATTTGCTCCCAATTGGTTAGCCGACTGGTGGGTAAAACTGTGGCTCGCCAAATGAAAACCCGCATCCGTATATTGCTTCAAGCGCTGTGTGGTTTGTGGGTCTATGTAATCCGCCTTGACAAAAAATAAAGCATCCGGAACCCTGGATTGCCTTAATGCCGCAATTAATTTTTGGGTGCGCTCAGCCCCGGTCATTAATGCCGAGTCTGGTGTGGGAGCGTCATCAAAGGTTAATGCAATTTCGCGGGCTTGAATGGTGAAGGAAAAACACAGAAAAAATAAACCTGGAAAACTAAAACTGGGATTCATAAACATCCTGATTATTATCATCTGTCCTTTGGGACAAAGCCTAGAGAAAGCGGAAACGCCGGGAATATGTTGACTATCTAATTCTAAAATAGTTCTGATATGCCAAATTTTATTTTATAGCTAAATAGTCCCTGCTTTTTGACGTGTTCAAATCCAATTTATTTTTTGTCAAAACGCGTTAACGAGCTTAAGTACAAAACCTTTATCATTTGATCAAATTTTAAGCAGACTGCTGTGGGCAGTGATAACTTTGCTTGATTTCATTGCCATCCACAGAATGCAAATGCACATCAAAACCCCACAAACGGTGCAAATGTTTCAAGACTTCCAGGGTGGATTCCCCTAACGGCCTGCGATTGTGCATATAGTGATGCAAGGTCAGGGAGCGATCACCACGCACTTCAACATTGTAAACCTGGATGTTGGGTTCACGGTTACCCAGATTATATTGCCCCGCCAGGTTTTCGCGAAGTTTACGGAAACCGCGTTCGTTGTGGATGGCATCAACACGAATTTTTTCTTGCTGGTCGTCATCAACGATGCTGAACAATTTTAAATCGCGCATGACTTTGGGGGACAGGAATTGCAGGATAAAGCTTTCATCTTTGAAATTTTTCATTGCAAACTGCAATGTCTCTTTCCAATTCGTACCCGCTATTTCCGGAAACCAAACACGATCCTCATCGGTGGGACTTTCACAAATCCGGCGAATATCGCTCATGATGGAAAAACCCAACGTGTAAGGGTTAATACCGCTGTAGTAAGGATTATCGTAAGCAGGCTGGGCGACCACACTGGTATGGGACTGCAAAAATTCCATCATGAAACCGTCAGTAACATACCCTCGCGAATGTAATTCATTAAGCAAGGTGTAATGCCAGAAAGTAGCCCAACCCTCATTCATGACCTGGGTTTGGCGTTGCGGATAAAAATACTGGGCAATCTTTCGCACAATACGAATAACTTCGCGCTGCCATGATTCCAGTAAAGGTGAGTTTTTTTCCAAAAAATAAAGGATATTTTCCTGGGGTTCTGGCGGAAAGCGCGTTTCATTTTTTTGCGCATCGGTGTTGGCCGATTTGGGAATGGTTCGCCATAGGTCGTTAACATGTTTGCGTAAATATTCTTCCCGCTCACTTTGGCGACGTTCTTCTTCCTGCGCCGAAATTGGATAGGGGCGTTTATACCTGTCGACGCCATAATTCATCAGCGCATGGCAAGAATCAAGAATATCTTCCACCGCATTGATGCCATAGCGTTCCTCACATTTGCTAATGTAATTTTTAGCAAATACCAGATAATCAATAATCGAGCTTGCATCCGTCCAGGTACGAAATAAATAGTTGCCCTTGAAGAAAGAATTATGTCCATAGCACGCATGGGCAATGACCAGCGTTTGCATGGTCATAGTGTTTTCTTCCATCAAGTATGCAATGCAGGGATTGGAATTAATAACTATTTCATAGGCTAAACCCATTTGCCCGCGCTTGTAGGAATGCTCAGTGCTTAACAGTTGTTTACCATAGGACCAATGACTGTAACCTATAGGCATACCTACTGAAGAATATGCATCCATCATTTGCTCGGAACTGATAACTTCTATTTGATTAGGATAAGTATCCAAACCGAATTCGGCAGCCAACTCCGCCAGGACCTGATCCACTTCCCGAATTAAATCAAAATTCCATTCCGAGGTAGTAAATAATGGTTTTTTCATGCGACCTTCTTATGGAAAAGCTCACGAAATACTGGATAAATATCCCCAACACCGCGAATGTGCTGCAACGCAAAGCTCTCCGGATATTGCTGCTGGATAGTTTCGTATATATTCCAAAGCGCCTGGTGCTCATTGTTAGTAATTTCTATATAGGAAAAATACTGGCAGTTCGGCAACAGTTCATCAACCAGGATATCCCGACAAACATCAGAATCCTCACCCCAATTGTCACCGTCCGACGCCTGGGCACCATAAATATTCCATTGCTCCGGTGGGTAACGGTTTTTAATAATTTCCTGCATCAAACGCAACGCACTGGAAACCACCGTACCTCCCGTTTCGCGCGAGTGGAAAAATTCGTCTTCATCAACCTCCTTTGCACTGGTGTGGTGGCGAATAAATACGATTTCGGTTTTTTCATAATTGCGTTGCAGGAATAAATAAAGGAGGATAAAAAATCGTTTTGCAATATCCTTCGTGGCCTGATCCATAGAACCTGAAACATCCATTATGCAAAACATAACGGCTTTGGAGCGCGGAACGGGTTGTTTAATCATCAAGTTATATTTAAGGTCAAACGTATCCAACCACGGAACCTTGCTGATGGAGCGCTCCAATTTAGCGATAGCTTCCAGTAACTCCGCGTAACGCAACGGATCTCGATCAGTTTCCGGAATTTTCTCCAATTCTGCCAATTCGGCGTAAAGTTGTTGTAACTGTTTGCGCTTGCCGCTGGTCAATGCCATGCGCCGCATATTTGCAGATCGCAGCGAGCGCACTATATTGATACGCCCTGGCTGGCCTTCATTGGCAATACCGCCACGTACCGTTTTGAACTCTTCCAGGCCCGTTAACTGGCGCTTCACCAAATTGGGTAACGCAAGCCCGTCAAACATAAAATCCAGGAATTCTTCTTGCGAAAGCGTAAACGAAAAATCGTCCATACCTTCACCGGAATCACTGGCCTTCCCCCCGGCGCCCTGGCCTTCACCGCCTTGGGGGCGAGCAATTTTATCACCTTCGGAAAAATGTTTATTACCCGGTAGAACGCGCTCATTATATCCACCCTGCCCATGGTAAATAATGGGCTCGGTAATGTCGCGCGCGGGAATACTGATTTTTCCACCCTTATCGATATCAGTAATAGAACGTTCATTTACTGCATCGGAAACTGCTTTCTGAATTTGTTGGCGATAGCGGCGCAAAAAGCGCTGGCGATTCACAGCGCTTTTATTTTTTGCATTGAGACGTCGATCAATAATGTAGCTCATAACCCAACCTTAACCTAGTTAACTTAAAACGCTTTCAGGTTACTGGGACTTCCTCACTCTCAAATACCACTCAGACAACAAACGAACTTGCTTTTCGGTATACCCGCGTTCCACCATACGCTGTACAAAATCCTGGTGTTTTTTCTTGTCATGTACGGATGCTTTTGCATTGAAGGAAATAACTGGCAACAAATCCTCCGTATTGGAAAACATTTTTTTCTCAATGACGATGCGCAATTTTTCATAACCACGCCAATCCGGATTTTTCCCCGCATTGCTGGCCTTGGCCCGCAGCACAAAGTTAACAATCTCATTACGGAAATCTTTTGGATTGCTGATACCCGCCGGCTTCTCGATTTTTTCCAATTCATCGTTGAGCGAAGCGCGATTGAGGATCTCACCCGTTTCGGGATCGCGATATTCCTGGTCCTGTATCCAGAAGTCCGCATAGGTTACATAGCGGTCAAAAATGTTCTGGCCATATTCAGCATACGACTCCAAATAGGCAGTCTGGATTTCCTTGCCAATGAAATCCACGTATTTGGGTGAAATGTATTCTTTCAACGCGTTCAGGTATTTATCCTGCACTTCTTTAGGGAACTGTTCCTGTTCAATTTGTTGCTCCAATACATACATCAAGTGCACCGGGTTCGCCGCAATTTCCGTGGGATCAAAATTAAAGACCTTGGATAAAATTTTAAATGCGAAGCGGGTGGACAGGCCATTCATCCCCTCATCAACGCCCGCTGCATCTTTATATTCTTGCAAGGATTTTGCGCGCGGATCAGTATCTTTTAGATTTTCACCATCGTAGATGCGCATCTTGGAATAGATGTTCGAGTTCTCCGGCTCCTTAATACGCGACAATACCGAAAACTGGGCAAGCATCCGCAAGGTGTCCGGCGCGCAAGGCGCGGCGGATAACGAAGAATTTTGCAATAATTTCTCGTAAATTTTCATTTCTTCAGTAACGCGTAAACAATACGGAACTTTGACGATATAAACCCGGTCAATAAAGGCCTCATTGTTTTTGTTGTTACGGAAGTTTTGCCATTCAGATTCATTGGAGTGCGCCAGAATAATCCCATCGAATGGAATTGCGCCAAGCCCTTCGGTACTATTGAAGTTGCCTTCCTGTGTCGCTGTTAACAATGGATGCAACACTTTGATGGGCGCCTTGAACATCTCCACAAATTCCATCAAACCCTGGTTGGCACGACACAATCCGCCACTGAAACTATAGGCGTCTGGATCATTCTGGGGGAATTCTTCGAGCTTGCGGATATCAACCTTACCAACTAACGAAGAAATATCCTGATTGTTCTCATCACCTGGCTCTGTCTTGGTAATGGCAATTTGATTCAGGATTGAGGGGTAAACTTTTACGACTTTGAATTGAGTAATATCACCACGATATTCCTGCAAACGTTTTGCCGCCCATGGTGACATGATAGATTTAATATAACGACGTGGGATCCCGTAATCCTCTTCCAGAATGTGCCCGTCTTCATCCGGATTGAACAACCCCAACGGCGATTCAAATACAGGCGACCCCTTAATGCAGTAAATGGGGGTTTTTTCCATTAATGTTTTGAGCATTTCTGCCAGGGATGATTTACCTCCGCCCACCGGCCCCAATAAATAAAGGATTTGTTTCTTTTCTTCCAACCCCTGGGCCGCATGCTTGAAAAACGACACTATTTGCTGGATAGATTCTTCCATCCCGTAAAAATCACCAAAGGCCTTGTAACGTTTGATAATTTTGTTGGAAAAAATCCGGCTTAAACGCGGATCTTGTGAAGTATCGACCATCTCGGGTTCACCAATGGCCATAAGCATACGCTCAGCGGCAGTCGCATAGGCGCTGGGATCACTTTTACAAAGTTCGAGATATTCCTTAATCGTTAACTCTTCCTGCTGGGTAGTTTCAAAACGCTCGCGATAATGACTGAATATACTCATACATCTACCTCTGTTAGCGATTAAAGCGGTAAATACGATTAATTAAAACGGTAGCAACTTCGATGCACCCCTGCACGGAAAAAATACCACAATTTGTTACTCCTAAGCATAGCCCTAAATTCTTCAAGTATTAAAAGTAATAATAAATAATTGACTGATTTCCGGTTAAACTTTTACACTCAAAAAACGAGCCAATTACTCATACACTTGTGTAAATACCTGCACAGCACCTATCAGCGAGTTGGATACCGCCCCCTTTTCAAACTTTTTGGTTAATACTTCATGATTTCCATTCCCTGGCTTAGCCCTGCAGATGATTTATTTCCTCCGCTCGAAACTGCACTGGATAACCCAAACGGATTATTAGCAGCAGGCGGAGACCTTTCTCCCGAACGGATTCTTGCAGCTTACCGGCATGGAATTTTCCCGTGGTTTAATCCAGGCGATCCCATTCTTTGGTGGAGCCCCAATCCGCGTACGGTTATTTATCCCGACCAATTTCATATTTCTAAAAGTTTACGTAAGGCACTCAAAAAAGGAATTTATCACGTAACCTTTGATAATTGTTTTGAAGATGTGATGCGTGCCTGCGCAGCACCGCGAACCTATGCTGATGGAACCTGGATCAGTGAAGATATCATTGTGGGCTATACCGCGTTACATCGCCGCGGTTATGCGCATTCAGTGGAAGTCTGGCAGGAAAATCAATTGGTTGGCGGCCTCTATGGGATGGCGTTGGGCAAGGTTTTTTTTGGTGAGTCGATGTTTAGCCGTGCAGACAATGCCTCCAAATTTGGATTTGCCCATCTGGTTCGCCAGTTGTCCCAATGGAATTTTGAATTAATTGATTGTCAGATAGCTAATGATCATCTATTTACTTTAGGCGCCGTAGAAATTCCTCGTGAGGAATTCCAAAAAATATTGGTAAAATTTGCTCACGAGCCAAGTGTTTATTCCCTTTCATGGTCAACATTACCAAAAGCGCCTTGGGAATAACCGGATTTGCGCGAGGCAATCATGTCCGATTTATCAACATTAAAATTATTTGCGACCCAGCCACATCCCTGTAGTTATTTGGGTGGGCAAGAGGCTACGACGGTGTTTGTTGACCCGGAGGCAAAAATTGACCCTTCACTCTATACCCAATTGTCGCAATTGGGATTTCGCCGTAGCGGTGCGCACTTGTATCGCCCCCAATGCCTGCGGTGCCAAGCCTGTGTTTCCTGTCGCATTCCGGTAAAACTTTTTAAACCCAACCGCACCCAGCGTCGTTGCTTGCAGCGCAACAGTGACCTGGCACTCCATACCACCCATGACATTAATACGTTGGAGCATTACGGCCTTTATGCCCGTTACATTGAAGGCCGACACCAGGATGGGGATATGTACCCTCCTTCCGAGGATCAATACAAAGCCTTTTTAACGAGCGAGTGGGGGATTACCCAATACATTGAAATGCGTTTGGAGGGGAAACTTATCGGGGTATCTGTATGCGACCAGCTGGGGGACGGCCTTTCTGCCGTTTACACTTTTTATGACCCGGAGGAAGAGCATCGCAGCCCGGGCAAATTCGCCATATTGGCGCAAATAGAGAAAGCTCGTGCTATGGATCTTGAATACGTATATCTGGGTTACTGGATTAAAGATTGCGAAAAAATGAACTATAAAACCCAGTATCGTCCCCTGGAATTGCTGGTCAACCGGCGCTGGATGCGGCTCAATTAAGTAATCTACGCCAGATTGCGCAGATATGCAGCGAAAGCCGCAGTAATGTCCGCTTTTAGCCTTAATTCCCCTTGGCGGCTCTGGTTAATTAAGGCACAATTCACGCCTATTTTTTTACCCCCCACTATCACTCCCCCGTGATAGGAATAAACTATCAAGACCTGAGGAAGCTGCCGCATGGCAAAAGACGATTGCATTGAATTTGACGGTGAAGTGGTTGATACCCTGCCCAATACTACCTTTCGCGTAAAACTGGAAAATGGACATGTGGTTATCGCCCACATTTCCGGCAAGATGCGCAAAAACTACATCCGCATCCTGACAGGTGATAAGGTCAAAGTTGAAATGACTCCTTATGATCTGACCAAAGGCCGAATTACCTACCGCGCCCGCTAATTCAAGCTGTCTTAAATAAAAAAGCCGCACTCAAAAGTGCGGCTTTGTTTTTTTGCTGTTTCCGGGATATATCAGGCAGGTTGCGCAGCCTGCCTTGCTTTTACGGCGATGGTAATTTTGTCCTCAAGCGAATCGACATCCACCTCTACCGTGCCGCCACCATTGGATAAGGTTCCAAACAGGATTTCCTCCGCCAAAGGCTTCTTCAGTTTATCCTGGATCAACCGTGCCATAGGACGCGCACCCATTTTCACATCGTAACCATGGATGGCGAGCCATTCGCGCGCTTCATCACTAATTTCCAGGGTTACATGTTTATCATCCAACTGGGTTTGTAATTCCATGAGGAATTTATCCACCACAGTTTTGATGGTGTTCAATGTAAGCGACGCAAATTGAACAATGGCATCCAGGCGGTTGCGGAACTCGGGCGTAAACATCTTCTTAATAGCTTCCATACCATCCGTAGAGTGATCCTGGTGTGTAAAGCCAATGGAAGCGCGACTCATCACCTCGGCGCCCGCGTTGGTGGTCATGATAAGAATCACATTGCGGAAGTCCGCTTTGCGGCCATTGTTGTCAGTCAAGGTACCGTGATCCATTACCTGTAATAACAGGTTAAAAACTTCCGGATGCGCTTTCTCAATTTCATCCAACAACAAGACACAGTGCGGCTGCTTGGTAATTGCATCTGTTAGCAAGCCACCCTGGTCAAAACCCACGTAACCCGGAGGTGCACCAATCAAGCGAGACACGGTATGGCGCTCCATGTACTCAGACATATCGAAACGCACCAATTCCATACCCATGCACTTGGCCAACTGACGGCAAACTTCGGTTTTACCGACACCGGTAGGGCCGGCAAACAGGAATGAGCCTATGGGTTTCTCCGCAGCACCCAAGCCGGCACGCGACAATTTAATTGCCGTAGCCAGGGTATCAATCGCTTCATCCTGGCCAAATACGGTTAACTTCAGGTTTTGATCCAATTTGCGAAGTTGCTCTTTGTCCGAAGAAGATACGCTTTTTGGGGGAATACGCGCAATTTTGGCCACAACGTTTTCAACATCAGTTACCCCAATTGTTTTCTTACGCTTACTGGGCGCCAATAATTGCTGGTAGGCACCCGCCTCATCAATAACATCAATCGCCTTATCCGGCAGGAAACGGTCATTAATATAACGTTCCGCCAATTCCGCCGCCGCACGCAAGGCAGCATCGGTATAACGCAGGTTATGGTGTTTTTCAAAACGCGTTTTGAGCCCTTTAAGGATATGGTAGGTTTCGTCAACCGTCGGCTCGTTCACGTCCACTTTTTGGAAACGACGTGAGAGAGCGCGGTCCTTATCGAAAATGCCGCGGAATTCCTGGTAAGTCGTTGATCCCATGCAGCGAATATCACCGGAGGACAATAGAGGCTTAAGCAGGTTTGACGCATCCATTACACCACCAGACGCAGCACCTGCTCCGATAATGGTGTGGATTTCATCAATAAACAAAATAGATTTTTTTTGCCGTTTCAAATCATTCAGCAAACTCTTGAACCGCTTTTCAAAATCACCCCGGTATTTGGTACCGGCCAGGAGCGCGCCCATATCCAGTGAGAAAACCACACTGTCGGCAAGGGATTCAGGTACATCACCATCAACAATTCGTTTGGCCAAGCCCTCTGCTATCGCCGTTTTACCCACACCTGATTCACCGACCAGCAATGGATTATTTTTTCGGCGACGCGACAAAATCTGGCAGACCCGCTCGACTTCAAACTCACGCCCGACCAAAGGATCAATACGCCCTTGCATGGCAGCTTCGTTCAGGTTAGTGGCGAAGTTTTCCAGCGGGCTTTGCGCACCGGATTCGCCGGTAGCGGCTTCTTCATCCTGGTTTTCTTGCGAACTGTGATGATGGTCGCTACTGTGATCATTATTACCCGCCACCTTGTGAATGCCATGGGTAATAAAATTCACAACATCGATGCGAGCAATACTTTGTTGTTTCAAATAGTAAACAGCCTGGCTTTCCTGCTCGCTAAAAATAGCTACGAGTACATTTGCACCCGTAACCTCTTGTTTACCGGAGGATTGCACATGGAATACTGCGCGTTGCAATACCCGTTGGAAACCCAGCGTAGGCTGTGTTTCCCGTTCGCTGTCATTTTCGGGAATGAGCGGAGTGGTGGAATCGACAAATTCTATTAGTTCTTTGCGTAAACTTATAAGATCAGCACCGCAAGCGCGTAACACATTGGCTGCCGAATCATTATCGATGAGCGCGAGGAGCAGGTGCTCAACAGTCATGAATTCGTGTCGCTTGGAGCGCGCACCTTTGAAAGCAAGATTTAAAGTTACTTCCAGATCTTTACTTAACATCGCGCCAACCCTCTTCTAACCAACAAAGTTAACTTCGTTTTCACAAAGCTTTACTGCTCATCTTCAACCGCTTCAATTTCGCACAACAGCGGGTGTTGATTTTCTCTAGCATATTGATTCACTTGCGCTGCTTTAGTTTCAGCAATATCACGAGTATAGATGCCGCAAACCGCTTTGCCGTGAACATGTACCGTTAACATCACATGGGTAGCTTTTTCGCGCGACATTGAAAAAAACATTTCCAATATTTCAACCACGAAATCCATGGGTGTGTAGTCATCGTTCAATAAAACCACCTTGTACATGGGTGGTCGTTTTAACTTGGGTTTAGATGTTAAGACAGCAAGACCACCATCCAATTCATCGGCGGAATTTTCATCATCTTTACCTAATGTTAGTTGAAGGTTTTGGAGATTGCCCATAGAGATTCGATGCAAATAAAAAATGATTGGATATTCGCCAGCATTGTAACCCATCGGCATAACAACCCCTAATATCGGCTTTTGTTGTCCGATCGTCGTTAATCCCGATAAGCGCTTGACTTTGGGCCAATTGTTGGATAAAAAAAGAGCGCCCATGCACATAAATGCGGCACTTTGCTTAGATTGGGGCACTTATCGCATATAACAATAAAATACTTGTCCGCTTAAAAGCATAAAGTTAATAGCATTGCCCCGAAGCAAAATCTCTCGTCCAAGACCCCGAGCAATTGCAGTACTTGGGAAAATAATAACGACAGTGGTGTTTTTCAAGAGCATCACTCGGGCAGAAGGATTCCAATTATGCCAACAGGCACAGTCAAATGGTTTAATAATGCGAAAGGTTACGGTTTTATCCTGGCGGATGAAGGCGGTGAAGACCTGTTTGCACACTATTCCGCCATAGCAATGGAGGGTTATAAAACCCTTAAGGCAGGCCAACAGGTGACCTTTGACATCACCAAAGGAGATAAAGGACTGCATGCAGTCAACATCTCTGCGCCGGTGATGGCTGGTAACACCCAACGAACAAGCCTCGCGCCTGCTTAATATCGCTACGACTAATTAATGGTGCGACAGCAATAAAAAAAGCCTCTTATGTTTCCACAAGAGGCTTTTTGGCGTATTGAGGCTGACTTAATTCAGGCTTGCCAGAGCTGCATTAAAAGTAGAACTCGGACGCATAGCCGCTGAGGTTTTGTTGATGTCTGGACGATAATACCCCCCCAGATCCACCGGCTTGCCACCCGCTGCAATCAGTTCAGCGACTATCCTGGCTTCGTTTTCTGCCAATTTTTTTGCCACAGGGGCAAACTGGGCAGCCAATGCAACATCCTCGGTTTGGGCAGCCAGGGTTTGTGCCCAGTACATTGCCAGATAGAAGTGGCTGCCGCGGTTGTCAAATTCACCCACCGCACGACCTGGTGATTTGTTGTTATCCAGGAATAAACCATTAGCCTGGTCCAGCGTCTTGGCCAGGACTTTTGCCTTTTGATTGCCGGTTACATTACCGTAATGATCCAGCGATTCCGCCAATGCCAGGAATTCGCCCAGTGAATCCCAGCGCAAATGGCCTTCTTCTACAAATTGCTGTACGTGCTTGGGCGCGGAACCGCCCGCACCGGTTTCGAATAAACCGCCACCATTCATCAAGGGAACAATCGACAACATTTTTGCCGAAGTACCCAGTTCCATAATTGGGAACAGGTCGGTGAGATAATCACGCAGCACATTACCGGTTACAGAAATAGTATCTTTGCCCGCTCGGATCCGATCCAACGAGAACTGGATTGCCGCTTCCGGTGACATGATGTGGATTTCCAAACCACTGGTGTCATGGTTCTTCAGATAATTTTTCACTTTGGCGATCAATTGTGCATCGTGGGCCCGTTTTTCATCCAGCCAGAATACCGCTGGGGTACCGGTTGCGCGGGCACGGTTCACCGCCAGCTTCACCCAATCCTGTACGGGTAAATCTTTTACCTGGCATGCGCGGAAGATATCGCCTTCCTCGACAGCCTGCTCCAACACGACGTTGCCATTGGCATCAACCAGGCGCACAGTACCATTGCCCGGAATTTGGAAGGTTTTATCATGCGAACCGTATTCTTCTGCCGCTTGCGCCATTAACCCTACATTGGGCACGCTTCCCATGGTCACGGGATTGAATGCACCGTTCTTTTTGCAATCATCGATCACAACCTGGTATATCCCGGCATAACAACGATCAGGTATGCAGGCTTTGGTATCTTGTAATTTGCCCTCGGCATTCCACATCTTGCCGGAGTCGCGAATCATCGCCGGCATGGATGCATCGACAATTACGTCGCTGGGAACATGCAGGTTGGTAATGCCCTTATCCGAGTTGACCATCGCCAATTGGGGACGAGACGCGTACAGCGTGTTGATGTCCGCTTCGATTTCGGCTTGTTTTTCCGCCGGCAAGGATTTGATTTTGGTGTAGAGGTCACCGATACCGTTGTTAACATCCACCCCCAATTCACCCAGGACAGCGGCATGTTTTTCCAGCACCGGAGCATAAAAAACAGATACAAAGTGACCAAAAATAATGGGATCAGACACCTTCATCATGGTAGCTTTCAAGTGAACAGAGAGCAGCACACCCCTGGTTTTTGCATCTTCGATTTGCTCGGCAATGTATGAGCGCAACGCTTTTTTGCCAAGTACAGATGCATCAACAATTTCGCCCGCTTGTACTTTTATTGCGTCTTTCAATACTTTCACTGAACCATCGGCGGCGATTAACTCAATTTTCAAATTACCGGCCTCGGTGATGGTGGTGGATTTTTCACTGCCGTAAAAATCGTTGCTGTTCATGTGCGCAACGTGGGACTTGGAGTCAGTTGACCAAGCGCCCATTTTATGGGGGTTTTTACGCGCATAGTTTTTTACCGACAAAGGCGCACGGCGATCGGAGTTGCCTTCACGTAATACCGGGTTTACTGCGGACCCCTTGATTTTGTCGTAGCGGGCCTTGATGTTCTTTTCATCATCATTCGCAGGGACTTCGGGATAGTCGGGCAGGTTATAGCCCTGGCTTTGCAATTCTTTAATGGCCGCTTTCAATTGAGGGATAGAGGCGCTGATATTTGGCAATTTAATAATGTTGGCTTCTGGTGTGGTGGCTAACTGGCCCAATTCTGCGAGGTGGTCACCGATACGCTGGGCTTCTGTTAAACGCTCGGGGAAGGCGGCGATAATACGGCCTGACAGAGAAATATCGCGGGTTTCAATCACTACGCCGGAAGATTTGGTAAAGGCCTGGACGATTGGCAAGAGGGAATAAGTTGCAAGGGCGGGGGCTTCGTCGGTTTGGGTGTAGATAATTTTTGAATCTGTCATTTAAAGATGGCTCCATCAATTCATGCGGCTCGGCCTTGTGAGCTCTACCATTAACAATATGAAAATTTAGAAAAAGAGCCCCGCCACAGGGAGCTACCCCTTGCCAGAGCGACGGCGATTCTACACGTCTATCGGTGTTTATGCATGAGTTATGTTGCTATGTCTGTGGTCCAAATCTCGGATAAAATCCACGTTTTATTGGTATCTACAGCGAGCTATGTAACGCTTTATGTCCTCTCTGATTCTTTTTAACAAGCCTTTTGGTGTGCTCTCGCAATTCACCGATGGGGAAGGCCGCCCCACCCTGAAGGAGTACATCAAAATTCCAAACGTTTACCCTGCCGGACGTCTCGATCACGATTCCGAGGGGCTTTTATTGCTCACGGATGATGGACAGCTTCAACATCAAATTGCCCACCCGGCACACAAGCTTCCCAAAACCTATTGGGTACAAGTGGAAGGCGCCCCGAACAGTTATGCCTTGACCAAGTTACGCCAGGGAGTAGAGCTTAATGACGGCATGACCCAACCCGCCGAAGTACGACTGATTCCGGCGCCAAAGATTTGGGAGCGCACCCCGCCCATTCGCGACCGGGCGAACATTCCCACCCAGTGGCTGGAAATCGTTATTACTGAAGGCCGCAACCGGCAGGTGCGCCGCATGACCGCTGCGGTGGGTCACCCTACCCTGCGATTAGTGCGGGTAAAAATCGGCAACTGGACATTGGAAGGGATAGAACCCGGCAGATATAAGACAGAAACCATCCATTTACCCAAATCCACCGGCGGCCCCCAGCCCCGCCCGAATCAACGGCGCGCCGGTAAACCAACCATGGATGCTAAAGCGGATGCGCGTGGGACTCATCCAAGCAAAGCGCCGGGTGAGAAGGGTCAAGCAAAATCCGGTGAGGCTGGCCGTGCACCAAAGGCGGGTACCGGAAAAAAACCGGGGATGCCGGGCTCCAGGGCTAAAACACTTCCTAAAACGGCGAAGCCGACAGCGCAGACAGTAATCATCCAAAAACCAAAACCGAAAATTACCCTCGATCCGAAATAACCGGCCTGGTAATTGGCGAAATTATTAAAGGCGCGAGGTAAGCGCGCCTTTATCTGGACCGGTGTTACCCGTAGGTATAGGTTAATCCTTTTTCGCGATAGTCCCGCAAATGGATATCATGGGTTCCGTCGCGCAATGCGCGTTTGATGAGATAGGTTTTATCCAGCTTCTTTTGTTCCACGTCCGCCAGGTTCAGGATTTGCTCTTTCTCAAGCGGCTGCTGCAGGTCTTTTACAACAATAATCCTGGGTAAATGGCGATAGCGGTAATTGGTTTCCAATACTATTCCCACCAGTCCATTAACCAACTCCACAATACTGCCGGGCGGGTAAAGCCCCACACATTTGATAAATTCCAGGGCCAGTCGTTCGTCGAAGTGCTTGCCGCGCTCGTCAAAAATACGTTTAAGCGCCTCAGTACCGGGAATTGCACGGGAATAGCAACGGTCGCCGGTCATTGCATCATAGGCATCCACGATGGCGATAATACGGGCGAAATCAGAAATTCCGGCCGCCTTTAACTTGCGTGGATACCCTGTCCCATCAACCCGTTCGTGATGGCTATAGGCCACATCCACTGTTGCGTTGGGAATGCCGGGCGATGACATTAGCAAGTTCCGGCCGTGAACCGTATGAGCCTTGATAATATTAAATTCTTTGTCGGTAAGCTCTTCACTCTTGTTGAGCACACTTGCCGGGACGCGCATTTTCCCCACGTCATGCAACAAGCCGCACAAGCCCAGCTTTTCCAGCTCCGGTTCGCTCATCCCCAGGTGCCGGCCAAAGGCGATGGACAAAATACACACATTTAAACAATGCTCCGCCGTGTATTCATCTTCGTTGCGCATCCGTGACATCCAGATAAGGGCATCGGGATTGCGCAAAATACTGCCGACACACTCTTTTACCGTCGCCTTGGCCTGCTCGGTGTTAATGACTCCGCCAAGCCGCGCATCATCGAGCAAGGTTTTGGTTAGCTTCTTTGCCTCGCGGAACACACCCATGGCGGCTTGATGCTCTTTCCGGGCATCGACCTTGTTGATGTAGGATTTAACCCTGGGGATAGGAGCACCGGATACACCACGCGCTTCGGGAGGTACCCATTCTTCGCGCACAGCATCAATCCAGACGTGCTCTGAATACTGCGCCACCGCATCTATGTCATCCAGGCTTTCGATCATGAAGCCTTGCATCAGGAATGGCGTTTCCTGCCAGTCGCGGTCCAACCTGGAGACATACATGCCTACTTTTAGCTCTGAAATGTGGATTTTGATAGTACTCAGACGCTTATCCACATAGCCCGGCTTTACTTCATGCCGATCCAAAGGAACCTCATCTACGGTTGTTATTATTTACTAGGGAATGCTTTAAAAAGACTTAACAATTGACGGCAAAATCATTATCAATGATCAAATCATAACGCCTTTTAAAACCGATCACATAAAACAAAAAGTTATCAAAGGAGATGAGCTTATCCTACACAAATGATTTAGGCGACATCATCCCATGAGCCAACACCTAACATTTTGTGGATAACTTATTGTTTCTTGGCGAGTTCCCATAAGCGGTTCATCTCACCGATCGGGGTGGACTCCAGGGGTTGGGAAACGTGGGACTCGATAAAATGGAACCGTTGTTCAAACTTTTGGTTGGCGCGCCGCAATGCCTGTTCCGGATCAATTTTCATATAGCGGGCAATGTTTACCGCGGCAAAGAGCAGGTCACCCAATTCATCTTCCAGCGCCTGCTGATTCCCCGAGTCCAGCTCAGCTTCCACTTCCAATAGCTCTTCACGCACTTTGGCGATGGGACCGTAAACATCGTCCCAATCAAAACCGACACTCGCGGCACGCTTTTGCAATTTGGCGGCGCGACTGAGCGAAGGCAAGTTAAGCGGAATATCCGCCAACAATCCCTGTTTGCCTTTTGCCGCCCGTTCTTGTTGTTTAATGGTTTCCCAACGAGCCTTGACGTCGCCTGGCAAGGTGTGGCGATTATCAACCCGGCTTTGTAGTGTGCCCTCTGGAAATACGTGGGGGTGACGGCGAATCAGCTTCGCCACCAAATCCGAAACAACACCAGCAAACTCAAAGTGCCCCTCTTCCTTGCCAAGCTGGCTATAGAAAATCACTTGGAATAACAGATCACCCAGTTCTTCTTTCAGGTGGGTAAAATCCTGTTTTTCGATGGCATCCACCACTTCATAAGCTTCCTCCAATGTAGAAGGTGCGATACTGGCGTAGTCCTGCTTGATATCCCAGGGGCAACCTGACTCAGGATCGCGCAGCCGCGCCATTAGATAAAGTAAATCGTCGATGGTGTATGGGTTCACGGAAGCATCCAGGTAAATCAATGTTTGCGCCGGGCGGAGGCAATATTGGGTAATTGGTTAAGTTTGGTGAGGATTCGGCTGAGTTCATCAAAGCTGCGAATTTCCACGGTTACCTGCATATCGACAGTGTTTTTGCGCTTATCCGACAAGGTTTGCAGGGCGATGATATTGATGCGTTCCTGGTCAAGCAAGGCGGTAATATCCTTTAACAGGCCGTAGCGATCATAGGCTTCAATGACGACATCGACCGAATAGAAACTTTGCGGCGCATTGCCCCACTCGACCTTGATAATGCGCTGGGGCTCATCGGCCTGGAGTTGCAGGATGTTCGAGCAATCTTGCCGGTGGATTGAAACCCCCTTACCCAGGGTAATGTAGCCGGTAATAGCGTCGCCCGGCACCGGATTGCAACAATGGGCAATCTGGGTGAGCAAATTCCCCACGCCTTCAATATAAAAATCCGAATCCTTTTTCGGGCGCGGCGCCTTGGCCTTGAAGGGAATTAAGGGTTGCTGCGGATCTGCTTCATCCAATTGTTTCTGCGCGGCGTTTAATACCTGGCCGACGCCGATATCGCTGGCACCCACTGCCGCATACAAATCATCGAGTGAGTTGAAGCGCAGCTTTTTCGCCAGTTCTTCAAAATCCAGGTCCAGTAAAGCAAGACGCCTGAACTCACGATCCAGTAACGCCTGGCCTTCCGCAATATTTTTGTCGCGTGCCTGCTGCTTGAACCAATGCTGGATTTTAGCGCGAGCCCGCGGCGTGTTTACGTACCCAAGGGCGGCGTTAAGCCAATCGCGACTGGGGGACTCCAGTTTACCGGTAAGGATTTCCACCTGGTCCGCATTGGTCAGCTGGTAGTTGAGTGGAACTATACGGTTGTTGACTTTAGCACCGCGGCAGCGATGGCCGATATCCGTGTGGATTTTGTAGGCAAAATCGAGCGGGGTTGCCGTGCGCGGCAAATCCACCACATGGCCTTCCGGGGTGAACACATAGATACGGTCCTGGTTCACCGAACGCAGGTCATCCTGCAATTGGGAGCTATCGCCGCCCAACTCTTCATGCCATTCAAGGACCTGCCGCAACCAGGAAATTTTTTGCTCGTAAGCATCCTGGGTGGATTTGGTGTCGGTGCCTTTGTAGCGCCAATGCGCACATACCCCGAGTTCGGATTCCTCGTGCATTTCATGGGTGCGGATCTGGATTTCCAGGACCTTGTTTTCCGGCCCCCATACCGCGGTATGCAATGAGCGATAACCGTTTTCCTTGGGCGAGGCGATATAGTCGTCGAACTCGTGGGGAATATTTCGCCACAGGCTATGAACGATCCCGAGGACGGTGTAGCAATCGCGGATGGAGGGAACCAGGATGCGGACGGCGCGGATGTCGTAAACCTGTGAAAATGGAATCCCCTTGCGCTGCATTTTCCGCCAAATGCTGTAAATGTGTTTAGCCCGGCCACCGACGGTACCTTCAATCCCCGCCTTTTTTAGCTCTCCGCGCAAGAGCGTTAGCAAGTTATCTATATATTCCTGCCGCGCCAGGCGGCGTTCATCCAGCAATTTGGCAATACGCTTGTAGTCGTCCGGTTGCAGGTAGCGGAATGAAAGGTCTTCAAGTTCCCATTTGATATGGCCAATGCCCAAACGATGGGCAAGGGGTGCGTAAATATCGGCAACTTCGCGCGATACCTGCCGGCGGCGATCCGGACTGGCATTTTTGACCGACCGAATGGCGCAGGTGCGCTCCGCCAGTTTGATTAGGGCGATACGTACATCATCCACCATCGCCACCAGCATTTTGCGGATTTTCTCAGCTTGTTCTGTTGCCTGGGAACCGAAGACCCGCTCCTCCTCATTGCGCTGGTAACTGATGGCTGCCATGCGCAATACCCCTTTCACCAGCTTGCCAACGGTCTCGCCAAATTCCTCCTGGACATCTTTGAGGGTAATTTTGTGCTCGCGTACAGCGCGATACAGGATGGAGGCTATCAAGGCATCCTGGTCCAATTGCAAATCCGCCAGGATTTCCGCCATTTCGAGGCCAATGCGAAAACACGAAAACTCTTCGCCCCAACTATGGTCGTCGTCCGCGTGGATTTCGACTACCGATAGGCTTTTTTCCGCAGCGCGCCGTAATTCGGCACGGCTGGTCTCCGCCTGGAGATGGGAGTGGTTGAGGCGATCGATCCAGGCATCTATATCAACCTTGCCGTCCGCAGCGATGGGATGATCTGCTCTGACTTTAACCATAACGTCTACTTCAATTCGGGGTTGCTTTATTCTTGGTTTAAGGTATCAGATCGACATGATAATTAACGCGCCATTCAATGCCGATCATTTAAGCAAAAACAACGCCATTGACTCTACGTGGCTGGTATGGGGGAACATGTCCAATATGCCCGCCGCATCCAGTTCGTAACCTGCTTCAGCCAAAATTGCGGCATCGCGCGCCAGGGTCGCCGGGTTGCAACTGACGTAGACCAGCCGCTTGGGTGAAAGTTGCCCGCTCTCCGTCCACCGTTTGATAGCGGTGACTGCCTCTTTTGCACCATCACGAGGCGGGTCCAGCAAAATAGCGGCGATTGGTTGTGCTTGACCACCTAACCCCTGCCACAGAGTATGGGTCAAATCTGCCAGGTCCGCGGCAATAAATTTTGCATTGGTGATGCCCAACCGCTCCGCATTTTCACGCCCCCGCAGCACCATTGACTCCACAGCTTCGACACCAATCACCTCGCGACAAACGTTGGCGATGGGCAAGGTGAAATTACCGATACCACAAAATAAATCCAAAGCGCGCTCGTCGGGCTGCAAATCCAGCAACGCCAGGGCTTGCTTCACCATGTATTCATTCACTTGGGGGTTTACCTGGGTGAAATCCTGGGGATGAAAAGCGAGGGATAGACCACCCAGCGAATATTCCAACCGCGGGTTGCATGGCTTACCGTCCAGATCGGTAAGCCCCCGATTGCCATTTGGCTCCAGCCAGACCACACATCCATGCCCTGAAGCAAGTTCGGCAAGGCCCTTGGTATCCGGCTCGCTCAACTTTTTAGTGTGCCGCAGGATAACGGCCACCTGGCGATCGCCGAGCACCAGTTCAATATGGGTTACCGCTTGTGCGGAACGCAGTTGTTCCAGCCAGCGCTGCAAGGGTTCGATCAGCGCATTCAATGCAGGTGCTAACACCAGGCAACTATGGATTGGGGCGATAGTTTTACTGTGCTGCTGGCGGAACCCGAGATTTACCCGGCCATCATTTTCATACCACACGCCCAGGCGCGCCCGGGCGCGATAACCGCCCGGGTTAATGCTGACAGCCGGTAGGATTCGTTTCGGGGTGACTTTTCCCCAATGCTGCAATTGTTGCATCAGCGCTTGTTGCTTCAAGGCAAGTTGCGCCTCGGGATTGACATGTTGGAGCTGGCAACCGCCGCAATCCTGGTAATGCGGGCAGGCTGGTTCGATACGATCCGTTGATCCTTCAATAACCTGGTCAACACGCGCCTCAATATAGCGAGGATGGTCCTCCAGCAAGCGCGCGCTGACTCGCTCCCCCGGTAAAGCGCCCTGGATAAAAAGTGTTTTCCCAGCCAGGCTCGCTAATCCCCGGCCATCATGGCTCCAGCGCTCGACAGTAAATTCACCCAGGCGTTTATTGGTTTGCGGCAATACGTTTTCTGCTTTGCGCGGGGCATTCATTCGAGGCGCGTCATCCCGTACATAAACAGGCTCACCCGCTTTCCTCGGGCGCGGCTTCTTGCCAAGCAAACTCCCGCCGTTGTTATTACCACCTTTACCACTGCGATTGGCCATCGGATTGTCTCTGTACTTATTGATAACTAGCGCGATATGACTGTGGATGTACTCAATTATTAAAAAGTCCGGAAGACAAATAACGATCACCCCGGTCGCAAATAATGGCCACGATGACGGCATTTTCAACCTGCTGGCTTAATTCCAGGGCAGCGGCAACAGCACCGCCGGAAGAGACCCCGCAGAAAATGCCTTCTTTGCGCGCCAGCTCGCGCATGGTGTCTTCGGCGAGTTGTTGCGGCATGCTCACAATGGCATCCACACGATCGCGCTCGTAAATTTTGGGAAGGTAGGCTTCCGGCCAGCGGCGAATACCAGGGATTTGCGCGCCTTCGGATGGCTGCAAGCCAATGATCTGGATTGACGGATTTTTTTCTTTCAGGAAACGTGAAGCCCCCATGATGGTACCGGTAGTACCCATCGAACTGACAAAGTGGGTAATGCGCCCCCCGGTTTGCTGCCAGATTTCCGGCCCGGTTGTGGTGTAGTGAGCCAGCGGGTTATCTGGATTACCAAACTGGTCCAGAACCTTACCCTTGCCTTCGGCCTGCATTCGCAACGCCAGGTCACGCGCGCCTTCCATGCCCTCCTCCCTGGAAACCAGAATTAACTCTGCACCATAAGCAGCCATGGAAGCCTTGCGTTCGGCGGTGGAGTTATCGGGCATTATCAAAATTATGCGATAACCCTTAATTGCAGCCACCATCGCCAATGCAATCCCGGTATTGCCACTGGTAGCCTCAATCAATGTATCACCGGGTTTTATATCGCCGCGCAACTCCGCGCGGGAAATCATAGACAAGGCCGGGCGATCCTTTACCGAACCTGCGGGATTGTTTCCCTCCAATTTAACCAACACTTTGTTGGTGGTAACCCCGGGCAAGCGCTGCAAGCGCACCAACGGGGTATTGCCAACAAATGCCTCAATTGTGGGGAAATCCATACATGCCTCGGTGGGTTTAATTGGAATACGAAAAGGCCTGGCCGGTTGCACAGGCGCGCGCGAGGCGGCTATTCTACCTGTGATCGCATCCCCTGCGAACACTTGGCATTAACGATAAAACTATTCACTCGCGCGACTGGCAATACCGAATAATCAGAAAATGGTTTTATCCGGTTATCCACCCATAAACGGGCCGGACAGAAATATCCATAAAAAGGACAAGGCATACCGCCATGAATAAACGTAACAGTATTAAATCCGATGTGTGGCGCCTGATATTTATCCCCTCGCTCAGTATGATTATTTTTATTGCAGTCAGCCTTACTTACTTGGGCATTTCCCAAATCAATCAATTTATTGATTTACGCGGCAGTGCCCTTGCGCAAAAAACCGCACATTTGCTGCACAAACCCATGCAAGAGAATAGCCGCGAGCTGGTGCAGCATATACTTGATGCGTCACTGGAAGAACCTTACATCCGTGCGATCCACGCCTATCACGCGGATAAAAACCAGGCCTTCCATAGCGGCCCGCAATTTATGGAAACCCATGACCCGACCGAGCCCGGTATGCACATGCCGCTGGTGCGGAAGACCCAGCACACACTGCGTTTTGCACATCCCCTGGTGGATAACGAAAATAGCAACCCCATCGGCTGGATTGAAATCGAACTACTGGCCGCACCTTACGCAGTGGTGCGTTATGAAGCCATAGTGTTGGCGATCGCGTCGGCAATATTGTGTTTAATCATTGGGGCTTATTTTGCGATTTCACTTTACCACCGTATTACCGATCCACTGGATCATATTAAAAATGTTGTACACGCCCTGGCCCGCGGCCGTTTAAGCGAGCGCGTCGCACCGCAGAATTCCAGTGAATTCCTGGGATTGGCCGAAGCCATCAATACCATGGCGGATTACATGGAAGCGGCACAAACCGATATGCAGGGCCATATTGATCATGCCATTGAAGATTTGCGTGAGACATTGGAGACCATCGAAATCCAAAACGTGGAATTGGATTTAGCGCGCAAGGAAGCCTTGGAAGCCAGCCGGGTTAAATCAGAATTCCTTGCGAATACAAGCCATGAAATCCGCACGCCATTAAATGGCATCCTCGGTTTTATCAACCTTGCATTAAAAACGGAATTAAATGACCAACAACGCGAATATATGGAAACCATTCGCGATTCCGCCCAAAACCTGCTGACAGTTATCAATGGGGTCCTGGACTTTTCCAAAATTGAATCGGGTAAATTAACGCTGGATTATGCTCCACTCCCCATTCGCCACAGTGTTGATGAGGTCCTGCATATACTTGCCCCCGCCGCGCAGGAAAAAAACCTTGAGTTAGTCAATTACATTGAACCCGCCATCCCAAAAAATTTGCTGGGCGATGCGCTGCGTTTTAAACAAGTGTTATCCAACCTGGTAAGCAATGCGATCAAATACAGCGCCAGCGGTAATATAATCGTGGATATCAGTATCCTTCAGCGCCAGGAAACACAAATTACATTGAAAGTATGTGTGAGCGATGAAGGCATTGGTTTAAGCCGTGAAGAGCAAGAGCAACTGTTCAGCCCATTTAACCAGGCTGACACCTCCATTACCCGCGAACATGAAGGCACAGGGCTTGGCCTGGCGATATGCAAAGGGCTGGTTGAACGCATGAACGGTGAAATCGGTGTGGTCAGCGAACCGGACAAGGGTTCTACATTTTGGTTTACCGCGCGCCTCGGGATTGATAAACGCCAGCCATCCATTAGCCAACTTGCCAACCTGAGTGATTATCGCATTTTGCTGTGCGGGGAAAATGCAGCGTCAATAAAACAAATTGAAAATTTGTTACACGAGTGGAATGGTAATACCGAAAATATTCCCGCTATTCACGATTGCTTTCCCATTTTGCGCAACGCCCGCCAGAGCAACAATAATTTCGATTTATTAATCCTGGATATAATGCCCAGCGAGCGAAAAATTCCACCCGTGCTGTTAAATAATCTCGCTGAACAATTGCATATGGAATTTAACTGCACGCTTATCGTTTGCTGCACACCGGCTCATCAACGCCTATTCAGGGGTTACTCGGATAAATCCCGCGTGTTATTTGTTAATAAACCTATCGCCTATGACGCACTCCTGCAAACCCTTGGCCGCCAACTCGATTTGCATATCAAGGACATGCGCGAACAGGATGATGGAGCCTCACATCCGCTCATTTCCGTTTTATTGGTTGATGATAACCCGGCCAATTTACAACTCGCATCGGAATTATTGCGCGGGCTTAACACCCAGGTTACCCAGGCTAACAATGGCCCCCAAGCAATAGATGCCTGTAAAAATAATGAATTTGATGTGATTTTTATGGATATCCAAATGCCCGGTATGGATGGCATGGAAACAACGCGGCATATCCGCGCATTGGAAGAAGGAAAGCGTCGCACACCGATCATCGCCCTGACCGCCCATACCATTACGGAACAAAAAGCCGAGTTGTTGATTGCCGGCATGGATGATTGCATTAGCAAACCCGTCAGCGAAAGCCAGTTGGCGCATGTCATTAATCGCTGGAATAGTTTGTCGGGCAAAAAGGAAGTGATTATACAACCGGAAGAAAAATTGATTGCCGATAAACTCGAAACCATTCCCGTCGAGGATATGACCGGCTCGGTTGATATTCAGTTGTGCCTCAGGCTTGCTAACCATAAACCGGCATTAGCGCGCGACATGTTGAGCATGTTATTGGCCGGCCTGGAAAATGAAAAATTGCAAATCAGGCAGGCGCTGGACACTGAACAATTCGAACAATTGGGTGAATTAATACACCGCCTTTATGGCAGCAGTTGCTATTGCGGGGTACCTCGCCTGAAGCATATCAGCGGCCTGCTGGATAAACTATTCCAAAGCAAGCAATATGAACAGGCGCGCAGCGCTATGCCTGCACTCAACCATGCCCTGGATGATTTAATTGCTTGGGGCCGTGATAAAAATATCGATTCACTCTTTGGTTTGGAAACCAGCGAAATGCAAGCTCATTGATGGGCCGGGTTGGCTTGCACAAATAATTCCCGACTGCGTAAAGGTTTAGCTCCCAACAATGGCTTGAGCATTCGTCGCGCTAATTTTTTTGCTGCCTGGCGGGTAGCCACGGACGAATAATCCCCGGCTGCGATAGCCAATAGGCAATCGCCTTTTACCAGGAGATATTCAGGCAGATCCGGCGCTGCCGCATAAAATCCCTCCTGGATATGGCATTCATAAAATTCCAGCGGCGCTATCGCGCAACCATTGCGCACATCCCGGGTAAAGTCCAACGCATACCCCAACTCTTCCAGCAAGCGAAATTCGAATCCACGTAATAAAGGCTCTATATCCACTTCCAATTGCAATGCATCCAGGCTTTGTTCGTAAGCGTAATAAAGACCATTGTGTCGATCCATTTCCGGCAGCAAACGTACCAGTAATTCGTTTAAATAAAATGCCGAATATAAATGATTGCCCTTCAGGGTAAGGATATGGTTATCCGCTTCGTAATTGGTGAGCAATTTAATATCTGTTTTGCCTTGCCAGCTAACCAGCAAGCGATTGAAAGGATTTAATAATTGGCGTTTGGGGGTTTTAGCTTTGCGAACACCGCGTGCAATTGCGGTAATTCGCCCAAACTCAGGGGTTAGTAAATCAATTAATAAACTGGTGTCCCGGTAAGGCCGCGTGTGCAATATGTATGCTGGTTGCAGGTCGACACGCATGATAAAACTAGAAATCGTTGTACCCAAGGCTGCGTAATGCACGCTCGTCATCTGACCAGCCGGATTTTACCTTGACCCAAAGCTTGAGCATTATTTTTAATTCAAACAATTTTTCCATATCGATACGCGCTTCTGTACCAATTAACTTAATGCGCGCGCCTTTATCACCGATAAGGATTTTTTTTTGTCCATCGCGTTCAACCAGGATGAGCGCAGATATATTCAGCAAATTACCTTCCTGTTTGAACTCTTCAATTTCCACCGCCATTTCATAAGGCAATTCATCCCCTAACTGCCGGGTAATTTTCTCGCGAACTATCTCGGCGGCCATAAAACGTGAGCTGCGATCCGTCACCTGGTCCTCGGGATACATATGGATTCCTTCCGGTAAACGCTCGACGATTAATTGCTCCAGACGATCCAGATTAGTATTGCGCAACGCCGACATAGGGACAATTTCGGCAATGTGTAATTTTTCCGCAAGCTTCTGCAAATGTGGCAAAAGTGTTTCCTTATCCTCTATCTGATCCACTTTATTAACGGCCAAAATTACCGGGCAGTTGATATGCTGGAGCTTTTCCGCTACCGCTTCGTCCTCTTCGGTCCAGATAAAGCGATCCACAACAAATACAACAACATCCACGTCTTTCATGGCAGTAGTTGCCGCCCGGTTCATGTAGCGGTTAATCGCTTTTTGTTGTCCCAAATGCAAACCCGGTGTGTCCACAAAAATGATTTGAACATCACCTTCGGTTTTTATACCAACCACCGCATTGCGGGTTGTTTGCGGTTTGCGTGAGGTAATACTGATTTTCTGCCCTAACATATGGTTAAGCAGGGTCGATTTCCCTACATTCGGGCGGCCAACGATGGCGACATAGCCACAACGGCCTTGAACCTGTTCAGTATCGAAATTAGCGGTCATAAATAAATGCTACAGAAAATAAAAAATCAGATGAATACAGAAGAAGCGAAACAAACCTAGTCGATGTCCAATTGCTTCAACATTAAAGCCGCTGATAGCTTTTCGGCTTCGCGCCGACTGGAAGCAGAAGCCTGTGTGAAGTTTTTGGCAATAGCTACCCGGCATTCAATGGTAAATACCTGCGCATGCCCTTCCCCGCCTATATTGATAACTGCGTATTCCGGCAGGGGTTGGCGTTGGGCCTGTAAATATTCTTGCAGCCGCGATTTGGCGTCCTTGGCACTGGTGTTACTGCCAATTGCATCCATACGCGAGGCAAACCAGGTAAGCACGCGCTCACGGCAAACATCCAGGCCCCGCTCACTATAAATAGCTCCGATAATCGCTTCGACACTATCCGCCAAAATAGAATCACGGCTTCGTCCGCCGGACTTCAACTCGCCCTCACCCAGGATCAGGTAATCCCCCATTTCAAACTCGCGGGCCAATTCCGCAAGGGTTTCACCTTTGACCAATTGGGACCGCAAGCGGCTAAGCTGGCCTTCCCGCGCTTCCGGAAAGCGACTAAATAAAGCTTCGCCAATAATAAAATTTAAGATGGAATCCCCAAGGAACTCAAGGCGCTCATTATTGCAAGCCCCATGGCTGCGGTGAGTCAGCGCCAACTGCAATTGGCGCTGGTTTTCAAATTGATAGCCCAGGCGTTGTTCCAGGCGTTGGTATTTGAGGGTTAACACAAGTTATTTGGTAGCAGGAGTCGCTGCTGGTTTACAGCATTGGGCAGGTTTTGTACTGTCCAGGTGATTTTTGAAAACCAGTACCAGATCAATGTTATACATCAAGGGAACACGGGTTTCATAGTCAACAGTAACCAACGCCTTTTCGGCTTCACGCTCGATTTTGATATTTTTCGTGGGGCCTTCACTACGTACGTTGTTAATCATGTAGAAGTTATTGAGCTTCTTGGTAATTTCCGCATCTGTCATTTCTTCAATTTTTTCGCCGCCTGCTACCAATGAACGCAGTGCGGATTCTACGTAGCGATTTTCCGCATAAAGCGGAACTACCTTAAATGCGAACAAAAGGAAAAACCCCGCAACCGCAATAACCAGGGCCCACTGCAACATTCCCAACCCGCGCTGGTGTTTGAGGGATTTCATCTGAATTGATTTCATTAATGGTCTCCGGGAGAAAATGAACCTGCATTTACGCTAGCACAAAAATCTACTTGATGACGCCGACACGATCAAAAGAAGGCACACTGAAAAATTTATCCCAATGCATCCACACCGCAAAGGCTTTGCCGACAATCGCGTCTTCAGAAACCACACCCCATTCACGGCTGTCCAGGCTGTTATCACGATTGTCCCCCATCATGAAATAATGTCCTTCCGGAACTACCCATGAACCGCGCACACTTAAATGTCCGGGCTGGAAGTGCTTAAAGGCAGTGAAGGTTTTGTCATCAATGGTCTCGGTTACCATTTTCAAATAGGGGCCTCCCACAGGTAACTCGGCAACCAGTTTTTCCTTGATAACCTTGCCATTAATCGTCAGCACATGGTTATTGTAAGAAATGTGGTCACCGGGAATGCCAATTACACGCTTGATGTAATAGGTGTCCGGGGCGTGGGGAGGGAAAAACACCATAACGTCGCCGCGTTGGGGTTTACCTACCGGGATGAACTGGGTGTTGGTTATCGGCTCCCGCACCCCATAGGCAAATTTATTGACCAGGATGAAATCCCCTACTTCCAACGTGGGAATCATTGAGCCTGAGGGAATCTGGAAAGGTTCAACCAGGAATGACCGCAAAAAGAACACAATAAACAATACAGGAAAGAACGACTTGGAATACTCAACCAACAAAGGCTCGCGCGCCGCAACACTTTTGGCATCCTCATAGGCGGTTTTTTGTTGCTCGGTTTCCATGGCCATGCCACTGAATTGCTTTTCTATGGCGGCGACTTTTTCCTTGCGTGGACGCGCCAATACCAAGGCATCAAATAGCCACACCAGGCCCGTTATTAAAACCGCCACAGTGAGTATCAGCGGGAGATTAATACTGCTCATTGAGTTTCCTTAATCGTTATTAGCTATCTATTTTCAGCACTGCAAAGAAAGCGGCTTGCGGGATTTCCACATTGCCGACTTGCTTCATGCGTTTTTTACCGGCTTTTTGCTTTTCCAGCAGTTTTTTCTTACGGGTAGCATCACCGCCGTAACACTTGGCCAATACATCCTTACGCAACGCCTTCACGGTAGAACGCGCTACTACCTGGCCACCAATGGCTGCCTGGATGGCCACATCAAACATTTGCCGCGGGATAAGTTCTTTCATTTTTTCCACCAGGCTCCGGCCCATGGATTGGGCTTTATCGCGGTGCACAATGATAGCGAGCGCATCGACTTTATCACCATTGATCAGTACATCCAGGCGCACCAGTTTTGCGGGCTGGAAGCGCACGAAGTTGTAATCCAGCGATGCAAAACCACGGCTTACTGATTTCAAGCGATCAAAGAAATCGGTCACCACCTCGTTCATCGGCAACTCGTATTTCACCGATACCTGGGAGCCGGTAAATTGCAGATCTTTTTGCACGCCGCGCTTTTCAATACACAAGGTAATGACATTACCCAAATGTTCCTGGGGCACCAGGATATTGGCTTCAACGATGGGTTCGCGCATTTCGGCAATGCTGCCCGGGTCCGGCAACTTGGAAGGGTTGTCCACAAAAATGGTTTCGCCCCTGGTGGTTTCAATTTCATACACCACTGTCGGGGCCGTGGTAATCAAATCGAGATCGTACTCGCGTTCCAGTCGCTCCTGGATGATTTCCATATGCAGCATACCGAGGAAGCCGCAACGGAAACCAAACCCAAGCGCATCGGAGCTTTCCGGTTCATAAAACAGGGAGGCATCATTCAAGGTCAGTTTAGCGAGCGCCTCGCGGAAATCCTCAAAATCATCCGAGCTTACCGGGAACATACCAGCATAAACCTGCGGTTTGATTTTCTGGAAACCGGCCAGCGCTTCCACATCGGGCGTCTGCGCATGTGTCAGGGTATCCCCCACCGGTGCACCGTGGATATCCTTAATACCAGCAACAATGAAACCCACCTCACCCGCCTTTAATTCCTTTAATTGCACCGGCTTTGGGGTGAATACACCCAGGCCATCCACCAATTGGGGTTTACCGATGGTTTTTGCAATGATTTTATCTTTCAGCTTCAGGGTACCCTGCATGACACGCACCAGCGACACAACCCCAAGATAGTTATCGAACCATGAATCGATAATCAGCGCCTGCAAGGGTGCCTCCACATCGCCTGTGGGGGGCGGAACCAGGCGCACCAGTTCTTCCAGTACATCTTCCATTCCCATACCGGATTTGGCTGAACAGCGCACCGCTTCCATTGCATCAAGGCCAATAATGTCTTCAATTTCCTGGGCGACGCGCTCAGGCTCAGCCTGCGGCAAATCCATTTTGTTAAGCACTGGAATAACTTCCAGTCCCTGCTCAATGGCGGTATAGCAATTAGCCACTGACTGGGCTTCAACGCCCTGGGCCGCATCCACGACCAATAGCGCCCCCTCACAAGCCGCCAGGGAGCGTGACACTTCATAGGTGAAGTCCACATGGCCGGGGGTATCGATGAAATTGAGCTGGTAGGTTTTGCCGTCGCGTGCCTTGTAGTTCAAGGTCACACTGTGGGCCTTGATGGTAATCCCGCGCTCACGCTCCAGATCCATGGAATCAAGGACTTGTGCTTCCATTTCACGGTCGCTCAAACCACCGCACATTTGGATAAAACGATCGGCGATGGTGGATTTACCGTGGTCAATGTGGGCGATGATGGAAAAGTTACGGATATGGCTCAGGTCAGTCACAGGTACTTAACTACTTTAACGAAGTTGGATTTGGATCCCCGAAAATAGGGGGGCGGAAAGAATGGGCGGCATTCTAGCCTATTTGGGCACCAGGTGCCATGTAGCCCGGCAGCTGCGAATATTTAACAAAACAGGCAAGGCCCGGCATGTGCGAAGGTTACGAGACGCTCCGCTCAGCCCATCCAAAGTACAAAAATACTCACAATTTTTTACAGACGCAGTGTCGCGCCTTTTTGCACAATGCCAATACTGTTAATGCAGTTGTGTTGCCAACAACAACGGATGACATGTTGTTGCTCACAAGGACTCAAAAAAAACACTCACTCATATCAACTAACTCATGGAACCCGAGAGCTCATGAACGATTCACGTTATAACATCTATACCCTGATCCACAAAGGATTGAGGGCCAGCCTGTGCCAAAACCTGGTTGACTTGGGAAAACTCGACGACACAGATGATGAAGCGGTAACCCACCAATTGGATCTAACCAATAACCTATTGCATTTCTGTCGCGACCACCTGGCGCATGAAAACGAATTCATTCATCCGGTGATTAATGGGCTTGACGGGAATCCATTACAAACCGCCGATGACCATCAAGAACATGAAATGGAAATCCGCGAACTGCTGCGCAAAATCGCCGTGATTAAAAACCTGCACGGTAAGGAAAGGGCCAGTGCGTTACACGCCTTCTATGCGGTGTTCTCCTTATTTGTGGCTGAAAATTTCGTCCATATGCGCATCGAGGAGACCCACAACGCGGAATTATTGTGGAAACATTTTAGCGATGAAGAGATTCATGCTATTGAACAGAAAATTGTCAGTTCCCTATCCCCCGAAGAAAACCTGCTAGGCTTGCTCATGGTCCTGCCTAATATTACTCATTCCGAGCGCATTTTATTTTTACAAGGGTTTCGCCAGGCAGTATCAACCGAAATTTTCGGCGCTACCGTATCCGTGCTCAAACCTTTGCTGAGTAATAAAGATTGGCGGAAATTAAACCAGGGTTTAAATGTGGATCAACAGGCATGCACTGCCGCCTGATCCTTCACTAACTTTTTCTGCTTATACCTGTGGGGCCATCGATGCCAGATGCCCGCAGGTCTTTTTTGCAAAAAAGTTGCTTGTCCTATTCATTCAAAATGGAATTCATTATGAAAAAAATTACTTATGTCCTCACGTTGTTCCTGGCAATGGTGCCCGGCTTATTTTTTGCCAACCCCGGTTCGGCAGAGACCATCCCTGCACCTGACACCGAGTATTCAGGTATCCGCCAGGTAATAACTGCCGAGGGCAGTTTTACCCAAACCGTGTATCACTCCCACGGCAAGGAACGCAATGAAATGCAAATGGAAGGCATGAGCATGGCCACAATTTTGCGTCCCGACAAGAAAATCGCCTGGCAGTTAATGCCAATGCAAAAAATGTATATGGAAATTGACTTGAAGTCCGCTAATAAAATGTCAGGTAACGCACCGGATGATGTAACCATCAGTAAAGTCGGTAGCGAAACAGTGGATGGCATCAATACCACGAAATATAAAATCCTGATGAAAGATAAAAGTGCCGGTGGTTTTATTTGGTTATCACCGGAAAACATTCCGGTAAAAATGGATTTCCTCAGCAAGGAAGGCAACGCTAAAAACCGTATTACCATGACCTTGAAAAACTTGAAGGTTGAACCACAGGAAGCCGCTTTGTTTGAATTGCCTGCCGGTTACCGACCCATACCGAGTATGGGTAATATGATGAAAAATTTTCGTCCCCAATAATTAAAGGACTTACAGGAAACGTTTATGATGAAGTATTTATTCAGCGGCAGCCTGGGTGCACTGCTTTTAATTGCGCCATTGGGTTTTGCTGACTGCGTAGCAGACCTGAGTGTGGCGGATGCCCGACAAGCTTATCAGGAAGGCACAAACCTGGAAGCGCAAGGAAAATTTTGGGATGCCATCAATAAATATGACCTTGCACAGGGTTATGTATGTGAGGAGGGTGGCAATCCGGTAGCCAAACAAGCGCTCGGCAAAGCCATCACCCTGGGCTCCAGGCAGGGAAAACAGGAAGAGCAAAAAGGAAATTTCTTTAAAGACGGAAAAATGGCTGGCGCTTTTCAATGGTATGAAAAAGGTGCGCAGTTTGCTGCCGCTGACAAGGTTTTAATTGCCGCCTTGAAAAAATCGCCTGCAAATATCCAATGGTCAGCATTTGCGCAAGAACATTTTAAGGTACGAGCGCAGGATTATTTTAAAGCCAACAACAAAATGGCGATCGATATGGCTGGTGGTTACACACTGGATCCGTCCTTTGATCCTTACGTAACCAGCTTGCCTCCGGCCAATATCAAGCGTCTGTTGAATAGTTATCAAACCTTATTGCCGGATGCTTACCTGCAAGCATTCGCCGCACTTGGACAGCAAAAAGATGCGATCAAACCTGGCGATATCGCGAGCGCAATGAGCCTGCAACAAGCCAGTACCCGGTTCCAGCAGCAATGGAAAACCGACCGCATTGAAGGCATTCGCAAGGCTTTTGATGAGGCACATAGCTGGACGCAACAAATTCGCGATTATAAAGAGGCCGACGCACTGCGTGCCAACATCGATCAGGCGCGCCTGGCCCACGCGGATCGTATTATGGAATCCTATGCGAGTACGGCTAAATTATTGGAAAGCGCCTTGGAATTTTATCGCCAGTTGGATAAGGAAGTAAAAATCAATTCGGTAGAACAACAAGCCAGAAGTTATGGAGACCAAGCGATGGCCGCCGGGCAATATCAACGTGCCAGTGACTTTTTCAGTCTGATAGGCGACTACGAAAAGGAACAACAAGCGCGGACAAGACTGGAGCAGCAGGCTGATCAACTGGCAAAGGATGCCCAGGTCGGATCCGCCGCGCAAATAGCAGAAATGCAAAAAACCTACAGCGATCCCCAAAAAATCCAGGCGCTACAAAAGCAAGCGCAGGAAATGCAAAAGCAATTGGAAGCTCAACAGGAAAAAGGGAAGTCCGCTGAATACCAGAAGGAAACTGATGACCTCGAAGCAGAGCTGGGATTATAACCTCACCCTACCCGGCCCGGACTTATTCACTGGAATGATTATGAATCGACAAGGAATCCTGATTTTATCAACGCTGATTTTTGGCAACGTATCGGCGACCTACGCCAATGATGAACCTGTTTACGCGAGTGTGGAAATGGAAGGCCTGGCCTATGAAGGCGAAAATTGCGAAGGCGGTGACTGGAGCCTGGACTGGCGCGGACCTGTGTTTGTTGAAACAGGCCCGCTCGCGGATTTATTGATTAGTTACACCGCCTTTGATACCAGCCATGAGGGCCAGCCCGCTATTCCGCCGGTAAAATTTAACAGCAAACCGGTGACCTGCCGCGATGACGATGGCAATGTGGTCATGACCGCTAACGTAAACCGGAAAAATTCCAACAAAGTTCAATTGACCGTTAGCCTTGCGCAAAATGCAGCGGCCAATTCGCCTGCTTTCATTTTTTCTGCGGATGAGCTGGGTAGTTGCACGGTAAATGCCGGTGGAAGTTCGTTTGAATATCCAAATGTGATGGCGAGTATCCATACCGGTTTGCTGAATGCGTTAAGCCCCGCGTTAGATATTACGCTTGAAGATTTACGCCAGGGTTTCAATAAAACCTATCACTTCGACGGAACCGTAGTGGGTATTGCTCCCCTGTGTATGGGAGGCCAGTTAAAACAGGGAAGTGTTAACTTGCGTTACAAATCCGGCGAAGAAGATCCTGAAATAGCGATGGATGCCTGTTTGCATCTGGCAAAGGATGAAGTGCGGGATATTGTTGCGCGCGCTACGCCGGAAGGTGGGATTTATCAATTTACATCCAACCCTGCCGAGGTGCTGGTTATCAATAACCAGCAAGGCAACACCGCCACCCTATCCGGGAGAAAACCTGGCAAGGGTAATGTCACGGTTGAGTACACCTACAAAGGTAAACGCGCAAGTACTACTGTGGCCGGAAGCGTAGTGGAGCTGGCAAGTATTAATAACGGCACCGCAATTCCGAAGCTTGGGCTTTACGATGTCGATGGAAAAAAAATCAGTACTGTTTACAGTTTTCCTATCTCGGTAAATCCTGCCGATGGTTATGTGCAAATGACAACGGAAAATGATGCCCTTGCCAGCGTGGCCAATACATCCAACAATTTGCAGATACAACCGGTAAAGCTCGGCAAGACGTTATTACAAGCAAAAACCTTGTGCGGCAGCAAAGTTGGTGAACCGGTGCCGATTGAAATTGTGCGTTGCGATGATCAGGTACAAGAGCAATTACGCACAAAAAAAGACGAGCGCAAGCAAAGACTGGACACCATTGTTAAACGTATTACCGGTTTAACAGGCGATAGTGAATTCCAGCGTGCGGGTACAGAGATTGCAGACACCACCAAAGAGATGGCGATAAAAACGGGTGAAACCATTATTAACACGCTCACCTTTGGTGAAGCCCAACAGGTTGGATTCGCCGCAAAGAACGGAATTCACCTGAGTAAACAAGTAGTAGTCAATGCGCAGCGGCTGGAGGTCACCGGTACGCTTTGGGATAGTTATAACGCCGTGAATGACGCCCAGGCTGCCTTCGAAAATCCTAATGACTATACCGCACAGGCAAAATTTTATGTCGGAACTGCGGTATTGGTTGCCCAAAACCAGGCCATTGCGTTGGGCAAAACTTACGGTGAGGCTTACCTGGCCGCCGAAAAATTTGGCAAGGATTTGGGAATTATTGCTGGTGTTGCAGACCAGCTCGCCGAACTCGAACCGCAGCACGATAAATTAATCAAGGAATACATTCGCATCAGTGACCATCTCGCTTTTTGCGAAAAATCACCGCCACCAAAACCGCAAGAACCAACACCGCCTGAACCGAAACCGCGTGAACCGGAAAAGCCTCAACCGGAACCGCCCATTCCCGAAGAAGAATTGCCGCCCCGGGAAATTCCGGTTGAAGAAGATGATAAATCGGAAGAACCCAAACCACCGGTTGAGGAAGCGCCAAAAAAGAAAGTCTATGGCCTTGCGTGCCGTATCCAGGATTTAAAAGCACCGGGAACAGCCCAGGCACTGCGCGAATTGAAGCAACTTCACCAGGCCCAGCAACAATCGCTGGCCCTTGCCAGCATCGAGCTTAATCACTGGCAAACCGCTATCGACAGAATGAAGCAAGCGAACGACGGCACCGACGCACAACGCATCGCGGAGTTTTCAAAATTCAAACAGGCATATGAGCAATTTTTATTGGCGTCCGCCAAGCGCGGTTTTAACAGCCTGGAATTTATGATGGAAACCGAAGAGTGCCCGGAACGATTGGAAATTAAACTGGATCACATCAGGACACGCTATAACTGAGTGATTCGTAACGACCCCCGGTATTGCCAGCCATGGACGGCGGCAATGCCGACTCAAAAAAACGCCAGCAAATTTTGCTGGCGTTTTCTTTTCTGATTACCGGGATTTTGCACTGGTCACGAATTCGCTATTTGATGATAACTGATCTGAATACCGGGCGGTTCTGACGATAAAAGCGAATTGCCTGGGGTTCATTCCTCGGCAAACCTTTTACTACCTTGTTGTAATCGGCAACGGATTTAATCTCGGTAAACGCCAATTGGGTAATGACATCGCCGGGTTGCAAACCGGCTTCAGCTGCCGGGCTATCCGGCTTCACCTCCTGCACGATTACGCCAGCCTCGGCGCCACCACGGGTTGTGCGATCCAGCGGCGACACCACCAGCCCCAGGATATCCACGGGGTTTTCCGTCGGCGCGTTGGCGGGGCGTTCTATAGCTTCTTCAGGCGACACAGGCAAAATACCGACGGTGACATTGATTGTCTGTTCCTTGCCCTTGCGCATAATCACTACCGGCACCCTGGATTTGGGGGCAGTCCTACCGACAAGGTAGGGCAAATCGGCGGAAGTATGTACCGTGTTGCCATTGAATTTGATAATCAAGTCACCCGCTTTCAAGCCGGATTTTGCCGCCGGACCATCAGGATCAGCTTCGCTGATTAATGCTCCCATCGGCTTATCAATACCGAGCGAGCTGGCGAGGTCTTTATCCACATCCTGGATCATTACACCCAACCAACCGCGATCAACCCGGCCTTTTTCTTTCAATTGTGCAACCACATCAATTGCCAGGCTGGACGGAATCGCAAACGAAAGCCCAACAGAGCCACCACTGGGTGAATAGATTTGCGAGTTAATACCCACCACATCGCCATCCATATTAAATAGTGGCCCACCGGAGTTACCGGGGTTAATGGCTACGTCGGTTTGGATGAAGGGTACGTAATTACTTTCGGTATGGGCGGAGGGAATGCTGCGGCCGATAGCACTCACAATACCTGCGGTCGCCGAATAATCCAGCCCGAAAGGGGAGCCGATTGCAACCACCCATTGGCCCACCTTTAAGGTTTCATCTTTCGCAAGCGATAAGGTCGGTAAATTTTTTGCCTCTATTTTTAACAGGGCGAGGTCGGAACGCTCGTCGCTACCGATGAGCTTGGCATTGAATTCCCGTTGATCGCTAAGGATGACAGTAATGTTATCCATTTGGTTAACCACATGGTCATTGGTTAATACGTAGCCATCGTCGGAAATGATAAATCCCGAGCCCAATGAGCCCCGGTCACGGGGAACCTGTCGGCGCTCAAGCAGCTCGCGGAAAATATCCGGCAAACCTTCCAGGTCGGGCGGCAGTTGGTTTGGCCTTGCCGCGGAGGCCTTGGAAACAGCAGTAATTTTCACCACCGCGGGAGAATGCTTTTCAATAAGCTCCGTGAAATCAGGTAATTCCGCCGCACCGCTGGTGATGGAAAAAAAGGCCAGGCTAAGAACAACAACGTTCATCCACTGGCGGGTCAATACATGCATAGTTAACTCCTTGATAGGTAATTGGTGATCTGCGTCGCAAATACGGCATCCGCAAAATTCACTCGCAACCTGAGACTTTTTGGCTAAAGGAAAATTCCACCCGGCCCGGGTATACCGGGTAAAGAATGATTTGGGAATTGTGTTAAAAAAATGCAAGCCCGGGCATTTAATACATAACTATTCGGATTTGTTTGTACCTGGCTGCGCGCCCGTTGGAAGCTCTTGCTCTTCCGTTAACTTTTGCAATTCGGCGGGATCTATTATGGAAGCCGGATCTTGCGTTTTTCCCCCGGCCTTTTCTTCTTTAATGGCCTTCCCGGCGGCAGCTTTTTGTTCTGCTTCCTTTATAGCCGCGATTTTTTTCTCCATTTGCTTGCGGGTTTCGGCGTTCTCGAGTCGCACAGTGACCCGACGGTTCCTGGCCTTCCCCGCTTTGGTCTCGTTAGTGGCAATCGGGAATTTATCACCATGCCAACGCATGGTGATGTTATCGGCGGAAAGGCCTTGATCCACCAGGTAGCGAGTGACAAATTCCGCGTGCCGTTGCGATAACGCCACCCCCTCTTCGGGTGTGGCCTGCTTGTCCGAGTGAGCGTCAATAATGATTCCCAATACCTTGCTGTCAGCTTTTACGTAACGAACAATTTTGTCCAATTGTGCTTTTCCCGCCGGGCTAAGGTCATCAGATTCGCTGGTGTAGCCCAGTTGGGTGCGTGATATTTGATTGAAACTGTAGGGGATCAAATTCTTTACACAGGTTTTGTAGGTAGCGAATGCCTTGCTGAAATTGCGCGCTTCCAACCCCACGCGCAAATTGGTACCGCTGAACATCACATTCGTGCCTTGCTCAAGGCTGTCGGTAATGGTGGCAATTTGTGCTCCACGGACTTCCAGCGATTGCCCGTCCGCCTGGACTTGCCCCAAATTCCCGGAAGGCGCTTCGCTACGCCAAACGGGTGGCACGGCTTCTATGCGCACCACGCCTTTATCAAAGTTCTGGACCCTACCCTTTATTTCCAATACTTCAGCGCTTCCAGCATTGCGCGCCAGGCGGGCACTGCCAAAACCGGGGACTTCATGCGCCACACTACAAGCAAAGGGACCGGACTGGACCTTCCAGCGGGAATCAGAAAACGCCGCAATATACGCCTGCGCATGGAGGTTCCCCCCCCATCCCGCCAGGACTATAAGGGTTGAATGGCACAACAGCCGGGATAAACAAACCGATCTCATGGAAAACCGTACCCATAAACAAGGACTTACCGAGTATAGCCAGCCTCTACCAAATGCCCAGCCCGGATTAGGCTGCGAATACCCGACAATTTTGATAGCATGCCGCCAGATTTAACCTATTTCTGCGCTCATCGCTAATAGCAGCGCGACAGCTATGGAACTCCCGCCCCATGACCCAGCAATTAACCCTGACCCGCCCCGACGATTGGCATATCCACTTGCGCGATGGGGCCGCGCTTACCCGTACCGTAGGGGATGTTGCCCACCAATTTGCGCGCGCTATTGTCATGCCCAACCTGGTTCCGCCGGTGCTGGATACCGAGCAAGCCCTCGCCTATAAGGCACGTATCCAGGCGGCATGTCCGGCAGGTAATCATTTTGAGCCCTTGATGGTGCTCTACCTGACCGACAATACCGACCCGGCCGAGATTGCCAAAGCCAAAACCGCCGGTATTACCGCGTGTAAACTTTATCCTGCGGGAGCAACCACCAATTCCGCATCCGGCGTGACTGACCTGGCGAAAATCTACCCGGTACTGGAAGCAATGGAAAAGGCCGGTATGCACTTCCTGTTGCATGGCGAAGTTACCGATTCCGCGATTGATATCTTTGATCGTGAAAAAGTTTTCCTCGACCGCACTTTCAGCCAGGTGGTGAAAAATTTTCCTGCATTGAAGATGGTGCTGGAGCATATAACCACGGCTGATGCCGCTGAGTTCGTAACCGCAGCACCGGCAAATGTCGCGGCCACCATTACCGTGCATCATCTGCTTTACAACCGCAACCATATGCTTGCCGGTGGCATTCGTCCACATTATTACTGCCTGCCGATTTTAAAGCGCGGCACCCACCAGCAAGCCTTGATCAAAGCCGCAACCAGCGGTAATCCAAAATTCTTTTTAGGGACGGATTCAGCCCCCCATGCCAAGGATAAAAAGGAAGCGGCTTGTGGCTGTGCCGGCAGTTATACCGCTTACGCGGCAATCGAGCTGTATGCCGAGGCCTTTGAAGATGCGAATGCGCTGGACAAACTCGAAGCCTTCGCCAGCCATTTTGGTGCGGATTTCTACGGATTGCCGCGTAATACCGAGGTTATTACCCTGGTGAAAAAAGAGTGGCAAGTTCCCGAGACGCTAAGTTTCGGTGATCAACCGCTAGTGCCATTGCGCGCGGGCGAAACTTTACGCTGGCAGTTACAAACTGCTTAAGGGCTCCCAGTGAATCCACCTGAAAATACCCGTGATCCCAACTCCCCACTGGCGCAGCGTTTCCGCGGCTTTTTACCGGTAATTGTGGATGTGGAGACGGGCGGTTTTAATTCGCAAACCGATGCGTTGCTGGAAATCGCTGCCGTTACCATCCGTATGGATGAACAAGGCTTATTGCATCGCCATGAAACCTTTGCATTTCATGTTGAGCCCTTTGAGGGAGCGAATATTGAACAGGCGGCGCTGGATTTTACCGGCATAGACCTGGACAACCCCGAACGCATGGCCGAACCGGAATTAATGGTAATGACGGATCTGCTTACCGCCGTGCGCCGCGCAGTAAAGGAAAATGGCTGCACACGCGCAGTCATCGTCGGCCACAACGCGCACTTTGATTTGAATTTTGTGAATGCGGTGATTGAGCGCTGCAATATAAAACGCAGCCCCTTCCACCCATTCTCGGTATTCGATACCGCGACCCTTGCCGGCCTTGCCTACGGTCAAACAGTGCTCGCCAAAGCCTGCCAGGTCGCAGGCATTGAATTTAGCAATTCCGCTGCGCACTCAGCGGCTTACGACGCGGAAAAAACAGCGGATTTATTTTGTTTGATTGTGAATCGCTGGAAAGAGCTGGGCGGATGGCAGGCGGGCACCGATGCCTGCGATGAAGAAGCGGAATAACCCGTTCATTGATACCGGAGCGCAACGCTATGGCATTCAACATCAAAAAATATTTGCTCGATAAACCCGAAGCCGCCGAAGATTTTCCCTTTGGCCCTGACGTAGCCGTATACAAGGTTCGCGATAAAATGTTTGCGTTGGTGAGCGGGGAAAATGACCGGCAACGTATTAATTTAAAATGTGATCCTGTCGAAGCCGAACAATTGCGGATGGTCTTCGACGCCGTTATCCCCGGCTATCATATGAATAAAAAACATTGGAACACGGTTATTATTGATGGCTCAATTCCCGATGTTGAAGTGAAACGTATGATCGACAATTCATACAAGCTGGTAGTGCAAGGGCTGGGGAAAACTGTCGCGCGCATGTTGCTGGCAATGATTAAAGATCGCTGAGCCTCAACGATCCTAACGCGTAAAATGACTTACCAATACTAATTAAAACGGATCGAGGGTAACTCACCCTCATTTATTGAAAGTTTTTCTGCCGGGGCGATGACCTCTGCGATACCTTTGGCTATAAGCCTTCCATCCTGATTGCGGGCCTCGCAATCCAATGTTATTAATTTCAACCGTTCTTTTATTTCGGTTACTGCCAAAGTTACCGTCACTGTATCGCCAATTTTTACCGGATGTTTGAAATTGAGGCTTTGGCTGCGATAGACAGAACCAGGCCCAGGCAAACGGGTAGCAATTGCAGCGGAAACCAACGCACCCGTCCACATCCCATGGCCGATAGGTTCACCAAAAGGCGTGGTTGCGGCATAGGTTTTATCCAGATGTACGGGGTTCACATCACCTGAACAGGCGGCAAATAAAATCACATCCCGCTCGGTCAGGGTTTTGCTATAACTGGCGGTCTGCCCCACAGCAATTTGATCGATTGGGCAATTTTCAAGCAAACTCATAAGTGTATCCCTTGGGCTTTGTAAAAACGGCGTACAGTTTAATCCATATCAAGCGCTTTTATACTTTTAGCGCCTTCCCACACCGGTTTGCTGCTGTAAAAACCCCTGAGGGGTTGCTATGCTAGGCCCAGCTTGAAAATAACTACCCAAAACTTGTTAGGGAACCAGTAGGAGCCAGTATGACCAAATCACAAAAATTGTTTGTTGTTGTGGACCCCAACGATACCAACCACATTGCCCTTGAGCGCGCCATTATCGTTTCCTCCCTGATGCAGGGTCCAAAACCGAAAGTTCACGCATTTGTCGCTGTTGATGGCGACGCGGTAGATACCCGTTCTGTAAACGATCACCTGTTCCGCGACCTGACCTGGTTTGAACAAAATATTAAAAATCCTCTCGCCAATGCCGGTATCGAATATACATTGGAAGTTTCATGGTCTTCCGAATGGCAAAAATCCATTATGGAATCGGCCAAGCGTTTTGATGCCGATTTGATTTACCTGCCGGTGCACGCCAGCGCAAGCAGCAATAGCCGCTTCTTCTTTACCGAATCCAAATGGGAATTATTGAAAAGCGCTTATTGCCCGGTAGTACTGATTCGTCCAGGAGCCAAAGCGCAACGAAAAGTGATCCTGGCGGCAGTAAACTTCCAGGCACAACGCGATGTACAAATCGAACTGAACAAAAAAATTATCGCCGCTGCCAAATTCTATGCCGAAACCTATGGTGCAGATTTACATGTTATCAACGGTTACCTGGATTCAATGAATTATCCAGACCGCGGCAAACTGGTAAATGAAACGGGCCTGCCCAACGACAAAATTCATGTGGAAAATGGTTACACTTCGGATGTCGTTTCCGCGCTGGCAGATAAGATTGGTGCCGACCTGATTGTAATGGGAACGCTTGGTCAAAACGGTATGACAAAAACTCGCCGCGGTAATACTGCGGAGCGTTTGATTGCTGCGGTAGACACTGATGTGATGGTGTTGAACCACGAATAATTATTGTATTCCCTGCACAATAAAACCCGATGATGGCAACCTCATCGGGTTTTATTTTTCCAAGGTTAACGGCGTGATTTCTTTATCAAATCATACGCCGCCTGAATTTCCTGCGAACGCTCGGTTGCGGCCTTGACCATATCCTCCGGCATACCCTGCCCTATTAATTTATCGGGGTGGTATTCACTCATTAGTTTGCGATAGGCTTTTTTCAATTCCGCATCAGGAACATTGTTACCAACACCCAAGGCTTCATAGGCCAGGCTCAATTCATCAGCGGTGGCTGGCCTTTGGTAATTGGTGTGACGTTCGCGATTAAATGTATTTTGCGCATTTAACATCCGTAATAATTGTTCAAACGCAAACCGGGAAAATCCCAAGCGATCTGCAACCTGGCGCAATACCTGTGCCTCCTGCTCATCCAAAATCCCATCTGCCATCGAAAGGTTTACCAGGTTCACCAGCAACATATTCATAAGATTACCGTTGGCGCCGCATAAGCGCTTAAATTCCGCCAGCGTAGTATCTAAATTAAACTCGGCGGTAGCACCCGCTTTGAACAACCGAATAGCCTCACGACGATGATCCGGGCTCAAACCCATTTTTGCCATCAGGGATTCCGTCAGCTGGATTTCCGTTTCGCTGACACGGCCATCTGCCTTGGCAAGATGGCCGGATATTAAAAATACCGTGGTAAAAAAATTTTCCTGGATTGCGTGCAATTGCCCCGGCGGGATGTTAAATGCCATGCGGCGCGGACGATCAATAAGATAATGCCCCAGGATGGCCCCAAGAATAGCGGTAAATGGATTCAGTAAAACCAGGCCTATTAAAAATCCAATAACTTTTCCAATCATAGTGTCTACTGCAAAAAAATAATCAGGAACTGCAGGATAACATGGAGCATCCCGCTTTATGTCGCGCCCACTCAGGACGTTTGGCAAAATAGGATTGAAATTCAGGCTGTTCACCGTAGGGGTTACGCAATAACTGCAATAATTTTTCAATTTCCGAATTATCACCCTGCGCCGCCTGATCGATGGCTTGCTGGGCTAAATAATTGCGCAATACATATTTGGGATTAACGGCATTCATACGAGCCACTTTTTGCTCGTGAGTATTGCCTGTTAAAACGTAATCCTGTTGTAAACGCATTGCATATTGGCGCATCCAATTCGCTACCCGGATTTCGGTTTGCGTATCGGCAACAACATAGAAGCTGTCCCGCACAATATCAACACAATGGACATCTGAATAATGGGGAATGTCATTAATATCCAATTGCGCCAGGTTGCGGTAGAAAATAGTCATATCCGTTTCAATTAATTGGAAACAGGCCAACAGCCCTTCCGTTAATACCTGGTCTTGTTGCGGATCGAATTGACTCAAACCTAATTTATACGCGGCATCACGCTGTGCACAATACTCATATTCCCGGCGATAATTTTCCAATGCGGCTTGCAGGGGTTCAACCTCATCAACCAGGGGATAAATGGCATTAGCTAACTGGGCCAAATTCCACAGCGCCACACGCGGTTGGTTGCCATAACGGTAACGGCGCCCCTGGGCGTCAGTTGTATTGGGTGTCCAATCCGGATCATAACCTTCCAACCAACCATAGGGGCCGTAATCGATGGTTAACCCGAGGATCGACATGTTATCGGTATTCATAACGCCATGTACAAAACCGACACGCATCCAATGCGCCATTAACCGGGCGGTGCGGGTGCAAACTTCATTAAACCAACGCAAGTAATCAGCTTTGGTAAATTCGGTGGTTGCCTGGGGGAAAATATCGGCAAAATCGGTGCGCAACGTAAAATCGGTAAATTGCTTTAACAATGCTATATCTTCGCGCGCAGAAAAAATTTCAAAATTCCCAAAGCGCGTAAAGGTGGGGGCAACCCTGCATACAATCGCACCCGGTTCAAATTGCGGATTGCCGTCATAAAACATGTCACGACGTACCAACTCACCAGTGCTGACCAAACTCAAGGCGCGGGTAGTCGGCACCCCCAAATGAAACATCGCTTCGCTGCATAAAAATTCACGCACGGATGAGCGCAGGACCGCAAGGCCGTCCGCAGAGCGTGAATAAGGCGTTGGACCAGCACCTTTTAATTGTAAGGTCCAATGTTCTCCGCGTTGATTGCGCACTTCTCCTAAATTAATTGCGCGGCCATCGCCAAGCTGCCCTGCCCAATTACCAAATTGATGGCCACCGTAAACGCACGCATGGGGGTCCATTCCGGCAAGCAATTGGTTACCGCCGAATACCTGTGCGAATTGCGGGTCCGAAAATACGCTGCTTGATAAATCCAGCAATTCAGCCACTTCACCGGCAGCGGCAATTAATTGTGGATTCTTTACCGGTGCAGGCATCACACGCGAATAAACCGCGCCAAACACCTGGCGACGATAATTGTTATTTTCGCTATCCGCAGGAAGCTCGCGTACAAGGCGGTTATCGAATACCAATTCTTGCAAGGATGAATGCATTATTTCATACCCAGTAATTCAATTTTATACCCATCCGGGTCTTCCACGAATGCCAGGATAGTTGTGCCATGCAGCATTGGGCCGGGTTCGCGGGTGACCTTACCCCCAACAGCGCGGATTTTTTCGCAGGTTGCATAAACGTCATCACAACCCAGGGCAATGTGGCCGTAGCCATTACCTATTTCATAGGATTCGACACCGTAGTTGTACGTCAATTCGATTACCGTATGTGTCGCCTCGTCGCCATAACCAATAAAAGCGAGGGTAAATTTACCCTCCGGATAATCTTGCTGGCGCAGCAATTCCATACCTAATACGTTGGTATAAAAATCGATAGACTTTTGCAAGTTACCCACTCGCAACATCGTATGAAGGATTCGCATAAACTCACCAGAAAATAAACAATGGAAATCGATAAAGAAGGAAATGCCCGGACAGGATGTGATATTAAAACTTTTGTTGGGCGCCAATAGTCAGTTGGTATTTATCCACACCCTCACGTGCGGTCGTTGGTGTTGCCACATCGATATGGACGACATTACCGATACGTACCTTGCTTGAACTCAAACGCAAGCCAAAACCAACGTTGCTTAACGTTGGGCTATAACCGTATTGTTCCAACCCCCATGCCTTACCCACATCAAAAAAGGCCACCGCACCGACACGCAACAAGTTGAAAATATGCCAGTCGGAAAAATAACGGCGTTCTACAGTAAATACATAACTTTTTTCACCGCGCTGGAAATCGGTGGGATAACCACGCAACCCGGTCATATCGCCAATGGTGAGTTCTTCATATTGCGCAAGGTCTTGCCCAATGTTATAGACCACTCCCATATACCAGCGGCGCTTTTCGTCTTCAAAATAATTGTAAGCAAAATTAATACTGGCGATAGCACTATTAGCATTTTCCAAATGGTTATGGTGGCGGCCATTCAGGGTTACCGTGGTTTCAAAAATATGTTGCAAATCAAAATCGAGGATATAGGAATATTTTCCGATATACCGAATGACGTCATCTTCATTATCAAACGCGGTACCGCCATAGCCGAGGCGAAACGAGAGGTTATGCCCCAATGCAATATCTTCGGGCCTTTGGATTTGGTTGATGTTTTTAAATACGCCGTAACGACTTTCCAGGTATTGGTATTCAACCCACGGATAAACCGCTTTGCGGGGAGTGGGTATTCCCTGCATGGTTTTTTCAGTGGGATAAAAGTCATCTTCTTCGTTGGAAAAACCGATTAACCAGCGTTGGGTGTGGGTTTCCTGCACGTCGGTTGCGATACCAAAAAATATCTGGTTGTTCCTGCTTTGGTATTGGAATTCATTGATTTCTTCGTCCATGTGGCGAATCGCTTCTTCGAGGGTTACGTCCTGGGTATAAAACCCGGCAGACCAGGGAGTCTCAAGCGAATAAAAGGGATGGGAAATATCCACAATTGTGTCGCGCCCATCACTGGTATCCGCGTAATACAATTTGGTCGCAATTTGTGAATTAAAAATATGGGGATTACGGAAATCGTAATTAATTAAATTACGTTCATTGTTTTGCTCATAGCCCACCGTCAAACTATTTCCTGAACCCAGAATATTCCCATCGGAAATTGCGAAGCCGGAGGTGGTCCCTTCCGATTCCTTACTGACTGAAAATTGCGGTTCCAATGCCCAGGAATCCTGGGTGACCACCATCAGATCAACCTGTTCGGCGCATTTCGTCGCGGGAATGATAAAAGCATTCGTGAGATACGGACGCCTGCGCAAGATGCGCTCGCTTTCCTCAATACGCTTTATATCAAGCGGATCACCTTCCTCAAAAGTCAACTGCGCTGCAATCACTTTCGGACGTGTATTGACGTGGAGCTTGTTAAGGAACAAGTAGATTGCATTATTTTCGTCCGGGTCGTCCGGATCGAATACATCCATGGTGTTGTAATGGATGCGGCGAATGGTTTTACCTTGTAAATCATCAAATAATCTGGAATCGATGCGCGTTTGCTTTGAGTCGGCAATTTTTTCGCGACTGACATAAATAGGCGAGCAAGTCGGATCTGTTTCAGCAATTGGTTCATCGTTCGCAAAAGCATTGCCTGCTAGTGCTAAAACCACACCGATCACAATGGTTAGAATTTTTATGGTAATAAACCCGGGTTCCAGGGTTTTGTTCATAGGGTTATCTCAATCACTCACTGACTTGCGATAACAGCAAGTACTTCCACAGATTGATAACTGACGGTTAATTTTTTCGACATAGCCTTAAACCGTTAGTTTCAATCTAAATTGTGTTCAAGTTACCACGGACCGCCTTTTTCGCATAGCGCACACATGTGAACATTGTTAATGGTGATGGTGATCATGTATCGCGCTACTGGATGCCGCAGCGGATTGCTGTTGGTGATGAAGATGCCCCTGGTTACCCTGGTGGTGAGGGGAATGGTCTGTTATCCCATTGACGGTAGATGAGTGATTATGATCATCGTTGTGATGGTGTTCGTGATGGGTATGTGCGCTACCCCAAATTGTCCAACAGCCAAATAGAATTATGGCGACAGCCAATGGCCACCGCAGGTGTGGCTTGCGTAACCATCGCCCCATGTGTTGCGCAACAAATCCTGTGGCTAACACCGATGGCAAGGTGCCAATACCAAAGGCAAGCATTACCAAACCAGCCCCCGCCACTTGCCCTTGCGCCATTGCATATACCAGCGCCGAGTAAACCAAACCGCACGGCAACCAGCCCCATATAAAACCGAGGATTAATGCCTTGCCTGCCGAATCTACCGGCATTACCCGTTTGCCCAAAGGTTGGATATACATCCATAAATATTTGCCCGCAGCTTCCAGGTAGGTTAATCCGCGCCACCAGTCGGCGAGGTACAACCCCATCAGGATCAACAATATCCCGGCAATCCAGCGCAACCAGTTTGCCGCGCCCAAGGCGGCAAGTTGGGCCGCCATGGCACCGGCCAAAACACCGATCAACGCATAGCTGCCAATACGCCCAAGGTTATAGCTGCACAGGATTAGCCACCGAAGCGCCTTGGCTTGGGCCGGTATCGCCATACTCAGCGCACCCATAATGCCTCCGCACATGCCGACACAATGCGCGCTGCTAAACAGGCCGAGTAAAAACGCGGCGGCGAGGGCAGACCAGTCAAACATAGTTAAGGATTCTTCTTATCGGAATTATCTTCCGCAGCAGTTGGGCTGGCAGTGTTTCCCGATTTGTTTTTTTCCGCATCAAACAGGATGCGATGGGCCTCAGTATCGAGGTTGTCGTATTGGCCGTTATTAATTGCCCAAAACAATACCTTGATCGCCAAGCCGATGAAGACCAACGCACAGGGTACGAGAAAATACAAACTTTCCATCCGGATTAATCCACAAGGCGTAACGCGTTAAAAATCACGATCAGGGAACTGGCCGTCATCCCTATCGCGGCCAGCCACGGCGAAATCATGCCCGCTGCTGCGAGGGGTACCGCCAGCAAATTGTACATAAGTGAAAACCGCAGGTTTTGCCGGATGACAGCGTGGGTACGACGCGCAATGCCCATAGCTTCGGCAATTACCGCCAGTTGGTTATTCAGCAACACGGCATCGGCACGCGTTTGCGCCAGGTCAGATGCGGAAGCCATAGCAATGGAAACATCCGCACCGGCAAGCACGGGCACATCGTTAATACCGTCACCAATCATCAATACCTTATCACCCGCCGCCTGGTGCAGCGCCAAATGCGACAATTTGTCACCCGGTTTGGCGCCTGCGGTATAAGACCCGATGTTTAATTGCCTGGCCAAATGCGCCACGGCGGGAAGTTGGTCACCACTGAGCAATTCCACGGCGATACCTTGCGCTTTTAAGGATTCAATCAAGCCCGCCGCATCCGGGCGCACCTCGTCAGCAAGCCCGATCCAGGCAACTGGCCCGGAATCCTTCGCCAGTAACAACCAGGTAAGGCTGGTTCCCGCCGGCGCTACCGGAATTTGCCCCATACCGCAAAGACCCGCACCGAAGTCGGCGGTTCCCAATCGATAGCGCGTGCCCGCTATAGTCCCCTGAACACCGGCAGCGGTGACCTGCTCGAGATCACTTGCCGCAAACCTGTCCCGCCAGGGATTAAACGCCATTGCCAATGGATGGTTGGAACCGGCCTCCAAGGCAGCGGCCAGGGCCAGTAATTCCTCCCTGTCGATATTCACCCCGGGGAACGGCTGCACGGCGGCTATCGCGAATTGCCCTTTGGTGAGGGTACCGGTCTTATCAAAGATTACACGCGTAATACTATTGAGCCCTTCGATAACATGGCCTCGTGTTACCAAAAAGCCCTGCTTGCGCAAGTTGGCCGTCGCGGCGGACAAGGCCGCCGGCATGGCAAGCGCCAGGGCGCAAGGGCAAGTGACCACCAATACCGAAAGCGTGATCCAGAAAGCGTCTTCCGGCCGATACCAAAGCCAGAAAGCAAAAACCGCGGCGCAAATGACCAACAATCGCGCGATGAAAAAACGGGCGATACGGTCGGCAACCAATACCTGTGCAGGTTTTTCATCGGCGGCGCGGGTAGCCAGGCGTTCAATGGCCGATAGCTGGGTCTGGCCACCGACAGCCGTTACTTCAACTTTCAGTGGGCTGTGGTGATTGAGGGTTCCGGCTATTACCAGATCCCCTATTTGTTTTGCTACCGGTTGGGATTCACCCGTGATCAACGCTTCCACGACAGCGCTTTGCCCGGCGACAATTCGCCCATCGCAGGGGAATGTCTCGCCCGGCTTCACCAATACCAAATCCCCGGGGTTTAACACTTTGACCGGCAGGTTTTGTTCAATTTCACAGCCATTTTCCTCTTTCAGGCAACAGGCCGTTAAGGGCATAAGCTGCGCCAGGTTACCGAAGGCCAGGCGGTTGCGGTGCCGGGCGCGCAGTTCCACATAACGCCCCACCAACAGGAAAAAGGTGAACATGGAGACGGATTCAAAATAGACCTCACCCGTGCTGGTCAGCGTTGCCCAGACACTTGCAAAGTAGGCCAAACCTATCGCGAGGGCGACGGGGACATCCATCACCAGGTGCCGCATACGCAGGCTGCGCCCGGCGGCCTGGAAAAACGGCCACGCGGAAAAAAACACCACCGGGGTTGCTACCAACATCGAAAGCCAGCGCAGGAAGTCCAGCCAGAAATCGGTAGCACCGGTATACATCCCCACTGCCACCATCATCGCTTGCATCATGCCGAAACCGGCAACACCGATACGGAACAAGGCGATGCGATTTTCTTTTTTTATCAATTGTTGTTGTTGTTCATCCGTCGCCGGGCGCGGCACATAGCCTATAGCCGCCAGCGAGCGGAAAATATCGCTCAACGGCTCGCGGGAATTCCAAACGACAGAACAACGGTGGGTGCTGAGGTTAACCGTGACGGATTGAACGGCTGGATGTTTCCTGAGATGGGTTTCGATCAGCCAACTGCAGGCAGCGCAACTGATGCCTTCCAATAACAGGTTGGCCTGCTTGAATGTACCCTCAAAGGGAATCACGAATTCCGCCTGGACTTCCGGTAAATCGTAAATATCCCAACGCTTTTTTGCCTGCCCGGCAACCTCGGGGCGCTCATTAGCGGCGGTGCGGAACTCATAAAAGCTCTCCAGGCCGCCCTCCACAATTGCGGTGGCAACCGCCTGGCAACCGGGACAACACATGAGCTGCTCCTGCCCCCGGATCTGTACCGGATAATAGCTTGCCGCCGGTACCGGCAAACCGCAGTGGTAGCAGGCGCGAGGAGTGGAATCTTGCGCAGGAACCTGGGTCATGCCTTAGTTTTTTATCCGCGGTGCCAGGAGGGTGGCATCGGTGAGCTGGAAATTGATTTCCCCGCTTAATGTCCATGGGGCCTGGTTACGGTGGGCGATGTCATTGACGGGATAAAGCGTGAGGTACCAGGAGTATTCCGGTTTTACCTGAAGCTCGCCGCGGTAATAGCCCGGCGAAACATATTTCATGGAAATAAGCTGGTCTTTGGCCGCTTTTACCGGATGCCCCATCATCAACAACAACTCTTGCGGCATCAGTGATGAATCAGCCGGCACGTTTACCATTTTCAGGATGATCTCGCCGGTGGCAAGGTCAAACCGCAAATCGCCTGTCAGGCCAAGCTCGCTGGCACGTTTGTCTTGTTCCAGCGCCTGGTTAATCATGCGCCCTTCTTTATAGTAGTTGTCGATAATCACATCATCGGCGCCCTTAAGCGCAATCGACACAGTAACACCGCACATGATGATGATGAAAATCAGTGGACCAAATACAAACCAGAACCAGAACTGGCGGTACCAGGGTTTTAAGCTCTCATCATTCGGGTCGGTCATAGCCATATCTCTCGCCAGCACAGTTTTCCCCATTATGGACCGATAAAGGTCGTGGTATGGGTTGCAGTAATATCCGGGTTTTCGCGCGCACGCACACGAAAACGGAGTTCCGATTTAGTAGACGTTAACTCGGCAGTTTTGACAGCAATTCTTACCGGAACTGTCAGCACCTCGCCTTCCACCGCTGGCACCGGTTTATATCCCTGGATTACAAAAGGAAAATCCCCTTCAACTTCCAAATCGTATGTGTGGGTACTGCGGTCCATATTGCTGATCTTCAAGGTGTACACATTCTGGATTGTGTCCTCTACCTCGCGATACATGCGTACCCCCCGGTCCCGCTGCGCTTCAAGTCCCACCGGCACCCGGATGGCAATTGAATAGATAAATAATGAAATCATGATGCCCAGCATCAATCCGTAACCCAGCAGGCGCGGGCGGAATACTTTGGTTTTACCGTTCTGGATAGCATCCTCGGTGGTGAAACTAATCAGTCCGCGCGGATAACCCATCTTGTCCATGACGCTGTTACAGGCATCCACACACAGGCCGCAATCGATACACTCAGCTTGCAGGCCTTCGCGGATATCGATATCAACCGGACATACCTGCACACACCAGGAACAGTCAATACAATCCCCCATGCCCTTGGCTTTATAATCTTCACCCGGCTTGCGTGGGCCGCGTTTTTCGCCGCGAAGGTTATTGTAGGAAACAGTCAGGGTATCCTTGTCGTACATCACCGCCTGGAAGCGGGCATAGGGGCAGATGTATTTGCAAAATTGTTCACGCATGAAACCGGCGTTCATGTAGGTGGCTCCGGCAAACAGGAGCACCCAAAATAACGCGATGAGATCCAGGTTAAACGTGAAAAAACCGGTAACCAGAGCGCGAATCGGGGCGAAGTACCCTACAAATGTCAGCGAGGTGACGACGCTGATGCTGACCCAAATGAATTGCTTGGCCGATTTCCGCCAGATTTTTTCGAAATTCCATGGTTGCGCATCGAGCTTGATACGCTTGTTGCGATCGCCCTCGCAAAGGTGTTCAGCCCAGATAAACATTTGCGTCCAGACAGTTTGCGGGCAAGTGAAACCACACCATACACGCCCAACCAATACCGTTACCGTGAACAGCAGGAAGGCGGCGATGACCAGCAGCCATGCCAGATACATTGCATCCTGTGGCCAAAAGGTCAGCCATAACACATGGAATTTGCGTGCGGGAAGATCGAACAACATGGCGGGACGGCCATCAATTACCAGCCAGGGCATGAGCAGGAACCCGAGCATTAATGGAATGCCGGTGTAGCGACGCAACCGCTGGTAAAAACCGGTAATCCGACGGGTATAAATCTTGTCGTCAGCTTCGTACAGGTTCACATAGCGGATAGTGCCCGGTTCACTTGGCTTTTGCGTGGTCGATGGTTTTTCACTCACAAATATACCTCACTGCTTGCACTTTCCCCCATGGAAAGAGAACGGTTTTTTGGGCGCGAAAAAAAAGGCAGGCCTTGGCCTGCCTTCCTTGCAAGAAGAATCAGTTGGATTCTTCGAGCGACAGGCTGTAAACATACGCCGCTAAAAGATGGATACGATCCTCTTTTAGCAATTCCTGCTGGGCAGGCATCACCCCATTCCGGCCATTGCGGATGGTCTGGCGGATGGTTGCCGGCTTGCCGCCATAGAGCCAGGTTTTATCCGTCAGGTTAGGTGCACCCACCAAGGGATTACCTTTGCCATCGGCGCCATGGCAAGCAACACAATTGGCGGCAAACACTTTTGCTCCCGCTTCCGCTTTGGCGGTATCGTGTTCGTTACCGGAAAGTTGCAAAACGTATTCCGTAACATTCACTACACCCTCCTCCCCAACAACCGATCCCCAGGCCGGCATAGCGCCCCTGCGACCATGGGTAATGGTTTCGAGGATTTTCTCGGGGGTTCCGCCATAGAGCCAATCACGGTCAGTCAAATTGGGGAAACCGGGATTACCGCCGCCATCCGCACCATGGCATACAGCGCAATTGTTAGCGAACAAACGGAACCCCATCTTCAATGCGTCGGGATTTTTAGCCAGCTCTTCGAGTGGCATTTTTGAGTAAACACCATAGGTCTCCGAGTAAATTTTTTCCGCTTCCTGCTGATGGCCACGTAACTCACCCACCGAGGTCCAATCCCCAACGCCTTTCCAACTTCCCAAACCGGGGAAAATTACCAAATAGAAAGCAGTGAAAATAAACGTTAACAAAAACATGAAGAACCACCAGCGAGGCAGAGGATTATCGTATTCCTCAATACCGTCATACTCGTGGCCGGTAGTTTTTGCTTCCGTGCTTTCGTCGCTTACCGCTTTTCTACGGTTGGCGAAAAGAATCCACAACAGCAACACCAGGTTGGTTACTGTGAGGATAATGATCCAAAGACTCCAAAACATACTCATAGTTAAAATCCGCCTAATCGATGATTACTTGTGATCATCTGTCTGGTTGTTTTCTGGCTGGTTTGCGGTTTGCCTGGTTTCCTTCTCATCATCCGCGAAGGGTAACTTTGCATCTTCTTCAAAGCGCTTTTTCAGCTTGGGCGAAAAAGCCCAGAGGCACACACCAAAGAAGGCGATAGTTACCAATACGGTGGAGATTGCACCAACTGTACCCGCGTCCATTAGCGCTTCTCTTTCAGTAACACGCCGAGGTTTTGCAAATAGGCAACCAACGCATCCATTTCAGTCATGCCTTTTACAGCACGCTCAGCGCCAGCCATGTCCTCTTCGGTATAGGGTACGCCGACTTTAGCGAGCGCACGCATTTTGTCAGCGGTATGCTTGCCATCCAGTTTGTTGTCATACAACCAGGGATACGCGGGCATGATGGATTGAGGCACTACGATACGCGGGTTAAACAAATGCACTTTGTGCCAATCGTCAGAGTAACGGCCGCCGACACGGGCCAAATCCGGACCGGTACGTTTTGAGCCCCACAGGAACGGGTGTTCGTAAACGGATTCACCCGCAACCGAATAGTGACCGTAACGCTCGACTTCCGCACGCAATGGACGAACCATCTGTGTATGGCAAACGTGGCAACCTTCGCGGATATAGATATCACGGCCTTCCAACTGCACAGCATTGAGGGGCTTCAGGCCCTCAATGGGGGTAGTGGTTTGTTTTAGGAAAAATTGCGGAACAATCTCCACCAAACCACCAAAGCTAATGGCGATAACCATAAATATGGTCATCAAACCAATGTTCTTTTCTACTATCTCATGACCTTTCACGGCTTTCCCCTTAAACAGCTGGTGCCTGAGCAGGCTGTGTTGACTCAATTGCAGCCTGCTGGTTTGCTGCGCGTACAGTACGGTAAGTGTTGTAAGCCATTATCAGCATACCGGTCAGGAAGAAGGCTCCGCCGATGAAACGCATGAAGTAACCGCCCTTACTAAACACTACAACTTCAATAAAACTGTAGGTTAATGAACCATCCGGATTGAATGCACGCCACATCAAACCTTGCCCGATACCGTTAATCCACATAGCAACCACATACAGAACCGTACCTACTGTCGCCAACCAGAAATGCATGTTGATTAGTTTTACGCTGAACATTTCTTCGCGGTTAAACAGTTTCGGCAGCATATGGTACACAGCACCGATAGAAATCATCGCCACCCAACCCAACGCACCGGAGTGAACGTGGCCCACAGTCCAGTCGGTGTTGTGAGACAAGGCGTTAACGTTCTTGATAGCCATCATCGGGCCTTCGAACGTTGACATACCGTAGAAAGACAGGGCAACCACGAGGAAACGCAAGGTAGGATCGGTACGCAATTTATGCCATGCGCCTGACAGGGTCATAATGCCGTTGATCATTCCCCCCCAGCTTGGAGCCAACAGGATCAGTGACATCACCATACCCAGGGATTGGGTCCAATCCGGCAATGCGGAGTAATGCAGGTGGTGGGAGCCGGCCCAAATGTACAGGGAAATCAACGCCCAGAAGTGAACGATGGATAATTGGTATGAATAAACAGGGCGACCGGCTTGCTTGGGTACGAAGTAGTACATCATGCCCAGGAAGCCCGCAGTCAGGAAGAAGCCTACCGCGTTGTGGCCGTACCACCATTGCACCATGGCATCGGCGGCGCCCGCGTATGCGGAGTAGGATTTGGTCAAGGTAACCGGAATAGCGGCGCTGTTGACAATATGCAGGACAGCAACGGTAACGATAAAGCCACCATAGAACCAGTTAGCCACATATATATGGGAGGTGCGACGCTTAACGATGGTACCGAAGAACACCACGGCGTAAGAAATCCAGACCACGGCCAATAAAATATCAATTGGCCACTCCAATTCCGCGTATTCCTTGGTGGTGGTCATCCCCATCGGCAAGGTGATAATGGCCAACACTATGACCAGTTGCCATCCCCAAAAGGTAAATGGCACAAGCCAGCCACCAAAGAGCGTGGTTTGGCAAGTCCGCTGGACAACGTAATAAGAAGTAGCGAAAAGTGCGCAACCACCGAAGGCAAATATAACCAGGTTCGTGTGAAGCGGACGCAGACGCCCGAAATGAGTATAAGGCTGCAACAGGTCGTTAAGACCTGGCCACACCAGTTGAGACGCAATGAGTACACCCATTCCCATTCCCAATATGCCCCATACAATGGTCATAATGGAGAATTTGCGCACTATGTCCAAGTCGTATGCTGGCGGATCTCCAGCTACAATCGCATGACTACCCATAGGACTTTCCTATAACTTTAAGAAAAATAAAAAACTTTGTCTCTGATAACACGAATTTGTTGTTGCTCAGAACCGTACGGCAATCATCAAATCTATTAACCCTACTTTCGGTGCGGCATTTTGCCTCAAGCGTGGCATTTTGTCTCACCTTGAAGGGATTCAGATTGATATTTATCAAATTATTTATGCGCATTTAACCGGTTTGGAGAATCATCCATTGAAGGATGTTTTTTATACAAACCGGTATTTCGGCATTGTTTGCTCTTACTTGAGGGTACGTCCTTTATTCGCAGCAATACGCATACGCAAGGCGTTCAGCTTGATGAAACCTTCCGCATCCTTTTGGTTATATGCACCGGCATCATCCTCAAAAGTTGCGACTTTTTCATCGAACAGGCTATCGACGGAACGGCGTCCAACCACATGCACTGAACCTTTATAAAGTTTCACGCGCACATCGCCGTTTACGTGGACCTGGGACTGGTCGATCATCGCCTGTAGCATCTTACGCTCCGGGCTCCACCAGTATCCGTTGTAAATCATTTCCGCATATTTAGGCATCAGGCTATCTTTCAAGTGGGCAACTTCACGATCCAGCGTAATTGATTCAATCGCGCGGTGCGCGCGCAGCATGATGGTACCGCCGGGCGTTTCGTAACAGCCGCGGGACTTCATACCCACATAACGGTTTTCCACGATGTCCAACCGGCCAACACCGTTCTCACCGCCCACTTTATTCAAGTAAGCCAGTACCGATGCCGGGGACATCGGCTTGCCATCAATGGCTACGATATCGCCTTTCTCGTAAGTCAATTCGAGGTAGGTAGCTTTATCTGGCGCAGCTTCCGGGGCCACAGTCCAACGCCACATATCCTCTTCAGCCTCAGTCCACGGGTTTTCGAGGACCTTGCCTTCATAAGAAATATGCAGCAGGTTAGCGTCCATCGAATATGGGGATTTTTTCTTCTTGGTAAAATCCACCGGAATATTATTTTTCTCGCAATAAGCCATCAAGGTTTCGCGGGAAGTCAGATCCCACTCACGCCAGGGTGCGATCACTTTGATCCCCGGCTTCAATGCGTAAGCGCCCAATTCGAAACGCACCTGGTCATTACCCTTGCCGGTAGCGCCGTGGGAGATAGCATCCGCACCGACTTCGTTGGCGATTTCAATCAGGCGCTTGGCGATTAACGGGCGGGCGATGGAAGTGCCGAGCAGATATTCCCCTTCATAAATAGTGTTAGCGCGAAACATCGGGAATACGAAATCGCGGACAAACTCCTCGCGCAGGTCATCAATAAAAATTTGCTTGACACCCAATGCCTGGGCTTTGGCGCGCGCAGGTTCTACCTCCTCGCCCTGACCTATGTCAGCGGTAAAGGTGATCACTTCGCAGTTGTAGTTTTCTTGCAACCACTTGACGATCACTGAGGTATCCAGGCCACCGGAATAGGCCAAAACGACTTTCTTGATAGATGACATAGGGATTCTCGCTAAAATTCAAAATTCATTGACGATCCACTTGAGGCAGGTGCTTGCTCGGGCGCGGGATTGTACTCGCCCCCCACCGAAATTCCCACACTTCTTGCACTTAAATCACGCATTTCTGCATAAATGAAAACAGCTCTCAACCATAGCCATAAAAAAAGCAGCCCTATGGCTGCTGTGGAAAATTGCGCGGCAAAAAAAAGAATTGGCTACAACCGGAAGCTGGATACCTTGTCATTAAGCCCCAATGCCAAATGTTGCAAGCTTTTGGCCCGGGCATCCCCATGGTTAGCATCGGCCGCCGCGTCGTTGGCCACGCTTTGTATCGCTGTGATATTACCCAACACTTCCTTAACGACATGGCTTTGTTCTTCAGCCGCTGTGGCTATCTGCGCTGCCATGCCGCTGATTGCGCCCACCGCCTGGTTAATTTTAGCCAGGGAATGGGAAGCATTATCGGCATTCTGGACGCTCCCCGAGGCCAGTCGGCTACCCTCCTCCATGATGGCCACAGCATTTTGCGCGGTTGATTGCAACGCGCTTATCATCGACTGGATTTCCTCAGTGCTCGCATGGGTACGCTGGGAGAGCACACGCACCTCATCAGCAACTACCGCAAAACCCCGCCCCTGTTCGCCGGCCCGCGCAGCCTCGATCGCGGCGTTCAGCGCGAGCAGATTGGTTTGCTCGGCGATCCCCTGGATAGTTGCCAGGATACCGCTGATGTTTTGCGCGTTGGTATTAAGCGTGGAAATGACGGTCCCGGCCTGCTCAACCTTTTTCGCAAGCACAACGATGGAATCGCGGGTTTTATCGACTTGCTGTTTACCCTCCTCCGCGCTGTTTACCGATTCGCGGACCGAGTCAGCGGTATGTTCGGCATGGTGGGCGATTTCGTGGGTGGCATTGGTCATTTCATTCATCGCCTGGGCAACCATTCCGATCTGCTGTTGCTGCACACCCAATTCGCGCACCGATTTAACGGCGGAATCCGCCATCGCGCGCGCGCTTTCCTGTAAATCGCTGGCCTGCGCACGGATGTGGCGAACCAGGTCATTCATATGGTCAACGAATGAATTAAAGTTTTCGGCCAGCAGCCCTACCTCATCGTTGGACGTGACCGGCAGGCGGTGGGATAAATCACCCCCGCCCGATGCTATTTGGGACAAGGACTGGGAGACGTTATGCAAGGGTTGCAGCAATATACCGTTAAGCCAATTAAGCCCGAGGATGGTGACCACCAGTAACACCAGGATCGCCATCAATTGTCCCATTAACGTGGACTGCACCGGCCCTACCAATAAATCCCGCTCGGATACCATCACCAAAACGAGATCGGTCTTGGGAATTCCGACGGCAAAGGCCTGCATGGTTTTGTTATCGATATTGACCAGATGCAGGGCTTCCTTGTTTTGCAATACCTGATCCAACCTGGCGGGGCTCAGGTCGGCAGAAATATCAGCCAGGGATTTGCTTAACAAGTTTTGATCGGCATGGGCAAATACTTTTCCGTTGCGTACGATAAACATGTAGCCATTGCCAGGCAGATCTATATCGCGCAACTGCTGGACTATATCGTCAATGACAACATCTATGCCCAAAATAGCTTTGATGCTTCCGTCGCTATTAAGTACTGCGCGACCGAGCGACACTACGTTTTTACCGGTCGCGGAAGCAACGGAGGGGTTATCTATATAAGTTGTACGTGGATTTTTAGTAGCCTCGATGTACCAGCCCCATACACGCGGATCATCATTACCGGCGGCCATTACCAGATTATTCGCGTTATAAAGCTTGCCATCCGCAAAGGCGAGGAAACTGTTATCCACATCGGCGGAAATTTTGACCTGGGTTAAGTGAGCATTGTAGTTTTCCTCAATTGCACTTGCGGGAAAACCTTCCAGCGCCTTGCCTTTTAATGCAAACCAATCGCTGACATATTTACTGAAGGTTGCGGAAATTCCGGCAATCTGGCGATTGATATTTGCCTCCATCGCTGTCATAGCCGAGGAATAGGAGAGATAGGAAACCGCACACCCCACCAATAGCAGGGAAACAGCGACCGATGCGCTGATTTTTTTTCGTAATGACCAACGAGTTGCCATTGTCTGGACTCCGAACTGTGTAATGACCTTTAGAAAATATTTATTATTATTGCGCTGTGTTTTTTGTTATGCGCCCCAAAGGGGTTGATTGATACATTCCGTGTTTGTAGTTGTTTATTGCAACAACTTATCGGCATATGCCTTCAAATGCTTTAGCAATAATTGTTGTTGTTCATTAAGACTAGCATCGGCAGTCAGCTCTGCCAGTCGCGCATAAAATTCAGCCAGCGTCAGGCTAGACTGCGCCTCTTTCCGGGTAAGGCGCCAATGGCAGAAGGATTGCCAACGCGCGTTTTCTTCAACATTAAGGCTGGCGGGGAAATTGCGGGCACGATAACGGAACAGCATTTCACCGAGTCGCGCATCGTGGAAATCAAAAGGAACATTGGCCAGGGTTTCAGCGTCCGCCTGGCGCACACGCGCCATTAAACGCTTGTCCTGGTCATCAAAAAAACCTTTATAAAGCATTTGCTCGGGGTCAGTTTTTTCCTCAAAAATATTTTCGCTGTAAAGTTGATACAGCGTTTGCTGCATACGTTGTTGCTCGGCAAGGGTCAAGTTGCGTAAACAATTCCAGTGCCGCTCGCAACGTGACTTATCAATCTGCAAACGTTGCGCGGTTGCATCATCCAACATAGCGGCGGGTAACAGCATGGGCGTTTTGTTGATGTGAATTTCCTTTAACGCCAGACGCTCTACCCCTTCGGGCAAATCTTCAGTGCGGGTAAACAGGCGCTGTCGTAATTCTTCCACCGACAGCGATAGCAACGCAGCTGGATCACTCGCCAGGTTAAATGCGATGACCGAATTCTTATTGGAAGGATGCATTGCCAATGGCAAGACTAAGGCTGCATTACCATTCCCGGCGGGAAAACGCGATGAAATATGCAGCAAAGGCTTATGGCCATCTATATCGATCATACGTGCGACAAAGCGTTTATCGCGCAATTTATAAGCATAATCGTAGAGTTTTGGCTGGTAAGTTTTAATGAGCTTTGCCACCGCGATAGTGGCGTAAACATCGGAAAGCGCATCGTGCGCCGCTTCATGGACCAACCCATTGGCCTTGGTCAGCACTTCCAATTTAAAACAGGAGCGACCGTCCTCATAATTGGGCCACTCTATCCCCTCGGGGCGAAGCGCACGGGTCATTCGCACCATGTCAATAATGTCCCAGCGCGAATTACCATTGCGCCACTCCCGCTCGTAGGGATCATAAAAGTTCCGATAAAGCGCGTAGCGAGTCACCTCATCGTCGAAACGGATTGAATTGTAACCAACACCACAGGTGCCCGGCCGTGACAATTCAGCATGGATTCGCGCAATAAACTGATATTCCGGCAATCCCTTTTCGTCCGCAAATTGCGGTAGCAGGCCGGTGATCAAACAGGCATCCGGCTTGGGCAACACGTCGGGAGCTGGCTTGCAATACATCATTAGCGGCTCACCGATAATATTCAGATCCTCATCGGTACGTACCCCGGCAAATTGCGATGGCCGGTCGATGGCGGGAACTTCGCCCCAGGTTTCGTAATCATGCCAGTAGAGTGTATTTTGGTATTCAACCTTCATCGTCGTGTTTTCCATTGCACCTGGAACCAAAAACTGCAATGTAACACCCGCAGGCCGCTTTCCCCTATACTGCCGCCTGAAATTAAGCGACCCCAAAACCTGTAAGAAAGATATTGGAGCCTGCCATGAGCGATTTAGAAAGCCTGTTTGCCAGCAATTTGAAATGGGCAGAAGACATTAAACGTAAAGACCCGGAATTTTTTTCCAAGCTGGCCACACAGCAAGCCCCTGAATATTTATGGATCGGTTGTTCCGACAGCCGCGTTCCCGCAAACCAGATCGTGGATCTTGCACCCGGCGAACTATTTGTACACCGCAATGTAGCGAACGTCGTTATCCATACCGACCTGAATTGCATGACGGTATTAAATTATGCGGTTGAATTTTTGAAGGTAAAACACGTAATGGTCACCGGCCATTATGGTTGTGGTGGTGTGAAAGCGGCACTGGAAAATCGCAAGTTGGGTTTGATTGACTACTGGTTGCGCAACATTCGCGATATTTATTACAACAATAAAGACATCATTGACCAGTTGGATGACCCGGTTGAGCGCGTCAATCGCTTATGCGAACTCAATGTAATCCAGCAGGTAGACAATATTTCGCGCAGCAATATTGTGCAAAATGCCTGGGCGCGCGGGCAGGACCTCACCATCCATGGCTGGATTTACGATATCCACGATGGCATCTTGCATAAATTGACACCGCCTATCGATTCGATCGAGCAAATTCCCGAACAATACCGCCTTTACTAATTGGCCCTGCTTCGGTTTTACTGATCACCTGCAAACCGGGCGTTAAATAATTGCCCGGTTTTTGCTGCCATGATGGCATCATTTTCGTGCAAACCTTTTATTTTGTGCGTCCACCAACTGACTTTCACCCTGCCCCATTCGGTTAATAACGCGGGGTGATGTCCATATTCTTCCGCAAGCGCACCTATCGCCTGGGTAAATGCCATCGCCTGTACAAAATCTTTAAATTTATAGGTTTGCACAAGGCGCTTGATACCCTCCACTTGTTCTACATTCCAGCCAGGCAATTCTGTAAGGGCACGGTCCAGTTCTTCCGGGCGCAATGGCGGTGAGTCGCTACGACACGCACTGCAATGTTTTTCACTTAGCATGGTTTACTCCTTCACAATGACAATTAATGATCAGGTAATCCGCTGTAACTGCGTTTAGAATGGCCCACGGTTATGCTATCGACAAGGTTAAGGCAAATAGATTGCACCTGTTCGCGTTACGAAAGCTGGCGACCTATACTCATACAGGTTTGTTCACTGAAGGGGCTGGAGTCGCCTGTATCAACATTCATATCACCGGTATACCCGATGCAAGAATCACCACATAATTGTTCGAATCAGGATGGACTGACTACCGAATGGACTTTTACCCAGCAACAAATGAACTCGCTTTACCACAGTTTGCCGGTCACCTTGTTGTCATCAGTGTTTATTGCCCTCATCCTCAGTTTTTCCCATTGGAAAATAATTGGCCAGGCGGAAATCATCCTATGGAATTTGCTGCTGGGCAGCACCCTTCTCGCACGCCTGACATTATGGATCTTCTGGCTAAACATCTGGCAACTTTATTCAGCGCAATTTTGGTTGTGGTGTTTTCGCCTGGGCGTGTGGTTATCCGGCGCAGCATGGGGAACAGCGGCAATCTTATTATTCGCTGAAGACAATACAACCTACCAGGCCCTGTTATCTTTCTCGTTGGCAGGCGTTGCTGCGGGGTCGATGACATCATTGACGGCCGACAAATATTCTTCGCTCGGCTTTGTTATTTTGACAGTTTCCCCGCTCAGTATTTTTATTTTCCTGGAAGACGGCCCCACCGCGTTGGCCATGTCGAGTATGACGTTGTTGTTTATCTTTTTTGTTATCGCCAGCAGCACACGGACGCGTCGCAACATGGAAGAACAAATACGGAAAAACCAGCACCTGCTGCAACTTACCAATGAACTTAACTATAAACAGCAACTTGAACGAATTATCAATAATGCGCAGTCAATTTTTATTAGCGAGAACGATATCAAATCGGCCTTGCAAAATTTACTGTGGGAAATCCTGCCGGTAAGCAATAGCGAACTGGGGTTTATTGGCCAGGTGGACCGGGACACTGCCGGAAAGCCATTTATGCGCGCGTTGGTATTTGGCAGCACACAAAAAGACAATCGCGCACTGGAAAGATTTCGCGCAACTAACCTCCCGGCAAATGGTGAGTATCGAAACCTGAACAATTTATTTGGTGTAATCATGCAATCCGACCAGCCGGTTATCAGCGCCAACCTCGCGCTCGATATGCGTGCCGGCTCCCTGCCTGAAGGCCACCCGAACATCAATAATTTTATCGGTATCCCTATTTTTAGCGGCCGGGATCCAATTGCCATTCTCGGATTAGCGAATTCACCCAATGGCTACCAGCGTGAAGATGCCGATAAGCTGCAACCCATCCTGAAGACTATTGCGCAGTTTGTACAAACCATGAACCACGAGCAGCGCCACGCGCAAGACCGCGCCGCGCTGGAAGCGACGACGCAACATACGCAAACAATTTTGAACGATATTGCCGATGGGATTATTACTATTGATAAGCACGGTATTATCCAGTCCTTCAACCATGCCGCTGAAACTATTTTTGGGTATCGTGCCCGCCAGATTATCGGCAAAAATATTAGTGAACTGATGCCTGATCCTTATAAATCCATTCACACAGACTACATCCAGGATCATTTACTCACCGGCAAGAAAAATATTCTCGGTATTGGCCGGGAAGTTATTGGCTTGCGCCGTAATGGCAATCCATTTCCGATGGATTTAATGGTGTCGCGGGTATTCCAGGACGGGGAACCTGTGTTTATTGGCATTGTCCGCGATATCACTGAAAAGAAACGGGCGGATGAGCTACGCAATCAATTTATCACCACAGCCAGCAAGGAAATCCTGGGGCCACTCAATTTGATTTCTGAAGCTATGTTGCGTTTAAAAAATAACGAGCAGGAGTCGTTACCGGAATCCATTAAACAGGTAGTAGATATAGCGCACAACAATAGCCTGCACTTGCAACAATTGATGCACGACCTCATCGAAATCCAGAACCTTTCTAAAAACGGCGCAGCCTTGCGTTTAATTACCACACCGGTGCTGCCGTTGATGGAAGAGGTGTTAAGGCGAAACCAAAGCTTTGGTGATATTTATCAAAATAAAGCAAAAATCAGCGCGGTTGCAGACAACCTGAGAATCAGCGTTGATGTGACACGCTTTTACCAAGCCATGGCGCAATTACTGCAATATTCCTTTAAATGTTCACAACCGCAATCCGAGTTAGGGATACGTATCGGCGCAGACACTAGTCGTGTCGGAATCAGTATTGGTTTTAGCAACCATTGCCTGTCGGAAGACCAACGCAGAAATTTGCGTGGGCAGTTCGGCATCCCCAGGGATTCCGATACCAGGGAATTAACGAATATGGGCGACCTTGGACTCGCTATCGCTAAGGAAATTATCGAAAAAATGCACGGCACTATTACAGTTAATGACAAGACGGGCACGGTTGACGACAAAACGGGGAGTTTTTATTTGCAGATAGAGTTTCCGCGCCAGTAACGTTGTAATCACATTTATTCTGGCGCGGTAAGGCACAGATATTCAGGCCAATGGGAGATGTGCGTCCATAGGGACGCTTATTGGACCTCTAACACACCTTCTTCAATTTTTGCCTTCCAGATTTTAGGGCCCGTGGTGTGCACGGATTCCCCACGGGAATCCACCGCTACGGTGACAGGCATATCTTTAACATCAAATTCGTAGATGGCCTCCATACCCAACTCGGGGAAACCGAGCACTTTAGCGGATTTGATTGCCTGGGCTACCAAATAGGCCGCCCCACCCACCGCCATCAGGTAAACGGATTTGTTATCGCGAATGGCCTCAATCGCCGCCGGGCCACGTTCGGATTTGCCAATCATGCCCAACAAACCGGTTTGCTCCAGCATAGTACGGGTAAACTTATCCATCCGGGTTGCAGTCGTCGGGCCAGCTGGGCCAACTACCTCGTCGCGCACGGGATCAACAGGGCCAACGTAATAAATGAAGCGGCCTTTCAGATCCACCGGCAAAGGTTCGCCTTTCGCGAGCAAGTCAGTCATTTTCTTGTGGGCCGCGTCGCGACCGGTCAGCATTTTACCGGACAGCAAAATGGTTTCGCCGGTTTTCCATTCCAGCACATCTTCCGGCTTCACCGTATCCAGGTTTACACGGCGTACGCTATCGCCAACCTCCCAGGTAATATCCGGATAGTCTTCCAATGCCGGCGGCGCCTGGAACGCGGGGCCGGAACCATCCAGCACAAAATGCGCATGGCGGGTAGCGGCACAATTGGGAATGATGGCGATGGCTTTATTGGCGGCATGGGTTGGGTAATCCTTAACCTTGATATCCACCACGGTAGTGAGGCCACCCAGCCCCTGGGCACCGATGCCCAGGCGATTCACTTTATCGTAAAGTTCAATGCGCAATTCCTCGGCGCGATTGCCAGCACCGCGCGCCTGCAACTCCTGGATATCAACCGGATCAAGCAGGGCCTCCTTGGCCAACAGCATGGCTTTTTCAGCAGTACCGCCAATGCCTATACCCAGCATACCCGGTGGACACCAGCCCGCGCCCATTTCAGGAACGACTTTTAATACCCAATCAACCACGGAGTCTGAAGGATTCAACATTGCGAACTTGGTTTTGGCTTCAGAACCACCGCCTTTCGCCGCCACGTGGATGTCAACAGTATTGCCGGGGACTATGTTGTAGTGGATAACCGCGGGGGTGTTATCACCGGTATTTTTGCGGGCTCCATCCGGGTCGGACAATATGGAGGCACGCAACACGTTGTCCGGGTGGTTATAGGCGCGACGCACCCCTTCATTGATCATATCGGTAAGGCCCATCTGCGCATCCCATTGCACATCCATCCCCACAGTCACAAACACCGTCACTATGCCGGTGTCCTGGCAGATGGGGCGATGCCCCATGGCGCACATGCGCGAATTAATCAGGATTTGCGCCATGGCATCCCTGGCCGCTTTGTTTTGTTCACGCAAGTAGGCTTTATGGACAGCCTGGATAAAATCCACGGGGTGGTAATAGGAAATAAATTGCAGCGCATCTGCGACGCTGTCGATCAGGTCTTGTTGGCGGATCACGGTTGGCATAATTAATTCTCGTATTACAGAAACCAGGTACTTAACAACAAAACGCTCGCCATTTGGCGAGCGCATAAAGCAATTATTTCGGTGCAGAGCCCAATTGTTGTTTGATTTGCAAAATTTCGCGATTGGTACTGCGGCGGAAATCGTCGATCGCTGAAATAGCTTCCTCGTTATTTTTGGTGCGCGAAGCCAGGCTATCCAACGCAGTCATCTCCAGGGCCATCTTGTCCAACTCTTCCTTCATATTTTGCACGCTTTGCGCTTGCTGGCTGACGCTTGTCGTCATCCCGTCGATTTTGGCAATCGCCGCATCCGCCACGGTTTTGTTGGCGGAAACCTCTTGCTTCAGCGAGGCTAAACCGGTTTTTGCATCATTTGCCGCTTTTTGTGCGTTGGCGGCATCGCGACCAACCGCCGCAATTTTTTCAGTATTGGCAGCAAGGCCTTTGCGGTTTTCTTCAGTCAACCCGGTAATACGGCGTATTTCACTATCCAGTTTCTTCAGGTTGGATTGGAGGGTCACAACCGATGCACTGGACTCTTCCGAGGTTAGACTTAGTTGTTGTTCGAGCCCTTTAATACGCTGATCTGCCTGTTTCAGCATCGCCTGGGCTTGAAATAGCTGCCATCCCAAAAAGCCTGCGCCCGCAACCGCCATGATCGCAATGACCAAAGCGATGGCAGGCAGGGAGCTGGCGGGCTGTTGCGTATAGGCAGCATTCGATTGAGGTACCGGTTTTCGTGCGGGGCGCATATCCTGATCATCATGATCTTGCCCGTAGGATTGTTGACGGCGAGGCTCAGGTTGATCAGACATTCCGCCAGTGGACAGTGTGGGTTCTCTGCGTTCCATAACAACAATACCTTAAACAATTCAGTGGTCTGATAACTATCGGAGTGACCCGGCAAGCAGGTAACTCAGTGTGCGCGCATTTTATAGCAGCGGCCAGTACAAACATAGGCCGACACCAGTAATAAACCACCGGGGCCGGCCATAAAAAAACGGGCACAAGGCCCGTTCCTGACAAACACCAATCTTATCCGGCGCCCTGTATTACTTGGCGTAGTTGGCGTTCACAAATTCCCAATTTACCAATGACCAGAATGCGCCGATGTAAGTAGGACGCGCATTGCGGTAATCGATGTAGTAAGCGTGTTCCCACAGGTCGATAGTCAGGATTGGGGTAACAGAAGGGTCAGTTAAAGGAGTTCCTGCATTGCTGGTGTTAACAATCGCAACAGTGCCGTCCGCTTTTTTAACCAACCAGGTCCACGAAGAACCGAAGTTGTTAATCGCTGAGTTAGTGAAGTCTTCCTTGAATTTTTCGAAGGAACCGAATGCTTTATTGATAGCTTCTGCAACAGCACCGGTTGGGGCGCCGCCGCCGTTAGGGCTCAGGCAATGCCAATAGAAAGTGTGGTTCCAGATTTGCGCAGCGTTGTTGAATACAGGGCCAGATGAAGTCTTGATGACATCTTCCAGGCTCTTACCTTCGAATTCAGTACCCGGAACCAGGGTATTCAGCTTGTCCACATAGGCTTTGTGGTGTTTGCCGTGGTGGAACTCCAGGGTTTCAGCAGAGATGTGTGGCGCCAGGGCGTCTTTGGCGTAAGGCAATGCAGGTAATTCAAAAGCCATGATGGTTCTCCTATTCACGGTTGTTTTCTATCAAGCGGGATTTATCAAACGGAAGGTTCAATAGTCCTTAACGCGGGGGTCGATCATATCAATTCATCGGAATACAGGTGATTGAAAATAATTACGGCCCACAGGGGGCCGTAACTATAACGCAAAATTATGAGCCGTTATGCACAGCACCAAAAAGGTGCCGGTAATTCGCATTAACAGGCCAATTATTTGCGCACATTTTACAAAAGTGTCCGGGCACCAATTACATCATGCCGCCCATACCACCCATACCCATATCGTGGCCATGGCCGCCAGCGGCTGGTTTATCTTCCGGCAAATCAGCAACCATAGCTTCGGTGGTAATCATCAATCCCGCAATTGAACCCGCCGCCTGCAATGCGGTACGGGTTACCTTGGCCGGATCAAGAATACCCATTTCAATCATGTCGCCATAAACACCAGTCGCAGCGTTGTAACCGAAGTTGCCAGTGCCCTTCTTCACGGAATCGGCCACAACCGATGGTTCTTCACCGGCGTTAGCCACGATTTGGCGCAACGGCGCTTCCATCGCACGACGGGCAATAGCGATACCGGCATTTTGGTCTTCGTTATCACCTTTCAGGTTAGCAATAGCTGCAACCGCACGGATCAATGCGGTACCGCCGCCGGGAACCACGCCCTCTTCCACCGCAGCACGGGTAGCGTGCAGGGCGTCTTCAACGCGGGCTTTTTTCTCTTTCATTTCAACTTCGGTCGCAGCACCCACTTTAATTACCGCAACACCGCCGGCCAGCTTAGCTACGCGCTCTTGCAGTTTTTCGCGGTCGTAATCCGAAGAAGTTTCTTCGATTTGTACACGGATTTGTTGTACGCGTGCCTTGATTTCGTCAGCGTTACCAGCACCATCAACGATAGTGGTGTTGTCTTTGTTCATGGTTACGCGTTTTGCGGTACCCAAATGTTCCAACGTAGCGCTTTCCAGATCCAGGCCTACTTCCTCAGAAATCACAGTACCGCCAGTCAATACGGCGATATCTTGCAGCATGGCTTTACGGCGATCACCGAAGCCAGGTGCCTTGACAGCAGCCACTTTTACGATACCGCGAATGTTGTTCACCACCAGGGTTGCCAGGGCTTCACCCTCAACATCTTCCGCAACAATGATCAATGGCTTGCCAGACTTGGCAACACCTTCCAATACTGGCAGGAGCTCACGGATGTTGGAGATTTTCTTGTCAACTAACAGGAGGTAAGGATGATCGTGTTCAACGCTCATGCTGTCCTGATTGTTGATGAAATAAGGAGACAGGTAACCGCGGTCGAACTGCATACCTTCTACCACGTCCAGTTCATTTTCCAGGCTGGTGCCTTCTTCTACGGTGATAACACCTTCTTTACCGACTTTTTCCATCGCTTCAGCAATCAGGTCACCGATAGAGGTATCGCTGTTTGCAGAGATGCTACCTACCTGGGAAATGGATTTGCTGTCGGCGCAGGGAACAGCGATGGATTGAACATGCTTAACGGCTTCAATAATCGCTTTATCAATACCGCGTTTCAGGTCCATCGGGTTCATGCCGGCAGCAACAGATTTCAAGCCTTCATTAACGATAGCTTGGGCCAAAACGGTTGCCGTCGTGGTACCGTCACCCGCATCGTCAGACGCTTTGGACGCAACTTCTTTAACCATTTGCGCGCCCATATTTTCGAACTTGTCTTTCAGGGAAATTTCTTTTGCAACAGAAACACCGTCTTTGGTGATGGTTGGAGCACCGAAGGATTTTTCCAGGACCACGTTACGGCCTTTCGGGCCCAGGGTTGCCTTAACCGCATCGGCCAGGATGTTTACACCAGCCAGCATGCGTTGACGTGCGCTATCACCAAACTTAACTTCTTTAGCTGCCATGATACTTATACCTTTAAAAAATTCGTTGTCATCAGAGATTCAGGGAAGGTGCCGTAGGGCTGGATTATTCCAGTACGGCCTTGATGTCAGATTCGCTGAGGATTACCAGCTCTTCGCCGTTAACAGTAATGGTGTCGCTGCCTGCGTATTTGCCAAACACCACAACATCACCCACTTTTACATCCAGCGGACGCAATTCACCGCTGGTCAATACACGGCCATTACCAACTGCAACCACTTCACCTTGGTTTGGTTTCTCTTTCGCAGAACCCGACAGAATGATGCCACCGGCAGTTTTGGTTTCTTCTTCTTTGCGGCGAACCACAACGCGATCATGCAATGGACGAATTTTCATGAAGCTATGTCTCCTAACATTCAATTTAGAACTAACAAAGAATCGGGCCCTTGATGGAGCCGGTCGATTCCAGCTTGGTGTTTATAGGGATGACCTTTAAAGTTTCAAGGCCTTCCGGATAGTCACAAGATACCGGCTTACACCGCATAATCCGGTGACCAAAAAGCGGTGACACCTATGTGGGGCTGGGTTTGGCGATTTCAACAGGCGCGCAAAAAAAAGTCTTTGATCAGCGATTTGCGGGATCGGAGGAGGAGTCATTACTGGCAGGTTTGGTTTTCCCATGCTCAATCAACAGGCCTTCGGTGGATTTATTGCCTCCTGACGAGGCGGCTCCGCCATCATGTTCATACACCTCACCATCGCCAAACGTATCGGGACCAAAGGGGGACTGACGATGGGCAAAACCGGCTGATCGGACAGACATTCGAGTTACCCAGCGCCTGAGCAATAACCGGCGAAACAGTGGGATAAAACACAAAAGTGCTATCGCGTCGGTAATAAAACCGGGGATGATCAATAAAACTGCCCCTATCGCCTTAAGCACTCCGTCGGCAATGGTTTCTGCGGGAAACTCCCCGGCGTGCATATTTTGCGCAACTTTCAACATGCTCGCGGCCCCGAGGTAACGCAGCAGGTTCATACCTATCACGATCATCGCGACCAGCCAGAGGATGACTGCCCAAGCCCCCGTTTCGTCTCCGATAACAATCATCAACCACAATTCAAGAAACGGAAACAGCAACAAGGGCAATAAAGATATACGCATCGGAATAGTCCGCAAAAAAGCAAAATATTAGGGCTGCAAGTCTAGCATTTATAACCCGGCCCCAGTGACATAGGCTTGACGCGCAAATACCAGGCGGTTTGTGGGTTTTATAAATGGTCAACAATAGTTTCGACAGCAAAAATTTTAATCCTGTAGACTTCGTGGTGCGGCGCGATCAACATTCGCTTACCAAAGTTGACATGAACCTTATGAATATTGACAGCAATAATAAATCCGCGATTTATCTCGCACTGATGAACGTACCGGCGGGTAAAGTTATTACTTACGGTCAACTGGCCAGGCTCGCAGGCCTGCCAGGAGCGGCTCGCCTGGCGGGTAGGGTTCTGTGCGGCCTACCGGAAAACACCGAATTGCCCTGGCATCGCGTTATTAACTCGCAAGGAAAAATTTCCATGCCGGAAGATTCGCCCGGCTACAAAGAACAGAAACGTCGCCTGAGCGCTGAAGGGATAGAATTTAAAAATCAGAGAATTAACTTGCGCGCCTACGGTTATATTAATTAATCATTATTATGTGAAATCGCACCAGCTTATGACTTCATCTTCCTCCCCACCCCCGGCAGCCAATACCTACAGCGGCTGGAAGGGTATAAAACGCGCATTCGCTACACCATCCGCATTCACTTTATTTTGCCTTGGGCTGGGTTCGGGTTTACCTTTTTTATTGGTAGGTGGCATGACGCTCTCAACCTGGCTGCGCGATACTGGGTTTGAATTAAGTGTGATCGGCCTGATCAGCTACGCCAGTTTTTTTTATGTGCTTAAGTTTTTATGGGCACCCTTGATTGATAAATACAGTTTGCCATTCCTCGGGCGTCGCAAGGGCTGGCTGGTTATTTCCCAATTAATACTGATCGCTGCAATCATTGCCATGGCTTTATTAGGCCCCGGATCATCGCTAGGTATTTTCATTATACTTGTCGGGCTCGCTGCCTTTGCCGGCGCAACACTGGACATTGTCGTCGATGCCTATCGCATTGAAATCGCACCGGTGGAATCACAAGCCGCATTGGCGGCAACCTATATCCTCGGTTATCGCATTGCATTGATTTTGTCGGGAGCAATTGCTCTTTACCTTGCAGAATTACTGGGGTGGACCAATGCCTATCTAATCATGGCACTCTGCCTGCTCGTTCCCCTGGTCGCGGCTGTTATCGCCAAAGAACCTGACACAGCGAATGCGCTTGCGGTGCGCAATATTCATATCCTTGATGCGTTTATTAAACCTTTCCAGGATTTTTTTTCACGCAACGGTATATGGCTGGCCCTGGCGTTGCTATTGTTTGTCGGCCTGTTCAAATTACCTGACCAAATGATTGGTGTCCTGGCCGGGCCCTTTTACCTGGATTCGGGCTATACCAAAGCGGATATCGCAACAGTGTCCAAACTTTACGGTGTTTGGATAGGAATTGCGGGCGCATTTTTAGGTGGCATTTGTACCGCGGTATTTAGCATGCGCTCTATGCTGGCCGTTGCTGCAATTGTTGTTGCGGTTTCCAACATTGCCTATTTATTGATGGCCAACAATCCGGGCCAGGATTGGGCTTTTTTTGCAACGATCAGTGCCGATAATATTTCCCAGGGGTTTGCCGGAGTTGTGCTGGTCGCGTTTATGTCCAGCTTGACCAACCAGAATTTCACTGCAACCCAATATGCATTACTTGCCTCGCTGGCGAACTTACCGGGTAAATTTATCGGTGGGCTTTCGGGGTATATTGTTGAAGCGACCAGCTACTCCTGGTTTTTCGTTTTCAGTAGTTTATCGGTGATACCAACCTTATTAATCCTGGCCTGGCTTTGGAACCGGGTGCATGGAAGTGAAAATCCAGGCAAAACAAAAAGCCCTGTCGAATAGGCAGGGCTTTTTGTTGCTTTCCAAGCCTGCGATTAAAAACTAATCGCGAAAATTTTCAAACTGCATCGGCATACCCAGTTCGGCTGCGCGTAACGCGGCAATACATTCTTGCAAATCGTCACGCTTCTTGCCGGTGACACGCACCTGCTCACCCTGGATGCTAGCCTGGACTTTTAATTTTTTGTCTTTTACCAATGCGACAATTTTCTTGGCCAAATCCTTATCGATACCGGTACGCACAGTAATGTCGCGCTTCACTTGCTTGCCCGCACTTTTCACTGCGCCTATATCCAGGCAGCTGACGTCGATACCGTTTTTTGTCATTGACGGCCTAAGGACGTCCAGCATTTGGTCGAGTTGCATGTCGGAATCAGCGGTCAGGGTGATTTCAAACTCTTTGCGTTCGAATTTTGCATCCACACCTTTGAAATCGAAGCGATTGCCAATCAAGCGCTGGGCTTGGTCCACCGCATTTGTCAACGCATGTTTATCTACTTCCGAAACCACATCAAACGATGGCATAACTAACCTCAATCATTTTTAACCAGTTAAACAACCAGGGTGGCAAAGGCGATAGCGCACACCCAGAACAACAGCGAGCGATTGTACAAAGGCACACTGGATTTAACCAACGCAAAAGAATAAGCAGGTTCAGAATGGGTAGTGATTACGTCCCCCGTTAAATCCTCAATGACATCCCGGGTTTCTGCTTCCATTTCATCCTGCATTTCGGCTTTTTGTTCGGAGCTTAAATTAGCCATCGCCTCGACAGAACTTTCGGTCGGAGCCCCAAGCGCACCACGCAAACACTCATTTAACACCTGCTCAGAGGAGCTTTGCACATCCAATAAATTTTTACGCAATGGGCAGGCTTCAAAATTTCCCACTAACGCCCAGGTCACGCCCATCAATCGCACCGAGGGGAACTCCAACAACCACAACCACTTGCTTGCGACTTGTGCCGCTTCACTGCCCGGCGCGGAAAAATCCCGGTACAACACACTTAAACGATACAGCAACGCACCAAAAGGCCCCGCAATAAAGAACCAGAAAAGCACTGCAAACGTACGTTCAAAACCGCGATAGGCAATAATTTTTAACGCTTCACCATGCAATGCCCGCCAATCAGACGCATCACCGACCACTGGCTCAACGGCACTATTGCCGCGCAAGCGATCGAGTAGTTGGGCTGCCGCGACGGAATCGCCACGCGTTGCCAGCGCAATATATTCCTGCACATCCGCCACAATATTGCCGCGCCCCAAGCTATAAAGCAGCACGACCGAATACAGGATAAATAACCCCACCCAGGATTGCGCAAAAGCCGCGCTGATAACAACAAATACCAATACCAAAACAGCCAACGGGATAAGCAGCGATAAGGCCAGCGGAACACCCGCTACGGCCCCCATACCAGGTGCCGTTTGCAATCGATTGGTTAACCAGCGAAACCAGCCATCAACATGCAAAGCCCTGGCAGAACCCAACCAATAAACGATGGCGAGTACAGCAACCAAACTGAGGAAAATCATAAATAGTTGTCTCTTGCAAGCAAATGAATCAAGCGCGCGAATTTGCAAGCTGTGCAAAATAACGCGACCAATCAAAACACGGACCGGGGTCCGTTTTGCGCCCTGGCGCTATGTGTTCATGGCCGACGATGCGTTCAGGTGTAAGTGTAGGATAAGTCAACAGTAACTGGCGAGTCACTTTCGCGAGTTGGCTGTATTGCGCGTCGGTGTAGGGCTGGTCGTCAGTCCCCTCCAACTCGATACCGATTGAGTAGTCATTGCAATTCGCGACGCCATCATAACTCGAAGCGCCCGCGTGCCAGGCCCGGTCGGCAAACGAAACAAATTGCGTTACCTTACCGTCTCGCTCTATGAATAAATGGGCGGAAACCTGCAAGGATGCAATGGTTTCAAAATAGGGATGCGTGCGTGCATCCAGTGTGTTTTGAAAAAATTGCTGTACAAATCCTCCGCCAAATTCACCCGGCGGCAAGCTGATATTGTGAATTACCAATAGGCTAACCCCGGTGTTTTCCGGCCGCCGATTAAAATTTGGGGACGGTATTTTTTGTGCAATGTTTAACCATCCATTAAGGATGGCCATTTCCGGTTCGGTTACTGATGTCATTCACGATACCCGTTTTTCCCTCCGTTAACACGGTAGAGCAAGGCTATTAAAATTATGCAGGGATGGTGCGATCTTCCGCCCACACACGCAATTGTGCAATTTGCTCCGCCATCACAACTGATAACGGGCTGGTGGCCGCAACTTCACGCAACAATATGTCCGTACTTAAAGGTTTATCTTCAGCCGATGCGGAATAAAGTGCGGCAATGATTACTTGTTCAATTTCCGAACCTGAAAATCCCTGGGTTGCAAGGCTCAGTTTTTCCAGGTCGAAATTTACCAGCGGGCAATCACGTTTGCGCAGGTGAATGGCAAAAATATCTTTACGCACACCCGGTTCAGGTAAATCGACGAAAAAGATCTCATCCAATCGCCCTTTACGGATTAACTCCGGTGGCAAGCGCGAGATGTCATTACTCGTTGCCACAATAAATACGCGCGTCCGACGCTCCGCCATCCAGGTTAACAGGGTTCCCAGCAAGCGTTGCGATACGCCGTTGTCATTGCCGTCCTGGGCCATGCCTTTTTCAATCTCATCCAACCACAATACACACGGCGACATAGCATCGGCGAGCTTTAATGCCTCGCGTAAATTGCGCTCGGTTTCACCGTGGAATTTATTATAAAGCGCACCGACATCCATACGCATAAGCGGCAGCCCCCATAAACCCGCTACAGCTTTGGCGGCAAGGCTTTTTCCACCACCCTGTACGCCTAATAGCAAAATACCCTTGGGGCGGTCGAGCTTGGATCCATCATCATTAAAAGCATCGCGGCGAGTCAGCAGCCAGCGCTTTAAATTATGTAAACCACCCACATTGGAAAAATCCTCCGTTTGCTGTTCAAAACTGATAACCCCTTCCATATCAAGCAAGGCGAATTTCGCTTTATTGATACGCGGCAAATCGTTTTCATTCAGCGAGCCATCATTCCATATGGCGCCACGTACCAACCGGCGTACGTCGCTGGCGTTCATGCCCTGCAAGTTGCTGACAAGCTTTTTCAACGTAATATTGTCAGTTTTTACACGTGCACCGGAATGGCGATCCGACCAATCCTTTGCCTCCTCGCGAATAATCTCCATAATTTTTTCGTCATCCGGCAAGGTTAAGGCGTAACTTGCGCTGTAGCGCGATAATTCGGCGGGCAAGCGCAATTGATGGCTGAGAAATACCAATGTATGGGGAAGCGCAAAATGATTGAGTGCAACATCTTTTAACAGGCGAACAATGTGCGGTTGGTCCACCAGGAAGGGATGGAGGTCACAAAGGGCAAATATTGCCGGCTGGGTTGCTTGCTTGATATGGCGCAGCATTTCTTCCGGCTCATTTAACTCGGCCCCCTTGGGTACCAGTTGCGGGCCAAAATTCAAACGCGCCAGGCCATCGGTCACCGACCAGCGATACAAATCCTTGCCATGCTTATTGGCAACTTTTAACAGTACATCCAATGCCTTTTTTTCTTCGTAGGTCTCGATTACCAGCAGCGGGATGCGGGAATCCAGTAACAGCTTTATTTCATCGACATCGTGCACACTTGTCTCCTTCCAACCCGATCGTTGTTAAGTAAACAAGCATGAAGCGGCTAATACATCCTTGCAATAGCTTTTTTAAGGCGCCGTTATCTCAATCACTTCACGCAAACGAATATCGCTGCTGGACGCCCCGACCTGGATTTCATAGCGACCGGGATCAACGGCGTAAGCCTTTTTCCGCTCGTCATAAATTAGCAGGTCCCTGTCCGGTTGAAGCGTGAAATTCAGCTTGCGGGTTTCATTTCGGCCTATATGTACCCGCTGGACTGCCCGCAGTTCCTTAACGGCCCGCGTGCGCTGCGGTTGCAATGGTTTGATGTACACCTGCACCACTTCATCGCCCGCATAGTTACCCGTATTCCTTACTGCCAATTGCACATTCACCGCTTGCCTGGAAGTAATACGGGTTTGGTCCAACTCCAGCCCTGAATATTTAAAACGGGTGTAAGACAGCCCATACCCAAACGGATAGAGTGCCTCACCGGTAAAATAACGGTAGGTCCGGTTATTCATTGAGTAATCATCAAACGCAGGTAATTTCTCATCCGCTTTGTAGAAAGTGATGGGTAAACGGCCTGCGGGATTGGTATCGCCAAACAAAACATCGGCCACCGCGTTACCGCCGCGTTGGCCCGGGTACCAGCTCATTAAAATCGCCGGCAGGTTTTTATCGGCCCAATCAATTGCCATGGCTGAACCCCCGGTCAACACCATCACTACAGGCTTACCGGTTTTATGCAGCGCTTCCAGTAATTTTTGCTGGATGGCGGGTAAGCGTATATCCGTGCGATCACCGCCGGCAAAACCGGGATAATTGACTTTCATCTCCTCACCTTCCACATCACCGGTTAACCCGCCGACAAATATCACCACATCCGCATTTTTTGCGGCTGCGATAGCTTCTTCGAAAGGTGCTTTAGCGCCGGGCATACGCCAACCCAGGCGAACTTCGGCATCGCGGATATCTTCAAAATATTCCAGGGTGATGTCGTAGGCTTTACCCGCCTGCAATTCGAGTTGCACACTCTGGCTACGCAAACGCTCCGCCAATTGCCAGGCGTCGATCAGGGTTTTGCCATCAATTTTTAAACGTACGCCATCATTGGCACTCAGGTTTAATTCATAGGCCCCCGAAACCGGTGGAATTAATTGCCCGGTCCAACGCACACTGAAACTATCACTTGGCAAACCGGCACCGGCGGCGATTTCACCACGCGCAACCAACGAATCCGTGGGTGCGCCACGGTCCCAGCGAAACGCAATGCGCGGATCGATGCGGGTCAATAGTGGCTTGCCGGAAAGGTCCGCACCATTGAAATATTCACCCTTCAAACCTTGCTCGTTTGAATTTGCCGCAGGCCGTAAATAGGCGGGATCAATTAAGGGGGCTGCGCGCGGGTCCTCTCGTCCGTCAACCAGATCAACGCCGCGCGCGTAAACGACCTTGGTAGCGGATGGAACCGCCGCGCGAATACCTTGCAAGATCGTAACGGGCGCTGCGGGAGTGCCGTAATAATTGCCGAGCAATGACATTACCTCATCCGCAGTAGGGCCGATCACAGCAATATTTTTCAGTGATTTTTTTAATGGCAGGATGCCATTGTTTTTTAACAGCACAATGGATTGCTGCGCCGCCTTGCGCGCAAGCTGGTCATGCGCAGCCGATTGATTTACTGAATAAGGAATCTGCGCCCAAGGCACATCGGCAACCGGATCAAACATTCCCAAGCGAAAGCGGGTTAGAAACAGCCGGCGCAAGGAATCATCCAATTCCGCTTCAGTAATTAGCCCCTGCTTCACCGCACCTAACAGCGCCTGATAGGTTTTACCACAGTTCAATTCGGTACCTTTTTTCACACCCAGCGCCGCAGCTTCCTCAGCAGTCTTAACAATTTTGTGATGCAGGAAAATATCTTCTATTGAATCGCAATCAGAAACCACATAACCGGTGAAGCCCCAATCCTTGCGCAAAATATCAATTAGCAAACGCTGGCTGGCGGAGGCGGATTCACCCCCAACACGGTTGTAAGCGCCCATGACCGAAGCAACATTCCCTTCCTGTACCAATGCTTTGAACGCGGGTAAATAAGTTTCGTATAAGTCGCGCTCGCTGGGTGAAACATCAAAATAATGGCGATCCGCTTCCGGCCCGGAGTGCACAGCAAAATGTTTTGCGGTCGCGTCGGTTTTGCGATATCGGGTGGTAGGTGCCCCGGCGTACTCGCCTTGCAAACCTTTTACAAATTCCACCCCCATACGACTGGTGAGATATGGATCTTCGCCGTAGGTTTCCTGCCCACGTCCCCAGCGCGGATCGCGGAAAATATTGATATTGGGCGACCAGAAAGTCAGGCCCTGGTAACGCAGGCGCTGGTCGCGGCGAGCGAATTCATGGTGCTTTGCCCGGCCCTCGTCGCTGATAACACGTGCAATTTCACCAATCAATGCCGGATCAAAGGTAGCCGCCAAAGCGATTGCCTGGGGAAATACCGTGGCGTCGCCCGCCCGCGCTACACCGTGCAAGGCTTCGTTCCACCATTCGTACCTGGGTACGCCCAGGCGCGGAATTGCCGGGGCGTCATTGAGCATCTGGGCTACCTTTTCCTCCAAGGTCATGCGCGCCACCAAATCAGCCGCGCGCATTTCAAAACTGCGTGAACTATCCCTATAAAGCGCGGTGGGATTATCAGGTAAGGTTTGCTGTTGCGCGCCTGCCGACAGCGAAAGCCCGGTTACCAGCAGTGAAGTCAAAACGATACGAATGGGGAACATGAGCGGAATCCTGGAACAGAAATTATTATTTTTCGACTATAGTCACAGGCCCCCTTGTATACAAGTAAATTAGGGTTAAGTCCGTACCGGATTTCTGTTTTAATAACGCGACTATCCGCGGAGAACCCATCATGTCCCGTCACCTCAGCCTTATCGACAATTTTATTATGAATGTTGACCGAGCGTTGCGTACGCTAGCGGCTGGCAGTGATATGACATGCGAACGTCCCTCACCCGCTCGTCCGCTTAACGAAGCCGACCTCAGTGAAAGCGAACGCAAGCAAGCTGCCGCATTAATGCGTGTAAATCACACCGGTGAAGTTTGCGCCCAGGCGCTTTATCAGGGGCAGGCACTTACCGCGAAACTGCCGCAAGTACGCCGTGAAATGGAAAAGGCAGCGGAAGAAGAAATTGACCATTTAGTCTGGTGCCAGGAACGAATCGATTCCCTGGGTAGCCACACCAGTTATCTCAACCCAGTCTGGTATGGCCTGTCTTTTGCGATTGGCGCCGGTGCTGGCCTGGTGAGTGACAACGTCAGTTTGGGGTTTGTTGCCGCCACCGAAGATCAGGTTTGCAAACATCTACACAGCCACTTGGAACAATTACCAGCTACCGACCTGCGCAGCCGCGCCGTGGTCGAACAAATGTTGCAGGATGAAGCACATCACGCCGAGGTTGCATTAAGTGCGGGCGGTTATGATTTCCCCACGCCAGTAAAAGGATTAATGACGCTAGCCTCCAAGGTAATGACTAAAACCAGTTATTACCTCTAGGGCCTCTGAAACCACCCTAACCTGGGATATTGGTTCCCAACCAATATCCCAGGTTAGGGCCGATTGAAACTGATTGCAGCTAACTCAAGCCTCGCGGATCTCATAGGAATGGGTAATTTCCACCCCTCCCGCTTCCAACATAATTGATGCGGAGCAGTATTTAGTCGCTGACAGTTCGACTGCCCGCTTAACCTGGGCCTCTTTCAACTCTTTACCGGTTACCAAAAACTTCATGTGGATTTTGGTAAACGGCGATGGCACACCTTCAGCGCGTTCGGCATCCAATTCGCAACGACAATCCGTTACTTGTTGGCGGGCCTTGGTCAAAATACTCATGACATCAAAGGATGAACAACCACCCAATCCCAATAGCAACATTTCCATTGGCCGCACACCTGTATTACGACCACCATGATCCGGGGGACCATCCATCAACACCGCATGGCCACTACCCGACTCACCTAAAAACTGGGCACCGTCTACCCACTTCACAACTGCTTGCATAATCCCACCCGGCGTAATCATTCACTAAGAAAGGCGCGTAGCCTACCATAGAAAAAGTGCAAAGCCGAAATGTCGCATTATTCAACACAGAGTGTTAAAAAAATCATTTTTCCTAGACAATTCAATTAACTAGGCTTATAACTGCATCACAAATTTTCAGGATGCTCCGGCGGGTGTCTAGCCGCCGTGCAGGCTTGTCGTCATAATAAATTTCATATGTAAATTAATCATATAAAATTCTCTCAACCATTACAAAAATCAGGAGCCACACCTTGGTCGCTGTCTCGCTAACACCGCACATTAAGAATGTGGAAGAGTTTCTCGTTCATTGCCACCGTCGCCGTTATCCCGCCAAAAGCACTATTATTTATGCTGGTGACAAAAGTGACTCCCTGTACTACATCGTGAAAGGATCAGTGACTGTGCTGATTGAAGACGATGAAGGCCACGAAATGATTGTTGCCTACCTGAACGATGGCGACTTTTTTGGGGAGATGGGCCTGTTCGACGAAAAAGACTCCCGTAGCGCCTGGGTTCGCGCTAAGTCCGAATGTGAAGTTGCCGAAATCAGCTATGCCAAATTCCAGGAAATCTCCGAATCCCACCCCGAGTTTTTATTTGCCCTGGGTAGCCAAATGGCGCGCCGCCTGCGCGCGACCACCCGTAAAGTGGGTGACCTTGCGTTCCTCGATGTGACTGGCCGTGTAGCCCGTACATTATTGGAGCTGTGCAAAGAGCCTGATGCTATGACCCACCCGGACGGGATGCAAATTAAAATCACCCGCCAGGAAATTGGCCGTATCGTTGGTTGCTCACGGGAGATGGTTGGCCGCGTACTCAAAACCCTGGAAGACCAGGGCCTGGTGCTGGTGAAAGGTAAAACCATGGTGGTTTACGGCACACGCTAGTTATTTTTTTATTAAATGCTGGAATAAAACCCGCAATTGCGGGTTTTATTTTTTACACGGGAAAAATCAGGAAAAGAATTCCGCCAACGCCTGGCCGGGATCTTCCGCACGCATAAAGGCTTCGCCCACCAGGAAAGCATTGACATGTTTAGCGCGCATGGCTTTGACATCAGCCGGGGCGAGGATACCGCTTTCGGTAACAACGATACGTTCATCGCCAATCTTATCCAGCAATCGATAAGTGGTATCCAGGGTTACCTCAAACGTATGCAGGTTGCGATTATTGATACCGATTAACTTATTGGGCAATTCCAGGGCTATATCCAGCTCGCGTTCGTCATGCACCTCCACCAATACATCCAAACCTATGTCATGGGCGAGAGAATTGAGCGCTTTTAACCTGGCGGTATCCAAAGCAGACACAATTAATAATACACAATCAGCCCCCAGGGCACGGGCTTCATAAATATGGTATTCGTCCACCAGGAAATCCTTGCGGATTACCGGCAAGTTCACAGCAGCGCGCGCTTGCTGCAAATAAACATCCGCCCCCTGGAAAAAATCCACATCAGTTAAAACAGATAGACAGGCAGCGCCACCTTTTTCATAGGAACGCGCAATTTCATCCGGCACGAAATGCTCACGGATAATGCCTTTGCTGGGCGATGCTTTTTTTATTTCCGCAATTACGCCAGCGTTACCCTGGGCCAGCTTATGTTCTATCGCTTTAACAAAACCACGGGTCGGAGCCTGGTTTGCTGCACGTTTTTTTATTTCATCCAGTGAGACCCGGCTTTTACGTTCGGCAATTTCTTCCCATTTGCGCGCGATGATCTTGCGCAATACGGTTGGTGTATCTGACATGGAATATTCCAACTATAAAATTATTCAAGGTATTGGGTGAAAGCAGCCAGCTCGCGAATTTTTTCGCCGGCAAGGCTACTGCCGATAGCATCGCGAGCCATTTCCACACCATCCGATAAACTACTGGCTACACCGCTGACATAAATAGCCGCACCGGCATTCAGTGCAATAATATCGGCTGCTTTTTCAGCGTATTGGCCACGGCGATTACCGAGGGCATCGCGGATCAATAACAACGAATCTTCAGCGTTACTTACACTTAAACCAATTAAACTTTTGGATTGCATTCCAAAGTCTTCCGGCTTGATAAGGTACTCGCGTATTTCGCCATTTTTTAACTCCGCCACCTGGGTTTCAGTGGCCAGGCTGATTTCATCCAGGCCATCTTTGGCATGAACCACCATCACATGCTCGCTCCCCAGGCGTTTTAAAACTTCCGCCATTGGCTTGCAAAGCTCGCCGTTAAATACGCCAATCACCTGACGCTTTACGTTCGCAGGATTGGTCATCGGGCCAAGCATGTTAAAAATAGTGCGCATACCCAATTCCTTACGCGGCCCAATCGCATAGCGCATGGCGCTGTGATGGGCCGGTGCAAACATGAAACCCACCCCGATTTCCTTTACGCAACGCGCGACCTGCTCGGCAGTAATATCCAGTTTTATTCCAGCAGCTTCCAACACATCGGCACTGCCCGTCGAACTCGATACCGAACGGTTGCCATGCTTGGCGACACGCCCGCCCGCGGCGGCCACTACAAACGCACTCGCAGTAGACACATTAAACAAATTCGCGCCGTCACCGCCGGTGCCGCAAGTATCGACCAGATATTCAACATCAATGTTTACCGGTGTGGCTAATTCACGCATTACCAGGGCGGCACCCGCAATTTCATCCAATGTTTCGCTTTTCATGCGCAACGCCACCAGAAAACCACCGATTTGCGCCGGCGTGGCACCACCCGTCATCACGGTACGCATGACCGAAGTCATTTCTTCCGTGGTTAAATCAATTTGCGCAACCAGCTTTGTCAACGCTTGCTTGATATCCATTGCCCGTTACCTTTTTTGTTAGTGATGCGGCCCGTGGGCCGCTTCCGGAACTGTGTGTCAAATTGGGAAATTTAATAGGCGGTTAAAAAGTTGCGCAGCATGTCATGGCCGTGTTCAGTCAAAATGGATTCCGGGTGAAACTGTACTCCCTCCACGGCGAGGGTTTTATGTTTTACGCCCATTATCTCGCCCATGCTGCCATCTTCATTTTGAGTCCAGGCGGTGATTTCCAAACAATCAGGGATAGATTCCTTTTCGATAACCAGTGAGTGGTAACGCGTAGCCTGGAATGGATTTTTCAACCCTTTAAAAACACCGGTATTGTTGTGAAATACCGGCGATGTTTTTCCATGCATCACAAATGGGGCGCGAATAACCTTGCCGCCAAATGCCTGGCCAATACTTTGATGCCCAAGGCAAACACCCAACACCGGGATCCTACCCGCAAAGGCCTTAATGGTTTCGATAGATATGCCCGCTTCGTTGGGTGTACAAGGGCCAGGCGATATCACAATTTTTTGCGGTGCAAGCTCGACAATTTCCGCCACCGTTATTTCGTCGTTACGCACAACTTTTATTTGCGCGCCCAATTCGCCGAAATATTGCACCAGGTTGTAGGTGAATGAATCATAGTTATCAATCATTAAAATCATTTTGAGTCACCTTTCACCGCTGCTGCACCCACCATATCCACCGCTTTAAAAATTGCACGCGCTTTGTTCATGGTTTCTTTCCATTCCAGTGCAGGGATAGAATCAGCCACCACGCCGGCACCAGCCTGTACATAGAGTTTCCCGTTTTTGATTACCGCCGTGCGAATCGCAATCGCCGTATCCATATTGCCGTTCCAGGAAATGTATCCCACGGCGCCACCGTAAATACCCCGTTTTTCTGTTTCCAGTTCGTCGATAATTTCCATAGCGCGGATTTTGGGAGCACCACTCAAGGTACCGGCGGGTAGCGCTGCGCGCAGCACGTCCATAGCGCGCAGGCCATCGTTTAATTTGCCAGTGACGTTGGAGGTAATGTGCATTACGTGGGAGTAACGCTCCACTACCATTTTATCGGTAAGTTTTACGCTGCCGACTTTGGCAACACGCCCTACGTCATTGCGCCCCAAATCAATCAACATCAAATGCTCGGCAATTTCCTTGGGGTCACTCACCAATTCAAGTTCCAATGCTTTATCTTCTTCCGCCGTGCGACCGCGGCGACGGGTGCCGGCAATGGGACGCACCGTGACTTCACCGTCTTCCAGGCGCGCCAGTATTTCAGGGCTGGAACCAACCACGTGGTGATCCCCCAAATCCATAAAGTACATATACGGCGATGGGTTTAAATTGCGTAATGCGCGATAAACATTGATGGGTTCGCCATTAAATTCAAGGGACATCCGCTGGGCTACCACCACTTGCATGATGTCACCGGCAAGTATGTACTCCTTGATTTTATCCACGTAGCGATGGAAATTTTCTGCACCGCAATTGGATTTAAACAAAGGTTCACTATTGCCGTTATTACCCAGGGACAATTTGGGTGTAGCCGGAATTTCCCCGCGCAACTTTTTCTCTAATTCGTCTAACCGGGTGTTGGCTTTGGCAAATGCGTCAGCGATTTCCGGGTTGGCGTGGATCACCAGGATCAATTTGCCAGCGAGGTTATCAAACACCAAGACTTCATCGGACACGCTCAATAAAATATCGGGCGTTCCGATTACATCCCTGGGCATAGTAGCTTTTAAATGCGGCTCTACATAACGCACACAATCGTAACCAAAATATCCCACCAAACCGCCCGTGAAACGCGGTAAGCCAGGTAATTCAGGTGCGCGGTAGCGCTCCTTGAACTCTTCGACAAATGTTAAGGCATCTGCACACCGGTGGGTTTCTACAACTTCACCATCGCGCTCTATCACCACATTTTCACCAAAGGCTTTCAATACCGTGCGGGCGGGCAAACCGATCATGGAGTAGCGACCCCATTTTTCACCACCCTGCACGGATTCGAATAAATAGGAATAAGGGCCGGCGGCCAGTTTCAGGTAGGAAGATAAAGGAGTATCCAGGTCGGCCAATACTTCACGCATGACCGGGATACGGTTATAGCCTTGTGCGGCTAATTCGATAAATTGTTCGGAATTCATGGCATTACCTTTTGGCTTGCCTCCCTTTTTTGCTGGAGAACGACAAGCTGTTTCATTTTATTTTGAAATCGGTTCAGGTTCCCGTTGCGCACACCGCTAACTAAAATCCATGGCGCAACAGAGAAAGGGCGGGCTTTGCTCAAAAACGGGGAGGTTCCGGCAAAGCAATAGGAACTAGCGACGCCATCGGGCGACGAGGTGGGTAGCGCACTCTGTGGTGAAGGTTGCGTGTGTCACGAGGGGTTTTCCTGTTTGAATTGAGGGCAGTGTACTGAATTATTCAGCGACTGCCTACCCTCGCGCTGCTTATTCAACCAATGCCAATTGCGCCCGCATGTCGGCGATTACGCCGGCGTAATCGGGTGCGTTAAAGATTGCCGAGCCGGAAACAAAGGTATCTGCACCGGCTTCCGCAACCGCGCGGATATTATTCACCCCGACACCACCATCCACCTCCAGGCGGATAGCCAAACCACTGGCATCGATCAGGGTGCGTGCCTCACGCAGCTTATCCAATACATAGGGAATGAATTTCTGGCCGCCGAATCCCGGATTTACCGACATCAACAACAGCATATCCAGCTTGTCCATCACATGTTTAATTGTGTCGAGCGGGGTCGCGGGATTAAGTACCAGCCCGGCTTTACATCCCTTATCCCGGATGAGTTGCAAGGAGCGATCCAGATGGCGGGTGGCTTCCGGGTGGAAAGTAATATAGGTCGCACCGGCATCGGCAAATTGGACAATCAAGTCATCTACCGGCTCTACCATTAGATGCACATCCATGGGTGCGGTAATGCCGTAATTGCGCAAGGCTTTGCATACCATGGGGCCCAACGTCAGGTTGGGCACATAATGGTTGTCCATCACATCGAAATGGATGATATCCGCCCCGGCCGCCAAAACAGCATCTACTTCCACGCCCAGGCGCGCGAAATCCGCGGAGAGGATGGAAGGCGCGATTTTGTAATCCCGTTTAAAGTTCTGCATAAGTTAAAGTTCTGTGTGGATTCCCCGATAGTTAATAATTGTGAGGGATTTTTAGACCAGGCGTAGATGATTGCCGATAGCGCCGTTTATCGGGGCATTTTACGTGATAAGGTTTACAACCAAAACCCGATAAGACGCCAGAATGCAGCCAATCACCGTTATAACATCGAAAAAGCGCCCTGGAATCCTGTGCCGTTATGCCCTATGCGCGGTGATAGCAGCCAGTTTCCCTGCCCGCGCCCAACAACCGGTAACCGAACCGCCTGCAACAGGGGCGGCGGCAACCGGCGTTCAAAATGTCCCGGATAGTTCGCAATCGAGCAGCGTCGCTTCCGCAGAAGCACCGTTTTATAGCTCACGGACCCTGCGCGACAAAACACTCATCGCCCAGGCGGCGGGAGAACAGGCCCAATGGCTGGATACAGAACATGGCCGGCTGCTGGTGTTTTACCGTCCGACCGAAGCCAAGCAAACCCATGGCGTACTGGTACTTTTCCACTCAGCCGAAGATCCCCAGACCTGGCCGCCAATCCTGGAAAACCTGCGCGCCAACTTGCCTCGTTTTGGCTGGGAAACCCTGGCAGTGACACTGCCATCAAAACTTCCGGCCCCGGTTCCTGAACGCCCGGCCTCGCAGAGTTCCGGCCCTATGCCGGTTGGGCCAGCAACAAACCTTGAAGCTGCCTCGTCATCGGGTAGTAGCGAAGCTGCCATAGAACCCCCATCCTCATCATCCCCAGTGCCCAGGGAGACGCTGGTTCAAGCCTATGTGGAGGCAGCTTTTAATTTTTTACGGGATAAAGACCAGCAAAACGCCGTGGTGTTGGTCGATAACAGTTCCGCCGGTACAGTGTTGCAATCACTGTTACCGCAACTTCGGGAGCACGCGGAAGATCCGGGGAAATTCGAAGGCCCCATGCAGGCCCTGGTAATTACCAATCTGCAAAGCCAGGAGCCGTTGAATACGGAAGAATTGTCTGCGATTTTTGCGAACAGGAAATTGCCTGTATTTGACGTGTTTTTTGCGCCCGATACCCTTGAGCAAAAGCGCGCGCAGGACTTGCACCGGGCGGTGGCTATGCGCCAAAAACTGGATATATATCACCAGGCTTCGCTGGATAGCCAACCCAAGATTGTTGAAACAGATCCAAGGAGTTTCCTCGCAGCCCGTGTGCGCGGTTTTATGCAAAGGCACGCCAAAGGTATCGAAGCGCAAAAAGGAAGCACTGTCGATGGGCCCCGCGCAAAAAACTAAACTCGGGAACAAAAAACCAAACCGGGAAAAAGAAAAACGGGATCAACATCTGCTGACCCCGTTTTGTTGATTTGCCCGGTACATCCTGCACCTGTGGGCAATCTCCCTCTTGCATGACTTTCAATTTGCACGTTTTCAAATTAGAGCGAAGTAATTTAGGCGCTTCCATTGACCTTTCGTGGTCAACCTACCTTCCCTGACGACCTCCTTGTTAGAAGCCATTTTCAAGTAAAGCAGTTTGCGATGGTAGTCGCAAAAATCGATTAATTTTGTAGGAAATCCGCTACTCCGCTTTGTGGTAATTGACTTATAACAAGACGATTGTAGCCGTTCCAGGGTAATCACCAGTGCCTTAAATGGGGGAATTAACCCGAAGGGCAAGCCGTTGGTGCACATCGCCCGGCTGGGGCAGTACGCAGGCCCGGGTCGCGAGGTAGTGCATATTGAACAATTGGAAATAATCCAGCAGCACTGTTGCGATACCCGCTTCGTTCGCCAGGCATAAACATAAGGCAGCGGCTTCCGCAGTGGAAAGATAGTTTTCCTGGTGCGATTTCCGTACCGCGTAACCACGCCCCGTCGCGTCCGGTAAAACCACGCAGGGAAACCCATCCAGCCACCGGCTCAGATGAAACATCCGCCCACTTTGTTTCCAGGTTCCGTCCAGTAAAACAAACGTATTGATTCGACCATCCGAGGGCAATGCGGCTACCAGGCCACGCGAATTTGCGGCTGCCTCAGTAGCCTCTTCCGGAAAAACAATTAAACAGCGGCGCGCGGGATCAGCGAGCAATTCCAGCAAGCGAATGTCCGGCTCGGTGCGACTCCAGCAAAACACATGGGTGTGCGCAGGTAATACATCAGCAATCAAACGCCCGGTATTGGTCGGTTTTAATACTTCGTCGCGATGCATCAATAAAATAAATTCGCTGCGCGCGCTCATGGTGGGTCGCCACGGGCAAATACAGGCGTAGGTTGCCAATTGGCAATCCCCACAGCGAATAACCGATTTGCCTCGCGCCTGGAATTCACGGGTAGCCTCGGTAATACGCCGGGAGCGGACAGACAGGAATTGGTTTCTAGCAGGGGATTTAGTCATAACACCGGAACAAGACACGAAAGCGCGCATTATCAATCAGGCGGGGATGAAAAGCATCTCGTAGCCTGCGCAAAAAATCGCGTAGAATTGCCGCAATTTTTTTGCAATCCGGATAACCCCATGATTCCTGCGTTAACCCCTACCCTGCAACTCGCTATTGATTTAATCCGCTGCCGCTCTGTTACGCCTGAAGACGATGGCTGCCAGGAGATGATGATCCGCCGCCTGGAGGCCATAGGCTTTCACATCGAACGCCTGAGATTCGGTGAAGTCGATAATTTTTGGGCGATCCGCAATGGTGCGGAGGGTGATTCCGGCCCCATCCTGGCATTTGCCGGCCATACCGATGTGGTACCGACCGGACCGGAGGCCCAGTGGGACAACCCACCCTTTGAACCGCGGATTATCAACGGCATGCTCCATGGTCGCGGCGCGGCAGATATGAAAGGGTCATTAGCGAGCATGGTGATTGCCTGCGAAAATTTTGTGGCCAAACACCCGAACCACAAAGGCCGCATCGCATTTTTGATCACCAGTGACGAAGAAGGCCCATCTATTAACGGAACGGTTAAAGTGGTGGAATGGCTGGAGGCGCGCAACACCAAAATGACGTGGTGCATTGTGGGGGAGCCTTCCAGCACCAAAACCGTTGGCGACGTCATTAAAAATGGGCGCCGCGGCTCCCTGGGTGGAGTTCTAACCGTGAAGGGAATCCAGGGCCATGTAGCCTATCCCCACCTTGCCGATAACCCCATCCATAAACTGGCACCCGCCTTGGCCGAATTAGCGGCACAGCATTGGGATAGCGGCAATGAATTTTTTCCAGCTACCAGTTTCCAGGTTTCCAATATCAATGGCGGAACCGGTGCAACCAATGTCATACCCGGTGAAGTCAGGGTGGTATTCAATTTCCGTTTTTCCACCGAGTTGACCGAACAAATCCTGCGTGAACGCACCCAGGCTATTTTGGATAAGCACGCATTGAAATACGATTTGCAATGGACGTTGAGCGGCCAACCGTTTTTAACACCGCGCGGGGATCTTGTTAACGCCGTTGTTGAAGCCATCCAATCTGAAACCGGTTTGGTTGCGGAACTCTCCACGTCTGGCGGTACTTCAGATGGTCGATTCATTGCACCTACCGGGGCGCAGGTTGTTGAGTTGGGCCCTATTAATGCCACTATCCATAAAGTGAATGAATGTATCAGTGCCGATGACCTGGATAAATTGACTGCGATTTACGAAAAGACATTGGATAAATTGTTGGCGCATTAATTTTCCAAAATGGCATTTCAATTAGTATTTATTTAAGCGGGCCTTGCCCGCTTTTTTTATTTTTTTCCTTCGCGTTTCATCCCGAATTAATGTCGATCACCTTAACAGGCCACCACACAATCATTTTGGTTTTTTAAACGAAGCGTCAATTAGGCGACACATTTCTAACGAAAAAGTTGGAAACCTTTTGAAAACATTAATAAATCCAGACTTGTCATAATTCTTGCTCATGCTTGTTTGACTGTCTTTTAAATGACAATTTTTTTGTCCATTTTTTCTGGCAGCATCAAGCCCACCCCCTTGCTAATCAAGCAATTTGTCATTCAGCATTGAAAGGAAAATGAATATGACCAGCTCTTTTTTCAGCGAAGTATTGCGAGTCCCCGGTATTAAAGTATTAAGTCGTGAAGAGGCCGCTTTTCAATACGGCGCGGATACCGGTGCGAGCCACCGTTTACCCGCCGGCGCCATCCTTATTAAAGAAGTGGATGCCGTCCAGGCAATTCTGGCGTTAGCCAATGAATTCAAAGTTCCACTCTGGCCCATCAGCGGCGGACGCAATTTTGGTTACGGTACTTCGTTGCCGGTCGATAGGCACAGTTTTATTTTGGATTTATCACAACTGCGCCGTGTTTATATTGATGTGCATTCATCCACCGCCCTGATTGAGCCCGGCGTCACCCAAAGTGATTTACACGCCGCCATAAAAAAATCCGGCGCAGATTTATTAGTTCCGACAACCGGCGTCGGACCCAACGGCAACATTCTGGGCAATGCGCTGGACGGCGGCTATGGGTTAACCCCGATAGCCGATCACTTTAATGCGATCTGCGAACTGGAAGGATTTTGGGGCAACGGAACCGAATTTCGCCATACCTATCAAGACCTGGGTTGCGCTGAAATGGCCAAACGCTGGAATGCGGGCACCGGATATTCCTGGGCGGGCCTATTGCGACAAGGGAATTTCGGCATAGTTACCAAGGCGCGGGTGCAATTGGCGCGCGCGCCCGAAGCGACCCGTATCCTGGTATTTGAATGGAAATCCAACGAGGCGTTTGTTGCCAGCCAGGCGGAATTAAATAAATTAACGGAAGATATCCCGGGTATCGGCGGCATTATTATGATGAACGATTACCGTATCCTCTCCACGCAAGTTGATACACCGCTTGCTTCACCGCTAAAAAATGAAGCACGCATAAATTATTTACGCAATCTCGCCAAACAACGAAAAATTTCTGCCTGGACGGGTTTGGGCACACTCTATGGTTCGCGCGCCGCCGTGGCAGGATCGGTAAAAGATATTCGGCGCCGCCTGAAAAATTGTCGTGTGTGGAGTTTTAGCCCGCAACAAATCAAACAATTACAAAAAATCCAGGACTACTTGCCCAAATGGGGTTTTTCAGCATTGCGCCGTCATTTCGGGGCACTGGTTAATACGCTGGGAACTGTTGAAGGTTATCCGATTGTTGCATTCCTGAAAATCGCCTATGCGCTTGACCCTACAGCCAAAAAACTGGATCTGGATTCGCATCCCGCAAAAGACGGTGCCGGCATTTTGTGGTACGCGCCCCTGGTTCCGTTTTCAGGCGAGGAAGTGGAACGCTATCGCCAGGTCATGGGCAAATGTTTAACCGATTACGGTTTCGATCCGCTGCTGGCCGTTACATCGCGTTCTTCGCGTACCTTATCGGGAACCATTCCGCTATTGTTTAATCGTAAAAATCCGGAAGATGTTGCGCGCGCAAAGCAATGCTATCGCGCATTGGTAAAAACCGGTTTGGAAAATGGTTGGCCACCCTACCGACTGGGTATCGACTATATGGACCTGATCGCTTGCCCCGCAGACTCTCCCAGCGCGCAAGTGCAACAGTTATTGAAAAAAGCGCTGGATGAAAATGGTGTTATTGCTTCCGGCCGTTACGAACACGCCAAACCCGTTGCGCGCTTCATTCCCACCTTTACCGAAACCGAGGTTGCAACAACGCAACGCAACAACAAATCCAGAAAAGTCGCTGCGACTGAGCTGGCCAAGGAACCTGCGGAGATCTAGCATCCAGCTAATTTAGTTTCGCCAGAATAACGACTCCGAGAAGGAATTTTTCTATGAACAAAATAATGCACCTCCGCATCAGGGACGATGCAATTATTATTTTGCCGGTGTATCCAGGTTTACTATTAACAAGCTGCCCGTAAAACGTTTTGGTTCCAGGCAATACCAGGTCAGCATTTCGCTGTCCCAACGGTCATAACATTTATCCACTAATTTCAAAAAAGGTTTTCTTCCCGGGTCGGCCAACACCATTTTCCTTACACCTGCGCTTGCAGCGCGTTTTAACAGCGCGAACCATTCATCCGTCAGTTCGGGCCAGAAACAAATATCGCCGCCAACGATAATATCGAATTTTGCCAGATCGGCTTTCTTCAAAGAGCCCATCGCTCCCTGGCGGGTTTCAATTTCCACATTATTCAAATCGGCCTGTAGGTGCAGGAAGCCAAAAACCTGGTCATCAATATCCAGGCCCGTAACCTTGTGGCCCTGGCTGGCCAGGTATATTGACGTTGGTCCCCAACCGCAACCCACATCCAGCACCCTGCTTTTTTTCCTGAGGGGATGGTGGGTGAAATAATCCATCAACACATAGCTGGAATCCCAATGGCGATCCCCGTGTGCGCTGGGTGTCGATTCTTTTTTTACACGTTTTATCGCCGGGCTTTTTTCCTTGTACAACCAGATGCCATAAACGGGAAAAGTATTCCTCGCAGGGGGAGCAAATAATTCAGGCACGGATTCTCTCGCTAAATTGATTGACATAAATGGGTGTAAGTAAGATCACGGGAATTCTATGACAGAATTAGGTCATTAATGTGACCGCTATTCACAAACCCCAAGGTATCCCTCTGGTGTGTTACAGGTGCGTATGAGAAAACAACAACACTGGACACAAAATGGATCAGCAAATAGTGAGGAAAGTTAATAGCTGCCTAGCCAAGGGCAAAAAAAAGCCGCGAAGGATTTCGCGGCTTTTTTTCCTGGATTGGACACCTGGCCTCAGCGTGACGTACCGCGACGTGCAAAAAATATCGCGCACAATCCTACAAACAATAGCAATGCAATATTAGGCTCCGGCAATTTCAATTCCGGTGTACCCGATCCAAACAAGAATAAATTGGAAAGGCCACCGCCTTTGCCATCAAGGTCACGATAACTGAAGGTGCCTGAAAGCTGGTTAGGCGTTATTAACCACGCAAAATAATCCGGGTTCCCGTTCCCATGGCCAACATGCATGGTAATGGCCGCCATCCCATAAATAGTCCAGAAGCTACTATCTATACTCCAGGTTCCCGTCACGTTATTACTACCCCAGGTTCCTGTAGTCAATGCAACGCTAAACAGATCATTAACACCATTATTGGTTAATTCACCTTCTTTCACCCAGGTACCGCCAAACAATGTGCTGACCTGCGCCGGACTGTGAATGTTGTCATCGTTACCCGTCTTGCACGCCGTCGCCGAATCCAGGGTGGCAATACGCTGGTCGGTTGGCACACACGTAATCGGCGTCGCAATAACCCATGCACTACCAAAAACACCCAATATCAAGGCGATACCGGATCTCCACAATTTCAACATAATATCTCTCCTATTAATTGAATCAGGTCGAAACCAAGCAAATTCGATGCCAGGCGCAAAAATCATCATTAAATACAGGCGGCTAGCGCCATCCAAGCATTAGTGCTCGCGGAAAGAGTGATAAATTTTTCGACTTTTGGGATTCATAAACAGCGGCATGGTTGTTTTGGCCGTCCCTGTCGATCTACGTTATTGGGGTTAAGCCAGGTGATGCAGCCCCTTTAGCAAACATGGTAAGTTGCCCCCTCTAGCGAGCCCATTACACCTGATACCTATGCCCAACACTGCCTTTAAAATCCCGGTTTTCTGGCCAATCTATTTTTGCGTCCAATTCATTGCGCTGGCTTTGGTCAGTTGGCATCTACTGGCCCAAATCCATTTCGCCTATCCCCTTGGCTACCAACTTTTGAGCCTGGACAAACACATAGCGCAGTACGCTCCCCTTAATCGCAACAAAGATGATTTTGAATACACACGCCCCGCAGACCATTGGCGATTATTCGGAGAAATCAGCGATGCCGTACAACACAGCGGTCGTGGCTTACAGGGAATCGGCTACCCTTTGCGCGACGGGAGAACAGCCGGGCTGATGCATGCGGCGGAAATTATCCATTTGCAGGACGTTGCCAATTTGATTGACCGTTTTTACAACCTGGGGCTTATCTGCCTGGGCTTATGGTGGGTATTAATAGCAACCGCAGCCTGGCAAAAATGGCCGCCACCGTCCGGCAAAAAAGTATTACTGGGATTCCTTGCGGGCTTGGGCCTGATCACAGCGACGGTTTTGATTTGCGGGCCCAAAGCTGTTTTTTATTGGTTACATGAGCAAATTTTTCCGCCGGGCCATCAATGGTTTTTTTATTATCAGGATTCACTCATGACCACCCTGATGAAAGCGCCGGACATTTTTGCATTTATCAGTGTATTTTTGTTAGTGATATTGATTTTTTTGTGGTACCTCGCTTTTGTGGGTTTAAAGCAGATAATTAATCATCGCTTAAAAAAATAAAAATTATTTTTTGACTGATAAAAATTAATTTTCTATCGGTTTCAGTTGTGCAACCAAAATCCTGTAGCACCAATTGGCCAACCGGCACTGTTTTGATAGAGTCCCCACCCGCGGGACTCCGCCCAAATATCCCCCTCGCTATACTTACACCGATAAAGAGCCTTAACTATGAAGCTGTATTTAAAATTTTTTGCTGCATTTGTAGTATGCAGCCAGTTAATTGCTTGCAGCGCCAGCAAACCGTCCCTAACCCAAGCCCCGGGCCAAAACCACGGTTTTACCGGCGCACAGCAATCCGCGGACGAATGGTGGAATATCCCCTACCCGCAATCTTTTGACGCCGCAAAACTGGAACGTAAACAAAGCTTGATAAAAGTCAACGGCAAAGGTTTTGTGACTGAAAATGGAAAGGAATTTATTTTTCGCGGTGTAAATATTGCCGATCCGGGTAAATTGTACCAACAAGGTCATTGGAACAAGGGCTTGTTTGCAGAGGTTAATCGTTGGGGCGCCAACACTATCCGCATCCCTATCCATCCCCTTTCATGGCGCAAATATGGCAAGGATTGGTTTTTTGAGCGCCTGGATGAAGCCGTGCTTTGGGCCAACAGCCTGGATATGTATTTGATTATCGATTGGCATTCCATCGGTAACCTGGAAGCAGAGATGTACCAGCACGTTATGTATGAAACAACCAAAACTGAAACGGCCGATTTCTGGCGCAAGATTTCTTTGCGTTACCGTACTGTGCCCACAGTAGCGGTGTATGAAATTTTTAACGAGCCGACACACAATTACATCGGCACCGGTGATTTTTCCCTGGGCAAGGCCAGTTGGGAAAGCTGGCGCAATTTGCTGGAGGATTACATCGACTTGATTCGCCTTTACAACAAGCATGCTATTCCATTGGTAGCGGGTTATAACTGGGCTTACGATCTGACACCCATCGCCAATGCACCGGTGCGCCGTGACAATATTGCCTACGCAATCCACCCCTATCCACAAAAAGCCAAACCGCAAGATCCGACCAAAGCCAACTTTTTTGCGATGTGGGAAAAAAGCTGGGGCTATGTTGCAGATAAGTATCCGATGATCGCCACTGAACTGGGCTGGGCGAAAGAAACCGATTACGGTGCCCACGTACCGGTGATTAATAATGACGGCACTTACGGCCCAAACATTGTTGAATATATGGCCAAAAAGGGCGTGTCCTACACGGTATGGGTGTTTGATCCTGATTGGTCGCCGGTCATGATTAAAGATTGGAACTTTACTCCATCGGAACAAGGTGAATTTTTCAAAAACACAATGTTAAAAGCTAACGCACCTTAATCCCCTGCATCCGGATGGGCACCGGCTTGGTCGCCCATCCAGCTTAAGCGGGACTTATTCTTTATTAATCCCTCCTCCATTGCCTCTTTGCCATCTTTTTACGGTTAATTGATGCTCGATATGCGCGAAAACTTGATCGCAATCAATATCATTTGCATTTATATTGCGTACAATGGCGCCATGGACTGCGGATTGCGTTGTCTATCTGATACATCACCCACTGACTAATAAATCACTAATTGATTAGAAATCACTAATTGAAAATTTCAAGGATCTTTATGCGTAACAGACTTATACCTCTCGCCGTAGCGGGACTCTTTTCATTGCAAGCACAGGCCGATGAAAATCTTTTTGGATACATCAAGGGTTCCGAGGTACTTCCGCAAGGCGCTATGGAGTTCTACCAGGTAGTTACCCAGCGCGCCGATAAGGGTTTGGGTGATTACACGGCTTACAATACCGAAACCGAGCTTGAATACGGCGTCAGTGACAGATTTACCATCAAGGGCGAGCTTAAAGGCCAGTCCATTGATACCTCGGGTTTGTTGATCGATGGTTATATGCCCGGTGATAAGAAGTATGGGTTGAGATTCCAGGGTGCAGAGGTTTCCGGTAAATATAATTTTTTAAGCCCTGCCCTGGATAATTTTGGTTTATCGATGACCGCCGGGTTGGACTACCTGGTTCTGGATCCACATTCCGGTCGCGATAAAGACACAATTAGCATTGACCTTGAACTGCAATTGCAAAAATATTTTCTTGAAGGGCAACTGATTTGGGCTGCCAACTTCGGTACCGAAGGTACGCGCGCTACACGCAAACCGATTGCAAACCTGCCGGAGGATTTCGAATGGCCCACTGGAATGGAAGTTGAAATCGAGTTCTGGGCCGGGACCGGGTTGAGTTATCGCTTTGTTCCCAATTGGTTTATTGGCCTGGAGACCCTTTACGAAACCGAATATGAAACCGAGGTAGCAATGGAACGCAATTCGTTATTCGTTGGCCCCAGTTTGCACTACGGCGGTAAAGATTACTGGTTTACGTTTACTTATTTTGACCAGGTACGTGGCGGCGGGGAAACCTATGAAGGCCAACCAAACGATTTGCACCTGATTGAAAAAACCGAGCAAGAAATTCGTTTAAAAGTTGGCTTTAATTTCTAATCCTGAGGATAGGCCTGTGCAAGTTTCGCACAGGCCTCAACCACAGCAAAGCGATCCGCAGTTTTGAGGCACACAATGCGTAACATTCCTGGATTTATCGCGATACCCATGGCAATCATCGCTCCAGCGTTGGCGGTTGACCATGCCCATGCTGAAAATTACCTCAGTGTTACCCAAGCCCAGCAAATACTTTTCCCCAATGCAAAAATATTCCTGGAGTCTGCGATCCATCTAACCGATGAACAACGCAATCAAATTAAAAAGATTGCGGGGGTCCGCCAGCGCACCGCAGTACAACAAAATTGGCGCGCCGAAGCCGATGGCGAATTGCTGGGATATTTTCTGGTTGATGATGTAGTGGGTAAGCATGAATTCATCACCTATGCCGCCGCTATTTCTCCCGATGGACAAGTGATTGGAGTTGAAGTATTAAGCTATCGCGAAACCCACGGTGGGCAAATTCGCAAACCCGAATGGCGACGTCACTTCACGGGGAAGACCCTTAACGATCCATTTAAATTAAATAAAGACATCCCCAACATCAGCGGCGCAACCCTTTCCTGTCGCAACCTGACCGATGGTATTAAACGCTTGCTGGCGATCCATAAAATTGCACTAAGCCAAGGCTGATATGCAAAAACGCCTGCGCCCCTTGCTGGGGACTTTTGTTGAAATTGCGATTCTCGACCCAGGGAAATTAACCGACCAACAAATCCTCGCCGCTACAAATGCGGCCTTCGCCCGTTGCGAGCAAATCCAGCAACAATTAAGTTTCCATCATCCCGGGAGCGATTTAACACGATTGAATCGCTCGGTGTTGGATTGGGTAGAGCTTCATCCCCGCAGTATCCAGTGTTTGAAACTTGCGCGCGCGCTGACCCGGTTAAGCCAGGGCAAATTCAACTGTACCCTTGGCAAAGCGTTGGTGGATAAAGGGGTTCTATCCGCTCCGGACATAACCACACGGCCTGTTTTAAACCTGGGCAGTTGGCACGATATTGAGATAGCAGGACAGCGGGCGCGGTTGCGGCGGCCTGTCTGGGTAACGCTGGATGGAATTGCAAAAGGGTTTGCAGTCGATTTGGCCATCAGGGAATTACAACTTTCGGGAGTTACTTCTGCCTCGATTAACGCGGGGGGTGACCTTCGGGTTTATGGCCCGGCGATTATCCCTATTATCGTTCGCGATCACACGGGGCGCGACCACCCCATGGGCGGTTTACAAGACGCCGCTATCGCAACATCAACGTCCCACTACTCGGCAGAACAACCAGGACTTTTGTTGGGGGCCAAAGCTAACGAATTACATGCAAATACCTGGACGGTTATCTCCACGAGCGCCTGGCGAGCAGACGCACTCACCAAGGTCGCCGCCAATTCGACGGCCTCCCAACGCGCGGCCACAATTCGCGCGTTGGGTGGCAATTGGGTCCCGCTCCATGCCTAAATACACATTCAGCTACATTTTCCCGCCTGCAACTGTCAAAATAACAACCTTTTTAGTTTGACGATTCGCATCCATCGCTACCTTCAACTTCCGGCAAGGCCATGAAAAAATCTCGCATATGTTTATGGGTTATATTGTTCGCGATCATCGCCACCGGCATCGCACTTGATACCATGGCACCGCTTAACGAAGATGATTTTCCTCATCCACTCAATGGATTATTTCGCGAGTTACACGGAGTGAGCGCCATGCTTGGTGTGTTTATTTTTGGTTATTTCTTTGCCGATCACGCGCAAAAAAAAATTCATAAAAGGAAACATCATTGGGATGGTTACCTGCACATGGGTTTATGGTGCGTGTTAATCGGCAGCGGTTTGCTGCTGTATTATCCCCAGGATGCGTTAGCGTTTTTAAATGTTGCCCGCATCCACTGGTATTCAGGGATCGCTCTCGCGGTGCTTTTTCCACTGCATTTTTGGCGTAAAACTATTAGCAAAAAGATTCGCGCCTCGAAACCCTAATGGCGGTCAACATGTCCGCTCATTCACTTGGTCAACGACAAGGCGCGCCTCTTCATCCAACACCCAAACTTCTTCATAATCCACTTCAAACAAATAACCATCCGGGTCTTTAAAATAGCCCGCGATTCCCCAGGGGGTGCGGGTTGCCGGTTTTACCAGGGTTCCGCCAGCCTCAATCGCCTTTGCAAGAATTGCGGGCACTTCATCCGCTGTTTTGGCCAGGTATACAAAACACACACCCTTAAAGCTGGAAATATTTGCTGTATCCGCCAGGGAATCAACAGCCAAACCTTCACGCGATAACAAACACAATGCGTAGCCACCCAAATCAAATTTCACAAATTCATTATGCCCCGTGGGGGATTTTATCCACCCCAGGGATTCATAAAACCGGGTGGAAGCGGCTATGTCATTAACGCCGAGCAAAATCAAATGCAAACGTTGGCTGGGAGCGATGGAAGGGAAATCCGCAACAGGAAATTGGTAACCAATTTTTTTATCAAGCATGTAATCCTCCTGAAATGGCAAAGTGCGCCTTGGTGGAATCGCCATTATCCCCCATGCGCCAGGTGAATCCTGTCAGTAGCATCCGGAACGAAAAGGCGTGCCGAAATTTTTCGAAAAAAAAGCAATGCAGTTCCCTGCATTGCTTTTTTGTGCGTTTATATTAGCGAATTAATTACAACTGGTTCTAATATCATTTAACGGCCCACGATTCATGCCTGAACGCGAGGTCAATTCGGCCGGGCAAGCCACTTCTTTGTATTTCAATGCCGGGTTATCCGCCGCTTCAAACCAGTTTGCATACCATGTACACGCTTGTTGCAGTTCAGTCAAACCGCGCGAGCCAAACACACTGTTACAGCGGTTGGTTAAACAGGTTTTGTATTGTGACAAACTCGCGTTGTAACCCAACTCCTGTTTACACGCGGCGAGGAAGCCGCCGTATTGCGCACCCAATTCTGAATTGGAAACACCCCATTGCGCCGAACATGCGTTAAAGGCACCGACACCGCCGCCGGGAACCAGGATATCGAATTGGCCACCGCCAACGTCATAGCCGATATTGGTTGCCTGGACGATCATCACTTTTCCGGCGAGCGCTGCGGAACCGGGATCGCCCGGTGAATTATGGGATTGGCCGGTAAATTCCAATTGATAGCAGCGGCCACAAACATCGCCACTGGCAGTCGCCGCGTAGCCATAGGCCAGTCTATCGTTCACCGCAAACGGTGCCATTCCCCAACACATATGGGCACTGCCGCCGCCATTACCGCAGGCACTCGCCGCATTTACATCGGACAAACGGGTGTTATTGCTACTGCAACTTGGCAAAGGATTCACCACAGACGGGACATTGGCCGTCCAGGAGCAATGCGCTTTGCAGCAATCCCAATAGCGAGTGGCGTAACCATTGCAAGTTGCGCCCGTTTGAATGCTGCTGGCGGCTGAGCTGGCAACCGATGAACGCAACGAAGAACTGGACAGCGGTATGGCGGATGAGGCTCGACTCGATACCGCCACACTGGAAGCCCCGCCATTCACAATGCCGTAGGGCGCAGGCTGTGCGCTACAGGTCGACCGGCCGACACAACTCCTGCCGTTTTCATAACCCCAACCGCTGGTTGTGTTCACGCATAACGGTGTAACGGTTCCATACCAATTACAGGCCTGCCCGCTCACCGAAACCGAACTGGACGATAATGCGGGGCTTGAAGACGAACGGGGTATGGAACCTGGCGCTAGCGACGAACTGCTGCGCGGCACACTGGAAAGCGCGGCACTCGAGGTCACCACCGAATTGCAAATCGTACCCGTAATTGTCGGCACTTGCGCCCTGCTGGCACCATTGGTTCCCTGCACACCGAATTCAACGCTCGAATTCACTGCGATATTGCTGTTCCAACCCAACGGTGTTGCGGTGTAAGGATTTGATCCCGATACCGTTGCATTCCAACTGCTGGTTACGCGTGAACCGTCAGTGTAATTCCAACCGATACTCCAACCGGAAATCGCGTTGGAACCGTTGTTGGTAATACGCAGTGTCGCTGTGAATCCACTGCCCCAATCATTGGCAACAATGTATTCGCATTTTGCGGCTTGCACTGCGCCGCTTTGTGATGCCGCCAAAATAACCGTGGCATTCATCGCCAATCGTTTTAACGAAACAGGCGCTATTTTCAAAACCGATAAAAATTTCATTATTCGTCCTCCGCGAGCAACAAAAACATTAACAGCAAAACTTATCCGCACTGGCAGATATTTTTGCATTGCGATGGGCTATCCCCGGAAAAATTCCGAACTGCGAATACGGATACAACAAGGGAAGCATTGGGTTGATAACAACGGGAGAGATTTTTAATTTTATTGTTGTGGCAATAAGACTAACGCAGCAACGGGGATTTACAAAACGGGGATCGCTAATCTGTGACTCGCTTAACCAGAAATTGTCACCCAAAGAATGAATCATAATAAAACGGCAACAGAAGTTGCCGTTTTATTTCACTGATAATTTTATTTTTGCAAATGCTCAACGCCATGAGAGCGAAGCGCGCATTTACTGGCAAGTGCGCACCAATGACCAGGCATTAGTCCAGGCCCAACCCACGCCCGGTTCGTATGGACCACCGAGGGTACACCAGCCACCCACCGTGCAGCGGTATTCATTACCCGCATTGCGGACCAGCGCCCCGGTCGCATAACTGCTGCCATTTACGTAAGCCGGTGATGTGCAACTACCAGACCCAACCGAATTGGCGACTGAACTTGCCGCCATGGAACTGCGCGCCGAAGAGATTACCGCCGCCGAAGAGCCGCCACCGGAACCATTGCAATCCCCCAAATCCAGCCAATAGTTATATACGCCGGATGTTAATTCAGGATTGTTGCCCTGGGTCCAATAGTTTGCCTGGTAGCGTTTATTATTGTATTTGACCTGTTGCGGCTTGTTATAAACCGTATGGGTGTCCCAGGTAGGCAAGCCAGCACAAGTATCACTGCCGATACTGCTTGCCAACGATGAACGCGACGATGACGGACGCGAGCTTGATGCTACCGGCACACTGGAATTCGAACCACCATATTCCACATCGATACATTGGTAAAAACCTTCGGGAGCATCGGCATAGTCGCGCTGCCAGATACTATAGACCACATGTTTACCGGTGCGCGGCGGCAAGTTCACCATATGCCGGGAAACTGCCTCTTGTCCTGTCGGTGATGATTGATGGATCTGTTCCAGGTCGGACCATCTCAGTGGCTGGCTCGGGTTGTAACCCTGCCTGGTGATGTAATAGCGGAAATACATGCTTCGATGTTGCGCGGTATTGGTCCACACAAATTCACGATAGCCCGCCTGGACCTGCGTTGCCGGCCAGTCACTGCGCGCCAGGTCCAAACCCGTATAACCGCCTACACCGGCACTGCATAATTTCCCATCGGGAATAACCGCCTGGTGGTTATCCCTGACCCCGCCAATTGCAATACTTTGCGGCGCATAAAATCCCACATTTCCCGCCGCTTTTGCCGCGATGCAGGCGGGATGAGTCGGGTTCTCAATATTATTTTCCTTGCACACAATGACTCGCGCCTTGGGTGATGACACGTAGCCATGCGCATTAACCTCCGCAGCACCCAGTAATGCCGCCCCGGCAACCGCGACAGATACAGAAACACCCATTGACCTGACATGAGAAATAACAGAATGTTTTTTAATTAATTGCACTTTCACTTTCTCCGTAATGGGCAATACCACATTGCTGCGGACATTGCGTGAGTTGGTTGGATATTGTTCCTGCGCAAATCAGTGGAATCTGAAACACTCACGGCAGGCCAAAAAATCCTAAAACCGCTGTTAACGGAAAGCGAGTACGAGTTTTGGTTTTAAGGTTCGACTTTGGGAGGAAAGGTTCCGCTTTTTACGAAACCTGGAAAAATGGGGACCGATTTTATATTTGCACGCCAAACTAAAATATTGATGTGATAAAAATTCCAATGGTTGAGGAATTTAAATCCATTTAGAGAAATATTTTTTGTGGTTATTGCCAGATAGTTGCCGCAAAAACAACGCAGTTCATCCGCGAGTGTTTTATATAGGCTAATAATTCCAGATCAACCCTGCGCTGCAATAAGTTCTTTAACGATTGCGCTGCATGCCTGGTTTGAAACCTGGATTTTCAGCGTCTCCGTACCCGTGAAATAAAATAGATAACACACTTTTTTATCCGAACCACCAACCAGGCGCTTGATGTCTATCGCGCTGACAACCTGGTAATCATATTCTGCGTCGGCAGCGTTTTTGGCGATATTAAGTTTCACATAGCCTTTTCCGATGGCTTCGACACTCTCTACGCGCTCAGGCATACGGCCGGCGAAGGCACCTGTGGATACTGAAAGCATTACGAGTAAAGCGCTGAGTTTTTTCATTACCGTTTCCAATGGATTTCCGAAGAGTTTTACCTGGCGGGATCATAAATAAATTAATGTTTGCTGCTGCGCGCTTTCCTGGCCTGCCAGTAGTATTTCCACGCCGAGTAATGATTGCCCGGGTAAAAAAGCAAGCGGGGCTGTTCCGGTAATGGCATCCGCTATATTTTTATAATACAACTCATAACAACCGGGCCGCCCGGCAATACGCTGGCGTTGCGATTCGCCATCCTTATGGGTGTGGAGAATCCCGTAATTATCTTCCCCCGGTTGCGCCCAACCCGGCATACCGGGAACTATGCCGCGCATCATTTGGCTTTCCTGTACATCCTGCCCGAATTTCAGGAATGAGCCCCTGTCGCCATGAATGGAAACCGTTGCGCCTTTTTCACTGACGTAGGTACTGGAACGCAAGATTACGCGCATATCCGTGTAATGGAAAATCGTGTTGAAATAATCCGTAGAACCTTGCGCGCGCCGCAGGCTACGCATATCCGCATAGACTGCGGAGGGCTTCCCGAATAAACACAACATGGAATCCACCATATGGATACCCAAATCAAACCAGGTGCCTGAGCCGGGTAAATTATCTTCCTTCCATTTCTTATGGGTAATGTTCGTACGATAACGATCATAATGCCATTCCACTTCCACGATACGCCCCAAGTCCCCGGCCTGGATAATGTGTTGCGCATCCAAATGATCGCTTTCCAGGCGTTTGTTCTGGAACACCGAGAGAATACAATTTTGTTGTTGTGCCAGGGCTATTAAATCGTTGCCTTCCATCAAGCTTAGGGTAAAAGGTTTTTCAACTATGACATGTTTACCGGCCAGCATGGCCGCCTTCGCCATAGGGTAGTGAAATTCGTTAGGTGTATTCACTACCACCAGGTGAAGCTCCGGGTCGGCAATTAATTCATCAAACGTTTTTACAATATTTACCTGCGGATAATCGACCAATGCGGTGGGCTCATTGCGCTGCAAGATACTGTGGAGCTTAAGGCGCGGTTCGGCCGTAATCAGCGGTGCATGGAATACTTTACCGGACATGCCATAGGAACAAAGTGCAACATTTAACATGGGATTGGGTGTTTCTCATTAATTGTTTTTTTAAACCAGGCTCGACCCTTTACGGATTTTCATGGGTGCGGGCGCGCGGTTTTAATTTGATATAAACACGCCGCCTTACCTGGGCGACAAGTTGGCCATTGTCGTCTTTAATATCCACCAGGAATTCGGGGATATATTTTTCCCCGTTGGCAGTTTTTGCGCGAATGTCTTCGATAATTCCATCGGTAATTTTAAAGTGCGCATGGACATGGGTTTTACCGGGGGCGATGTAATCTATCTCAGCATGTTTGTCCCACACAAAATAATCGCGCCCCAGGTTGGTCATGAGCATTAACATATACCAGGGATCAGTCATGGACACTAAGCTGCCCCCATATTGGGTGCCGACATAATTCCGGTTATACCAACGCAGCTTTAAAGTTACATGGGTTTCTTTGTAATCCGCGGAGAGATACGTAACTTTAATGCCGGAAAAGAAAAGTGGCGGCCAGAGATTGACAATGATTTTGAATAAACCTGCTTTCATGTCGGTATTCCATTAGCAGAACTTCAGTTCGCCCCTGCTTGCGGGTTATTAATTGAGACGCGTCGTCAATACATTTATGTGGCCCAGTCCCGGTTGCCCCGGCAAGGTTCTCTTAAACGATTCGTTAAAATCACACCACCCGCTTGCGCGGGATAATTACAACGCCTTCATCGCGACAATCCACATAGGCGCTAATACCATAGACCTGTTGCAAATTGCCAGTGGTCAGTACCTGCACGGGTTCTCCATCGGCAACCACGTTTCCCTGGTGGATCAATACCAACCGTGAACAGAAACGTGCAGCCAAACTTAAATCATGCAAGGCCGCAAACACAGAGCCGCCCTGCCGCGCGTGTTCCGCCAATAATTCCATCATGTGTAATTGATGGTAAGGGTCGAGCGCCGCGATAGGTTCATCGGCCAAAATAATTTCCGGCTCACCCGCAAACACCCGGGCCAACAAGCTGCGCTGCAACTCGCCACCGGAAAGTGTAGTCACTATTCGGTGGCGCAACGGTGTTAACTCGGTCATTTCCAGGGCGCGCGCTATGGCATGGGTATCCTGTGGTGACTTGCGGCCCAATGGTTTGTGCCAGGGCGCGCGGCCCAATCCAACCAGGTGTTCAACTTGCAAGGGCCAGGCCGGGGCTTCCTGCTGGGGCAAATAGGCAAGTAATTGCGCGCGTACGCGATCGGGTAGCTGTTGCATAGGCACAGCCGGGTAAGTGCTGTTACTGATACTGACTTGTCCCGCATCCGCTTTATGTAAACCCGCAAGGATACGTAACAGCGAACTCTTGCCCGCACCGTTCGGGCCAATCAGCCCGACAAATTCACCGGGAGATAAGTGCGCATCCACGTGATTAATAATCATGGTTTTATCGCGGGAGAATTGAATACTACGAGCCGTAAGTGTGGTTGCCATTATGCCCACCGTGACCGGGTTTTCAGGATCAGCAAGAGGAAAAACGGCGCACCGATTAATGAAGTAACCACACCGATTTTCAATTCGCGCGCGCTATCGAACTGGCGCACCAAAATATCGGCGAGCACCAGCAATAAAGCGCCGCCGAGCGCACTGGCAAACATCAGCCGGCCGGGGCGGTAACCGACAAAAGGGCGCAACAAATGCGGGATAACCAAACCGATAAAACCAATCGCACCGCTCACCGCCACGCAGGCGCCCACACCGATGGAAATACCAAATAACAAGATCGCGCGCTCGCGGTGATTATTAAAGCCCAATGAACGCGCGCTATCTTCACCCAGACTAAGCGCATCCAGGAAGCGGCTGCGGCTTAACATCATCATCCAGCTAATAATTGCCAGGGGCAATGCGATGCCCACATGATCAAAATGGCGATTCGCCAATGAACCCAGCAACCAAAATACAATTTCCTGCATGGCATACAAACTGGGCGCAAAATTCAATGCGACGGCAATAAAGGCAACCATGATCGAACTCATCGCGGTTCCCGCCAAAATCAAGGCGAGCATACTGCTGTGCAAGCCAGCCAACACATACACCATCAATAAAGTGAACAGCGCCCCGACAATTGCCGCACCCGGCAACCAATACCATGCGGCACCGGCGATACCGAAATACAGGGTGCATATTGCACCGAAGGCCGCACCGCTGCTCACCCCCAAAACACCGGGGTCCGCGAGCGGATTGCGCAACAAGCCCTGCATAGCGGCGCCCGCCATTCCCAGGGTTGCACCAATCACTAACGCGAGGATCAATCGCGGTAAACGGATTTGCCCGATGACATTGGCGGCGAGGCTTTGCTCACCCTTGAAAAAATCTTGCAATCCGGCGATGACACCAATATCGGCAAGGCCGGTATTAAGCGCAATCACCGAGGCTGCAACCAATGCAACGATCAATGCTCCGGTTAATACCGCGAATGGAATTTGAATTCTCAAATCAGGTTCCTGTGAAATTATTGAGCTAATGCTTGTTTCAACGTGAATGCCACATCGCCGATAACCGATGCGGCACAGCCGGACAAACCCGCCGGTAAAACCACGATTTTAAATTCGGCATTTTTTAATGCCGGGTGCGCAAGGTATTCACGCGCGAGGGAAAAAGCTTCATCCTGGCCTTTTTCTATAATTAAAATGTGCGGCTTTGCACTGAGCAGCAATTCAAGGTCAAGTTGGTTAAACCCGAACATACCACGCTCGGCAGCCAGGTTCCGCAATCCGGCCAGCTGCATTAATTCATGTTCTAAAGTGCCGTCACCGATAACCACACCATTGGCTGAATACCAAAACGCGGTGAGCGGGGCGTTAGCTTTGCTTGCCGATTGCAATTCCGCAACCTGGAAATTGATTTTTTCCACCATCTGCTGCGCGTTTGCCTGCGCACCCACCATCCCCGCCAGTTGCACGATTTGGTTATTAATATCGCTTAATGTGCGCGGCAAGGGTAAACGCTCCACGCGCTTGCCCAGTTTCTGTAACAAGTCGATTGCACCGGGCGCATCAAACTCACCGGCGAAAATGACCTCGGGTTGCTGCGGTACTATTTCTTCCGCCAGGCCGTGATTCAGCGGCACACCCCGAACCTGGTCCGCAATAGGCGACCATAGGGGATTCGCGGTGAGGTAACTGATGGAAACCAACCGTTCGTGCGCAACCAATTCCCACAATAATTGGTCGATGCAAATATTCAGTGAGGCTATTCGCCGGGGTGCCGGCGCAGGTGATGCGGGTACAGGTGCGGTTTGCGCGGCAACAGTGAGCGCGAAAATGGAAAATAAAAAGCCCATCAAATAATGGATGGGCTTGCCTATTTGCAACACCGCACATGCCTTACACAATTGGATTCAACCAGGCTGCACCGCGCACGCCGCTGGAATCCCCGTGCATCGCCTGCACCACCGGCGTATCGCATTCGCGCCCGAAGACATAGTGCGGCAGTAATTTGGGGATTTCGGTATAAATCGCGGCGATATTGGAGGCACCACCCCCCAGGACAATAATGTCCGGGTCCATTACGTTAATGATGGTGGCAAGCCCGCGCGCGAGTTGGTCGAAATAATTAGCCAGGACTTCTTTCGCCAGGGAATCGCCCTGCTCCGCAAGCGCCACTATATCCGGGCCGCTGAGTTTTTCACCAGTGATTAACTGGTACGAAAGGCACAGGCCGGTGCCGGATAAAAAAGTTTCCTGGCATCCCGCCTTTCCGCAATAACACGGACGCGCATTCAATTCCGCTTCGGATGTCCAGGCCAGCGGATTATGCCCCCACTCACCCGCTACCCCATTGGGGCCGACAACCGGTTGGCCCTTGTAAGCCACACCGGCACCGCAACCCGTGCCAAGGATACCGGCGAACACCAGGCCATACCCGCGCCCTGCACCATCGGTCGCTTCGGATACCGCGAGGCAATTGGCGTCATTGGTAACTTTCACATCGCGGCCCAGGCAGGCGGATAAATCACCCTGGAAAGGTTTACCGTTTAGCCAGGTGGAATTGGCATTTTTCACAAAACCCGTTTTACGCGACAGGGTACCGGGGATACCGATGCCCACCGGCAAGTTAGCTTGCCCTGCTTCCGCCTCCGCCTGGGCAACCAAACCGGCGATATCACGCAAGGTTGCTTGATAGTCGTCGCGTACGGTGGGAATACGGGTACGGAATAGCTCCTGGCTACTGCCATTGAGCAGGATGACCTCGGTTTTGGTGCCGCCGAGGTCGATGCCAATACGGTAATCGGTCATAGGAATCAGTCTGTTAGCGAAATGATCAAGGGAAAAGCGGGCGGGATTATAGGCGCTGCCCCCCGCGCACAGCAAATGCGTTGATGATCGGTTACATCCGGCATATAAGGCTGTCCGTGGCGAAACTGCCAGCGCGGGCTACACTGAACAGCATCTATAGTTGTGATTTAACCGATATGACCACTCCAAAAACCCATGGCGCCCGGGAGCGCCGTAAATTCAGTCGCATCCTGTTTGATGCCCATGTGGAATTAGCCCAGGGCGATTGCCATTGGCGCGCCAGCCTGTTGGATATTTCACTGAGGGGCTTGCTGATCCAGCACCAATTGCCAAGCCAGATTAAAAAAAATGAACCCATCCTGGTGAAAATCCTGCTCTCGGATAACGCCAGCATAGCGATGACGGTGAGCGTAGCCCACCAGCATCACAACCAGACCGGTTTGATGTGTACCACTATCGATATTGATAGCGTCGGCCATTTGCGCCGCCTGATTGAACTGAATTTGGGCGATGCCGGCGCAGCGGAGCGCGAACTGAACGAATTAATGAGTGATTATTAATTCGGCCCCTACCCTTGCGGAGTGGATAGACGAATGAGCAACCCATTTATTACACCTGCCGACGAACCGCCCGAGGAGAAGCGCAAGTATGCGCGCTTCCCACTGCGCGCGATTGCCGAATTGCAATATTCCACCAAAAGCTGGGAGGCGCATGTGCTGGATATTTCCGAATCCGGTGCGCGCCTGGTCATCTTGCAAGAACACCTGCTGCAAAAGGGCGACCCGTTGCGGGTACATATCCACCTGGATGAGTTGAACCTGGTTACCTCCAACAAAAAAATGCTTAACCTGCACGGCCGATTGATCCATGTTCGCGAGCAGCACCTGGGTTTTGAATTCCAACCCGACGCCCCCGCCGACAGGACCTTGCTCTACGAATTACTGACGCTGATAGAAAACGACCTTTAACGCTGTAAATACTATGCCTAACACTTTGCGCGTCCTTTGCGCTTTGTTACTGCTGGTTAGCGGTTCGACAAGCTACGCGAGCCCGCCCATACCCTTGATTATTCCCCCACCCCAGGCGATGGAGCCGGAGGCTACCGGCATTTATTATGAAAAAGCCTTACAGCTCGCGCTGGCTAAAACGGCAAGTCCCGCCGACGCAATGCCCGGTAATGGGACGGAATACAAAATTACCTATCACCACCAGGTAGTCGGGCGGGAACGTTATCGCTTGTTAGTCAAGCAGGGCGTGGTGGATGTCATGTGGAGCAGCACTAATAACGCGCGCGAAAGGGAATTGGTTCCGGTGAAATTTAATTTACTGCGAGGCATTAACGAGTATCGGGTTTTATTAATTCGAAAGGATGACCAACCCAGGTTTGATAAGGTCAAAACCCTGGCAGACCTGCGCCAATTCAGGATCGGTTCCGGTACTCACTGGAGCGATACCGCTATTTATAAGCACAACAATTTGCCGCTGGTGACCAGTTTCGCATTTGACACCATGTTCAAGATGCTCGCCGCCAAACGTTTTGATTATATGGCGCGCAGCCTGCAAGAAATTGACGGCGAACTGGCAACCTATGGGCACCTGGGGTTGGCGGTTGAAAAAAACCTGATGATCCATTACCCCCAGCCGATTTATTTTTTCCTGAACAAAGATAACCACGCCCTGGCGAAACGCATCGAGCGGGGATTGTTGTTAGCCGAGGAAGACGGCAGCCTGCACGAACTTTTTATGACGATTCCCAGCTTCCGCACCGCAGAGGAAAGATTGCGCCATATAAACCACCGCATCATTGAACTCCGTCGCAATGATTAACGGCCAGAACGCAATCCACCGTTAAAGCGCGTCCAATGCTTCCTGCAAATTCCTGACAGCTACCACCTCGATACCCAGGTTTTTTTCACGCGGTGCATTGGCAATCGGCACTATTGCGCGCTTAAAACCATGCTTGGCGGCTTCACGCAAACGTTCGTGGCCACTGGGAACGGGACGGATTTCACCCGACAAGCCCACTTCCCCGAAAACAATTAAATCCTGCGGCAAAATGCGGTCGCGGAAACTCGAAACAATCGCCAGCAATACCGCGAGGTCGGCGCTGGTTTCCATGACTTTTACACCACCCACCACGTTTACGAACACGTCCTGGTCGCCCACCATAATGCCACCGTGCCGATGCAAAACGGCGAGCAACATCGCAAGGCGGTTTTGGTCCATACCCACCGCAACGCGGCGCGGGTTGCCCAGGTGGCTGTCATCCACCAGGGCCTGGATTTCAATCAATAACGGACGCGTACCTTCCCACATCACCATAACCACCGAACCCGGTGCCGCATCTTCCGCGCGTTGCAAAAAAATAGCCGATGGATTGTTGACTTCGCGCATACCCTGTTCGGTCATGGCAAACACACCGAGTTCGTTTACCGCACCAAAGCGATTTTTATTGCCGCGTAATGTACGGAAGCGTGAATCGTTATCGCCCTCCAGTAAAATGGAACAGTCGATCATGTGCTCCAGCACTTTCGGGCCGGCAAGCGAGCCATCCTTGGTAACATGGCCGACCAGGATCAATACAGTGCCGGTTTGCTTGGCGAAACGCGTGAGGTAAGCGGCGCTCTCACGCACTTGCGACACCGAACCGGGCGCGGAGGAAATATCTTCCATGTGCATGACCTGGATGGAATCAATCACCATTACTTTCGGAGCGATCTGTTGCGCGGTTGCGCAAATGGTTTCCACACTGGTTTCGCTCAGCATTTGTAATTTATCGGCAGGTAAACCCAAACGCTGGGCACGCATGGCGACCTGTTGCAGGGATTCCTCACCGGTGATGTAAAGCGCCGGCATAGCGCGCGCGAGGTTACACAGTGTTTGCAGGAGCAAGGTCGATTTTCCGGCGCCGGGATTACCGCCGATCAACACCACCGATCCCGGCACAAAACCGCCGCCGAGCACGCGGTCAAACTCGCCGGTGCCGCTGCTGAAACGCGGAACATCGCTTAATGCAATTTCGGCGAGCGTCTGGATTTTATTGCCGGAGGCACCGCCGGCATAACCTTCGAATTTTGCGGAACGGTTGGACGGTGTTGGCCCCAGGCGCACTTCGGTGATGGAATTCCACGCCCCGCATTCAGTGCATTGGCCCTGCCATTTCTTGTAATCCGCACCGCATTCGTTACAGACAAACGCGGTTTTGTTTTTAGTGCTCACAGTGGGTCCTTTTTTTAACAACGCTTCGCTATTTTTTCTCGCTGGTCAGCTTTAGGTAAGCCCCCAGGCCGATCAGCAAGGCAACAGCGGCAAACAACATATGGACCGCTGAGTTCAAGTGGGTGGCATCACCCAATAACGATTTAAACATTAACAACAGGGATTCGATGGATACCGCAATGACAATGGCGGACATAAAGCGCGCAATGGTGCGGCGCGTTGAACCTGTGTGGTGGATGTCCTTATGCAACAGCACTTCCTCTTCCAGGATCGTTTTACCCAAATCAAAAATCGCCAATCCCAGGGTTACCAGGATAACGGACTGGAACGCCTGGGTTGCAGTATTGGTGTGTTCATGGATCATGGCGTAGAGCGAATGCCCGGCGGAAAATAATAACAATGCCGACACCACCACCAGCATAACCCCAATGATGCCGTACACCACCTGGAAAATGGGATGCACAATGCGGCGCAAACTGTCGCCATTTAAAAAGATAATTAATTTTTCCAGGTTGAAATTAATCACCAGGTAACCGGTTGCGTTTTCCGCATCCACAAAACGCTGCACGGCGGAAATAGCCAGTTGGTGTGTCGCGCTGGAGAGATAAGGCTGGGTTACCGTGGCGGTCGCCGGATTTTCGCGCGCCTTGCTGTAATAAACGCGGTTGCTGCGGTCTGAACCGAAACCCGGTTCACGGCGTTTGGGGTCCGGCACTGTGGGCGATGCCGCCGATTCGGTGGTTTGAATACCTTTTTCATCCAGGCAATAAATCAATTCCACAAACGGATAGGAATCGTGCAAGCGTTTCACGACTTCCTTGAGTTGATCGGTAGAGGTTTCCAATTTATTCGGAGACAGGGAGGTCACTATAGATTCCAGCAGGCGCTCTATTTGCGCCTGGTATTCATCGTATTTTTTTAACAGGTATAAATAATTGCGTGGGGTCATAGGGGTAACTCATCAACACAGCATGGCTGCAAAAAAGTGGCGGCAGTTTACCTTATTCACAAGCAGTTATTGCGCCATCGACGCCTGAATCCAGACCAAAAAAACAAACCCCGGCTAGCCGGGGTTTGTTCAGTGATCGATCCGATACCTTTAATTGGCTGGGTCTGCAATGGCTTCGATATTACCGGGAGCAACCGAACCTACGGTTACGTTGCCATCATTCAGCACGAAGGTGACCACCTGGGCTTGCAGTTCGCCCGTTACCTGGGGTGCATCGCCCTCTGGCCTTAACAATGACGAATGGCCGCCGGCGGTAAGCTTCACATGGCCCTGGCCCAGTTGGGTTGTGCCCGGAACCAACGGTAATGCGCCAAGCAGGTTTGCCATAGCCTGGGTACCCATCAGCGGCGCACCCGCTGCCGCGTTGGGAATTACCGCATCATTATTAATTTGTTGCACCAGGGTAGGCACACCCAAACCGGCGAGGGTTTCCATAAAGTTCACCGGATCACCGGAATCCATTGCGGTCTGCGCCGCGTAAAGGAAACGTTCGTAATTGGTAGTGCCCGGGTTCACGCCACTGTTACCCAAACCGCCATTAATGATGGGCGCAAAGGTTGCCGAGTTCACCAGCACCTGCGCAACCTGGGTACCCGCCGCGCTGGTTACCAAACCGCGAATAGGCTTGAGGTTGGATGCAAGGCCCGCTTGCGCATCATTTGCAATCGCAACCTGGTTAACCGTGGTAAACACACTGCCCAGGATGCCACCCAATGAAACGCCGACAACATAAACGCGGTTTACATCCAGGCCGGTATTTAACGATTTGCGAATTTCAGTGTTTACCGCTTCCAGGCTCGCGTTCAGGTTCAGCAGGTCCATCACTGCCTGGCGGTTGTTATCGCGCGTATTCGGCAAATACCCGAGGTTGATAAATTGCGCGCCCGAGCCGTCGCTGCTGCCCGGCGCATCAAAATTCATGGGCGCGGGCGCTCCGCCGGAACCGGCAACATTGAAGTGGCGTTCGTGCGGCGCGTTAGCCCCGTAGAGGGTCGCAAAGGGAATGGATTGACTCTTTTCCACATTCAACGCATTAACAAAGGCGCTATTGGCGGGCACACCGTGTACCGGCAAATCTATGGCGACCGTGGCAATGCAGCGGCTTGCCAGGGTGTGGCCCAATGCGAGAACCGAAGTGCGATCGCTGGTAATACCATGGACGTAAATCACCACCGGATAGCCGGTCGCGGCGTAGATCTGCCCGCAATTGAAACTGCCGGCATAACCGGGTACCCAGTTATCCTGGGGCATGGTGACTTGCAGGGGCACAGATTCATCGCCGGTTTTTGCTGCAAACGGATAGCGATACGTGACGTTGTAACTACCATCCGCATCTGCCGGAATCGTTACCCCCATGGCTCCCGCCAGGGTAAGGTCCGGCTTCCAGTTGCGCCGCAGGTACTCACCAAATGCGAGGCCGGTGGCCGCAGTTTGGTAATAAGGCAACTTGATATAACCGGTGTAGAGCTTGCCCACATTGGCGGCGAGCGCCGGGCTAAAGGCATTAAAGTCGATACCGGTTAAACCGGAAATGCCCAGTTCACGTGCCTTGGGTGTGGGCAGTAAATTCAGGGAGTCGAGTTGTACCGCATTTGCAACCGCCGTTTGCGGTGCGGCTCCCGCCTGGATTTGGCTGCCGGCAATTGCCGCACGTGGTGCCGCCATGGCAACCAGGGGCGCCAATGGGTCGGTAGTGGTGAAGGTGTAGGTCAGCACCAGCTTTTCCTTGGCCACCGCCGGTGTCAGTTGCCCGCCGCTGGCCGCCGCCAGGAATCCGCTGGCAATGGTTTCCCAGCCGTTGATCGCGTTACGCACCGGCACCAGTGCCGTCAGGGTTTCATAGTCGGGGTCACGCAATGCGTTGTAGGTCCAGGAACGCGTCAGTGCGGCACCTGTCCCATCTTTTAAATCGTTGGTGAGGATTACGAGGTATTTGGCTTTGGGTTTCAGCGGCTTAAGGGGGCAGATACGCAAGGCATTGTTAGTGCCGCCATCCAGAGAAACGACTTGCACATCAAAATTAGCCAGGCCGGTCACGCCGACGATGTTGGCCGGATCGAGCGCATCCTTGCCGTTGGTATTCAGTTCCACCAGGAAAACACTTTGCCCCGCGATGGCGCTGGCAGGGTTCACGCTGCCGCTAATCAATACATCAAAGAACGCGGAGGTGGAAAAACCATCCATTTGGTTCATGGTGGCGCGCACCGGGTCGGTAGGTGCACCCAGGTCGGCGGTGCCATCGGTTTCCCTGGCTTTGGCGAATATCAGGTCGGTATTGAAGGGAACATCGGACACAATGGGATCGAAACGCGGGTGTGTTCCCACCTGGTAGATATCCGGGCCCGTCGGCTCCGGCGCTTTTTCGGTATCGTCCCCGCCACCGCAGCCTTGCAAGGCCAGCATTGCGAGGGTCAATGAAGATAACAGGAACACATTCGATTTATTTTTCATGGTAATTCCCTGAACAGTTTATTAAGGCTCCACCAAGTTTAGACAGGATTTGCCGGGGTGCGAATGATTTATGTGGCAATTGCGCCGCCACCGCAAGGGATTGTGTGACCCGCTAAAGTGGCGTGCAAGTGGCGTGTAAAAGGGAGCGCAGTGTAACGCGTGAAAAAGCATCCGTGGTTGAGGTAAAAATTCACAGCAATTTACCCGGAAATCTATAAAAAATAACCTTCACCCCCAAGGTACCAGCCGCAACGATAATATTGGTGCCGGGCGCTGCTGTAACGTTAGACACCCTGAAAGGTTTTCCCCGCAAAATTCATCAAGGAAAGGGAGGTTGCCGTGGCCATTCGTGTATGGGTATGCAATGTTGCCCACGCAAAAAACCTGGGTGAAAAAATTATTACCTGCCTGAACGAAAAGGGTATTGAAACCGAGCTGGTCAATAACCCGGCAAATACCGGCACCGGTATAGTGATCCTCACGGAATCAGTGTCTGAATTAATTACCCAATTGCAAAACAACTATCCGGTTTCCTCCCGCTATTTATTGGTTCTCCACAACGGCACCATGACACCCGAGCAAGCGCGGCAGCTAATGCGGGCCGGTGCCAGTGACATTTTGGCACTGGACAATAATGCTCCTTGCGTTGATGAAATGATTGCGCGCATCCACCGCTGGGATGCGGTAGAAAACCTGGTGGGTGCACCCTATGTAAAACGCTGCCTGGTTGGCGAAAGCCCGGCCTGGAAAAATGTGCTGCGCCAATTGGTGGAAATTGCGCACTTTACCGATGCGTCCGTGTTAATCCAGGGGGAAAGCGGCACCGGCAAGGAATTGGTGGCCCGTTTAATCCATGAACTGGATGATCGCAAGCAAAAGAAGGAATTGGTTATCCTCGATTGCAGCACCATCACACCCGAATTGTCCGGCAGCGAATTTTTTGGCCACGAACGCGGTGCGTTTACCGGCGCCGTTTCCGCGCGCGACGGCGCTTTTGCACTTGCTGACCAGGGCACATTATTTCTCGACGAAATCGGTGAATTGCCATTGCATTTGCAAACGCAGTTATTGCGCGTGATCCAGGAGCAAACCTTCAAGCGCGTGGGCGGCAACAGTTGGCAACACACCGCATTCCGCCTGGTCTGCGCCACCAATCGGGACCTGTGGGCGCAAGTGCAAAAAGGTGAGTTCCGTGCGGACCTTTACTTTCGCCTGGCCAGCTTTATATGCGACCTGCCGCCCCTGCGCGAACGCACCGAAGATGTGCTGCCGCTGGCCAGGCATTTCCTTAAAACCGCCTCGCCCCAGGGCAGTGACTATGGCCTCCAATTGGACCTCGCGGTCGAAGAATACCTGCTCAATCGCGACTACCCCGGCAATATCCGCGATTTACGCCAGGTGATAACACGGCTGTTGTGCCGCCACGCGGGAAAGGGGCTTATCACCCTGGGATGTATCCCCCCCGATGAGCGCGAAACCTGGTTCCGCCGGGACTCCGCCTGGCACCAGGGAAACTTTGAACTCGCCATTAAACGCGGCTTGATGAACGGCGCGGGGCTTAAGGAGGTCAGTCGCATTGCAGAAGATATTGCGATCCGCATCGCGGTCGATGAAGCGGCCGGCAACCTGCAACAGGCAGCCCAGCGCCTGGGGGTTACCGACCGCACCCTGCAACTGCGCCGCGCGGCGCGGCGGGAAGCCTAGGCGACCAAACCGATACCGACCGGGTTGCGCACCGGCCTCGGCCCCGGTTGTTTTAATCCGGCTAACCGCAGGAAGTTCCCCCCCAGTACCAGGGCGCGATCCGCCGGGGATAATCCCATCACCTTTATCTTTTCCAGTTCAACGCCCGGATGCAGCCAGGGGCCATCGGTGCCAAACAACAATTTTTGCGGACCACAGCGCTCGATCACCCGCATTAACAGGTCAAAAAAACGTACGCCCGAGGTATCGGTGTACAGGTTGGGATAGGCCTCAAGCCGTTTAAGGAATTCCGTTTGCGAGCGCCATTTTTCCGCAAAACTGGACAGGTGCGGCACAATAAAATTTAAATCGGGGTAGTCGCGCGCCAACCAATCCAATACTGTCAATTCGGTTTCGACATCGTAGAGGATGGGCACCCTGTATACCCGGGCCGCCTCGCAGATTTCACGGGTAATACGCGCATCGTGGCGATGCACTTTTACGCCCACGAAACCATAGTCTTCCACCGCCGTTTTTAGCATCGGCAAAATCCGTCCCTTGTCGCGCTGCGCGTGCAGGTAACACAAGCCCATCAATCGCTGCGGGTAGCGGCGAACCCTATTTGCTACCGCATAATTGGCCATGGCGTAGTCATCGTGGAAATTGGCAAACACGACGCTATGGGTAATTCCCGCCGCTTGCGCCCGTTGCAGGTAACGCGCAAACAGGGATTCGCCGCTCCAGGGGTCCATCAAACCGAAACCGGCGATGCCGTGGCAATGGGAGTCAATGATCATGGCTATACCCCCATCAATGCCAACTGGTTACCCCTACGTGACCAGCGCCCGGTGCGGTGGCGCGAACGGGCTTGCTTGCATCGGTTGCAGGAACAGGGAAGCGCGGGTTGCTCCAACCGGCACCGGCACGGGGCGGAACCGCAGCTTGCGCATATGCTTGACGCGCGATTCCTACAGTTACAGGTATTTGCCTGGCAAGATTTGCTAGCGCACTTACCCGGGTTGCAGGCACCGCCAGGCTTGCCGGAGCAACCGCATTTGCACACACGACTGGATGTGCATGAGCTTCCGGATTGACAGGAGCAGCGGCGGAAATCCGGCGCCGCAAATTCATAGGCAGTTCCCGCCGCCAATGGCAAACGGTTTTGCGCAACCTGCTTGCGCACGCTGGCCAGCAAGGTAGAGCTGGTCGGGAGCACATTGTGGATTACCACCCTGGCGTTAACCGGTTGCGGCGGTACGGGCCGGCTGGCCGGTAAAGCGTATCCCTGGCGCCTGAGCAACCGGTCGAGCGCGCGCTCCACATAGCGATCCAGGCTGTAAAACCCACCGATCTCCGCCATGTAAACCCGTAAATTCGTCCATTGACATCCCTTCGGCCACGCGTGGCCCGGCTTGAGGTAAGCGCCGAACCGGCTGCGGAATTCTTCCGCTATCCCGACCTTTAATACGCAATCTTTGACGCAGGTAGAACAACGGGCCGCGTTATTGCTGACATTGGCCGGTGCATCGCCAACCAGGATATACACACCGCCCTGGTTGGACCTTGCGGCGGCCAGCGCGTCCTTTATCGGAAACAGGTACCGGTCACCGGTGTGACCCGGGCGGGATAACCATTTGAGGCTGATATTCCGCTCGCCCATGTGCGCATGGCCGATTTCTTCATCCGCCTCAATCGCTCCCCCCGGTACCATTTGGCTATCCAATACCACCGGCTCGGTAGCAGGGCCGCCAGGTTCGGGAAAATCGGCGATGGGATAGCCGGGTTCGGGATAATCAGGTCCGGGGTCCGGATAGACAACCATATCCGGATAACGCCAGGCGCGCACGCGCGGTAGGGACCTCCGCCGTGGTCGGCGGTAGGAAACCAAGGGGCGCAACCGACGCGACGCAGCGGCACCGCGACGCCGCCGGACACGCAATTCCTCCGTTTCCCCACCCCACCCTGTTAACTCGTTTTCAGTTTCATCCATCGTGAATGTCTCGAACATGATCCACCTCCAGGTGTAGTGCGAATTTGCGTTACTGGAATATCCTCCCCACGCCGATTCGGCTGCGCCGAATCACAGCATCCAACTGTTCCAGGCAAAGGTCGATGTCGTATTCCCTGTGCCGCGCGGTGATCACCAGGCCGAGCCGCAAACGCGGATCTTTGCGCGCATTTAGCAACAAGGTTTTAACACCGCGCGCCAATAAGGCCTGGTGCAGGCTCGCGGCGGACAGAGCCGCTATTGGCCGCAAGGTTTGCAGCGGGAACAAACCGCCTTCCGCGCTAAACCCCAGGGTTGCCAGGCCCTGTCGGAGCCGGTGCAGGTTCGCCAGCAAACCGCTGCGCAACCGGTCCCCTTCCTGTTCGTTAACCACCAGCGCCCGGTCGGCACTTTGGATCACCGCAACGGAAGGCGGGCTGCAATGGACCCGGCTCAGACTGCGCAACCGGAAACGCTGCAACATTGCGCTGCTGCCTGAAAAAACCGCCATAGGCACCCCGAATGACTTGGCAAGTGAAGCCCCGCACAAGATGTCCGGCCCCGCCAGGCCCAGGAACCGTAACGAACCGCCGCCACCGCTGCCGTAGGGTGCGGCCTGGTTCGGTCCCGAACCCAACAACCCCAGTCCCTGGGTGTCATCCACCAGCAATAAGCCACCGAAGTGGCGAACCGCTTCCAGGTAATCACCCAGCGGGGCGAGCCGACCGGTGCCGGGGCATAACCCATCCGCCACCACCAGTGGCCGCAATCCATTGCGCACCCGGCTGGCCAGCAGCCGTCGCAGGTGCCGTGGGTCGTGGCCGTCAAACGCCACCAGCGGCACACCCCGCCCGGCCATGCGTTCAGCGCCCCAGCGGGCAATGGGATAACTGGCGCTGTCCAAAAAGATGGCTGTCCGCGCGCTGCCAAAGGTTTCAAATACATCAAAAAACAAATGCAAGGTGGAGGGTAAGAGCACGGCTTCATCCGCTCCCTGTAGCCGTGCCAGCTTACCGGCCAGTTGCTCCGCGCCCGGCGGGTTCGCCATCATCGCCGGTTTTCCCAGCGTTAATTGGCCCCAGCCCGGCAGGGATTGGCTTGCATGGGTCAGGCCCAGGTAAAGTGCCGAGGTAAAGTCAGGCATACACGCCCCCCTTCAACGGGGAGCGTGTTGCATCGCCAAACGTTTGCGCAACAGCACCGAGGGCATGGTGTAGTCCACGCCATCGCTGGTACTCAGGTCCACCCCGGTTACCGCGCGGTAGGCGTGGATGTAACTCTGGATGTAAGGCCTCATCAAATCCGCCCAACCTTTGGCTTCATCTTCATTGGTCACTTCGTACCAGTTGTGCCAACGGATGGTTAGCAAAATCTGCTCGCCTAATACGCCCAGGTCGCGGAAATGGGTCACTGCCACATCGGACCAACCTTGCAAGGTTTTCATGGTATCCACCTGCGGCATCCAGGCTTCCTTGTGGGGAACCATCACCCGGCTTTGCAAGAAGTCGCGAATTTCAGGGCGCGAAAGAATCCATTCCTGCATCAACATTTCCACCCTCGATGTCCAGGCCAGGTCACCAAACTGGTTATGCGCTCCCTGGGCGAGGATCAGGTTCAGCTCCTGGATCGCATGCAACATGGGGTAACCATCCGGGTCCACAGTGGTGTCCTGCTTGGCCCGGAAATAATCCGCACATTTATTTAGCAAGTTGTGGAACGCCTCCAGGAATTTGGAGCGCGTATCCGCCGGGCGCAAATTGGAAACCGCCTTGCCGTAAAGCTCCAACCCGTATTGGTGTTGGTACTCATACGCGCGGCGCTTGATGGAAAGGCGATCCCGTTCCTCTTCCACATAACCCCAGAGGATATTGTTCAAGGGACGCAACGGATCGATTTCCACGTGTGCCAGGGGATCACGCTCGCCCGGTGCACGCAGGTTCTGGAAGCGGCGGCTGATGGCATTGATGGTTTGCACCAACATCGCCTCCTCATGCCAGTAGTTCCAGATCAACTCCATGAAGCAGGGATTATTCACCCGGGAACGAATCAGGATATCGGTGCAGAAGCGGGGATTTTTACCTTTCTCCGGAATTTCGTATTCCGGTAATGCGCTTTCAATAATATGTTTGATATAGGGCAAACGGTTGTCGCCCAGGTAATGGCTGAACAAGCTTGTCCACGCATTTTTTGGAACCCGCGAATAATCACCAAGCTCCAGGTTCTGGTGCAACGAAAAACTTTTATTGCCATTGTGCGCCGGTGTCACACAACCGTAGATCAATAAAAATGCTTCCGTTGCCGTTTTTAATAACTCATACGCACCCACACCAAAATCCGTCAATTCGCCGCGCAAGCGATTCAGCTTTTCCATTTTGTTTTTCGCTTGCCCGACAACCTCCGCCTGCGTTTCCGCACAGAGCACGGAATTAACAAATGCCTGGTAGGTGCTGAACTCAATGGATTTACTGCTATTGAGCAGATGGACAAAAAACCCCATGGGCTCGCTCGGCTCGGTAACTTTGCGCGCATGTGACACGGTGAAATTGCGTGCGGTAACCGGTACCGGTTGCTGCTCGACAATATCAATGGCATTGCCGACCGATAACACCATGGTTTGCAATCGCGCCATATCAAGCAAACCGGAATCAAAACGTACCGCGGGAAACCCATCGATGCCGACGTTATTTCCCCGCCCGGAATTCGGCTCAATACTCACAGCCAGGGTTAAACCGTATCTGCCGGGGGATACAAATCGCCCTTCATATACCCCGGCTTCGCCATTAACCATTTTCCATTGGGGATCGGTGGAACTGATTTTAACGCCGGGCCCGGCATTTTTAAGTTGCGCATACACCCGTTCACCGGCCTGGGCGTAGGACAGTGAACTATCGACGCTATCCGACCCGCCAGTGCGGTCAATCGACGTATTCATTTCCAGGATTAAATCGGAGTCAAACGTGAAATTTATGACTTCCGGATTTTGTTCGGTGCTTTCAATCTTAACGATACAAAAGGGCATATCTTTCGCCTTTTGTACGGCGTATGGCAGCAGGCACTCATATTCCGCATAAGCGAGATGCGGGAATATGCAAAGGCCGTTATTAATATCGGCGTATTGAAATTCGCTATCCGAATCTTTAATGCGCAGGGCCATGGTCCCGCTGATTACCCGGATTTTCTCATCGGCGTCTTTGACGTAAATGTGAAGGTCTGTTCCGGTATTGGTTCCTGAAACTGGACTCATATCATCCTCCCGAGCCAAGGCTCAACATTGGTTTGTAATTCATCGGTTTGTCACTGATCGGTTTATCGCCGACAGGTTTTTGCAACGCAGGTTGTGAAATCTGGCGCAGCGCGCAAACGGCTGAAACATTTAACGTAGTGCGCAACGCCCAGTGCGTAAGTAACTTGCCCAACACCGTGCTTTCCTCTTCCGGCGTTAGCTGGCCATCGGCGCGGGCCTGGCCGATGACGGCAAAAACCAGTGTGGGTGGGGCCCGGTACATCTGCGCCGGGTTGCGGCGCCAGGTTTGATAGAGGTTTTGCAAACGCGCCGGCTGGCGCTCGTCAATTCCCATGGCCTCTTTTAACGAACGTCCGCGTAACCTGTTGGGGCGATGGTTAACGAGCAATTCAATGAACGCCGGAATCCCCGCCTCCAACTGCCGGAGCAGTTCCGCCTTTTGGGCATCCAGCCCAGCCAGCGGATAGTAGGCGGTCCATTGGGCTTCCACCCTGTCCCATTGGGGGTGTGGGTAGAGTACCCGGCCAATCGCCGCGCTTAATTTCACCCGCAACCAGGGCGCCGGGTGCGGGTCCCCGGTATCCACCCGGAATACAAAGGGCCGCGGTAATCCCACCACACTCATCAACCCCAAGGTAGAGGCCACCCCTGCCCGCGCGACCGACCAGAAGTCCGCGACTATCTCGGAAATCCAGCGCTCCCAAATTTGCCAGACCCTGGCATCAGCCCCCTTTTGCCGCGCGCGCAACGCCGGCCGCAGGGAATTCACCAAATCCAGCAAGGCCGCCGCCTGGTGCCCGACTTCATGGAACAGGGATGAGGCAATGCCGTAGCCAATCATCCGCTCGCGCGGGACACGAACCACCGCGACCGGATTTTCCCCACCGCCGGGCAAGCGGGTCCGTGCACGGCGGATAGCCGCGCCGATACCGCGATCCAGGTAGCAAATCACCGGGGGCGACTGGAAATATCCGCCCGGCAAATACAAGGCATCGGCGGAAGCCACATCCAGGCCGGAAAGCCACACGCCGGTTTCGTTTTCGCTGCGTTGGGTAATCACGTCGTTAAACAAATCGAACTTGTTCAAAACGGCATTGAAATGCAGGCGCAGGAAAATAAAACGGCGATGCGCTTCTTCAACGCTGGCGGCCTGGCCCTGCGGGCTTTTCAGCCAGCGCAGGTAATCCGCCGCGCGTTTGCGCAACTCCCCCCGCCCGTTTTCCAATACCTGCTCAATGGCGGTTTGGGCTTCCGGCAGGAGGCTGGCTGCGGGCAACATAGCTTCCTGCAAGGCGAAGGATTTCACCCTGCCCAGCCGGATCAGCAGGGCGCGGGTATCCTGTTCCAGGGATGCCAGGGTGTGAGCGGGAAGAGCCATGGCCGTCACACTCCAAACAAAATGATGCGATTGCCTTTGCGCACCCAGCGGCCGGATTGGCTGCCGGCAGTGCGCGTGGATTGCGGCCCTTTTACCAGGCCGGGAGCGTACTTCTGCGCAGCCTGGTTGGTTGCGGCTTTGACGACGCTGGCGGGGTCGCCACCGGTCGCCGTTGCCGCATTTTTAACGGCATCTGCCGCGAAGCGGACATACTGTTTGGCAAGCTCGAAGGATTCATCCTCATGACTTAATCCTTCCGTCTCCACACCCAGTAATTGTGCGGCGCCGGCACCAATCCGCTGGCCCCATTTGGCACCGCTATCGCCACCGAAATGCTGGCCGACGGCGCCGCCGATAATCGGCAAGGCCTTTTGGGCAGCCCCCTTCAACACCCCGCCAAGTTGCTGGCCAACGGGGGACTTAATGGCCGCCCCGACCGTGCTGGCCGCCTTGCGGATAAAATTGCCGAGGAAATAATTCAGCTCTTCTTCGTTACTGACTTCGAGCAGCTCAGATGCAAGCTCCATAATTTCGGATTCATTGAATACCTCCCCGCTCTCGCCATTCCACTCGTAGGAAAACTCAAAGTTTTCACCTTCGAACGCGGTAGTCTCGGGGGTATATTCCATAAAAGTGCGATCTATATCGTGCATGGCATTTCTCCTTTGCTTAAACATTCAACAGGACGATGGTACGGCCACGACGAACCCAACGGCCGCTATTGCTACCCGCAGTGCCGGTGCGACGAGTCGCTGCGGATAACAAGCCGGGCGCGTGCACCCGGGCAGCCTGGATCACCGCGTTTTGGGCCGCCGCTTGCGGGTTTGCAGCAGCAGCGCTGAGGGCGTTCTTAACGGTATCGCCAGCGATACGGACAAATTGTTTTGCACCTTCAAACTCGCGGTCCTCCTGGTTCAATAATTCCGCTTCCAATCCCAGGGCTTTACCTGCATAGCTGGCCAGGCCGCTGCCGATTTTGGCCCCGAGTGGTCCACCCACCATTCCGCCCAATGCGCCACCGGCGATTGGCAGGGCCTTGCCCGCAACCGTTTTAAGCACACCACCCAAGGCTTTACCCACGGGTGAACGCACCACCTTGCCAATGGCCCCGGCGGCTTTTTTCACTAATTTGCCGAGGAAATAATTGAGTTCATCCTCGTTATTAATTTCAAGCAATTCAGCGGTCAGTTCGAGCAATTCACCCTCACCAAACACTTCACCGTTGCCTCCCCACTCCTCCTCATTTTCGAATTGCTCTCCTTCAAACACGTTAGCTTCCGCATTAAATTCAAAAGTGCCTTCTTGCTGGTACATGATCTGTTCCTCCAGATGGGTTCCGATTGTCAAAGATGCTGGATTAAACGGCGTGCCCGGATAATCCTTTAAATAAACAGCAAAGGGAGTAGAGCAACCGCTGTGCCAGCCTCCAACGGAAGGGAAACAAATTAAGTAACTTATTGAAGCAAAAGAATTTATTTTTTATCCAATTGCAAATTTCTTAAAAAGTAAAACCGGCTCTGCCGAAACGGGTTTCGTTTGAACCGAAAAGATTGGAATAAGGGCGAAAGGAATTTCGGTGAATAGATCACACAAACATTGCGACTGTGGACCCCCTATGAATGATTGGATATATCAAATCGCCTTTCCCTTTTATTTGGAAATTTCCAAAGGCGATGATCAGGGTATTTTTCCTTGCATTTATTTTTTTTGTTCCTAGCCTTATATGTACCTTAATAAACAAATAATTAATTAACGTATTTACTTATTAGCACGCAGGTACATGTTTATAGCGATTGCGGACGCCCGAAAAATCCAGGGCTTCAATTTTCACTTGCGCAGGAAATGAATCGCACAGCAAAAAATTGCAGCAACACCACGCCCGGGTGCGTCAGACAGTTTTTAAGTCGCGGCTTTATGGCTTTGCTGCGCACAGGTAATCCACAAAGCCACGATTTAAAAAACTGCCGTTACCACGGTGTAATCTGTAATTAATTACAAAACCAACAAGGAGACTTATATGTCTGGCAAATTTGAGTTATACAAAGATAAGGCTGGCGAATACCGGTTTCGATTAAAGGCATCAAACGGAATTACCATTTTGGCTAGCGAGGGCTACAAGGATAAATCCGGTTGCAATAACGGGATAGCATCCGTCAAAAAGAACGCCCCCGACGATAAACGTTATGAAAGGAAAACAACCAAATCCGGCGGTTTCATGTTCAACCTTAAAGCCGGCAACAACCAGGTCATAGGCACCAGCGAATCCTATGAATCGGAATCCGCTCGCGATAACGGCATTGAATCGGTAAAAAAACATGCACCTGATGCGGTGGTTATTGATTTAACATCCTAGGTAATGGCGTCACAACTTATAAATCCTTCATAAAGCCAGCGGCGCAAAGCGTCGCGGCTTTAGTTTTTATTTTGCAGGAATGCCTTGTAGGGCTAACAATCCAATAGCGAATCATCAACTTCTTACTTGTGATCATTATTTTTATCAAATACAACACCGGACAATTCAAACTCCTGGATCGCATTTTTTAGTCTTTCTGTACAGTAAATATCAATGCAATGTTGTTCCGGTGTTTTAAATACGACTTTCCCATTAACATCATATTCGTTAAAAACCGGTTCGCTATTATTTAATATACTCATTACCTGGGTAAGGCAGTTAAATATATAAAACGTATCCTTTTCGACAAGGACAGGCAAAAATTCCCCAAATGGAGAAAGTAAGTCACGGAGCAAGCGATGAGCCTTTGGTGACAAAACCAAAGTGGCACCTATCCAGTTGCATACATCCGGAATTCGATTTTCCTTGCCGCTTATTTTGGAAAATCCGGTGCGGACAGGTTTCCAATAAGGCAACAGAGGCAAGTTTTCCAAACTGAAATCATGGATAGCGTTATAACTCAAATCTTCCGGCATATATTCAATGAAGTCGTCCACTTCAAGGTCCAGCTCCTGAAAATCATATCCATCACGACGAATTGCGTATATTTCCATGATTGCCCCAATTATTTTTTTCTAGCTTCAGGTGGAAGGTTATTTTCCTGAGGGCTTACCTAATCAGGTGTTCGGTATTATCTATTAAAGACAAATAGTGTAAGAAATCCGGCCTTATTTTTCTATTTTATGAACTTACTATTTCTTTACAGGAAACATCTGCGATAAATTTTCCTCGAATATCACGCCTTTGAGTTGGTTTTTTTCTGCAATTTGTTTAAATGATTCCTGGCAAATCAGGAAGCTGTTTTCCAAAAAGCCAGGCTTAAAAATAACCTTCCCCTTTATTTTATCCACCCGCAACCCGAGTGATGCAGGAATATGGTTAGAATCGACCTCCTCAATTTTAAGCTTGGTCTTTTCAGCATCGACAGCGTCCGCAGTAATAGATTCTAAGCAGTTATAAAGATAAAAGCCGTTTTTTAAAGCTAAAAATTCTCCAGCCGGATTTAACAATTCCTTTAAAATTTCATAAGCCTTAGAGCTAAGTGTTAAACATGAAAGATTCCAGACCGAAATATCCGGAATTAAATTTTTCTTACTATCCGAATCGAATTTAATGTCAACAGGAGTCCACTCATTTTTGAGCCTACTTATTAGCGAAATATTTTCCTGCGGAAACCACACTTTCACCTCGTTAAACTGGCGGCGCATTGCCTTAAAATCAACGAAGGCTTCATGGCATTGGTAGATGTCATTTATTAAACGGTAAATTGTCATAAGGTTCGTTCCATTGGCCTTTTGGCAGCATGGCTTCCAGTGATATGAAACTAGAAAAAATTATGCGCTGGTTCTATTACCAATCCCTGCGGTATTAATTAGTGAATACAACAAGCCGCCAAATGTACAACGAAAATACATTGATTGACAGGCGCAACCCCATCTTTTACCCTGCTCGCGCAGCGTAAATCCGCTGCCGGGATTGCAACCCCCGTTTTGCCAAACTGGCACGAAGACGTAAGTTTTTGTGTCCTCGTACAGCTTTGCCTGTTGTTATGGCGGCTGGGCGAGGCCACCTTTGGGTGGGCCGGTGTGGTTTGGTCCGGTGGTTGCAACCTTGTCCAGTCCGCCCCCATGAATTGCAACCTCATGGGAGCGAAGTTAGAAACCAAACTATGAGAATGTATTATGGATAATATTACTCAACAGATGTACGACGCGGAACGCGCGCGTACTGTTCAATTAACACCTTCGCAATATTCCTTCTACCAAAAAAATTACATCGAGCTTCTTGATCCCGATGGCGGGCATCTGGAATTAGTCGGCCGCTCCGTTCAACGCAGTGTGGAAGAAGATAAATTGTACCGTTTGCGCGAACAAGTGGTTCTATTGCAAGCCTTGCTGGCTAACATTACCGAGCACATTGAACTGCCAGCCCTGGCCGTTGCCGGGCTGGCGGGTTTAATGTTTCGAATACAAGGGATATGTGAAAAAACATAAAGCGAAGCGGCCAATTGGCCGCCTTGTTGCAATACCGCAAATCAGCTATTTTGTTAACTGCAAATCCGCCGTATTTACGAAGCCTGCCTTTTAAAGACAACCGATAATGATTGCCCCATCAAATCCTCCGCCCAGCCTCGCCCCGGATTATTACCTGGGTAACTTCCGTTTCCTGGTGGATTGGGTGTGGGGACGCTACGGGGATTTGCTCAGTGAAGACGAGCGTGCATTTGTACAAACCTTTTATGCACTGGGTCGCGATGCGCAGTGTTTGCTGGTACGGTTATCCAGTCGCAAAGGGCCATTGTTTCGGCGCACCAAGTTGGATTACGAGGAAATTACGAATATAGATGCGGCAGCCGCGGAATTGATTGCGGCGGGCTTATTACAGTGTGATGTGCCACTCAGCCTTGAGGTGTTGGCCAATGCATTAACCAAAGCGGAACTGTTAATGCTATTCCGTGAACCGCTTGCCGGTATGGGGTCAGCGCGGAAGGAATTGCTGGTCGAGCAACTGCAATTACAAGCGAATGAACCGCAGCACTGGCAAGCCTGGACACGCAACCAAGTGGGGGCCGCATTTTATTTGGATAACCAAGCCATTATTAATAACTTGTTATTGTTATTTTTTGGTAATGCCTACCAAAACCTTACCGAATTTGTGCTCCAGGATCTAGGCTTGCTTCGCTACGAGAATTATCCAATTGATCACCGGCATCGCTTATTTAAAAGCCGTGAAGAAGTGGAGCAATATTGGCATTTATTGCAATTGCGTGAACAACTGAAATTAACTGATTCCACCGAGGCATTGATTCAACTCGCCACACAGCTACCCGCACCCTGCACTAGCGAAAAAATACAACGGCGGCGGGCTAAATTGGCCAACCAACTCGCTTACGAATTGGAACGTATTGGTGAGCATCGACTGGCCATGGAACTTTATGGGCAAAGCCATTTGCCACCGGCCCGCGAGCGGCGCATTCGTTTATTGGAAAAGCAAGGAGATTTCACCGCGGCATGGGCATTATTAAATGAGGTGATGGAAAATCCACGGGATGAACAGGAACTGCAAGTTGCCCTGCGCTTGGCGCCGCGGCTTGCTAAAAAACTAGCGCAGGTATTTGCCAAGCAAATTCCTGCCGCCATACCGGAACAGCATAGAGTGCTAACGCCCTTGCTCGATGGCCAAGGCAATGTATTACGTGTGGAAGAAGCGGTGCGATTATCACTGGATGAAAAAAATGCGCCTTGTGTATACGCGGAAAATGCCTTGTTACCCGGATTGTTCGGATTATGGTTGTGGCCCGAAATGTTTCGCGGGATTGAAGGCGCCTTTGCCAATCCCTTCCAGGCGGCACCACTGGATATCCACCAGGAAAATTTTGCCGCTAATCGCCCCGGCATTGCGGAATTGTGGACATTCATCGATAACGATAAACACCATGGGCATATCCTCCAAATATGGGAAGAAAAATTTGGCATTGCCAATTATTTTGTCAATTGGTCTTTTTTAAGCAAAGAGTTGCTTGATCTGGCCCTGCATTGTATTCCCGCCGCACACCTGAAAATTGTTTTTGAGCGTTTGTTATTCGACATAAAAAACAACCGCAGTGGCTTGCCGGATTTGATCCAGTTTTTTCCAGGTCAAAGGGCCTATCGCATGATAGAAGTCAAAGGCCCCGGTGATCGTATCCAGGACAACCAACGGCGCTGGCTGGATTATTTTGCGCAGCACCGAATTCCCGCAGAGGTTTGGTATGTCCGCTGGCAGTAAATCCAAAAATGTCGCCATTAAAACCCTGGTGGAATTTGCGGCAAAAACCGGCAGCCTGGACCGGCGCTTTACACCTGCCCCTACGGGGCAGGAGGGTATTGAAGGTCATAGGAAAGTGACGGGCAATCGCGCTACGGATTATCTAACAGAGGTCGGTTTGGGTATCACTTACCGCGACATCCGGTTTCGCGGGCGCGCCGATGGTTACGACCCGCAACGCCACTGCATCGAAGAAATAAAAACATTTTACGGCGATGTGGAACGCATTCCCGCAAACCACCGGGCATTGCATTGGGCCCAGGCACGTTGTTATGGCTGGCTCTATTGCGCGGAATATGGTTGCGATGAAATCAACCTGTCACTGGTTTACTTCGAGTTGGCAACTGAAACAGAGCACTCGATTGAAGAGACCTGGCAAGCAAATGCGTTGCGCGATTATTTTGAACAACTCGCAGAAAAGTATTATGCATGGCAAACGCAATTAAATAATCGCCAACAGCAACTCAGCCACTGGTTGGAACAATTGCAATTTCCCTACGGAGCAATGCACAAGTCGCAACGCGCCATGGCTGAAGCCGTTTATAAAGCTGCCATTACCGGGCGCGTGGTATTAGCCGAAGCGCCCACCGGCACCGGTAAAACCCTGGCAGCGCTGTTCCCCGCGCTTAAAGCCATGCCCCGTTCGCCCGTGGATAAAATTTTTTACCTCACCGCTAAAACCACCGGCAAGCAATTGGCGCTGGAAAACATCCAGCTAATTGCCAGTGACAAAAACCACACCGTGCCGCTGCGTACGTTGGAGTTAACGGCGCAGGAAAAATCCTGCCTTGAGCCAGATAAAAAGTGCCGCGGTGATTCGTGCCCCTATGCCCTGGATTTTTACACCAAGCTCGAAGCGGCACGGCAAGCGGCATTTGAAATTCCGACCCTGGATAAACAGGCCTTTGCACAACTCGCCCATACATTCGAGATTTGCCCGTTTTACCTCAGCATGGAAATGGCACGTTGGGTGGATATAGTCGTCGCTGATGTCAATTATTATTTTGATGGTACGCCCTTGCTGCTGGGCTTAACCAATGAGTTTGGATGGAATCCCTATTTGTTGGTGGATGAAAGCCATAACCTGATTGAGCGCGGCCGCAGCATGTATACCGCGGAACTTAAACGCATTGACCTGCTCGCAGCAAAGAAAATCGCCCCTACCCCAATTAAAAAATCCCTGGATAAAATCAACAAGGCGTGGCTCCTATTAACAAAAACCCTGGGAAGTGAAGACGATGAACTGGTTCACCTGGAAAGGCTACCAGAAAAACTGGGGAACACCCTGGTGGATTTCACCAATACCTATGTGGAGTTCTTGCAGCAAAATCCTGATCATCCAGTGCAGGAAAGCATTGCGCAGGAATTTTTTTTCGCAGCGCTGAATTATCAGCGCATTGCCGAAATAATTGATGAAGATTTTTGTGTAGACCTGCAAGCCCCAGGCAGCAAAGCCGATGTCCTAACCCTGCGCAACCTCATTCCGGCGCGCCAATTGGCGGCGCGATTGGGTTTTGCGCACTGCGCCTGTTTTTTTTCTGCCACTTTACATCCGACACATTTTTACCAAACCCTGCTGGGTTTACCTGACAATACTGTCCATGTGCAAGTACCATCACCTTTTAGCGCAGGACAACTTTCGGTACACATAGCGCGGAATTTATCTACGCGTTACAGGGATCGCCATACGGCAGTAAGCCCGCTGTGTGACATCATCCAGCAACAACTTGAAGCAGCTCCCGGTAACGCCCTGGTATTTTTTTCCAGTTATGAATTCCTGCAACAAGCTGAAGTGAAATTACGCGAGCGCTTTGCGACCACGAATATTCAATTGCTGGTGCAGTCGCGGCGCATGAGTGAATTGGACCGGGAAACATTTATCGCGCAATTTAATGCGCAACAAAATTTACTGGGGCTGGCTGTTTTGGGAGGCGCTTTCAGCGAAGGCATTGATCTGGCTGGCGATGCGCTGAAAGGCGCTTTTATTGCAACCCTGGGTTTGCCGCAAGTGAACCCTATCAATGAGCATTTACGGCAAATCATGCAGGAAAAATTCGGCCAGGGTTATGACTTTACCTACACCTACCCCGGCATCCAAAAAGTAGTGCAGGCAGCGGGCCGGGTAATCAGGAATAAAACGGATTCGGGATATTTGTGGTTATTGGACCAGCGTTTCGCGCAGCCGCAAATAAAATCATTGTTGCCGGAGTGGTGGGCATTATAATTTTTGCAGTAAAAATAAAATGGCTTTAATGGCCAGGCGATCCGGACCGTGAACGTTCGGCAGCATTGATCATTGCTGTCAAGCCTTTAAAATCCACAGGCTTGAGCAGGTGATCGTTAAAGCCACTATTGAACGCCAATTTTTTATCTTTGTCTTGCCCGTATCCCGACAGGGCAACGAGGAATATTTTATCCATCGTCGCATCCCCACGAACACTGCGCGCAACAGCATAACCATCCAGCGCCCCGGGTAAACCAATATCGCAAAAAACAAGGTCCGGCTTAGCGGACCTAATCAATTGAAGGCCCGCTTCACCATCGTATGCACATTTCACCTTGTGGCCATCAAGGGACAACAGCGCCGCCAGGGTTTCCACCATATCCTCGTTGTCATCAATCAATACAACTTTTAAGGGCGCCACTGTTGCGATGGTTGCAATCGAATCACGCCCGGGAGTCAACCCGGTTGCAAGCGGCACACAAAAAATAAATTCCGAGCCGCAACCGGGGCCGGCGCTGGCCGCCTGAACCGTACCGCCGTGAAGGATTGCAAAACCCTTGATCAAGGCGAGCCCTAAACCCAAACCACCTTTGCTGCGCGCCAAATCCTGGTCACCCTGCACGAAGGGTTCAAATAACTGTTCCAATAATTGGGGGGCAATGCCCATGCCCGTGTCTTTTACTTTTATAACAGCAAAGTTTTTGCCGTTGCGGGTTTCTTCTGTGAGGGATACGCAAACCTCACCTTGCGCTTCGGTAAACTTCAGTGCGTTGTGCAATAAATTTCCCATCGCCTGCGCAATGCGGGTGGGGTCCGCAAACAACCACATCGGTTTTTCCGGAATATTTACCTGCAATGCCACTTGCTTGTTTTTATAACCGGCACTGAAATCATTTGCGGTTTGCCGGATCAATTCACCCAGCTCAAATGTCTCCCTGCGCAATTCAATTTTTCCGCGCGAAATACGCGCAACATCAAGCAGGTCATCGATTAAGCGGGTCATATGCGCGACCTGGCGGTCAATTACCTCAAGCCCGCCGATAACAGTCTCATCGGTGGGGCCGAGCCTTCGCAGTAATTCCGTGCTATTGCGAATAGGCGCCAGCGGATTGCGCAACTCGTGCGCGAGCATTGCCAGATATTCATCCTTGCGCCGGGCGGATTCTTGCAGGGCTGTTTCAGCGCGTTTTTGCTCGTGGATATCGGTTAATGTTCCCATCCATCGAATTATTTTATCTTGCTCGGTCTTTACCGGAAGTGCGCGCCCCAGGGTCCAACGATAAGTACCGGAGACGTGGCGCAAGCGAAATTGCGCCTCAAAATTATTGCCGCCGTTTAAACTGTCTTGCCAGGTCGTGCTTACCTGGTTTTTGTCGTCGGGGTGAACGAGGTCAAGCCAACTGTGGCCAGCATCGTTTGTTTCCTCCATGCCGGTAAAGTGGAACCATTGCTGGTTAACGTAATCCTGCTGGCCATCCGGCAATACCGACCATACCATTTGCGGCATGGCATCCGTCATAATCCTGAATTTTGCTTCGCTATCCTTTAATGCGCGCTCAGCGATTTTGCGTAACGTAATATCGCGCGTAATTTTGGCAAAGCTGACAATTTCACCCGTTTTATCCTCGACGGGCCAAACAATCACCTGTGCGTGATAAACCGATCCATCCTTGCGTACACGAATGCCTTCCTCTTCATGGCGCCCATGGATGCGAGCCATGTTTAATTCGTAAATGGCGTGGTCCTCCGGCAATATATTTTTAGGGTAGAGGATGGAAAACGGGCGCCCCAGGGCTTCACTTTCGGTGTAGCCGGTCAGGCGTTCCGCACCGCGATTCCAACTGGTAATAACACCTTTGGTATCCACCATAAACATGGCATATTCATCGATGCTTTCTACCATCAAGCGAAAACGATTTTCGCTTTCGAAAAGTTGCGCCTCGCGCTGCTGCGCTTGTTTTATGGCGGTCACGTCGCGGGTTATTTTGGCGTACCCCACAGTTTTACCTTCGTGATTATCAATTCGCCAAACAATGAGCTGCGCGCAATATTGGGTTCCATCCTTGCGCATCCGTACGCCTTCTTCCTCATACCGGCCATTCATTTGCGCCATTATTAATTCGTGGAAAGCGTGATCCCGGTCGAGCACATCCTTGGGGTACAGCATGGAGAAATGCCGCCCGATTGCCTCAATATCCGAATAGCCGGTCAAGCGTTCCGCCCCCCGGTTCCAGCTTGTGATAAAACCGTCAAGGTCCACGATGAACATCGCATAATCTTCAATACTTTCCACCATGAGCCTGAAGCGATCTTCACTGTTCAATAACCAAATATCCGAGCGCTGCGCAGCAGCCTCAATATCGGACGGGTTGAAATGGTTTTGCCCGGCAACCTTGGGAAACGCGGAACTTTCCTGTGGCGAATCCATTGAGGCGACGTTTCCATTGGCAAATTCATGTTGTTCCACCCCTACCGTTGCACGTAATGCCAATCCCCGCGCTTCCGCAAGCAGCAATATGACCTGGCCCGCATCGTTTTTCAGCGGGGAGATTAGAAAATTGATTTTTTCTTTTTCATATCCGGGCAAATTAATTTCATCAATAAGATCAGCGTTCTCTCCTTGCGCTGCCATTTCGCAGGCATATTGCCACAGGAATTCCGTTGCCGGGCCATTATCCAACCAATTGACGCTCCACACCGGTTTACCAATAACCTGTTCATTACCTAACAGATTTTTTGCAAATTTATTGATGGCCCGCAGGGTTCCATTCGGATTCAAGACAAGGAGGAAGGTTTGCAAGCTGTCGATAACAGACCGCAGGATATTCTCTTCATACCGCATTGATATCAATCTCTGTCAACAATTAAAAGGCCATCAATCTGTATAAGCAATAAAGTGATTGTTACAAACCGGAATTATTGAAATAAAAACTTGATAGTTAAGTTATTATTCGCTTTTCATTTCGTATATCCGCAAGTGCAGTAGCGTTGCAGATAAATTGCCATCAACTGGCGGGATATTACTTGGGAAGCTTATCGCTTTCCGATGCCCATTTCCATGAACAAGTCGTGTCTATCTTCCCTCACTGCAACATACCAGGCATGCCGGATTGGGCGCACCGGAATGAAGAAAGTTCCAACATATCCTATTCTTTCCGCTATAACCATTTTTTCCACCTACTTGAGCGAGATCAGTATGAGCAATCCCCAACGAGATATTACCCTGCGCTTCCTGGCTGAGCCACAAGACGTCAATTTCGGCGGCAAGGTCCATGGTGGCGCGGTAATGAAATGGATCGACCTTGCCGCTTACGCCTGCGCGGCGGGATGGAGCGGCCGTTATTGTGTAACTGCCTATGCCGGCGGGATTCGTTTTGTGTCACCTATCCATGTCGGCAATTTAGTCGAGGTAGCGGCAAAGATTATTTATACCGGTAATTCTTCCATGCACATCGCCCTGGAAGTGAACGCCTGTGATCCGAAATCCCTTAATCGTCGCCTTACCACCCATTGCATTGTGATCATGGTTGCCATGGATGAATCCGGCCAACCCGTAAAAGTTCCTGAATGGATACCCCACACCGGACAAGACAAGCAGCAGCATGCAACGGCAATAAAACTAATGGAAATGAGAAAAAAAATAGGCGAGGAAATGGAAATTTTTATTTGATGAAAAATGCGCCCGACAACTCAATGTGGCACTAAAAACATTCCCATCAGCACTCAGATTAATCAATAGTATCGCGTCGCATATCGCATGGTTGCCGAAACCACTACGACACTTGAGCAATTATTGAACTTTGCCTCTGGCCCAGTGATCCATTTTAAATCACCGGCGCTATTCATCGGAATCATTCCGTTAATCAAGCAATTTAAAATGGAAACGCATTTACGTCATCCGTGTAAAATCTTTTACCATGCCTCGCACGAACAATTTTCACCACGCGAGCTACTTGCCTTTGCAAGGCTGGCCGAACAAGCCGGCTTCGATGGTTGTCACGCATCGGATCATTTTCATCCATGGAGTAAACGCCAGGGCCAAAGCGGCCACGTTTATTGCTGGCTGGGCGCATTGATGGAGGCAACAAAATTTGATGCGAGTTTTATCACCACACCAGGGCAGCGTTACCATCCTGCGGTGGTGGCCCAAGCCATAGCCACACTGGGCCAAATGTATCCGGGCCGGTTAGCAGTAGAGTTGGGCAGCGGTGAAGCATTAAATGAGCATATCACCGGCGCTCCGTGGCCCGGCAAAGCAGAACGCGATCAACGATTGTGGGAATCGGCATCGGTTATCCGTCGCTTGTTAACTGGTGAAAAAGTTAACCATCAGGGATTAATCACTGTCCAGGATGCGAAGTTATATACCCTGCCCGATATCATTCCCCCGTTAACCTGCGCCGGACTTATTCCCGCCACCGCGCGCTGGGCAGGTGAATGGGCGGATGGTTTTATCACTGTGCACAAGCCGAAGGAAAAATTACAGGAAATCATTGCCGCGTTTCGCGAAGGCGGAGGTGGCGACAAACCGGTCGGTGTAAAAATCACCTTCTCCTATGCGCGCGATGAGCGCATTGCCCGCCAACAAGCTTACGAGCAATGGCGCACCAACTGCATCGAATCCACAGCGATGGGTGCGCTGGGAAGTACAGAAGAATTTGATCAAGCCGGGGAAAATATTCCACTCGATACGGTATTGCGGAAAGTTCCTGTCTCCAGCCGCTTATCTGAATTCGCAGCCCTGATACAGGAAACGATCGACCTTGGTGTGAGCACGATTGTTTTGCATAACGTCAACCGGATGCAGGAAGAATTCATCACAGATTTCGGTTTGGAGGTAATTCCGGCAATTCAACGATACTAAGTTTATGGGGATTGGAGAAAATGATGGCTAACAACCAGCCCCCTTCCCCACCCGCCCTTGCTGCGCTACCGCGCCCTTCCTTTATCCTTTGGATCAGCACGCAATGTAATCCAGTGTAATACGCCGCCAGCAAACTTCTCCTACACTCAACTCTGCATTACTGGAAATAGCCAGTGCATTAGCAAACGGGTATGAATACATTTAGTCCTAATGAAAGGAGTTATCCATGCGGTTAATTATTAATAACGATTCACTAAAAAACTTGGGGCAGTTTTTTTTCCATGGCGTGTTGGGTGCGCTGATTAGCGTGGTATCGCTACTGTCACTACCTGCCCATGCACAAACGCGTACCCCTAACAGCATCGATTACGCGATGTATTTCCTCGGCGATGTACGCGATAACGAACATTGCGCGATGACCATTGAAAACGGGAATTTTGTAACTGCTGCCAGGATCAGTAACCCGGCAATGACCTGCCCCGATATGACATCCTGGCGATTATTTGCAGCCGTAGTGCGCGATAAATTCTGGAGCGACTGGGCGGATGAAACACAAAATTGGCCACAGCAACCCTGGCCGCTGTGTTCTGCAAGTCAAACTACCAATTGCTGCACTCCCCATTCAACCACCAATAGCAAAGAACATTGCCCTTATTTTCCCGGTAGCTCCAACAACGCAGATGGCGCCTTAAAAAACACGGAAGCAGTTAAAACCAGCCCTTCGCATCGGGTGGGACGCCCCTCAATCACGCATCAACTCCAAGCTATAAAAACCCCGGCGGAAGTTGACCTTTTAATAATGGAATTGAAAAAAACGCAAAAGCTGGCAACAGCGACAACCCAAGGCAAAGAGTGCCCTGCCAATATCGTTAAACAACTGGTTCCAAAAAGTTATGAAAGTATCGGCCGGGTAATCCGCCAAACCAACGCGGAAGTGACTATTCGCAACAAACCATTCCATGATTACCTCTTTGAAAACGATTTGTATAACAGCGATGGTGTCTCCGCTGTTTTTGCAACCAATGCCGCAAACCAAAAGAACAATGCGCCTTATGCGGCGGATAACTTTTCCGCAACAGAAAATCGCGCGACCAAGCTGAGTAAAATTGATTTACCCCCCGACGCCATTATGATTAAAAGCAATTGGCTATTTGAGGGAATCGCTGCGGAATTGGGTATTAAAAACTCAAAAGAGGCGCCCTTTATTACCCAGAAGATGACAACCCTGGTGCAATTCAATAACGGTAAGGAAAAAGTCAATTGCAATTTAACCGGAACCCATTACCTGATGGCCTTTCATGTTTCATCCAAAGATATACCGAATTGGGTGTGGACAACCTTTGAACATATTGCCATGCCCGGCCGTTGCGATTTTATCGGTTGTAACGATTCCTACGGTTACAATTCCACCGATAAGCTTCCTGCCGGAACCGCGAAAAACTATATTGCACCCCATGTTAAATCCGATGGCTTACTCATGGCACCGGCAACTGTATTCGATAAAGACAAGCTCTACCCGACAGAAAAAATCAATCCGGGCCTCGATCGGGTCTTTAACGATTTGGGGATAGGAACAACAGCCAGCACCAATAAAGATGCCCCGAGTATCGCAGACCTTGGTTGGCGCAGTTATCGCCTCAAAGGTTCACAAGTTGGATTCACCAACTCCATGGGAAGAAAAACCCTGCTCGGTAACTCGATCACTGAAGCAGGATTTATGAACGGTTCCAGTTGCATCACTTGCCACGCACGGGCGGGTATCCACGTGGAGCAAAACAAGGCCAATTTTTTCCGTTTAAGCGTGTTTGAAAAGGACCTATCGGATTATGGTTATGCGCTGAGCGCGCATGGCAATCCCAATCCTGAGTGGTATTACCATGACGATAATACCGGCACACTTGATGTACTCCAGACGGATTTTGTGTGGGGATTCCTCAATGCAAACCCTATAACAAATTAGCCAATAACTCGCTGGCCCCATAAGCAAGTTATACGCGCAAACGGTGTCTTTGTAGAAAGCAAGCGGTGCCATGCATATTGCCTGGCACCGCTTGTTATTTTCAAACCCTACAAACTGGATACGCCACCAAGGTGCTCGATTAGCTCGTGGGTAATACTTCCCTGGGCTACATTGCCTGGCCAGACCGCATGGGCGGGCAAGGACTCCAAAGTCCAATCAGGTAACACATATTCCACTTGATCGCGCGCGTCAATTAAAAATGAAGGCGGGGCAGCAAGGCCCACGCCTCGACACGCCAATTGATAAGATGCCTCCACATTATCGGTCACAAAATTTGAGGTGCAGTTTATTTCATAGTGTTTGCCGGAAACATGCTTGAATTTTCGAAAACTTGGCCGCATGGATAAACCGATCCAATTCATATTTTCCAAATCCTTCGGGTGCGTTATAGAGGGATTTTTTGCAAGGAATTCCGGGGAGGCAACAACCTTCCGCTCCAGGGAAAATAATTTCTTGGCTTTCAGGGAGCTGTCGGGCATATCACCGAGGCGAATCGTCAAGTCAATCGCTTCGCCTACTATGTCGGTATAACAATCGCTACAGGTTAGCGCCACGCGTATTTCAGGGAAATTGGAAAAAAACGTGCTTATTTCATTTAACAAATTGCTTTTAATCAAAATGGCCGGAATAGCTATTTTAAATTTGCGCGTAATATTTTCCTTTTGGCCGCGCGCCAACTGAACGACCTCATGTTCATACAAATCAAGAATGGCGCTTGCCGCCGCGTAGACTTTCTCCCCGTCAAATGTTAATGAAAGCTTCCTGGTGTTTCTATAAAGCAATGCAGCTCCCAAATTTTCCTCGAGCCGGGAAACATACAGGCTGGTGGAAGCCGTAGACATCTTCAGTTCTTTGGCGGCTGCGGTAAAAGATCCCTTTGATACAACCTTGGCAAACACAATTAAATATCTCACATCGCCTATCACGTCACTCTCCTTGCATAGTTAATATGAAAATTTTTAAACAATATATTCCAGTTTTTTCAGGCTAATCTGCAGAAACCTGGGCAGTTATCATTGTAAATGATAATAAAGCGCATCTTTATTAAAAATATCACAAAGGGGTTGTGATACCTGTTGGTTTTCCAAATCAAGGATGCCCCCTATTTGCTGTGACTCCTTGCGCCGGCAAACTTTTACCGAACACAGCGAAAGATGACAAGTAAAAAGATGTAACGGTTTGGCACCCGAATATTTCATGATTCCTCGCTTATTTCCACGGATACTTATCTATGCGACATATTCTTGTACTCAACAGGTTGCCGCAAAGCATGGCACCTTATGCAAAATGGTTTAAAGGCCATGACATTGAATGGACCATGCTCGGCTGGCAAGATGTCACCGGCACCTACGATGATCAATCCAATATTATTTCGTATAAAAATTACGCTAACGACAAAATTGTTAACGATGTTTACAACCTGTGTAAGAAACATCGGCCATCAGCAATAGTGACCACGTCGGAATTCGATGTAGTGCGCATGGCAAAGATGCGTGAAGCTTTTGGTATTCCCGGCCAATCGTTAGCGAGCGCCATCTTATTTCGCGATAAAATTGAAATGAAGAAAAAGGTCGCCCGGGCTGGTTTAAAAGTACCGGAGTTTATTCGGGCACAGGATGCACTTGATATATTGCAGTTTGTTGAACACCACGGTTTCCCTATCATTATTAAACCTGTGGATGGTGCGGGCACTGTAAATGTAAATTTAATTCGGGATGAAGCGCAATTAAACGACTATCTTGATAAAAATTCTGTCGCAAACCTTGATGTTGAAACCTACATTGACGGCAAGCTTTATCATGTGGACGGACTTATTTATGAAGGCGAAGTAAAATTCATTTGGCCACACGCCTACAATTCCGACTCTACACTGGGATTCGCCAGCGGAAATCACATGGGTAGTTATATGCTCGATGCAGACCGGCCCATTACCGGGCGCCTCATCGACTTCACCAAAGATGTTTTAAAAGCCCTTGAAGCTCCTCCATTAGCGACTTTTCATTGCGAAGTATTCCATAGTGTTAGCGATGAACTTGTTCTTTGCGAAATAGCCTGCCGGCTTGGTGGAGGAAGGATTGTGCCGGTGCTGGATGCGGCATTTGGTATTGACCTTTATGAGTACTGGGTAAAGGCGCAAGTGGGTATACCCCTCGATATCAAAGCGCAGACCCAACCCGGGCAAATGGCGGGACACCTGCTCTATTTACCCAAAGGCGGGGTATATCGCGGCCCAACCACCTTTGAACAATTGGATTGGGTGGATGAGCTGCTCATCAATGTACAGCCTGGAAAACGCTATGGGGCAAACTCCAGTGTTGATTTTGCGGGTTCTGCTGTGGTGACAGGTAAAACAGAGCTTGAAGTAAGAAGCAAATTGGCAGAAGTGGTTTCAATATTTGACCGCCAAATGCTATGGGAAGAATGACATATATTTATCTCGCCCCACTTAAAAAATGATATCTATTAATTTATTAAAAAAGCTGATCCTGTTAATTGCCATAGTGCTTTTAACCACAGCGGCCTATAGCACCCATTCGCAAAGGAAGACCATTACGATTGATAACGCCTACGTCAGCGGCCAAATTATAAAAATTAAAGCGCCGCTGTCGGGTATTATTGAAAGTGTTAATGTCCGGATCGGTGATAAATTACAGCACCAGGACATTATTTTGGTTTATGACCAGGTAGCTTCCAAATACCAATTGGAAAAATCACGGGAGCAGTTTCAGCAGACGATTCGCCATGATTTCCAAAAATGCCTTGAAGAAAACGCACGCCTGGGGGAAACCGAATTAAAAAAACTGGAATATGACCACCAACAAAAACAATTGGCCCGCGCCGAAAAACTCAAAAAGATGAATGTGATTACCGAATCAACCTATGATGACATTTTATTTCAATATGGTTCCTCATCCATTCATCGCGATATTTCCCGTATCGAATCCACTGTGCTTGATTACGCAAATCCGGAACCCATCTTGCAGCGCCCACAAGTGAAGCTTTCGCAACTGGCTTACCAGGAAGCACTGCATAACCAGCAATTAACCAGTGTGGAAGCCCCTACCAATGGTTATGTTTACGATCTATTTGTGTATCCAAACCAGTTTGTTGAAAAGGGGGATGTTATTGCCGTGTTGGTTTCCAGTGACCACTTGCGTATCGAAGCCAATGTGCTTGAGTCAGAGGTGGGAAGCCTGAAACCTAATATGAAAGTTGGTATTATTTCCGATGTCCATAAGGATATTACCTTGCAGGGCCATATCCATTCGATAGTGCCCTCCACTGCCTCATCTTTTTCCCCTATTCCACGCAACAACACCGATTCTAACTGGATTAAAGTCAGCCAACGTGTGCCTGTGCTCATTGAAATTGATGAAAATGACAAGCCACTTTTGCCTATAGGTTCTTCGTCCAAATTGCAGGTCTATTTAAACGAATATGTAGACACAAAGACCCCAAAAAATATAGTGAACGATGAAACCCGCACCGAGCCCCCCGAAAGTGCCCTAATAATCCAGCATATTATTGCGAATGAAAAAAAACTGGCTGGCATAGGCACAAGCCAGCAGCGCTGTAAATTGTAGGATGTTGGTTTACCCGTTCAAGGCATGCCCTAATGGGCACACGGCGATCCCGTGTCAACGCAGGTGGAAGGGATAATCATGATCGGCGTAATACTTGAGTTATTATGAATCAATACTTGAAAGTTGTTGCGGTGTATATTGTTATCTTCACACAGATGCTGGACACATCAATTGTCAACCTTGCACTGGTAAAGATAGCACCCGACCTCGGCATTAATGTGTATAACTCTACCTGGATACTGACCGCGTTTGGAACCGGCATGGTGGTGTCCTTCCCGCTCGGCAATGCGCTTTCAAAGCGTTATGACTTCGATACGCTGTTCTTGCTCATCTGTATTATTTTTATTATCGCTTCCTTTGCCTGCGCCATGGCTGTGAGCGAGATCGATTTTATTCTCTATCGATTTACCCAAGGATTAGCATCCGGGTCCTTGATTGTTTTCTGCCAGTCGCTCTTGTTTCGCATTTTGGGTGACGATAAGCGCGCCGCAGCCTTGGGCCTTTGGAGCAGCGCAGTCGCTATTGCCCCCATTGTCGGTCCATTGGTGGGCGGCGTTATCACCGAATATATGAGCTGGCGCTGGATATTTTTAATTAACCTGCCATTGATGCTGTTTTGCCTGTATATTTTACTTGATGTCCTGCACCCTAAATGGGGTGCAACCAACGAGGCGAAAATCCATACCCCCACGCTGGTTGCTTTCGCCATAACCGTTGCACTTGCTCAATATGTTATGGACTTTGGCGAACGTAACAGTTGGTTTCAAAGTTCAAGTATTTCCTATGCGTCCATAGGTGCCCTGCTCGGTCTGGTCGCGTTTCTCTTGTTAAACCGACGGAAAGATTTGCAGGTTTTTGATTTTTCGGTATTTCGCGATGCCAATTATCGTAGGGCCATGTCGATATTGATTGTTGCCAACGGTTTGATCTTTTCATCCCTGGTTGTGCTACCGGTGTGGTTGCAGGTGAGCTATGGTATGCCCGCAATTGATGCCGGCCTGGTCGTTGCTGTCGGCAGCGCTGTAACAGGGATATTGAGCCCCCTGCTTGGAAAATATTTAAGGAAACACCAATTTTTTTACGCCGCTATCGCAAGCTTGTTGTTTACCGGGATTTCTTTCCTAATGATGAGCCGGTACACACTCGATTCAACATTTACGCAGTTGGCAGAGGCACGTATTGTTGCCGGTATTGGCCTCGCATTGTTTGCCACACCACTCGCAGCTATTTCCATAGCTTCTATTGCCGCCGACAAGGTAATGAACGCAAATTCGGTATCGATGTGTTTACGGGTAATATCATCAAACCTGTTTGTTGCCCTTGGTTTTATTGTGTTACAACGGCAACAGCATGAACAGTACCAGCATTATGTCGCATCTGTTGATCACCGGTTTATCAGCGAATATATAAATAAAAACTTCACCGATTATGGTTATGTGGCAAACCATATTGCAACCATGGCGATGCAGGACGTCTTTTTTATATCTGGTATTGTATTTATCGGCCTCTTCTTTATTCCGGTTGTTGCCCGTTTAAGCACTATCAAAACCAAAGCAATATTAGCTGCCCAAGCTGGAATAAAAAATAATTAACCGATAGTTAGGGTTACGGATAAAATAAGCCCTTAACTCCCACAAAAAAGCTGCCGTTAGAAATTAACGGCAGCTTTAAGGTTACAAAAAAACCAATTGCTTATGATTTGAAATAGGAAAAATGTTCTTCAAAAGCGGGGCGCCGGGACGGGCCGGCCATTTTCTGGTTGATCATTTTACCAAGGCCTATAAAGCCGGTAATTTTGGAGGTTTTGGATAAGCCCAGCATTTCAATCAATAAAGGATTATAGGCCCAGTCCCCGGTACGCCAAAAACAGCTATATCCCATAGATTCGGCAGCAACAATAATATTTTGTATAGCCGCGCCCGCCGAGAGCACCAATTCAATTTCATTAATGGGTACCTCCACATTGACATCCAATACAGCGATGATGAAATAAGGAGCCGACCGCATTTTCTGATCGATCTTGCGCTTTATGCCCTCCCTTTCCATTTCGGTAATATCGCCTACCGCTATAGCGGCTTGCCGCGCTTTTAATTCCAGGCTTGCCCGGAATAGGATATCACCCAGTGCCTCCCTGTCCTCCGGACGACAAATAATGTATTTCCAGGGACGTAATGCCTTGTGATCAGGCGCGGTTAACGCGCATTTAAGGATCAACTCCAAATGCTCCTGGTCAACAGTTCCGTCGATAACCGGTTGCGATTTGCGATTTAAAATGGAATGTAAAATAGCCATGGCGTTTTAGTACTCAATAATGACTTCTGCATCGGATTGAAGGTAAGTAGCGCAGGAAAGTACATATCCATCTTCAAAAATGCAGTTATTTAATTTGCCATTGATGAAGCGAATCCTGCAGGAGCCACAACGCCCGTACCGGCAGGAGCTGCGGATATCAATGTTCATATTTTCAATATTGTCCAACAAGGACAAATGCGTGGGTGCAATACCTTCGTAGGTTTCGCCTTTATATTGCACACGAAGGTTCACCGTTTTTTCTGATGCATTGGTCATACCGAATTCCTTCAGGTTGAAAAATAGATAAACTATTAAGGAAATCATCGCAGGCAAAGCTACCCGCTCGCTTCCCTGTTATCGATTTATACTATCCAAGCCCAAGGCTTAGGAACACAAATCCAGATCCAACGAACTCGCAATAAGTTTTTTTGTATAGTCATGTCGAGGCCGGGCAATAACTTGCTCAACACCTCCGCACTCAACGAGTTTTCCCGCATTCATTACGCAAACCCTATCCGCTACGTGCCGTACCAGCGATACATTATGCGAAATAAAAATATAAGTCAGGCCCAATTCACTTTGCAGGGCCATGAGCAAATTTACAATTTGCGCCTGGATTGAAATATCAAGCGCTGATAGTGGCTCGTCCAACATAAGGATTTGTGGATCATTCACCAACGCACGCGCTATGCCCACACGTTGGCGTTGGCCGCCACTTAACATGTGCGGGTAGGCATAGATATATTCGTTACCCAACCCCACCCGCACCAAATAGCGCTCTGCAATTTCCAGGCTTTGCTGACGCGATAAATTGTGATAATTGGTTTTAGCGCTACACACTATTTCCCATATTTGTTTGCGGGGGTTCAGTGATCCATAAGGATCCTGGAATACCATTTGTATTTTTTGATAATAATCCCGTGGCGCTATTTCGGAAATGCAGCTTGCCATCCGCCCGGAAGTTATGGTTATTTTCCCGGAGGTAGGTTGCTCCAAACGCATTATCATTTTAGCCAGGGTGCTTTTACCGCTGCCTGATTCACCGACTATAGCCAGGGTTTCGCCGCGCATGACATCAAAGCTGACATTATCCACAGCATGGATATCCATATATTGATAATAGGAGCGTTTGACACGATAGGTTTTCGTTACCGCGTCTAACGACAGCATTACCTTTTCAGTTATGTCGATATCGAAATCTAAAGATGGCATCGCAACATCCTGGTTGAATCAGTGGGCAGGGTTTTCAATAACGGCGCCGTATCACATTGCGGCGTTGCCTTACTGCAACGCTCGCTAAAACGGCATCCATCTGTTTCCTGGTGAATGGGGATAACGTTACCCGCAATAGTGGGTAAAGGGGTCTTGGGTACATTGCCTGGTGCTCCAGGCAAGGAGCGCAATAATCCTTGCGTATAAGGATGCCGGGGGTTTCTTATAACATCGCCGGTATTCCCAGACTCAACGACTTCACCGGAATACATCACCAATATACGATCGGAATATTTTTTTATTACACCTATATCGTGTGAAACCAGAATAATGGCCATACCATGGCGATCGCGCAATTCCAGCAATAGGTCCAGGATTTGTTTTTGTACAACAACATCCAACGCGGTAGTAGGCTCGTCGGCAATTAACAATTTAGGTTTACACGCCAAGGCCATGGCAATCATTACCCGTTGCGCCATACCGCCAGAAAGTTCATGGGGATAAGCCTTAAGGCGCAATAGCGGCATGGCTATACCGACCTGTTCCAACAAAACGGCTGCCTGTTCCCTTGCATTTGGGGCTGAAATACCGCGATGGCTTTTGCGTAATACTTCCACCAATTGCTGCCCAATCGTAAGGCACGGATTCAACGCTGTCATCGGATCCTGGAATATCATGGCGGCGGTATTGCCGCGATAATTGTTCCATTGGGCTTTGTCCATGTTTAACAAATCACATTCAAAAATATTGAGGTGCGCAGCCGTTACCTTTGCGTGTGTGGGTAGTAATCCCATCAACGCAAAATTGGTAATGCTTTTTCCGCAGCCGGACTCACCCACAATACCCAGGATTTCTCCCTGCTCCAAACTGAAGCTCAAGTCGCGAATGAATTTTTTTGAAACACCATTGTGTTCAAAGAAAATATCCATCTTGTTAATCGTGATCATCGCAATTGGCTCCTTGTTTTTGGATCAAACCAATCGCGCAACCAATCACCTAGCAAATTAAAACTTAATACCGTAATCAGAATGCAGGTGCCCGGTAATATCACCGTAAAAGGTGCAGATTCAATAAAAGGCTTGGCATCCGATAACATGACGCCCCATTCAGGGGTCGGTGCCTTTGCACCCAGGCCGAGGAACCCCAGGGCCGCGATGTCCAGGATTGCATCGCTAAAACCCAGGGTGGCTTGCACGATAAGTGGTGCCCGGCAATTGGGCAAAACCTCTGACCATAAAATTTTAAATTTGGAAGTCCCGCAAGACTGTGCTGCAAATACATATTGCCGCTTCATTTCGTTAGCAGCGGCTGATCGCATAATCCTCACAAAACGCGGTATTGCCACAATCGAAACAGCAATCATTGCATTCACAAGGCCGGGGCCCAGAATAGCAACCATGACAATGGCAAGCAAAATACTGGGTAGGCACATAAGGATATCAACACAACGCATAATAACCGCATCGATCCAGCCCCCATACACGCCCGCAACCAACCCTAAAAAAGTGCCGATAAAAGCCGAACCCACAACGACAGTAAAGCCTATACTGAGGGAGTATTTGGTCCCCACGACAAGGCGGGAAAATAAATCGCGCCCCAGGTCATCCGTACCGAGTAAATGAACCTCACCGGCGCCTGGTTGTTGCAATAAGTTTTCACTTAATTGATAGGGTTGCAAATCCATACATAATGGCAATAAAAAACCCATCACCAATAACAACGCTACGCCACCCGCACCGATTAAACCGGAAAGGTTACGATTTATTTTCCGTGTAATTAAACGCGTTACGGGAAAAAACTCTGTCGTTAACATGTTTGGATCCTCAAGCGAGGATTGGCCAAGCGATAGAGCATATCAATCCCGATATTTACCACCACAACAAACAAGCCTATCAACATGATACTCGCCTGTATTACCGGATAATCCCGGGCATAGACACTGCTCACGATATAGCTCCCTATTCCCGGCCAACCAAATATGGTCTCTGTGAGGATTGCACCGGTAATAACTGTGCTGACAAACAATATCCCGCCCAGGGTAATAATTGTGGTGAGCACATTGCGAAAGGCGTGGACCCAAATTATTCGCGCGAATGTGAGGCCTTTCGCTTTTGCGGTGCGAATATAATCCTCCGATAAAACCTCTAACATGCTCGAACGAGTCATGCGGGCGAATATCGCCAGGGGAATGGTCGCCATCGCTGTTGCAGGTAATATCAAATGTGATAGCGCACTGTTGAATGCACCAAACCCGTGTTCGGCACGGACATTCGGCAATAAGCTGTCGATCAGCATAAACCCGGTAACCGGCTCTATGTCATAAACCAAATCCAGTCGGCCTGATACGGGCGTAATATTTAAATTGATCGAAAAACAGATAATTAATATAAGCCCCCACCAGAATATCGGCATGGAATAACCGATAACTGACGTGGTCATCACCAGGTAATCGATCGTCGTATTTTTTTTGATCGCTGCGATGATACCCGCAGGGATACCGATTAACACAGCGATGAGTAATGCGGCAATACCCAATTCAATTGTCGCCGGCCAACGCGACATTAATTCCCTGAGGACCGGCTGATGGGACACCGTGGAAACACCAAAGTCAGCGCTCAAAGAGGAACTCGCAAATTTCATATATTGGGACAAGGTGGATTCATTAAGATGCAGTTGTTCCAGCATTTTCTGATACTGCTCCTGGTCGGCCCCGCGCTCACCCAGCATGAGCAACACCGGGTCACCCGGTGTTAACCGAATCATAAAAAATGCGATCAATGAAAGGCCAAATAGCGTCAAACCGAATTCAAACAGCTTGCGTATACTGATGCTCGTTATCCAATTCATCACACGACTCTGCTATTGCGTTATGGAGAGTTGATAAAAATTATCGACATCAAATGGTGACATAACATAACCGCTAACCTTATCGTTCATCGCCCTGAACACTTTTGAATGGGCTATGGGAATAACCGGAGAATCCTTGCTGAGAATATCCAATGCCTCCCGGTAAAGCGATTTACGTAATTGGAAATCACTTTCTGTACGCGCTTGCTGAATCCGCTGATCAAAATCCTTTTGGCAGTAACGTGAATTATTGGAACCGCGTTTGACAGAATCACAACTAAATAATGTATAGAGAAAATTATCCGGATCACCGTTATCACCAGCCCAACCCAGCTGTACCATACTGTGTTCGCCATTCTTGACTTTATCCAGGTATGTACCCCAATCAAAACTGAGCAACTCAACGTTGATACCTACTTTTGCAAGGTCCTGTTGCATCATTTCCCCCATTTTTCGACCGTTGGGGTTGTAGGGGCGGCTCACTGGCAAGGTCCATATACTGGTACTAAACCCACTTTCCATGCCCGCTTGTTTCAGCAAAGCTTTTGCTTTTTCCGGGTTGTAGTCATACACCGAAACGTCTTTGTTGTAAGACCACATAGTGGGGGGATAGGGGTTAATGGCAGTATCGGCATTACCCAAATAAATCGCTTTTACGTAAGCCTCCTTATTGAGCGCGTGTGCGATAGCCTGCCGAACCAGTGGATTATTAAAAGGGGCTTTTTCGATATTCATTGCCAGGTAGCCAATATTCAATCCTTTCTCCTCCACCAGGTTAATGTCCTGCTGCTTTTTGATATCAGCGAGATCAGCGGGGGAAGGATAAATCACTATGTCGCACTCACCTTTCTTAAGTTTCATATATCGCACATTGGCATCGGGGGTAATGGCAAAAATCAAGTTATCGATAGCGGATTTACCTTTCCAATAACCTGCGTGTGCCTGGTAGCGAATGGTGCTGTCCTTTAAATAACGTTTAAATAGAAATGGCCCGGTACCAACAGGCAAGGAATCAATATCCTCTTTTTTATTAGCCTTGCTAAGTTGTTCACCATATTCTGCCGAGAGGATTGACATAAACGGCATTGCCAAATCAGAAAGAAACGGAGCCTCTGGCTGGTTTAAAATAATCTGCACCTGGTAATCATTAACCTTGATTACCTGCTTGATTAATTTTTGCATTCCCATTCCCTGGAAATATTGATAGTTGCCGCCGCCAACATAATGGTAGGGATGGTCTTCACGCAATTGGCGATTGAACGAAAACAGAACGTCATCCGCGTTAAAATTACGTGTAGGGGTAAAATATTCCGTTGTTTGGAACTTCACATCTTTGCGTAAATTAAATGTGTAAGTTTTTTTATCCTCGGAAATAGCCCAGCTCTCCGCCAGGCTATTCTCCAATGTTGTTCCGCCCTGCTCAAAATCCACCAATCGATCATAAATGGTTGCTGCTGTTGCATTGCGAGCAGTTCCCGATAGGGTTCGCTGGGGATTGAAAGATTCGGGGCTTCCCTCGGAACAATACACAAGGTTGGTTTTAGCCAAAACAGGTGATGACAATACGCCTAACACACCCGCAACAATTCCCACCTGCACGACAAAATTTCGCATGATCAATCCCAATATTAATTAGCGTTAAGCATGGCTTGGTTTTACTACTGGATCAGCATTTATGACCATATTCCAATACTGCCATCGTTTCGCAATCCAACAAATGAGGTTTGCGAGATACGATGCCCCTCCTTCGAGCCGAGCACCTCGTGGAAATTTTGCGTATTGAACATGATGAAATCACCCACCTTTGGTTTGATGCGAACATGGTCATCGCGCTCCAAAACCTCGTAGGGGAAATAATATTCACCCGTGACTTTCATTTTGTCATTTTGCGAGGTATGAATGGTGTCGTAGATGAGCAAGTCACCGCCATCTGCCTGCGTGCAGTAATAAATATTCCAGGTTAATTGGTTCAAAATATTGGTGACTGCCCACTCGGCATGTATGTGGCTTGGAGCATGATCTGCATGCAGGCGGCCATGGCCTTTGAAGCTCCTGAATGCGCCCGCGAAATAACTTCCATAGCCTTTTTCATGGAATATATTCGCCTGCCGCCTCGCCTTTTTCTCAATGGCATCAAGAACCAGCTGCACCGGATTAATATTGAGATCGCGATAAATCTCAGCGACAATCTTATTGGCTTCGTCACGTTTGCTGAAGTAAACCGATTTATCGTCATGTGCCCACTGGTTGTGGCACAGGCCAACCTGGAACACGGGAATTTCGTTCAAGTGATCATAATTGGAGAATTCAAGCGATTTAAGGCGTTCAGCCACAGTCTCGCAAATTTCCAGCGGAATAAAATTTTCCTCAATGATTGCCGGAATCTTATGGCCAATCAATAAATCAAGATTAGCCTCCGTTAAAGGTTGCAACTCTTTAGTAATCCAATTGCTCATATGTATCACCATTGTCTAGCCTAGTTAATATTTATTCGTTGATGGTAATTTATCCCCACGCGATAAAACTTAATCAACGTATCCCGGTAAACTGCTCGAATTTTCATCCGGCGGAAAATCCACCGCACTGGACCTATCCGCAACTTCACTATAATTATCACGCGGACTATAAACTTCCATAAACACCGCTGGGGTTCCCTCACTTTTTAAGTGAGGCGAATTGGAATCGGTTAATTGTTGTGGATAATTGTTTTTTACCTTATTCATATTTATCTCTGATATTTAATCCAGTCCATATGCCAGCTTTGTGCGTTTATGAAGAAGCTTCCAATAGCTTATCGTTTACCGAAGCCAGGCTGATTTTTCGATAGATCGCATATACCAGGATGATTGCTGATAGGTATGTGATCATTAAAATACCGGTAGTTACGGCAAAATCGTTTTCAAAAAAATCCAATAAATGCCCGGTTAAAGCTGCCGCAAGGCTGCCGGTGAAACACCCTATGGCAAAGGATATCCCGAAGGTTGAACCCAATTTTCCTTTCGGTGAAAGCTCTACGATGCCGGCGTAGCCGGTCATCCATAAGCATTCAAAGATATAAATCATCAAAACAAAGCTAACGCAGCTTATCCAGACATTGGCGGTAACCACCGTAAGCATATAGATACCGGCTGCAACAAAGGACAGAGCAGTGACGCCAGTCACTATGTTTGAAAAGGGTTTGCTAAAAAATTGATATTTTTTGGCAGCCAACGAAAAGCTTGATGAACCCGCAAATATAGCCAGGCTTGCCATCACATAAGAGGCCGATACAGCGGACGCGTCGAGGTTGAAATGCACCAATGGGAATATGGGTTGTAGAACGCTGTAGCTTCCCTGGAAAAAGGTTGCAGTCAGGGGTGGCAGTACCGCTACGTAAAACAACCTTGCGTCTGCTTTCAATGAACTTCGATATTCATCAAATCGCTTCGCCAGGGACTTGCGTGGCGCTGACGCAGGGAAATCAACGTCTTCCGTGCATTTTGTTAAAGCGATCAATCCGGCGGAAATAACAAAAGTGGCAATATCAATCCAGACAATGGTGGCCAAATCTGCTTTGTCTGCGATAAAAATTCCCGCAACCGCAGCCGCCCCTATTCCGAAGTGATAGCCTGTCTGCATAAAAGATGCGTAATGGGTGGATTTTTCCTTTGGAAAGATGAAACGGCAGATAACGGTTTTATTAATACGGTTAACCTGGTCCAGGATACCGCGTACCAGGAGTATAAGAACTATGGGCAAATAATGAATGTCATCGCCAATAAAAAATAATATCGGCAATGTCAGGATCGCCGCCGCGACATCAAGGAGATACCAACGCTTCCTCGGATTTATACCGTGATCCCAATCGCTGCGATAAAGCACTACCAATAACGCGGGGAGCCATTGCAAGGAAACAAACAATGACGTAAGCAGGCCCGATTTTGTCTGCGCATAAATAGCAATTGCAAACACAATATGTAGCAGTACCGAGCCCGCCGACGAAATAGTAAAGGCGAGCGTAGCCAGCAAAAGGTTAATTCGTCCGCGATTTATCACTGTAATACCACGCTAGGCAATGACGGTGTGTTGTGCAACGTAGTTAATTACACTACCTGCGTTTAATTTGGCTTCTTCCTGGTCCTTACCCCGGCACATCACTTGGAGAATCCAGTTGTAATTGGATTTCAACGTGCTTACCTCATCACCCACATGGCGATGTAGCCACACATGTTCAACATCGAATTTGCTTTTTATCTCATCTTCACTTGGCAGGTTTTTAATAAAACCCGCCTGCTCACTCACATAGCACTTCCAGGCGGCGCCTTGGGTATGCTCATATATTTTGCTCTCTGTATTCAGGTTGCCCAGGCACAATTCGATACAGTCCCCCACGATGGAACGAGAGGTGGCAAGCGCCAACATAAATGAATGCCCACTGCCGCCAACACGCGCGTTCACTTCCACCAAATGGGGAACACCGTTCTGGACAATAATTTCTATATGGCTTGGGCCAAAGGTGTAATGAATAGCATCCAGTGCAGCACAGGCTTTTTGCTCAATGCGCTCCGAAAGCGGGCTTGAAAAAGGAAATGAGGCACCGATCTCCACACTGTTATGTACAACGTCACGATCGGAAATACCGACGACATGGTGCTGGCCAGGACCGGTCGTGAGAATTTCGACGCTGTAGAGATCACCATCAAGAAAATCCTCAACCACAAAGGCCGACGAAATCCAGTCTTCATTAATTGAAGCCAATTCCTGAGCAATCCGATCAACATCGTCGATGGTTTTACAAACCACGGCACCTATGCTGGAGTGTCCTTGCACTGGCTTCAGGAAACAGGGATAACGGATTTCATTTTTTATGTCAGGCAAATCCCTGGCGCTATCAATAAGCCGACATTCGACATTATCGGCTCCCTTGTCCATCAATACCTTACGGAACCGGTATTTGTCCTGGGCTAATTTAATTGCATCAGGGTTTGCACCGGGTAGCGAAAAATATTTTGCGAGGCGTGCCGTAACCAGGGTTCTTATTTCAGCAAACGTTAAAATTGCATCGAATTCACCAACTTTGTGTTGCAAGGTTTCAGCGACCGCACCAAAGTCATTCGAATTTGGCACCGAGATAACCTGGTCAACCTTGTCCAGGATATGCAAGGTTGATTCAGGGAACCATTTCTTGAAGCGCTCAACGCTATCGCTTACCAGGATGGTGCGGTAGCCTTTTTCTTTACAGTAAAGGATAGCTTCCAATCCACTAAAATTAGTTTCAATAAATACGACCGTTGCCACAATAAGAACCCCGTGTTAGTTAAGCTAATTTACGTACATCGGTTTCCAGATTAATAATCCTGGCGTTTTGGTCCCAGAAGCGCTGCCAGAAATCGATACCGGCATCAAACGCCAATTTGAATTCGTGGCGCTGCTGTTCTGTTTTACAAAAGCGCAGGAAATTGGCAATTGAATGGCGAATGTGTTCAGTTTCGTCAGCGCGATGGATTTTGAAAAACTTGGTAGCAGACAAAATACTTTCTACGCGTTCTTCATAGCACAAGCAGTTGAACAACATTTCAATGTTTTCTTCGGCAATAATTTCGAAGCTCAACAGCAAGCCGACAATACCGTATTGGCTTTGCATGGACGACATGGTGTTATCCAGGCTTTTTAAAACACCTTTGATTGACGCCATGGATTCACCCATAAGCTCAATCCCTGCCTTGTCCAGGGCTTCCAGATATAATTTTGAATGAATGAAATTTTTATCCCTGCCGCCCAACTCATCGTATGCAATCTGGATAAGATGATGCTGTCTTTCCGCATCGTCCGTTTGTACCACAGCCTTGCAGATAAAGGCGGGAACATAACGTGTAAAATCGTACCAGGCAGTCGCCATACTTTCGGCGGCAACAATTGATCGCCTGGCAGCAATAGTCGCATTGATATTGACGAACACATTATGTTTTTGCGCTTCTTGTTGAAAATAGTTAGTCCAATGCACGACTTCCGGGTGATCGTAGTCATATTCATTTTCAGGAATCAAATACCGGACTTCCTTGGGTTTTTGATTCTCCGCATTGGATTTATCGGCTGTTACAACGTCTAATACTTCCATTCTGCATACCCTCTCAATAGATTTATGATCTAGAAAAGCTTCAGTTGCCTATTTGAGCAACCCTAAATTTCCGGTGAACTTGTTAACGAGTTTCTTGCTTCCACTGATCGCGATACCCAAATATTCGTGCTTATCCGCAGGTGTTTCCTGGACAACCTGAATATATTCTTCGTAAGAGCGGGTAGTACGCGTCGCGCCAAAAAGATCAACAACAATAAGATCCGCTTCATAGTCCTTGAGTTTTGCCCTGATGGAGCGCAACACTTCGGGACTACCTTTCAACGCGGGAATCGGATAAGTCGTAATGCCTCGCCGGATATTGCCATCACTGTCTTCAAAATCTTCCCCGACCATTTCAGGCACCAATTTACCCAGGCTCAAAGCCAATATGGCTGAAGTATTTGCAATGACACCTATGGGAAGATTCTCGTCAATGACAAGAACACTTTTTTTCTCTTGTGGAATTTCATTGTCCGACATAAACGACCTTTTTGGTTTGTGGAAACAAGTTAACGCCCATGGCGGTGCCGAACTACCGAATTAAATTCATCGCACATCCGGTGGCCTCGAAACCTGGGGGAAATCTACTGGATGATTTAATTGTTTAATAGCCGCTATTTTTATAAAAATACTCTTTAAAAATTTTGGCATAATTATCGAGACGCCGATGAATAGGTATATAAATTCAATATGTCGCCTAAGTTTGTATAATATTTAAGTGGGCTGGTGTTTATTTCATCGCACCAATAAATGATTAACGTCGTTAGTTGTTTAACCTCGGCAGCGGGCGGCCAACAAATAGGTTTATCGACTTTTTTTGCGCTAAATAAGGAAGGATATTCTTGTCGTTAGGACACGAACTTTTAAGGGGAACAGATTGCAATCAGAAAATGGTAATCCGCTGATGGGATTATCCATGCGGTTCAAGGATTACGTACAGTTAAATTTAATTATTTTATGATTTGGGAGTAAATCAGGAAGCAAGCGGTAAGAATTAGTAAACCACCCATTAAGCTATTGAACACAGCTATTCTGAACTTATTATTTAAAACCAGGCCGGCCCTATCCCCAAGTACTGACCATGTAAATAACGACAAATAACAAACCACAAAATAAATTACTAAAAAAACTATGAATTGCTGGTTATTTGAAGGGGATGAAAATTGAGAGACGCCCGATACACATGCCATCCATGCTTTAGGATTCAACCATTGTAAAAGAAACCCCTGGTAAAACCCGGGTTGCCTTTGTTTCTCAAGATTAAATGCCGGCCTGGACCGCGAAATCAGATAACCCATATAAAAAATATATAACGCACCAACTACACTCAAATATTTAAAGAATGTCGGATACAAATCAATTACTTTATAGAAACCCAAGCCTATAAATAATAACAGCAATGTAAAACCGATAGTCGCACCGGATACAAATGAAAATGTTTTACGAACCCCATGGGTAGCGCTCGACGAAATGATTACCATATTGATCGGGCCAGGGGATATGGACATAGCCAGGGAAAAAGAAAACATTGCTATCAAAAGGGACATATTGATCCTTATAACTGCTTTTATAGGAGGCTTGACGGGCTTCACATACCGTTAACATGTGGAGCCGCAATATTAAACCATCCATCCGGATGTTATGAATCCCAATTGCTAACAACGGCGACAAGATGACATTGGGTTGTTATGAATTGTTCTTAGTTGCCAAGGCTAAGGACTAAAATCCTGGCCGACACTTTATAAGTTATCATCCTTTTTATTCAAAGCTTAATTGAGCTTTTAACCAATAGGTGCGTCCTGGCTCATTAATGCGAATTGTTTGGTCGTAACCTGCAATCATGGCGCCCGCCTTGCTGATGTGCTCCGCATAAGTTTCATTAAGCAGGTTATCAATACCGCTGGTGATTAAGAGGTTTTTGTGCGCGCGCCAGCCAGCGTTAAGTGAGAGAACATTGAAATCCTCGCTTGGGCCTATGTCTTGGCCTGCAATATTGCCCTTGTTTACATCCACCCGCATCTGCTCATCCACCGTACGCCAGAATACACCGGCAGACCATGTCGGTTTGCTGTAATAGAGCCCGAGACGAAGTTCCACTGGCGGAATTTGTGACAGATGCGTGTTATCAGTTTCGTTGGTACCCCTCACGCTTGCCAGCGATGCTTCGGTACGCCATGTATCATTTATTGCGTAGCTTAGATCGGCTTCCATTCCCCAGGAAACTGCGTCTACATTGCGTGTGATAACGGTACTTCTAGTAGTGCCTGTTGTGGTGCCCATCGGCCCGGCCGGTTTGTTAACGCGCGATTGGATCAGCAGGTAATTATCAGTTTCGTTATAGAACATGGATACGCTGCTTTTCAGGCGGTGCCTACTGTAAATAGCACCTATATCCAATTGTGTTGTTTCTTCGGGTTTAGCATTAAAGGCGCTAATGGAATCAAGCGATTCCTTGCTAATTAATTCCCAATAATCAGGAAAGCGTTCGCTGTGGCCAATACCGGTATAAACGGTAACCTTGCGCCAATCTTTTTCGTAACGTAAAAAACCGCTGGTTAAATTTTCATTGCGTTCTTCGCCGGCGGTGGGATTGATGTATTGGGCGTTGCCGATCATGCGTGTGCGCGCGCGCTGATCTTCTGCATTCCAATCGTCAAATCGTACCCCTCCGATTAACCGCTGCCGTGCTGTTACAGTTTGCGTCCATTCACCAAAGACACCATGTTGCTGGAAATGCGCATCACCTACACGCGGCATATCCTGATAGGGCATCATCATCTGGTTTGATGTGGCACGGTTGGTGTGATCGTTTTTCTGCGTATCTGCACCGACTATCAGCTCGGCGGACGAAATCGGCAGGAAGGTTGCTAATATCCGAGCGCCCGCTGTTTCGCGGTCAGGGTTGGAAGCCGCTTGCAGCGCCGTTCCCACAGATTTACGCAGGGAATAATTATCCATGACGTGATCCACATAATTGTAATAGACCTGGGTCTCCAGTTTTTGCAAAGAGGGCGTCAGGTTTTTCACAATCATTTTGGCGCTGAGGTTGTCGCGCGCGAACTTTGAACCATCCATACTGCGATCCGCATAGGCGGCTTCTGCATCGCTCCGGCTACCGTTAAGTTCAAAAGTCACATTATAAACACCCCACTATCAGTGGCAGTTTAAATTAGAGGTTTCCGGCGGTTGGGTTT
>CAMLKG010000006.1 GCA_946480695.1 uncultured Cellvibrio sp.
ATTCATTATCTGCAGTAAGGATGCTTTCAAAAATTAACTTGATATACGACGTTAATTTTTCACTAAAATCCTTATTTTCTGATGCGACTATACTGGGAGTTGCTAATTTGATAGCGGCATGGGATTTAAATAAATCCAATTTTTCGCGGCTACAGAATGACGAATTGGCTGTTGAAGGATTTTTTTGAGATAAATATCCATGTACATGGTGCGCAAACAAGTCCAATTTACGAATAATAAAATAACAAAAATGCCATAGTTATAAATATTAATTATCGGCTTCGCTTGTTATTCAATACTGGCTGTAACTAACTTAGGATGGGATGTGGGTGTGATTAGGCGATTTCCTTTATTTTTTCGATTTTTATTATTCGTTATTTTGCCATTATTAGTTGTCGTCGCGTTTGCATACCTTCGTTTGGTATCAAGTATTACTCCAACTGTAGGTGATTTTCAGCTCCCCGGGCTAGGCTCGTCAGTACAAATAACGCATGACCAGTATGGTATCCCAAGTATTGTTGCAAACAACGACCACGATGCTTTTTTTGCTTTAGGGTACAAACATGCCAGCGATAGGTTATGGCAGTTGGAGATCCAGCGTCGCCTTGCGCAAGGACGCCTGAGCGAAATTTTGGGGCCGGATGCATTGCCATCGGATATTTGGATGCGCACTTTGGGTTTAGGGGAAGCTGCAAAGCAATCAATGAAATACCTTAGCCCTGAAAGCCTTGACATTATTGCCGCCTACACAAATGGTATCAACGCCTGGATTGAGCATGCCCATTCGTTGCCGGTAGAATTTCAGGCATTTGGAATCAAACCTGAACCATGGAATATTCACGATACATTGAGTTGGCAAAAATTTTTTTCGCTCAGGCTCAATGGCAATATGTTTGATGAAATGCGCCGCTATGTTCTACAGCAAAATTTTTCATCAAAGCAGATGAGTTATTTTTATCCCTTTGATCCAGTAGAGGCTCTTGGAAATAATACGAATTCGCATATTGCAAATTTAATTGCTTCTCGTAATACGATGAAATCCTTGGGGGTCGGACATAAATACGCGGGAAGTAATGCTTGGGTTGTTTCAGGAAAACACACTCAATCTGGCAGTCCCATCATTGCAAACGATCCCCATCTTGGCCTGCAACTTCCAGGATTATGGTATGCAGCCAAGCTCAAAGGAGATAAGTTGGATGTCGCAGGGATGACACTGGTGGGATTGCCTGTGGTCGTTTTCGGCCAAAACGCAAATATTGCCTGGGGAGGGACGAATTTAATGTCTGACCAGCAAGATTTATTTGTTGAAAAAACTTCATCTGATCATCCAAATCAATATTTGAATGCCGGTGAATGGAAATCTTTTAACAGTCGTCGTGAAACAATAAATATCAGCGCACGTTTTCCATCAGCGCTACGGGATCCGTTAAAGCCCATTGAAATAGTAGTCAGGCAGACAGATCGAGGCCCGGTTATCAGTGACGCCCGATCAATCGGTGACGACGTAATTAGTTTGCGTTGGGCTGCGCTTGATTCAGAGGATATTACACTTGAAAGTTTCATCAAGCTCCAATATGCCAGAGATTGGTCTGAGTTTCGCAGTGCATTGTCAATTCTGAAAGCCCCGGGACTTAATTTTGTGTATGCAGATCGACTAGGTAATATTGGATACCAAGCTGCTGGGATGATGCCAAAGCGTGGTGTAGGTATCGGCATTTTGCCCCAAGGCGCATCCCCGGATTCTGATTGGCAGGGATACCATGACTTTGAACAACTTCCTTCCATATTCAACCCGGAGAAAGGCTTTATTGTAACGGCGAATGAAAAATTGAATCATAGAGAAAATATCATTATTTCTTATGATTGGGCACCTTCTGCTCGCCATGACAGGATTACAGATTTGCTGAATCAATTTCTTGAATCGCATAAGTTGATGACCGTTGATGATATGCGAGTCCTTCAAAAAGACACCAAGGATTTAAGTTCATTAGCCTTGTTGCCTTACTTGAAGAGCGTTGAATCCAATTCGGCCCGGAGTAAGGCGGTTATGGACCAGCTTGAGAAATGGAATGGAGATTTTAATCCTGATTCAGTAGGGGCTACTTTATTTGTCACATGGAGTCATTATCTGGAACAGGAAATATTCGCTGATGTATTGAAATATAGTTGGCAACGCCCCGAAATTGAAGAAACGCTTGCCTCCAGTATTGAGGAATTAACATGGCCACAATTAGCACGCGTCTTGGAGTCAAATGATCATGGCTGGTGCAAAAAAAATCAATCTCAACCGTGTTTGCAGGAATTGCATATAAGCCTTGATAAGGCTTTGAGGGAATTGGAGAAAATTACCGGTACGAGCAACATGGAGCAGTGGCAATGGAAAAATGTCCATCATGCAGAACTGCGCCATCATCCATTTGGAAGGGTTAAAGGGCTTGAAAGTTTTTTTAAACGTACTTCGCACTTCGGTGGCTCACCTAACAGTATAAATGCAGCAAATATTGAGTTTGATTTGATTGAAGGGTTCACTCAGGATTTTGGTGCGGGCTTTAGGCAAATTTTTGAGCTTGATGATAGTAGAAGTCACTGGTATATGCTCAGTACAGGCCAGTCAGGGAATATCATGAGCCCTCATTTTGATGACATGATTGATCCCTTTGCCCAAGGCCATTTGGCAAATTTCCCGATAGCGACTCAAGCGCGGGATACGCTTCATCTAGTTCCTGCAGCAGGGAAGAAATAATGAATTTATTGCAACTTTTTACCAAATATTCCCCGAACAAAGTCTTTCTTGCCATATTTATGGGGGCTCTTTCCGGGATAGCCTATTCCCTGTTGATTCCTGTACTTATGACGGCATTGACTCCCGCTGAAAATCGATTGCTATTAGAGAGCTCAGGTCCTTATCTTTTTTGGGGAATCGAAATAACGCACCCTCGTTTCGCTGTATTATTTTTAATTTTATGCATTTTAATTTTAGTTACCAGAACGGTGTCGCAAGTTCTGTTGGCCAGAATAAGTATGGATGTAACCAGTAGATTACGGCAGGGCTTATATAGACAAATATCAAATACATCTATTCCTTGCCTTGAAAAGAGTAATGGCGGTCGGTTGATTCAAATTATGACTACTGATGTTCAAAATATTGTTTATGGTGCCGGCATTATTCCTGACATATTAGTTCAGTTATCAACAGTTCTAGGGTTGATGTGTTTTTTGTACTATCTCAATGAGGGCGTATTTGTTTTTGTTTTTTGCACTATTATTTTTGGAATTATTACTTTTCGCCTGCCTATCATTATCGGTTCAAAATATTTTGAAAAATCCCGATACCATATGGATTTCCTGCAAGAGGGATTTCGCGGACTTGTGGAAGGGGCTAAAGAATTAAAATTGAATCAGGGTAAGCATGCGCATTTCATGGAGCATCAATTGTTGGCGCAAGAGCGCCATATAGTAAAACTCGAAAAAACAGCTTTTACCATTGTTCGTATTGCACGAAATTACGGTGATCTTATTTGTTTTTTCGCAATGGGATTTATCGGATTTGTGTACATTAATTACCGGGCTATATCAATAGTCGATCTGACCGGGGTTTTAATGGTTCTGTTGTATATTACCAGCCCCCTTGCCTTCATTCTAAACGTTTTACCAGAGTTGGCTCGAGCTAAAATATCCTTGAACAGGGTACAAAACCTGTTCAAGGAACTGCCGGAAGAAGGAGCGGAAAAAAAATTACACGCGGTGCCTGCATGGCAGGTCATTAAATTGAAATCAATTTGTTATCGCCATATGGGTGATGGGGCCAATATTAACGTGTTTGGTATAGGGCCCATTGATACATTCATAAATCGTGGTGAAATTACTTTTATCGTCGGTGGCAACGGGAGCGGGAAATCTACCTTGTTAAAGGTCGTCAGCCTGCATTACCCAGCCGTCAGCGGCGAAATCAGTTTTGATGACATAGCAGTTACCTCTGAAAACATTAATAGTTATCGTGCGCAGATTGCATGTATTTACTCCGATTATTATCTTTTCAAACAATTGCATATCGATTATTCCAACGATGCAAAAGCTGAGGCACAGATAAATTATTATCTTGATGTGTTGGAATTAAAAGAAAAGGTGCAATTTCAAGATGGGCATTTTTCAACTTTGAAGTTATCGGATGGACAAAGAAGGCGTCTGGCTTTACTTGTAGCCTTTTTGGATGATAAGGAGCTCTATGTTTTCGATGAGTGGGCCGCTGATCAAGACCCACATTTCAAAAAAATATTTTATCTGGATATATTGCCAAATTTAAAGGCAAGAGGGAAATCTGTAGTTGCCATTTCTCACGACGATAGATATTTCCATGTTGCAGATAGGGTTTTGGTTATGGATGAGGGTAAACTTGTTGAAAATAAGAATGAACCTGCCAAAGAAAATCTATCTGCAGCATCCTTGTTTTCTTTTTCCTGATATTACAAGTTGATAAACATAATCCTGAATGTGATTTTGAAATATGAATTCGATTTTATTTGTACCGCAAAAAAGACCCAATGCGAAATTTCGGTTGATATGTTTTCCCTATGCGGGCGGAAGTGCTGCAGCCTATTCTTCATGGATAAGTAGTTTACATCCTGAGGTTGAGGTGGTGCTGATTCAATTGCCTGGCAGAGGAGTGAGAATTGCAGATACTCTTTATACGCGTATGGATGAAGTAGTAAAAGATATTTATACCGCGCTGGTGGATATTCTATCCAAACCGTTTATTTTTTTTGGTCACAGCATGGGGGCTCGCATAGCCTATGAAGTGGCACTAATGCTTTATAGGCACGAAAATGTATTGCCTGTGCATTTTATCGCATCAGGTAGCTCGGCACCTTTTGTAAAGTCAAAAAAAAATCCTACTTATCATCTTCCGGATGCAGAATTTTTAGATCGTTTGCGTGAGTTAAATGGCACTCCCGAGGAAGTGCTGAATAATCACGAGCTAATGCAGCTCATGTTGCCGGTGTTGCGTGCCGATTTTAAAATTGTTGAAACCTATTTAAATCCATCGAAGATGAAGATACCTACGCAGGTTAGTATCTTTGCCGGCAAAAAAGATGATATTGAAACAGTAGATATTGAGGCATGGGAAGAAGTGTTTAAGTTGAGATTCGGATCCTATTGGTTTGATGGGGGGCATTTTTTTATTCATGAAAATAATGTGGTGGTTATCAGAGAGTTAAATGCCATTGTTGCTCATCACGTAAGTAAAATGCGTTTTGTAGAGCCTGCCAAGTCATTATTAATAGATTGCCTCTAGTAAACAAAGTCACATATTTCATGTGGTAGTTTTGATCTTCCGAACAGTATTTTCACCATCGGGATTTTTATGTTGTCGTTGTGGCAACGAGTTATAAAATAATCAGCCCTTCTTTGTGCTGCAGGTGTATTACCGCTGTCAAGGAAATTACATGGAACAAACAGGAATGAATAATGCACTTTCAGAAAGGTTAAGCTTGTCGCTCGTGCAACAAGATGTTTTTTATGACCAGCTGCATTCAATTGATAGTCCAAAATATAATATTGGTGGCTACGTTCATTTGAATGGAATAGATGAAGAAAAAATCAAGCAAGCGCATACATTGGTGTTGACGAACAATCGTATGTTTAGAATGCGTTTAGTTAATGATCTGGATGGTGTTTTCGTTTGCCTGAGTCCGGATATTGATACGTATTTGCAAGTTATTGATATGTCGGCTGAGAAGGATCCCCATATCTCGGCATCGAAGTGGATTGACACTATTTTTAGCCGACCTTTTGATTTGTATAGTGAAAAGTTATTTTTTGCTTTTCTATTAAAGATTTCTAATTCTGAATATTTTTATGTAGGCATTGCCCATCATTTGGTGATCGATGGATGGGGGTTTGCAAATTGGGCCAGGCAGCTTGGCGATTATTATTCAAATAATACCCCGGAAGTAGAATCTGAAGCCCATTTTTTAACATATTACACACAGGATTTTTCTTATCTGCAAAGTGAGCGGTATCTAAACGATAAGAACTTTTGGAGCGATTATTTAAACAATCACACGACGCGAAATTTTTCTGCAAACCGTTCTGTGAAGGTGGGTGAGAGTTGTAGCCAAAGGCTCTGCTTTGATGTTGATACCGGATTGTATAATGCGGTTCTAGCCTCATCAGATATTTTAAGAAGAAATGAGCATAGTCTTTTTTTTGCACTTGTTGCGGCCTATTTTAGTCGTATAACTCAGCGCGGTATTATCAATATTGGGGTGCCTGTCCATAACCGTAAAGGTGCAGAAAATAAAAGGTTCATAGGTCTATTTACTAGCATGAGTCCTGTGCAAATAGAGGTGCAGGACCAATGGTCTTTTGTTGATCTTGTTGAGAAAATCAAACAGGAACAAGCTAAGGTATATCGCCATCAAAAATATCCTATCGGCCATATGGTACGTGATCTCGGACCTGCGGCAAGAGCGGGTCTGTTTGAAATAGGTGTTAATTATTTAAAACTGGACAATAAGTTTATATACGGTGATACCACTGCAAAAATTTGTTATGTGGAAAATAATTACCAGACAACACCTTTTAATTTGACAGTGTGGAGTAATGGTGAAGCCGAGCCGCTGCAGCTTCAAATTGATTTTAGTTTGCAACATTTCAACGCTGAGGAAATTAACCTTATTGGTGCCCGACTGCAGTGGTTGCTTTTGCAAATAGCACAAAATCCTGACGTGAAAATTGGCTCTTTGGATTTAATTTCCAGAGAAGAAAAGGAATTTATTTGGCCTGCGCCAGATGTTGTTGATGTAATTAAGGAAGAAGTTCCTTTTATCCAGCTTTTTGAAGAGCAAGTTGTTGCGCAACCAGATAAATTGGCACTGAGCTGGAGAACTGAAACATTCAGTTATCGGCAACTTAACCAACAGGCTGCTGCTCTGGCCGATAAGCTGGGCCATATAGGTATTGGGACTGGTCATTTGGTTGGGCTCCTACTGGATCGGCGTCCGGAGATGGTCATTGCGATCCTGGCATTACATAAATTGGGCGCTGCTTATTTGCCACTTGACCCGTCTTATCCAACCGGGCGACTGGGTTTTATGGTTGAAGACAGCAAATGTCGGCTCCTCTTAACCACTAGTCATTTTTCAGAGCTGGCCAATGTCTTGGGAATTGACATTCTAACTGTCGATGACTGTGCAACTCGAACAACTGATCGACAATTACATCGTTTATTCAGTAACGCGGCGGCACCTCAGCAATTGGCTTATGTAATTTATACCTCCGGTTCAACTGGTAAACCGAAGGGGGTAATGGTTTCCCAGCGCGCACTTAGCAATTTCTTGCAATCCATGAAAGTTAAACCCGGCTTTGGGCCTGATGATTGTTTACTTGCGGTAACCCCATTCAGTTTTGATATTTCAATTTTGGAATTACTTTTACCGCTTCTTAGTGGCGGAAGCGTACGTTTATTCCACACCGCGTTGACACATGATGTTCAGGGCTTTATCCAGGATTTGGATACGCAATCCATATCTATGCTACAGATGACACCGAGTGCCTGGAAAATTCTACTCGGCGCAGGATGGAAAGGCTCGCCCAATCTCACTGCGTTGGCTGGTGGTGAAGCCTTACCGATACATTTGGCTGGTAATTTGGTACCAAAGGTTAAATCGCTTTGGAATATGTATGGGCCGACTGAAACAACAATCTGGTCTAGCTGTAGCCAGGTGCGTCTGCCCATGGAAATCAACAGTATTGGAAAACCGATTGCGAATACGCAAATGCTGATTATGGATGCGCATAACAGGCCGCTACCTATGGGTGTATTTGGAATGCTGTGCATTGGCGGAAAAGGTCTTGCGGAGGGTTACTTGTTTCGGCCTGAGCTTACCGAAGAACGTTTTACAAATGTTCTGGGCCAACGCTGGTATCAAACCGGAGATATCGCCCGATTATTACCTAACGGTGAGTTTGAGTTTCAGGGCCGCGCTGATCATCAAATCAAAATGAATGGTTACCGGATTGAACTGGGCGAGATCGAGGGAGTGCTAAGTCGTCAATCCAATATTATTGATAACGCAGTGCTTATAAAAACCTTGGCAGGTGGTCGCCAAACACTCTGTGCTTATTACCAATGCCATGGCGATATTAATGAGTTGGAGTTGAAGGCGGCACTGGCTGTAGATTTGCCGTCCTATATGTTGCCCTCGGTGTATATAAGGGTCGATAAATTCCCGCGCACACCCAGTGGTAAAACAGATCTTAACGCCTTGCCTGAGCCTGAATTTAACGTTGATGAAGAATCGGTTCAAATATCCCAAAATCATGATGAGCTTACGCTGACTTTGCTCGGTATGGTGAAAGCCCATCTGCACATCTCCCGTTTGACACCTGGCGATAATTTTTTCGATGTAGGAGCAAGCTCTATTGATGTCATGGATATGGCAACACGTTTGAATAGGGAGTTGGGGTTAACGTTATCGGTGATTGATATGTTTGCTCATCCGTCAATTCAGGCTCTGGTTAAATTTATTCAGGGGAAATCCTCTGAGCAATCACTGCTTCACAAGATGAAACGCCAGGAAGCTGCCCAAGCTGGCAAATCACGTTTAAACAATAGATTAAATGCAAGGAAACTATTAGATGAAGTCTAACTACCCCTATCACGGGTCTGAGATTGCCATTATTGGTATGGCGGCTCGATTCCCCGGAGCCGATTCAATCGATGAGTTTTGGCAAAATCTTTGTTTGCAGCGTGAGGGCATCCGTTTTTTTACTGATGAAGAACTGGTGGCAGTTGGCGTGTCTGAAGAGCTGTTGCAGGATCCGACTTATGTGAAAGCTAAAGGCATTATTCGCGATTGTAACGATTTTGATGCGGCATTTTTTAATTACAGTGATCGCGAGGCCGTGTTAATGGATCCTCAATTACGCTTGTATCACGAATGCGCATGGCATGCTTTGGAAGACTCCGGTTATACCAGGAAGGGCGGAAATGAACTAATAGGTGTATTTGGTGGCGCATCAGCGAATGCGTTGTGGACGGCACAATACGCCCTGGTTGCCGAGCAGGGTGGGGCAGCTGCCTACGAGATAATCAATGTAATTAGCAGAGATTTTTTCAACAGTCGTCTTGCTTATAAACTTGACCTAAAAGGGCCGGCAGTTACAGTGCAAACTGCTTGTTCAACCGCGCTGGTTGCTGTTCACCAAGCCTGTCAGAGTTTGTTGAGCGGTGATTCTGATATTGCATTGGCAGGTGCTGTTTCCCTTTCTCTTAATCCGGCTTTATCCGCACCCGAACAGCAAGGATATCGGTATCAGGAAGGGATGATTTTATCGCCAGATGGTCATTGCCGTCCGTTCGATCAAGATGCACAAGGGACTGTGTTGAGTGACGGTGTGGGCTTTGTAGTATTGAAGCGGCTGCAGGAGGCTATTGACGATGGTGATCATATTTACGCAACCATCAAAGGTTCAGCAATCAATAACGATGGTAATAAAAAAATAGGTTATACCGCGCCCAGTGTCACCGGGCAGCGCGAAGTAGTAGAAGCTGCATTAAATATTGCCGGTGTCGATGCGGGCAGTGTCGGATATATTGAGGCACATGGTACGGGCACTAATTTGGGCGACCCGATTGAGATGCAGGCGTTGTTGCAAGCCTACGATGGATTTCAATACAACCCCTGCTATTTAGGCTCAGTTAAAAGTAATCTCGGCCATCTCGATACGGCTGCCGGAATAGCAGGGTTGATCAAAACGGTTTTGACAGTAAAAAACGCTAAAATTCCCGCGACTTTGCATTTCGCTCAATTGAACAGCAAGTGTGATCTCAGCACTACCCAGCTGCAAATTGCAAGCACCAATCGTGATTGGCAGAGTGATAAACCTTTGCGCGCTGCTGTCAGTTCTTTCGGTATTGGGGGAACAAATGCACATGTAATTGTTGAAGAATATATTCCACCTTTGTCTGCAAACAACCTGGCTCCAGCTTGGTCAGTGCTGCCGTTGTCCGCAAAAACAGAAACTTCTTTACTCTCATACAAATTGCAGTTGAGCCAGTGGCTTCCCAGCGCACAGTCAATTTCCGATGTGGCCTATACCTTGGCAGAAAGACGGACCATGTTTGATGTTCGCCAAGGAATTATCGCCAATGATAAAGGGGGGATAGTCTTTGCATCCGCCGTCGGGCAACGTAAAGCAACACCCAACATTTATTGGATGTTCAGTGGTCAGGGAACTCAATACCTGCAAATGGGTAAGGGCTTGTATGAGAGCGAACCAGCGTACAAGAGTGCTGTTAATCAATGTCTGGCCCTAATTCATGAAATGGGAGGGCCGGATATCCATGATTTAATCCTGGGCGCCGACACCTCTGATGAGGCAGAGCTACGCTTGCGTAGGACAGATGCTACCCAATTAACATTGTTTACCGTGGAATATGCATTAAGCCAATTATTGCTCACTTGGGGGGGGCAACCAAAAGGTTGTATTGGCCATAGTCTGGGTGAATATGTCGCTGCCTGTCTGGCCGGTGTTTTTTCATTGCCTGATGCGCTCAAGCTGGTATTGGCACGAGCCAGGTTAATGGCCAAAACCGAGCCGGGGGCAATGCTGGCCGTACATCAAAATGTTGCTTCTTTTGATGCGACTCAATGGCCAGGGCTTTCCATTGCCGCAGTGAATACGGAGCAGGATTTTGTAGTCGCTGGTACAGAGTTTCAAATTAGTGCGCTTGCTGATCACATGAATACTCAAGGCGTTGGGGTTACACCCTTACGAACTTCGCATGCCTTTCATTCAGCGTTGATGGATCCCATTCTTGCTGAGTTTTCCAATGCGTTACGGTCAATAAATATCAATCGTCCAAAGCTACCGATCATATCCAACGTAAGTGGCGATTGGGTTGAACCAGATGTTATGGCAACCGTTGATTACTGGGTTTCTCATTTACGTGAAACTGTCGTTTTTCACAAAGGGCTTACGCGACTATTACAAGATGAACAAGCCGTTTTACTTGAGATAGGGCCAGGCAAGACATTGACGTCTTTTGCTCGCCAACATCCGGCGCGCGGGCCCATGCAACTGGCACTCAATAGTTTACGGAGCGCGCGGGAAACTGAACCTGACGCATTGAGTATCCGGCGAGCCGTCGCTGAACTTTACGCTGAAGGTTTGGCTATAGATTGGCGGTTATGCAACGCGACAGCCGGAAAATTGTGTTCATTGCCGCCATATGCATTTGATCGGCAGACATATTTATCTAAATTCAAAGGTTTTGGCCCAGGTTTATCGTCGATATCCCCAGAAGGGTTTTACCAGCAGCATTGGGTAGGGTTTGAAACTGCCGAGTGGAACGAGCAGGAAGTCAATGCAACTGAAAATACGCTACTGCTACTTCGTGATGGCTCACCCGACGAGGAGGTCTTAATTCGGGGGTTGATGGAGAAAGGTTTTCAATTAATTGAGGTTAGGGTAGGTGAATCTTTTAAGCGGCTTGCCCCCGGCCAGTATCAATTGCGTCCTGATGTAGTAGAGGATTATCTACTGTTGGGACAGGAACTGGCACGTGCAACCGCACTGCCTGTAAAAGTTATTCAGTTATGGCAAGCAAGGTCAGCTGCGCTCCGGTATCGGCCTTTTAGTGGCCTGCTATTGCTAACTCAGGCTTTTAATCAATTGGGTTTTAGCAACGCCATGTCCGTATATGCGGTAGCCGAAGGTGCCTACCGGGTAAATGGTGATGAACAATTAAATCCGGATTCGGCGTTGGTATATGGTCCAATCAGAGTTATTGGCCAGGAATATCCACATATTCGCTGCCATCTTTTGGAGATCAAGCCGGGTAGTTTGATAGTCCAGGCTGGATCCCTGGTCAGTGCAATTTGCAGTGCGGAGTTGCCTCTTGTTACCGCCCTGCGTGGTGATCTCGCGTGGCGGCGTGAATTTACTGCATTAGGGGAAAATTGGCAGGCCAAGACGACAGGAGAAGGATTCCGTCGGGAAGGAGTGTATCTGATAACTGGTGGCTTCGGTGGCTTGGGCGCTGAATTGGCCCGTTATCTCGCCCGCGAATATAAAGCCCGATTGGTGTTGTGTAGTCGGCAGGATCGTCGCGATCATCCATTGTTAGCTGAGATAGATTCTTTGGGTGGGCGTGCTGTAGCAATAGAGGCAGATACGCGTAATGCACAAGTAATAGATGATCTTGTGGATAGTACATTTAGTCATTTTGGTGCAATAAATGGTATTATCCATACAGCTGGTGCACCTGGCGAAACGATGATCCAGCGCCATCGTCTGGAAACTGCAATCGATGTTATTGCTACCAAACTTGCAACTGCTACCCGCATGGTGGACCTGACGGAGAAGCATTCGCTGGATTTGCTGGTATTTTTCTCTTCGGTTACCGGGATTCTTGGTGGTCTTGGGCAGATTGACTATTGTGCTGCCAATGCCGGTCTGGATGCTGTTGTAGAATCCGCTCGCACTAAAGGTTTACGTCAGGTTTATAGCATTCGTTGGGATGCATGGCGTGAGGCGGGTATGGCGTTGGACGCGCTAAATGGAAAATTAAATATTCTGGAGCGGACAGAGCATCCTTTTGTTGGTGATTTGTTAAGTAAAAATGACGCAGTCAGTATTTATCGGCAAGAGATAAATGTGCACTCTTGTTGGGCTCTTGATGAGCACTGGGTGATGGGGGTACCTACGATTGCTGGCACTACCTATCTGGAAATGATTGGCGCTGCATACACTCGGCAAACAGGTCTGGATGAAAAATATTTCAGTGATATCTACTTTCTCGCACCATTGTCGTTAGCGTTGGATGAAAGTGCGGATGTATATACGAAGCTTGTTAAGGAGGGTGACTCCTACCACTTTGAAGTGGGTAGTTATCATCGGCAGCACCAGCGGTGGCAATTACATGCGCGTGGGCAAATCAGTGCCGTTCCGCCTGGAAAATCTAGTCTTGCGCTATCCCTGACGGATCTTAAAACAAAATATACAGATCGTTATATTAACGAAATTCAAGGCGCTGCTCATCTGGGAGTGCTGGCCATGGGCGTCTCCCTTTCTAAAGAACAACAAGACGCCCTAATGAAATATGGCGAGCGCTGGGCGGTGGTACAAGAGGTTTGGTTAGGCTCACAAAGTGGCTTGGCGAGGTTGCAATTACCCCCGCAATTTCATGGCGAGATGGCAAAAATGCTGTTGCACCCATCTATGCTCGATTGTGCTTTGTCTTTTTTAAGGGCGTTTTTGGATGGTGGTGTATACATTCCTATCAGCTATCACATTATGGTGCAATATAAGCCGCTGCCTGCTGAGTTTTATAGCCATGTTTGTCTCACCTCAGCATTGGATAAGCAGCTCGGTGTTATGAGTTTTGATATTCAATTAGTTTCCTGTAGTGGTGAACTACTTGCAGAAATTCATCAATTTACCATGCGACGGATAGAAGCTGATTTTGCATCCGCAAATTTAGCAGGTCGAACATTACCTATTCCTGACTTTGTACATCAATTCCGCCTTATGTCCCAAGGTATAACCAGTGAATCCGGGCTGCAAGCATTGGAGCAGATAGTACGCTCTGCACATTCTCTGCCATTGGTTGCTGCCTCGGACTTTGCCAAGCGTCATGCAAATGCAGATCAAGGTGATATGGGATTATTTAGTGCGCAACATATGGCTGCACAACAAGTGAGATCCAGGCCTAAGATAAGCGTGGAATATGTTACGCCCAGAACACCACAACAACAGCAATTAGCTGATGTCTGGCAACAAATGCTAGGTTACGAACAAGTTGGAATTCAGGATGATTTTTTTGAGTTGGGCGGCGATTCGCTCCTGCTGATGCAAATACATAAAAAAGTTCAGTCACTGTTTAATAACAATATTGCAATCGTCGAGTTATATAACCACCCAACAATTCAAAGGCTTGTGGATCATATAAATGCGCAACAAAATAACCAGGTAGATACAGCGTTAGAGGAAGTTTCAAATCGTATTGATAAACAGAAAGCTGCTGCCGCGCGTCGTCGCCAGGCTAGAGTTGAATAGCGCGAATTGCTTTATAGCAAGGAAGGTAAATAATTTCTTTGCATTGGTTTGGTCGGCCACTAAATCTATGGTGGCTGCGCATATCGCTAAACCTATTGCGAGCAAAAGGCTATTTTTTAAAAATAGTGAATTTTGTTCAATGGCAAATCGAAGGTCTGTACAATCAACCGTCAGTTTAAACTGCCATACGTTGATGAATAAACTTCATGGATTTTTATGTATACTAATAAACTGTTAGTACTAGTAATTGAAGACAATCGCGAAATTCGTCTTTCTGCTCGTTTTATCTTGGAAGATTTTGGTTTTCTGGTAGATGAAGTAGAGAGTCCCTCTCATGCAAGTGATTGGCTCATGCGTAATAAAGCCGATTTAATTTTGCTGGACATGAACTTCGGCCTCGATACTACATCGGGGAAAGAGGGGCTGAATTTTTTAAAATGGTTGAGGCAAAAAGGATTGGACATACCAGTTGTGGCAATGACAGCTTGGTCCAATACCGAGTTAGTTGTAAAGGCTATGCGCATGGGCGCCAATGATTTTATTGAAAAACCATGGGACAACAATCGCCTTAACCAGGTTTTGCAGCAAACCCTGAAGTTACACACTTTGCACAAGGATAATCTCGCATTACACCAGCGCCTTGAATGTACACTTCCTGTACTGATATGGGACAGTGAGGTAATGGACAAGTTGGTGCAACAACTCTCGGTAGTGGCGCCCACCGACGCCAACATTCTGTTAACGGGTGAAAATGGCACAGGCAAAAGCCAATTTGCTCATTGGATACACCTAAATTCGCTTCGAGCGCGAGAACCCATTATTTCGGTCAACATGGGGGCGATCCCCGAGTTATTATTTGAAAGTGATATGTTTGGCCATAAACGAGGTGCTTTTACCGATGCCAAGGAACAACGCATTGGGCGTTTTGAATTGGCCGGATGCGGGACCCTATTCATGGACGAAATTGGTACCATCCCATTGGCGCAACAAACTAAATTGCTCAGGGTATTGGAGTCTGGTGAATTTGAAATGGTCGGTTCCAGTCAGACGCAACGTACGGATGCGCGTATTATCAGCGCGAGCAATTGCGATTTTGCCAAATTGATTGCTGAGGGCACGTTTCGACAGGATTTGTATTATCGCCTCAATACCCTGGAATTTAGAGTGCCGCCACTACGTGAAAGGCCTGCGGATATTCCAGTGCTCGCGCGCTTTTTCGTTGAAAAGCATGGACACCGTTATCGCAAGCCCGAACTCAAGTTATCCAATTCAGCTTTTAAATCATTGCAGGCTTATTCTTGGCCAGGAAACATTCGTGAACTTAGTCATGTTATGGAACGTGCCGTATTATTGGCTCAGCATGATGAGCTGACATCATCCGAATTGAACCTGAGTCCGGCGACTGCTCCGGAAAAATTACCGCTTATGGCGCTTGACGCGGCAGAACTACAATTAATTCGCCAAGCCTTGGCTGAATGCGAAGGAAATAAACAAAAAGCGGCCAGTTTGCTTGGTATCACCAAGTCATCCCTGTATAGACGGATAGAAAAGTATGATCTGGCAAACTGATTCATTGGAAGCCAGATTAAAAATAATATTTTTTTTGTTTTTGTCTTTTCAAATAGGTTGTTGCATTTTTTTGTTAACCGTTTTGCCTCTTTGGCAGGTAATTCTGTTGGGGTTGGGCAATTGTATTCTCATAGCTTTTCTATTGAGAGGTTTGTCTAACCAGTTAATGGCAGTGTTTCGTCGTACAAGTTTACAAATAGAAGCTTCGCAAAATGAGGATTATAGTTATTTTTCAAAACCTGTTTTTTCCAAAGGTAAAGTAGCGGAGTTTCATCAGCAGGTAAGAGTTTTTGGCGAATCGCTGCGGCAATACAAAAGTAATAATGATCAGCAATTGATTGTTTTATATCGGCTTATTGATCAATTGAACACACCTATTTTAGTGTTTAATCAAAAAGTTCAGTTGAACTATGCAAATTTGGCATTTATAGAACTCTTTAATCAGCCCTGGCAGACTTTGCGCTATTCGTCACCAGCATTATTGGGTTTGATAAAAAAGAACAAATGGGAATTTATGGATAACACTAAAGCTCAAAAGTGGCAAATTCGCCATAGTTCTTTTCTGGAGCAAGGAAAAAGTCATCAACTGCTGGTATTCATCGATATACAAACTGCACTACGGGAAAGTCAGGTAGAAGCTTGGCAAAAGCTTATCAGGGTGCTAAGCCATGAAATTCGTAATTCTTTGACGCCTGTTGCTGCTTTGACGCAAAATCTCCACTCAAAAACTACCTGCTCTCGCACACAAAAAGCATTGGAGGTGATTGGCGAACGCTGTAAACATTTACAGGATTTTGTCAGTCGTTACTCGGATTTACACAAACCTTTGCACCTCGCACCAAAGCAGTTAAAAGCGCAACTGCTTTTTGAGCAGGTTGCAGGACTATTCCCTAATATTGTTTTGCGTCCCAGGGGGCTGCAGTTGCACCTTTGGGTGGATGCTGCATTGCTCCAACAAGTGCTCATTAACCTGATTAAAAATGCTATTGAAGCTGGCGGTACAACAGGAGTTATTGAAATCATTTTTAGCCAGAGTGAATTTCATAGTGAGATCCAGATTCTTGATACGGGGCAGGGCATTGCGAATCCAGATAATTTATTTGTCCCTTTTTACAGTACCAAGCCTCACGGTCAAGGGATAGGTCTAAGCCTGAGTCGTCACATAATCGAACAAATGGGTGGATATTTAAGTTTGAGTAATAGGGTGCAGGGTCATGGCGCCTGCGCACATATACGTTTGCCTCGGTTAACGGAGGGGGAAAGTCCACTATTGAAAAATTAGTATCCGATATCGGACATTGGATGATTGTTTTTCTCACATATTTATTAAAAAGCCTTTGAAATCAACGGGTTTTTATTTGGCATACTATGTGCTTTAAGGTTTGCTCCCTCATTTAAAAAGCTAAATTTTATGGATATCGCAAAACCTAAACAGCAAAATCGAGTCAATCGCCGTGTTTTAATCGGCGGTGCAATTGCAGTGGTGCTGGTACTACTACTGAGCGTTTTTTTGCAAGCCAAGGTACAACCTAAAGTTGAACTCAATAAGTTGTTGTTGGGCGCGGTGCAGCGAGGTGACTTGCAAGTGACTGTAGATGGCTATGGCATATTGCGCTCAGATAAACAGACACTGATTACCGCATTAACACCTGCAACGGTTGCTGAAGTTAAATTGCGTCCGGGCGCGCAAGTTGAGGAAGACAGCGTCATATTACGTTTGGATAATCCAGCATTGTTGCAGGAAGTGGAAGCCGCCAGAATTGCTCTTGTACAAGAGCAAGCCAATTTGCGTCGAATAAAGTTGACGAATGAGCGTGAGTTACTTAATGAACAATCTGCTTTGCTTGAGTTGACTGCTACAGTCGAAGGATTAACTTTACGCCGCGAGGCCGAAGAGGGATTGGTTATAAAGGGCATTGTACCTAAGGTAAATTTTCAAACTACGCTGCTTCAGCAGCGGCAATCGATTGAGCGTGTTCAGTTTCAGAAAAAACGTATAGCGCAATTAAGAAAGGTTATAGGTGAAGCTGAGCTAATCCAGGATCAACAAATCAAACAAGTAGAAGCGCATTTTCAAGTTATGCAAAATCAGGCGGAACGTTTAATTGTTCGTGCCGGTATGAAAGGGGTATTGCAGCGGTTACCTGTTGAATTGGGGCAAAGCGTTCTCGCCGGACAGGAGCTGGCGCTTGTAGGCACTGATAAGGATTTAAAGGCGCTTATTCGTGTTTCACAAGCCAAGGCCGAGCAGCTTCAAATTGGCCAGTCTGCTCAAATCAACACTCGCCGTGAACGGGTTGCTGGGGTGGTGACCAGGGTCACGCCCGAAGTGCGCGATGGAACTATTGAGGTTGAGGTTGCATTTAAAGATGGGGTTCCTGCATCTGCCAGACCTGAACTCAATGTTGATGCGGTCATTTACACATCCAGGTTGACTAATACGTTATACGTTGAACGCCCGATGAATGTGCAGAGCCACAGTAAGAGTAGGTTATTCATGACCGACGCCAATAATAAAATCGCCGACCTTCAACAAGTTAGTTTTGGTGCAGATTCAGGGCGTTTCATCCAAATATTAAGTGGTGCAAAGGAAAGTGATCGTTTGATTTTGTCCGACATGAGCGGCTTTCGCGACGTAGAACAAATTCGTATCGTTCAATAAAAATTATCTTGTTAATAAAATACTAGCCTGGGAGGCATCATGCCCGAAGTTACTCTTAAAATGACTGGAATCACTAAAGTTTTTAGTACAGAAGATATGGAAACATACGCACTTAATGGTATTGATTTGACTATTTATAAGGGTGATTTTGTATCTATTTGTGGTCCATCGGGCTGCGGTAAATCAACATTGCTGTCGTTGCTCGGGCTGTTGGATACACCAACTAGCGGTCAGTATTTTATTGAGGACGCGGATGTCAGTCGTCTGGCATTGGGTGAAGCAGCCTATATCCGTAATGAAAAAATTGGCTTTATTTTCCAATCGTTCAATCTAATTGATGAGTTATCAGTATTTGATAATGTTGCTTTACCATTACGTTATCGCCGCAACAAAATTAGCGAGAGTGAGATAGATCAAAAGGTGACTGAGTGTTTACGTATAGTGGATATGACTCATCGTGCCCAGCATAGACCCAATCAGCTATCCGGTGGACAACAGCAACGTATTGCGATTGCTCGTGCATTGGTAGGCAATCCAGCCTTGCTTCTGGTAGATGAACCTACTGGTAACTTGGATTCGCGTAATGGTGATGCTGTGATGGAAATGTTGCAGCAGTTAAATGACAGTGGCACAACCATTTGCATGGTAACTCATGATCCACGTTATGCAGACATGGCCAGTCGTACATTGCATTTATTAGATGGAAAAATCATTGATGCTCAGGTGCCCCTGCAGGTGGCTGTATGATAACCATCAGGGATCTCAGTGCAGCATTTTATTCGCTTGCTAAAGTCAAAGGGTATATGGCCACTATCATTGTGACTATCGGTGTGACACTAGGCGCCCTTGTCACAATGTTTAATCTGAATTACAAACTTCTTGCATCTCCTCTGCCCTATCCGGATCATGAAAGATTACATATTTTGAAAGGGGATTTATTCACAAGCGGACGAGTGGATTTAGGGAATATGTATCCTTATCCCGCAGCTATCGAGGCATATAAAGGGGATAACGGTTATTTTGAACAAAAGGGATTGGTATATTTTGGGTTCGATGTCATTCGTAGCCTTATTGAGGCACCTCAGGTAAATACCACTTACATTACTCCAGAGTACCTGCAGTTATTGCAGGCACCAGTTGCTTTAGGAAGACTTTTCAATACCGACGAGGGATTAAATACCAACTCTCCGGTTGCTGTTATCAGTTACGCTACGTGGCAGCAATTCTTTAATGGTGATTCAGAAGTGCTGGGTAAAACTATACGTTTTGGTGAAGTGGATTTCAAAGTGGTCGGTGTTACCGCGGCAAATTTTGCGGAGCCACAACTTGCACGTCCTGGCCGGTTGACACAGGTTTGGTTATCTTGGGATTACAATTTGGCTATTGAAGCTTGGCGTAACTCCTGGCGAGGATTTAACCCCAATCTTTATCTCGTTGGTAAGCTCAAATTAGATGCGCAAGCAAAACAGGTAGAGCATGAGCTTACTACAAGTATTAATGCCCGCTTTAAGGAGGAAACCGCAGGCTTTCCATCATATAAAGAACGTGAACTTGTTTTTCAATTAATTTCATACCAGCAAGCAATTTTGGGCGATACCAAGGGGCGAGCGTTACTATTATTAGCTGGAGCGTTAGTTCTCCTCTTGATTGCAGCAGCCAATATTACCAACCTTATTCTTTCCCGGGCTGCAAACCAGCAGCGTAGCATGGCAATCCAGGCCGCGTTGGGAGCGCAAAAATTTCATCTCTTTAATGCGGTACTTGCTGAAATTCTGTTGCTAATGGGTTGGGCGTTTCTATTATCCATAGCGGTGTCAGTAGGTGGGATTGAAATATTGAAGAGGGTCGCGCATGAACATTTGCCGCGCCTTGCTGAGCTTGATTTAAGTTGGGAGAGTTTGTTGTTCGGATTGATTGGTACATTAATTCTCTCATTATTATTTGCCTTCCTTATCAGTCACCAAATTAATTACCGTTCGCTCAGTAATATGCTGCAAAGTAGCGGCAAGGGTGCCGGTATCCAAATTTCCGCGCGTGTGCGCCAATTGTTGATTTTGAGCCAAGTAACATTAACGGGTATTTTGCTGGCATCAAGTCTACAAATTCTTTTGCAATCGTGGCGCAATATTGACCACCCGCTAGGGTTTGCAACTGATGATTTATATCAGGTGTCACTCAACAATGGTTCACAACGAGACCAGCCACCGGAGGAGCGCAAAAGAAATCTCCTGGCTATCAGGGATCAGTTGATAGCTCATCCCAAGGTGGATAACGTTAGCCTTGTTAGCGATTTTCCAATGAATTTTGATACCGCAATCTGGTACAGCTACCTTTCAACTGAGGTGGATTTTAGGGAGCAAAAACAAGCGCTTTGTACTTTGGTAGATGAAAATTATTTGGGTCTTCTCAACCTGCAGTTGGTAGCTGGGCGTAATTTTGATGCAGGAGAATTTCATTCTGATGCTTCGTTAATAATAGTTAACGAAACCTTTGCCCGTAAATTGCAAGCTGACGGGGATGTGTTAAATCAACGCTTCTATTGGCTTAACAGTTACAAGGGCAGGGTACCCTATGAAATCATCGGTATAGTTAAAGATATTAGTCTTCCTGGTCGTGCAGAAGAGCCACGTATGTTTATACCCCAAGCCAGCGTGGAATATTCCAAATGGCTTTTGAAAGTGAGACCAGGCCAGGAATTGTCTAATGTTGAATTAAACGATGTGATGGCGAGCGTGAATAGCCAGTATAAAGTTTCAAGTATATTGAGCCTTAACGATGCCCATGGATTAATTGTAGCGCAAGATAAACTGGCGGCGGGGGTTACAGCTGGTTTGGCCATATTGGCTCTTGGTCTGGCAGCAATAGGTATTTATGGTGTATTGAGTTACAGCGTTCAGTTGCGACGTTATGAATTAGGAATTCGAATGGCTATTGGTGCGCACCCGGGAACAATATTTAACCAAATATTAAAGGATAATTTAATTCCGGTTTTACTTGGTTTAATGGTTGCTCTGTTTGTGCTTATCGGATTGTGGTTGTGGGTTCAGCAAAGCAGCTTTACGCTGCAGGTAAGTATGTCGGGTTGGATTATTCCTGTGTTATTGATTTTGGCCCTGACTGCTGCCACTTCGTTATTGTCAGTTTGGTCAGTCATCAGTAAACCGGTAATTTCCGCATTACGTAACGACAATTAGCATTTGTGATATACGGTAACTCGGTCTTACCGTATATCTTCTCAGCTATATAATTCCGGCTCACTAAATCCGCTGATAATTTTTGGTGAGCGGGCTAAATAATAAAGTTTGCTACGCTCATTTTTCTACTGCTGGTTAATGCCTGTAGCTATGTGACTTGTGAAGTCTTTGTGTTTAGTGCATATAGATAAATATGGATCCGTTTAGTATTACAGGTCAAATGTGTGAAGGAATAAGTTGATTTGGAGATAATATGAAGTCGTCATCTGATGTAATTGATGAATTTAAAAGCATGGGGCTTGGATTCGGAATCGATAAAAATGACTTGGTGGTATATGGAAAAAAGCAGGGCTTTCATCAATCATTAATTCCATCAATTAAAACACTTGCTGCGGAGATATACAGTAATCTGCAACAGGAAAAAATCAAAAACTCATCTGAACATATAATTATTGATATTAAAAAAATATTGACTGCACAGGAGCGCGTCAAGGATGTAATTGTGTTGGAACATCCCTTAGGCGAATCAGATTCTTATTTCACTGTATATGTTGTTGCAGATTCTTCTCCTGTTTTGAACCAGGATGACGGCGTGGCTAAAGGAATCGCTTTCAGCCTTTTCTATTTTGGTGCTGAACCAGATTCAACCACAAACAAATATGATTTTTATTTGAATGCCGGCAAGCTTGCCGATAAATATAATTTTGAAGCTATTTGGACCCCGGAACGTCATTTTGATCCTGTAGGCGGACTTTATCCAAACCCATCTATTTTAAGCGCTGCGTTGGCGGCGATAACAAGCCGAATCCAATTGCGTGCAGGTAGCATAGTTTTGCCGCTTCATGATTGTTTGCGCGTTGCTGAGGAATGGTCGGTTGTTGATAATATTTCAAATGGCCGTGTGGGTGTTGCCATTGCGAGCGGTTGGCATGTGCGTGACTTTGTTCTGGCGCCTGAAAATTTCTCCTCACGCAAAGATGTTATGTTTAATAGCATCGAAACGCTAAATGAGTTATGGAAAGGTAAATCTATCATTCGCAAAGATGGCAGAAATGGCGATGTTGATGTTCAAATTTTTCCCAAACCGCTACAAAAGCAGTTGCCACTCTGGATTACCGCTGCCAATAATCCTGCAACATTTGTCGAGGCAGGAAGATTGGGCGCAAATGTATTAACTCATTTGTTAGATCAAACAATTGAGCAATTGGCTGAAAAAATACAACTGTATAAAAGGGCGTTGGTTGAAAATGGTCACAATCCAAAATCAGGTAAAGTGACTGTGATGATTCATACTTTTATTGGGGAAAAATTAGAGGAAACTATTGATTATGCGAGGCCATATTTTCTTAAATATATGGAAGGGCATATTTCGCTAATCCTGGCACTTTTTGATAAATCCAACGTGCCAGTTGATAGTTTGGATAAGGAAGATTTGGCTGCGATGGCTGAATTCGCCTTTCAGCGTTACTTAAAATCTGCCTCGCTGATTGGTACCCCTGAATCCGCATCAAAAGTTGTAAATGCTTTAAAGGATGTTGGTGTGGATGAACTAGCCTGTTTGATTGACTGGATCGATTCTGATGCCGCATATAATGCACTGAATTATTTGCAACAATTGCGGTTGCGTTATTGCGGAAATTTGTTTGAAGAAGGCGCATTTTTAACTTCTGTGGAGCAGCTTATTAAGAATGAAATCCCTGATTTTTCTTATGCTGTAGATTTCGTTCTTCTTGAGTCAATACCGCGCAAACTCGATAATACTATTGATTACGATAGTCTTCAAAGTTGCAGTAGGAGGCATTTGGTGGAGGAGTTGTTTCGCATAGCGATAGAGCCTGAGTGTTCGTCAGATGAATTTGAACTTATCATTTAGTTGGTTGAGTGTAAGCGTCTAATCCCGAGTGCCGACGCTGTTAAGCGGAGCGGAAGGCAACAAGGTAATGGCAGCTAAGGTAAGGTCATGGTTCTACTCGGCGGGGTCGTAGACCTTATGCATACAAGTACATTCAATGTGCGGAACCTGAGAGATCCCTAAGGGCGCCTCGGAAAATAAACAACTGAGAATGGATTGTGAATCAGATAATGAGCAAGGCAATCCATCGTCACCCACGGGAAGTCGGACAAGATCGTAGTACCAAAGAAGGTAGCGAACAAAATGCTCATAGGTGCGGCAGAGTTACTGGAGGAGAGGGGCTTGACTAAGAGGAACACGAGTGAATTCAACAGTCACCCAACGCAGAGTGGGAGCATGACAATGTTGGGGTTTTCTCGTGTGCGTAAACAGGCATCACGCGATAAGGCACTCACCGCTACTACATCATGTAACACCAGAACCGCTAAAGCCGAGTTACTTCCAGCTAAAGCGACAAGCAGCAATTAGTTGGCAGGATTACCAAGAAAAATCTCGACAACAAAATCGTCAATTTGCATTCAAGAATTCACAGTGGTCGCTAGATACCAAGACCAACGCGGCGTGTATGGATACCGAAATCGGATGGTACACAATGACCATTAAGTATTCAGTGTCTAGATGACAAGATCGCGCAACACGCGGTAGTGGACTTGCTCAATCAAATTTACGAAGTCGACTTCGTGGGGTTTTCGTACGGGTTCAGGCCAAACCGAAGTCAACACGACGCACTGGATGCGCTGACCTACGGTATTAGCAAGCGCAAAGTGAACTGGGTGCTGGATTTAGATTTGCAAAAGTTCTTCGTAGAACATGAATGGCTAATTTGCATGATCCAGCATCGTGTACAAGATAACCGCCTCATCACACTGATTAAACGCTTGATCAAAGTAGGTATAGTCGATGATCAAGGGCAGCGAGTGCCCGCTGAACGTGGCGTCCCACAAGGGGCGGTTATCTCGCCATTGTTGGCCAACATCTACTTGCATTACGCGTTTGATTTATGGAGTCACCAGTGGCGTAAACAAAAGCACACGGAGACGTTCTTATTATTCGCTACGCGGATGATGCGTAAACGTCTAATCATCCACACCCAACTTCACAACCCAATGCATCAGGTTCTCAAGGTCGTCACCTGAACCGAGCTGTAAATGACTAACGCGCTTCGCTTGTTGGCTGCTCGAATCGATTGACGAATCTGCTCCAAAAAAAAAGACCAGTACCGTCAATCAATTCGAGCAGCTGGAATACGAGAACGAGTGGCGATCAGGTGAGGGTATAATAGTACTCCCAGGGCTGGATTTACTTAAAAATTTGCCAAAGGTCACAAGAGTTTTTTGCGACCAATCACAAAGGGTTTATGGCGCGCTCCGCGCGATTGTTGTCGATACTGAGCTGACCGTGCTTTGTGTAGGTGATGAGTTTTTCCCATTGCCGCAAGGTGTAAGCGACTGCCATACCCAAAGCGGTTTTAGGAGCAACCTGCTGTGCAGATTTATCAAGCCAGATTTTAAATTCATTGCGTAACGGCACGGGCACGGTATATTGTTGTCGCAGTGTGTATTTCTCTTCAGTCGTCTTGCCTGCAAGCTGCGCTTCGATGCGATAGAGTTTTTGAATATGCGCCACAGCCCAATCGGCGCGACCGACTTTGCCCTTAACTTGTACCTTTTGCGCATCCATAAATTTTCGTCGTACATGCGCCATGCAGCCCGCAAGTGTTGCTCCGGTACTTTCATAAGCAGCATAGCCATCAATCTGCAAAATAGCCTGCATAATCATTCAGGTATTCTTTCGGACACGCTGACGCGCGACTGGGTTGATAGTCGTAAATCACGATGTTTTTAAGGGTGCTATCGGGATCAGGGGAATTTCCTCCACTACAGTAGACCCGCATGTAACTTGTCTGCTTGTCATCGGCAATAACAGCGACCGGTGTTTCATCAGCGTGAAGCACCTGCTGCGCCAGTTGTTGTGTTTTTAATCGCCATAGCAGTGGCTCCAGCACAGCGGCGCTGCGTATCATCCAATTGGGCAGGGCCTTGCGATTAAGATCGATGTTCAATTGCTTGAACACCATTTCCTGGCGATAGAACGGCAACGCGAATTGGTATTTGTTGTCAATAATATGCCCGAGCAAGCTGGATGTGGCCATACTTTTCGGGATGGGGCTTGCGGGTACGGGTGCGATAATAATGGGCGTTGCGGCATTATTTTTTCGCACTGGCGACAGGCGTATTTCGGGCGCAGGGTTTCAATCACGTTGAGACTGGCGGGAATATATTCCAGCTGCTCACTTTTTTCTTCGCCGATGCGGTGTAAATCCCCCTTGCAGTAAGGGCACACTTTATCGGCTTCCGCCACATCAATAATGTGGGTTTCGCGCGGTAGGTATTTTGGTAATGGCTTGCGGCCGCTTTCCTTTTTATTGTTAGCGAGTGCTGGCTCTGTTACAGCAGCATCAGTGACAATATCTTCTTGTACTTCTATTTTTTTCAGCATCCTCTATCGTCTCGGCTTCGTTAAATAGCCAGTCGAGTTGGTTGGGGGACTTTTCGGAAGAAGCGCCAAACTGCCGGGGTTTTGCCAGTTTGAATTGCTCGCGCAGAAAATTATTTTCTTGTTCCAGAATTTTATTGCACTCTTTTAGCGAATCAATTTCGACAAGTAATTCATGAGGGTTTTGCATGGCCGAATTTTATCACGGCCATCTAAAAGTGATTCAACTCGCGCGCTGAAAAAAATACCGGCTGATGACCAATCACGTCATAGCCGTTAACCACTGCAATTGCTGCTCGTCGAGCAAGAGTGTTGCGCTGTTGAGGTGAGCCGGCCACTTAAAACAGGCCTTTTCCAACCGCTTGTACCACAGTACAAAACCGGTGCTGTCCCAATAGAGAATTTTTAGCTTATCGCGGGTGCGATTGCAAAACACATACAGCGCCGGGTCAAACGCAGAGCGCCCCAGTTCCTGCTCTATCACCACCACAAGCCCATTGATGGATTTCCGAAAGCCGATTGCACCCTTGTACAGGAAAATTGCGGGTGGATCGACAAAACAGCACATCACAGCAGCGCCTTGATAAAATCCGCCAACCACTGCGCAGACACACTGGTCGGGATACGCAATTGAGCGGCGCCTGTGATGAGTTGAATGTTTTGATTGTCTGTGGGCTTGGTCGTTACTGCAACAAAGCCCCTTGTGCTTGAAGGTTTAGGGAGCTGCGACTTCCTTGTGCTGAAATATTTATGATCAATCCCGCGTTCGGCACAAAATGCCATGGCGGCCTGTCCTGAGGCGGCGTGCTCTTCAATGAGGGTTCGCCATTGCGCTTGCGTTAGTCTGGCCATCATCATTCCTCTTTGTGAAAAATGAGTAGACTAATGATTAACGGCTACCGTGGAAATGTGGGGTTGATTGGATGGTTACCGTGAATCTACGCCACAAAGGTTTTGTACGGGTAGCCGGTTTAGTCACCGGCCACCAACGCCCCGGCACTGCTAATGGCACTTTGTTTCTTACACTGGAAGATGAAACGGGCAATATCAATGTGATCGTGTGGAAAGGCACACAAGAGACCTACCGAAAAATACTACTCACCTCAAAGTTGCTATTAATAAAAGGTACTGTAGAAATCGCGACAGAATATGTTGCCACTCCAGTAGTTCACGTAATCACTGGCCAACTCCACGACTACACCCATGCACTACAAGACCTTGCAGTGAAGGCCAGAAGCTTCTAGTAATGTGGTGTGCGGATTTGCAATGAGTCTGGTAAGCGCTTGGGTGTACTGTGATAAAACTCGCTGTGTATGTCTGGCATCACCGTAACTTTATTCATTCTCTTTTAATTGATTTCATCATCGCGTTAAAAGGTTGGGGTTGCAAATCCTGCAAAATCGCTTCCGTAAAAAGTGCATCCCGCTCTTCTGGCAGCATCACCATTAGTTCGGGAATTGCCTCCCACAAAGCCAAATCACCGGATGCAGGGCAACATACATAGACTTCCTCTAGCGATTGCCCGAAAGTCTGATACTCACCGCAATGTGGGCAAACAATATTCGCCTCATTCACGGTAAGACTGATTGCATGCCTGAGTGCTGTTGAGTCGCAAGCTGAACCAGGTGTGGGTATTGCTGTTATTTTCATGCAGTTTTGCATTGAGGTCATTGCAACGATTCTTTTAATTAGTTGATTCCAAAAGGATTTAAGGTCAATTTGTTTGCTGTACTGCCTATTTACCGCAAGCTTGGCAAATTACGGATACCTGTTCCAATCAATCCAATGGCCGGCATTATCCCACAGTCTCATCGGTAGAAGCGCGCGGAAGTGGTGACAAAGTATCACCACCTATGTTCGGGAGTTCGAGGATTTGGAGTTATCAGGATTTGAGGCTTACGAGATATATGGATTGGCGGCTCCACCAGTTGTGCGGTAGCTGCCGGCAAGGATAATTGTTACTACCGGGCCCAGCCACCACCTCCGGATGTAGCGACAAAATCACCCGGTATAGCAAGCCTGGAAAATAGTTTTTCTCCAGGTTCCCAAATGTGCTTTTAACTTTCCAAAGGGTGTAGTTGGTTCTAAGCAAATTCCAAAATAATCTTTTTCATTTTGAACCGGCCGCCTACCATTAACGCAATTCAGAAAAGCATGTTTTTATTAATCGTGTGGCAACGCCGAAGGAGGCGAAAATGGGTTTACATTTAGGTGACGAAGCGCCGGATTTCGTTCAGGAGTCCACCGAGGGCCAAATCAGTTTTCATCAATGGTTAGGTGACAGTTGGGGCGTTTTGTTTTCACACCCGGCGGACTTCACCCCCGTCTGTACCACTGAGTTGGGCCTTACTGCAAAACTTAAAGACGAATTTGCCAAGCGTAACGTGAAGGCAATTGCGCTGAGCGTTGATCCGGTGGATTCACATCGCAAATGGATTAATGACATTAACGAAACGCAGGTATGCCAGGTAAATTTTCCGATCATTGCTGATGCTGATCATAAGGTGTCAGCCCTTTATGACATGATTCATCCCAACGCAAATGCCACGCTGACTGTGCGTTCGCTGTTCATTATTGATCCCGCGAAAAAAATCCGTTTAATTATTACCTATCCCGCGAGCACCGGGCGTAACTTTGATGAAATCTTGCGCGTAATTGATTCATTGCAGTTAACGGAACATCACAAAGTGGCGACACCGGGAAATTGGAAACCAGGTGAAGATGTAGTAATTGTTCCTTCTTTGCAGGATCCGGAGGAAATAGCCCGGCGCTTTCCTAGAGGTTTCAGGGCAGTGAGGCCGTATTTACGGCTCACACCGGACCCACGCAGGTAGTTTGCTGTGATACCAAAAGTGAAAAATATGGGCGCCAATTGTGCGCCTTTTTTTTGGAGAAATATGCAGTAATTCTATTAATACGCTTTTAACACTCATTTATAAGCTGGTCCTTTCATTCCATTTTACTGTCCGTCAATTTATTGCTGTTTTTTTACTATGCCCCTTTTAAGCAGCCTGTTGCCTATCAAGCATTTCCCCTGCTTATAACCCAACAATAATCCACTCTGGTTCATGTAACAAGGTTCGCTATTTTCCGGTCAAATATTTAATACGTCCCGCAAATCGCCGCTTTATCAAGGGTTTATAGGATTGTAGCCGGAAAATATTTCCTTTGGCACATTTGCTGCAAAATTCAAGTGAGCTGCGAATGGTTATGCCAGCACAAAATGGTGGTAAGGCATTCGTGAATTATTGTTCTGGTTATCGCCATAAGCGATTTCGGTTGAGCCCATCGCCGGGCGGGAGAAATTTTTATGAGTGCCCATGCATACTCTGAACCCTACAGCTATGATCGTCGCCATGTGCGCCACCAATTGCGCAATCCCCAACCGATAGTGGTTCCTCGTAAAGCAGCGGAAATTGTTAAATTAATTCCGCGCGAATATAGCCGTGAAAAACAAATTGAATTGGTTTATCCGAAATATAAAGGTGTTTCGGGTGTTGTCGCGTTAGCGCTGATCATCGGTTTGCATTTCATGGTGTTTGCGTATTTTTACTTTAAACCTGAAGCTCCCATCACCAAGGCGGAAATTCCTCCGATGACGGTGGAGCTTTATCGTCCGCCGCTGGAACAGTCGCCAGCTCCGGTAATTCCCGAAGAAGTGCCCCCACCACCTCCACCCAACGTCGAAAAACCTAAACCCATAGAGAAACCGAAGCCCAGGCCTGTTGAGCCGAAGCCTGAACCGGTTGCGCAAAAAGAAGTGGAAACGCCACCGGTTGCATCTCCACCACAACCGCTCACACCTGCTACGGCTAACCCGGGCTATTTGCGCAACCCGGCGCCCGAATACCCTGAATTAGCGGTAGAGCGCGGTTGGGAAGGAACAGTAATTTTAAATGTGCATGTACTGGGTAATGGCAAGCCCTCATCGGTGGAGGTCAAAACTTCCAGCGGGCGTAATGTGTTGGATAACGCCGCACTCCAAACCGTAAGGCGTTGGTCATTCGTACCGGCTAAACAAGGGGACACCCCGGTGGATTCCTGGGTGGAGGTACCGATTGATTTCAAATTATCGAATTCATAACGCAACCGCTTTTAACATCGTTGAAATAAAACGCCAATTGAACATGAAATTATATTTTTAACCAGGAATAAAGATTATGTCTGAGATGTACCAACTTATCGTTGAGTGGACCTTATGGGCCTTGATTGCATTTTCCGTCATTACATGGACGCTTATTTTAGTTAAAGGTATCCAGCATTTTACCTTGTCGCGCCAAAACCGCCGCTTTACCAAAACCTTTTGGTCGGCGGCGGATTTACATGCGGCTGCTTCCTTCGAAAAATACATTGGCGCTACTGCGCGCGTGGCTGCTGCGGGTTTTCAAACCTTGCGCAATGTTGGTTCCAGTACCGCAACCGACCTGGAACATAGTTGGGATCGCCAGGATTTATTGGAGCGGCACTTGCGTCAACAAATCCAAAAAGAGCGACGCTCGTTGGAAAATGGTTTGGCTATTCTTGCGTCCATCGGTAACACGGCTCCGTTCGTGGGGTTGTTTGGCACTGTGTTTGGAATTATCCAGGCACTCACACAAATTACCGCAACCAAATCGGCCAGCATTGAAGTGGTTGCCGGTCCAATTGGTGAAGCCCTGATCGCAACGGGAATCGGTATTGCCGTTGCTGTCCCTTCGGTGTTGGCTTACAACTTCTTTTTACGCCGGGTGAAATTAATTGCTGCGGATCTGGATGACTTTGCTACGGATTTTGTTAGCCTGGTTCAGAAAGCGGGATTCCGTATCAACACTTCCGCACCGGTAGTAAAAGCGGCGCAGATTCAACCGGAACGTGATAGCGGTAGTGAATTGAGTAAAACCGAAAACGCTAAAGGAGTCTTTGCATAATGGCTATTTCCAATGGGAGCGATAGCGATGAAGTTTTAAGCGAGATTAACATTACCCCAATGGTAGATGTAATGCTGGTGCTGCTGGTGGTGTTTATTATTACCGCGCCGTTAATGACCAACGCGATCAATGTTAATTTACCTGATACTGAAACCACCGTACAAATTGAGGAACCCAAAAAACCAATTGTGTTAAGTATTGATGCGCAGGGAAAAATTTATCTGGACAAGGACGAATATGCATTGGAGGTTCTCCAGCAGGAACTGGAGGGGCGAAAAGCATCTGATCCGCAATTACGCCTGAACTTAAATGCAGATGAAGCCGTTAATTACGGAACGGTGGCCAGGGTTATGGTGCTGATTGAAAAGGCAGGTATTGAGAGGCTTTCAGTGGTTACCGAGCGAGGTGGCTGAGCTTAACCTGAAAATAAAAAAGCCCCGAATTACGCCACAATTCGGGGCTTTTTTTATTTTAGAAAACTAAACACTGAATTTTCCATTGCTGTTTTTTCGGCATGTTATCTTTTTTACTGTGTTATTTTTTATTACATTGCGAATGTTTTTACCAGGCCCAGTAACGCGCAACTCAACAATACTTTAATAACACCCATCTTGTAGCGAAACAGCGCAATCATTGCTGCCAGGGTTATGGCGGCGGAGAACCATTCGAAATGCCCGGAAAACCCATTTGGCCATAACACATGGTAACCAAAAAATAATGCGAGATTCAAAATAACACCCACTACAGCGGCAGTGATAGCGGTTAAAGGCGCGGTGAATTTTAAATCGTTATGGGTGGTTTCAATTAGCGGGGCGCCGGCAAAGATAAAAATAAAACTTGGCAAAAAGGTAAACCAGGTGACTATTGCTGCCGCAGTCGCACCGGCAATAAGAAGCATGTCGGGTCCAAATACCGCCTTGACATAACCGCCCACAAAGCCAACAAAGGCTACCACCATAATGAGCGGGCCGGGTGTGGTTTCGCCCAACGCCAAACCGTCAATCATCTGGGTAGGCGTTAACCACCCGTAATGCCCAACCGCGCCCTGGTATACATAAGGTAAAACTGCGTAGGCGCCACCAAACGTTAATAATGCGGCGGTAGTAAAAAACCAGGCCATTTGTGTAAGTGTATGTTCCCAACCGAAATTGCTCCAAAGCAGCAGCAGCGGAACGGCCCACAATAATAAACCGCTGACAATTACCAATAATAAACGTGACCAACTGAATAACGCATGGGTGGGAGTAGCAGTGTGGTCATCAATTAACGCTGCGCCGAAATGTTTATCCGCCTTACCATGGCCGCCACCGGCTTTAAAATAATCCGGTTTATATTTCCCCCCTAAATAACCAATCAGCGCGGCGGCAATCACTATGTAAGGGAAAGGCACATTCACTGCGAAAATAGCGACAAATGCGGCGGCTGCAATTGCCCACATCCAATTATTTTTTAATGCGCGCGAACCTATGCGATGCGCGGCTTGTATCACAATAGCCGTGACAGCCGGCTTGATTCCGTAGAATAAACCGGCAACCCAGGTCACATCACCGTAAGCAATATAAATCCACGACAGTGCGATTAAAATAAACAGCGATGGCAGCACAAATAAAACACCTGCAACAATACCGCCCCGGGTTTTATGCATTAACCAGCCTATATAAGTGGCGAGCTGCTGCGCTTCGGGGCCGGGCAGTACCATGCAATAATTCAATGCGTGTAAAAAGCGTTTTTCACTGATCCAGCGACGACGTTCCACTAATTCCTGGTGCATGATGGCGATCTGCCCCGCGGGGCCGCCAAAACTGATAAAGCCAAGTTTTAACCAAAATAAAAACGCCTGCCAAAAACTGACAGGTTGCGGGGTATCATTAATGGCCGATGCGTTTTCGCTCATGACTGTTCCTTATTATTGAATGCTGAAAAAAGGGCATCAAATACAGAGGCTGCTGCGTGCAAAAGATGATCGTCGTTGTGAATGGTTTCACGTAATCCCCATAAAATTTGTTCAACGCCACTGGCTTCCTGTGGTTGAAAGCCGCCCGCGTCTAAATAGTGGACAATTGTTGCCAATCGCTTTAACCCGGGATGGTTTAACGAAAAACTGGTGAGCAATACTTCATAGGAAACAAGGGTATTGGTATGCGTAAAGCGAGCGCCATCAAAATCAAAACCCAATGCGTCCGCGGGGCAATCCCGGGGGGAATCCAGCCATAAAAAAGTTGCTTGAGGGTCAATAAACCGCTGGATTAACCAGGCACAGGCAAGCCGGTCTACCCAAGGGCGTTTGCGCGTTGCCCAACGGCGGCGTTGGAAATCGGCAATGGTGAGTTGGGTAATCTCACCGGAATCTTCCTGTGGTTCATCGGATGACAGACGCTGATTCAGCTCTTTTTCGATCGATTGCAACGCGTCCTGTGTTTTGCTTTGCATATCTCCGGGGAAAAAATCTATTGCTACGATGGAAGCAAAATTTTTTCGCAATTTGCGTAGTTGCTTAATCGAATCTACCACCGGTTGCTGCGCTAGTTGTTGCTGTAACAGTTTCAGCTCCACCGTGAAGCCCTGAAAGTCTGCCGAACGATCAAATAAGGGAATGAATTGGGAAGATTGGCTGGAGGGATCGGGTGTGTCTTCTTCGGTTTCTGTCGTTAAAACGTATGCGCTGCCTTGGTTGGATTGCACGTCCTGCGCAATACCGGACATTAATTGAAAATGATCCGTTCGAAGAGGAAGTAAATAGACCCCATCCCTTAACACGGCGGCACCAGACGCTTTAATGGCCCGCCATACCCGCATACGGGCTGTCGCATTTTGGGTGGGCAGGGAAAGAATAAGTAATAACCATTTCATATCTTGTAGAGGTCATAACAAAACAAGTGAATGGTAGCGGTTTAGCGGCGGAATTTAAACCCTGCGCACTGGAAATTTACAATTGAACCTTCCACAGCCAACCATTTATTCCCCTAACACTGATTTCGCTGTCACCCGGCGAGGCTGGTATCCAGGCTGGTCAAATGTGAATCCTGGTCAAATGGGGTGCTTTCGCCCTGCTTGTAGCCGTGATCTGCTAACAATCCATGGCGTTTCAATAGGGTGCGCATCACATTGCGTGAAATCCCTAATAATGCGGAGGCATGAACCTGGTTTGATCGCACGTGGGCAAAGGCCTCGTGCACGATTAAGCTTTCAAGGTTATCAAAATGGTTGCCATTTCCTTCTTCACTAAATAAACGACGCAATTGTTTAGCGATGGCAGTCAGTGGATCATCGCCATCTCCAGCGCCATTAGCCGGTGCCGGCGGTTGTCCATAGCCATTGGAATAATGGCTGGTATGGGGTAAAGGGTATCCGCCATTCTGTTGCGCGGCATGGGGTGTAATCGCAATTTGCGGCGCATGCACCGGTTGCGGAATTTGTTGGAAATGATCACCGGTATTCCAACCACCGGTCACCTTCAAATGCCCGGGCTCTATTTTTTCGCCGCTGGCTACCAACAAGGCGAAGTGCACAACATTTTCCAGTTCGCGAATATTACCGGGCCAGGAATAGTGCAATAAAAGCTCAATCGCCGCCGGCGAGAACTGTGGCAGGCGATGCCCCATTTTTTGTGCGTAGGTTTTTAAAAAATAGTCGGCTAAGGGCACAACATCTCCAGGACGTTCACGCAGTGGCGGTAATTTCACCTGGGCAATATTGATTCGATAAAGTAAATCGCGACGGAAGTGCCCGGCGGATACAGCGTAATCCAGGTCTACGTTGGTTGCTGCAACCAAACGTACGTTCACGGATATGGATTTGCGCGAGCCTATGCGCACCACTTCTTTTTCTTGCAATACACGCAGCAATTTTACTTGCAGGGGCAGCGGCAAATCGCCGATCTCGTCTAGAAATAATGTGCCTTCATTGGCGGCTTCAAACCAGCCCTCGCGTTTGCCTACAGCGCCGGTAAATGCACCGGCATCATGGCCGAACAATTCACTTTCCGCTAATTGATCGCTGATTGCACCGCAATTAACCGCGAGGAAAGGACCTTTACGCCCGCTGAGGAGGTGAATATGCCGGGCAACCAATTCTTTTCCGGTACCTGTCTCGCCACCGATTAATACCGGTGCTTCGCTGGGCGCAATTCGCTCAATATATTCAAGCAGTGTCGCGGAAATTGGATCGGAAAATACCAAGGCTTTTGCGCGCACCGATAAGGGCTGCGCATTGCCGCCTTCCAGGGATAAAAGAACCGGTTGTTTAATTTCCTGGCTCACGATGATTCCTCAAAAAATTATGTTTGAATAATTTGTGCGGTGCCGATTTTCTGTTTGATGCGTCAACCAATCCAGGTGATATTCACTGGCTAACAATTGGTAAGCATTCTATGCGTTAAATTGCACGGTAATAAGGAATTTAAATCTATAAACTTATAACAAAATTAATTTGAAAAGGTGTGTACAAATTTAAACGGGAAACGCGATTTTAGCGTTCATCTTTACATTGGGATGGGCGAAATAAAACCATGTTATTAATAAATATAAAAGGCGGTGATGGTTAGTCACCGCCTTCCAGTACCTGGGAAATGGTTATGGCCGCGCTCTATTTTTGCAAAAATATTTTGGAATTGGTCGGCCGTGCGAATACATGCGCCCCGATTTGCAAATTCAATGATCGCTCCTGGGCACGCGGTAACTCAACATGCAATACATCATTATTGAGTTGATGCTGCAATTCAATTCGCAACACTGAGCCCGCTGTACTTACATGCGTCACCCGTGCCGCTATCGCTCCCTCGCTGGGTTGCTCACTTAATTCAATGTCATGTGGGCGAACGTAGGCTACCGCGGCCTGGTCGTGCACCTGGTCATGTTCCGGTGCGGGTAATTTGTAGTCACCGATATGTGCCCAACCATGGTTAACGCGACTATGGAATAAATTTACCTGCCCGATAAAATCGTATACGAAAGGGCTGGCAGGGTTGTTATAGATATCATCCGGTGTGCCTATTTGTTCAATGCGGCCTTTATTCAGCACCACAATTTTATCGGCAACCTCCATGGCTTCTTCCTGGTCATGGGTGACAAAGATCGAGGTGATATGCAATTCGTCGTGCAAGCGGCGCAACCAGCGGCGTAAATCTTTTCGCACTTTTGCATCCAGTGCGCCGAAGGGTTCATCCAATAATAAAACCCGCGGTTCTACCGCGAGCGCACGTGCCAATGCAATGCGCTGCCGTTGCCCGCCGGAGAGCTGGTGAGGGTAACGATCCGCCAGCCAATCCAACTGTACCAATTCCAATAATTCATGCACGCGCTTGTTGATAAAATCTTTTGTGGGACGGGTTTCCTTTGGGCGAACGGTTAACCCAAAGGCAACATTGTCAAAAACCGTCATATGGCGGAAGAGGGCGTAATGCTGGAATACGAAACCCACATTTCGCTCACGCACATGCACATTGGTGGCATCTTCGCCATGGAAAAGTACATTGCCGGCGTCGGGGTTTTCCAAGCCGGCGATGATGCGTAATAAAGTGGTTTTGCCACAGCCGGATGGACCCAGTAATGCCACCAGTTCACCGGCGGGAAAATCCAGGGAGACATTATTCAATGCGGTAAAGTTACCGAAATTTTTATGCAAGTTACGGACTTGGATGCTCATGCGGTTTTCTCCAAAATCGATTATCAGCCTGAATAGACCGGACAATTCATATATGCTGAATATTTATTGCGCGTTGGCGGCGCGAACAGCCAGTTCGTGTTCGCGCGCGGCTTTCCACTCCAACAGGCTTTTCAACACCAATGTGACCAACGCCAGCAACGCTAAGAGCGATGCAACAGCAAATGCAGCGGCAAATTGATATTCGTTGTAAAGGATCTCAATGTGCAATGGCAAGGTGTTGGTTTGTTCGCGGATTTTCCCCGACACCACACTCACTGCGCCGAATTCGCCCATGGCGCGGGCGTTACATAAAATCATGCCGTAGAGCAGCGCCCACTTAACCGAAGGCAAGGTCACCCGCCAAAACATTTTCCAACCATTCGCACCCAGTGTAATTGCCGCTTCTTCCTGTTCTTTACCTTGCTCTTGCATAAGGGGAATTAATTCACGTGCAACAAACGGAAAGGTAATGAATACAGTGGCGAGTACAATGCCGGGAACTGCAAACATAATTTGAATATCCTGTTCGCCTAACCAAGGCCCGAAAAATCCCTGCCGGCCGAATAGCAGCATGTAAATTAAACCGGCGATAACAGGTGATACCGCAAATGGCAAATCAATGAGGGTAATAACAAATTGTTTGCCGCGAAAATCAAATTTTGCAATTGCCCATGCGGCGGCCAAACCAAAAACAACATTACATGGCACTGCGATAGCAGCGGCAATCAATGTGAGTTTTATGGCGTGGGCTGCCGCGGGTTCGCTAATGGATGCCATATACACATCCAGGCCCTTGGCAAACGCCTCTTTGAAAACAATCACTAGCGGCAAAAATAAAAAGAGCGCCAGGAATGTTAAGGCAATACTGATTAGCGTAATGCGTACCCAAGCCGGTTCACTGGTTGCGGCATGGGCGATTCCCGTTTTGCGGCTATTTAAAGATGAAACTGTGCCAGCCATGATTTAACCCCCTGTGCGCTTATGGCTCCAATGCTGGAGCAGATTGATAAGCAGCAATAACACAAACGAAAATACCAACATGACTGTACCCAGCGCCGCAGCGCCGGCGTAATCGAATTGTTCCAGTTTTGTCATGATTAACAATGGTGTTATTTCTGTTTTATAGGGCATGTTGCCGCTGATAAAAACCACCGAGCCGTATTCGCCCACAGCGCGGGCAAACGCCAGTGCAAAGCCGGTAAGTAATGAAGGTAAAAGGGCAGGTAACAACACCCGGCTAAAGGTTTGCCAACGCGATGCGCCTAAACTGGCCGCAGCTTCTTCCACTTCGGTTTCCAGATCGGCCAACACCGGTTGTACCGTGCGCACGACAAAGGGCAAGCCGATAAACGTAAGTGCGACAGTAACTCCGAACCATGTATAGGCAATTTTTATATCAGCTAACCAAAACCATTGGCCCACCCATCCCTTGGTCGTGTAAAGTGCAGTGAGTGCGATACCGGCCACTGCCGTCGGCAATGCAAAAGGTAAATCGACCAGCGCATCAATCACGCGTTTGCCAAAAAAATCATAACGTACCAACACCCATGCGACGATCATCCCAAAAAATAAATTAATTCCAGCGGCGGCAATTGCAGTACCGAAAGTAAGTTTATAACTGGCAATTGCGCGCGGATCACTGATGGCAGCCCAAAGATCGGGCCAGCTTAGTTCCAGTGCTTTCAGTACAAGCCCCGCAAGTGGAATAAACACAATCAAACTGGCGTAAAGTGCGGCGAGCCCAAGTGATAAACCAAAGCCGGGCAGTACCGATTTTTTTATCCAGCGTTTTTTTTCAGCCCCGGGAAAAGGCGATATTGTTGCCAACACCCTGGAGGAAAGTTCACCCATATCCATCTCTTTTTAGTACCTGTAGTCAGGAAACTGCTTTTAATCCCCTCCCGGCATTCCCTGCATAAAGGAATACTGGAAGGGGATCAGGAAAGTTACTGATAAATCTGATCGAAAATGCCACCGTCACCAAAATGTTGTGGTTGTGCTTTTTCCCAACCGCCGAAATTATCAATAGTTACCAACTCCAGTTTCGGGAAAGTCTTTGCATAAGCTTCCGCAACTTGTGGATCGCGAGGGCGATAATAATTTTTTGCCGCAATGTTCTGGCCTTCCTTGGTGTACAGATATTGCAAATAGGCTTTAGCGACTTCCACCGTACCCTTGGCTTTTGCATTTTCATCAACCACCGCTACCGATGGTTCAGCAAGAATTGAAATGCTTGGAACTATGATTTCCAATTCATCCTCGCCCAATTCATTCACAGCGAGGAAAGCTTCGTTTTCCCAGGTAATCAGGACATCCCCGATGCCGCGTTGCACGAAAGTGGTGGTTGAACCACGGGCGCCGGTGTCCAGGACTGGAACGTTTTTATAGAGCGCGCGGACAAATTCCTTGGCGGCGGATTGATCCTTGCCTTGTTTCTTTTCAGCAAAGGCCCAGGCTGCCAGATAATTCCAGCGCGCACCGCCGGATGTTTTTGGATTAGGGGTGATTACTTCCACACCTTTTTTGGCCAGGTCATCCCAATCCTTAATATTTTTGGGGTTGCCTTTGCGAACCAAAAATACAATGGTGGATGTATAAGGGGCAGAATTTTCCGGTAATTTGGTAACCCAGTCTTTCGGCAACAATTTACCGATGCTGGCGATAGGATCTATATCGCCAGCAAGCGCCAGGGTGACCACATCCGCTTTCAACCCATCGATAACAGCGCGGGATTGCGCACCGGAGCCACCATGGGATTGGTCCACCCGAACGTTATCACCGGTTTTTTCCTTCCAATGTTTGGCAAATGCCGCGTTGAATTCGCGATAAAGTTCGCGTGTCGGATCGTAGGAAACGTTTAGCAGGTTAATGTCTTTTGCAAACACGCTACTTGCAAGCAAACTGGTCGCAATGAAGGCAATCGATTTAGCGGCAAATTTCATAATGTCATTTCTCCGTGGAATATTTAAATAATTTAAAAGCGGAAATCAAAACCGAGTGCGGCGGTGCTATCCGTAACCGAGGCGGTACTGATTTGTTCATCACCGCTTGCTTCTACCTGGCCATAAGAACCAAACACGCGCACATTGGGGTTAAAGTTGTAGTCAAGTCCCACTGCGAATCCGTCCAGTTCCACATCGCTATACGCGGTGTTGATGGGTGTCGTGGTGGAATTTGCGTATTGGATTTTGGCGACCCATGGGCCAAGGATTTTCCATTGCGCATTCAAGATATATCCGTCTTGTTCTTTAAACGCGTTACCCGAGGCTCCATCCCATTCCGAAAGCGGGTTCAGGCCATTTTGTGCACCCAGGCTAGTGCCGCCGGTACCTACGAATGTTGAAAAACCGCCGAGGCTGTCAACGTCATCATGGGCTTCCGCTGTTTGATAAATCGCACCGAGTTTTACGGTGCCCAAGGTGACTTCACCCACTGCACGGAATGCATCTGTGGTTGCAACATTCGAATCGTAAGCGGCACCCAGGAACCATTTTGCTTTGCCGTAAGTTACGGAAACGGATTTGCCCGATGCAAAGCCATTATCGTCCTGCGGGTTGGTCGCACTTACCGGTACACCGGTTTCTTCTGCCTGGACGGCGGCGATATTGACTTCGAGGCCGCCGAGCCAAATCGGTGAGGTATATTGAATAACGTTATCCGGACGGTTTTCGCCGACAATGAATGTTCCTATATCGCCAAGTGGCGCATCGTTAAAACGATCGATGTCGGAACGTACCACGGTATTGGTTTGCAATGTTTTTAGTGGCGTATCATTTTTGCCGGCGAGCAGGGAGCCCCATTCGCCACGCAGGCCACCAAAGATATTCCGTTGGCTTAATTCACGCCCGTTACTGTTGGTTCCGTTATCAACGTCAATACCATATTCCAGGCGGTAAAAAATTTGTATGTTGGACGTTGCATCAAAATCCCCTTGCACACCTAGGCGTGAGCCTGTGCTTTCCAGGGCAAGGGTATCCAGTTCGGTAGTGATATTTGTCGCACCTGTGTGGTTAAAACCCGTGGTGGTGGGTGCAAAATCAATTTTTTCCAAATCATATTGATTGGCGGTTACGTAAATTTTCCCGTACAGCGTCGGGAATCCCGCAAGCGCATGGGTGGAAAGTGCAGCGCCTGTTATGGTTGCCAATGCGCTGCGTTTGAAGGTTGAAACGGTTGCTTGTGATCGCAAAACTGACCACACGTAATGAAATGACATGCTAATCTCCAATTATTTACATATCACCTCCGGTGGTCCGGTCAGTCGATTTTTATTACAGTTGTTAAATTATTTGTTAAAAAATTTCCGGGTTATTTGCTGTTGATGTTGATACCTTTTTCCCAACGCTTTTTTTCGCGGCGTTCTATTTGAACCACCTGGCCATTGTGAACCTGGATTTCCAATGAGCCGTATTGGATAAGCGCAAGTTGATGTTTGATCTCCTCCAGAATTTCGTTGGCAAGTGAATCCTGTTGCGCCGCGTTTTCCGCGGGGGCTGCCGACTCTGTGCGGTAAGTTCCCATTGCATACCTCATTTGGAATTTCAGGCCTTGCGGCGGTTTAGGTTCAAATTACGGCGCCATCTTATGCAGGCGTTATTAAAACTAAAAATACCGATTTTTTATTAGCTTATAACGAGCGACTGATGGTTATAGCCGGCTTCGGCTGTCACATCCGGTGGCTCCCTTAGCGCCCAGGTGAAAAAAGCACGGGAAGCAATTAACGGCTATTAGCGCCTTTGTCCCAGCGCTTTTTTTCGCGACTTTCCAATTGCACGACTTGCCCGTTGTGGATTTGTATTTCCACCGAACCGTAACGAATTTGTACAAGCTGGCGTTTAATCTCGGCCAGAACATCGTCAACGCTATTTGCAATTTCCAAACGATGGGTTCCCATAAAAAACCTCGTCTTTCGATTTTTTTGGTGCTTCACGAATTTTGTAAGGCACCGCCATTAACAACATGATGGAATTTCAATTCCCGCTGATGCTCGCAACCAAGGGTTACAGAGACATTGAGCCGGTAACCCTTACAACCTACTCTTTTAATAAGCAGCGCTTGAATTACCGGTAAACCGTTCCTTCGTTAGCTGGAATATAGCGAGATCTGTGCCAGCGCGTGATCAATGACCCTGAACCAATAGAAACACTTCGTTTTAAGTGACAAACCAAAAAGCATAAGCATAGGTAACCTTGCTCCTGATCTAAATTGGTTAAAATAACACCAATAAAATCAATGAAATAAATTATTTTAGCTCCTTTAAAAATTGACTCTTTGCTTTTATATCGTCACTCCCTTTTCCCCTGCTGTTGAAAAATAAACTCTTAACCGGATTTTTTCTGGTTATTTGGCAGCAGAAAAAATGGCGGTGTTTAATAAACAACACCGTATCCAGATTTTTTGTAATTACCAACACATTGGAAAAACCTTCGATAAAACTCATAAAGCGTGATGTGCACTGGTTTGGTGGAGGCCTGGCCATGAGTTATCCAGCCGGTAATAGGGCTGGCACAGCGGTTGCTAAAACCTTAAAAAGCCATTGCTTGGATTAAATTTCTTAAGTGCCTTCTGGTTTTCCTTCACCAAAAAATTCCTAGCGGAGAGTTTGTTAATGAATAGGTTTAATGCTGCACCGCAGCAGTTGTTTTCTTTTGCCTTAAAAAAGCCTGCAAGGTTCCAGAGAAAGTTATTGGGTAACCTGGCAATAAGGGTATTGATGGGGAGTGTTGTGCTGCCCGGGTTTGTACTTGCGCAAGCGCAACCAACGCAATCATTCTCGTTGGATACCGTTGTAGTTACCGCGCGTAACCGCGAAGAAATCGCGCAAAAAGTTCCGTTACCAGTATCTGTAGTCGGTGGTAGAACCCTTGATCGCGACCATGTGGTTGCAGTCAATGATTTAGTGAAGAAAGTTCCGAACCTGGGTGTTTTCGGCAGTAACCCGCGGCAAACCAGTATTTCCTTGCGAGGTATTGGCAAGAATGCGGCTAACGACACAATGGAGCCAAGTGTCGGGGTGATTGTTGACGGGGTGGTGAGTTCTTACGTTGGCCAATCGTGGAATGATTTTATTGACCTGGACCGCATAGAAGTCATTCGCGGCCCGCAGGGAACTTTATTAGGTAAAAATACCACCCTGGGTGTTGTTAATATCGTCACTAAAGGCCCGAGCTTCAAAACCGGCACTAATTATGAAGTGCGTTACGGAGAATACAATGAGCTGGGAGGAAAGGTTTCAGGTACAGGTGCGATTATTGATAATTTGCTCGCCTATCGCGGCTCACTGTTTTTCAACAAGAAGGACGGCGTACTGGATAATGCCTGGCAGTCCGGGCCGGAAACCTGGAACGAGACCAATCGTGTGGGCGGGCGCTTGCAATTTTTAGTGGCTCCAGACGAAACACTTTCCGCGCGTATTATTCTCGACAGCATCCAATCAGTAGAAAATGGTAATAAATCCTTGCTGGCCAGTGATGGCCCAGCAACATTTGCGGATGGTGAACCACGAACCACAACTTTCTCCAGCCGTTTACAGCGGGACTATTTTAATAACCCGGATGGGAGCAAATATATTCCCGTGTTTGGTGGCAATAACATTGAAGACTCACAAGCAAGGCCGCAACGTACCGAGCAGGGCGGTGTTTCAGTCGAGTTAAAAAAATTATTGGGTGATGAATATACCCTTACGTCTATCACCGCCTATCGCGAACAACATTTTGATATAAAAAATGGCGGTGTCACCCGTTTCGATATTGGTAACGGTGGGCAGCAATTATGGAATGACCAAACTTCACAAGAATTTCGTTTGAATTACAAAGGCGAAAGAAATTACGATTACCAAGTAGGTTTATATTATCTGGATGCCGAAGTATACAGTGACGACCCAACGTATTTTGGTGCTGATGCTGCCGCGTTTAATGCGAGCAACGCCCAGTGGAACGCGTTGCAGGCACCCAAATACCGCGGTTTGTTAACGGATGCCCAACGCGGTGTTTATCGCTCGTATGTATTAAATCCCACCACCGAAAGTTACGCCGTTTTTGGTCAAGTGAACTGGCATTTCACAGAAAAAACAACCTTAACCCTGGGGCTGCGCGAGACTTATGAACACAAGGAAGGGCGTAATCGGCGCGAGCTGGATCGTGCAGGAACCGGTTTAACGAATCCAGCCGGTAGCGATAATTCCAAAGCTGCAAATTACGGCCTGGATTTAACTAATGCGCCTGATCTTGCAGCCTGGAACGCAGCCAAAGCGCTGTATCGTTCCGCGATTGGCACGGGCAGCGCCGGAGACAAAGGAATTTACGATTGGATTGAAGGCGATTCCATTAGCGATACTTCCATTGCATGGCTGGTTAGTCCCAGCTACCAATTGACTAATGATGTATTGCTATACGCATCTTTATCTGCCGGTGAAAAATCCGGTGCGGTGGAATTCGATACCGATTCTTCCAGCGCGAATTATGGCCAGCCGTTAAATGTGAAACCGGAAAAAGCGGAAAATGCGGAACTGGGTTTCAAGAGTTTGTTGCTAGGCCGCCGATTGCTGGTTAATGCCAATCTTTATTACACCCAACTAACTGACTATCAAAGTAATCTCACTGTAATTGATGAAACACAGGTCAGTGGTTTGCGTAGTTATCTTGGAAATATCCCGGGTGTAACAGCAAAAGGTATCGAATTTGAAACGGCATTTGCTGTAACGCCTGGTTTGAACTTTAATTTTTCCGGTGCATACAACCGTGCGACCTATGATGAATTCTTTACCACGGTTCCAGATATTTCGGTCACCAGGCTGGCGGATTATTCCGGCAAGCAATTGCACGGCGCGCCTAAAGTTACCCTGGCATATGGCCTGGATTACACCCATTCCCTGGGCAATGGTTACGGTTTAAATTTTTTCCTCACCAATGCGTATCGTTCAGATGCGTATTTGCAACCCAGCCAATCTGAATACACACTGCAAAAAGCCTATAACCTAACTGACGGAGGTGTTGCCCTGGATCATGCCAACGGCAAGTATCGCTTCTCATTGATCGTTAAAAATATTTTTGATGAGTCCTATAAAACGGGTGGCAATACCTATAGTGGAACTAATGCAGTTACCGAGCAACCGGGTTATGGGCGCGCAGTCAGTGTTGTATTCCGCTCCAATTATTAAACAGCAATCATTAAACCATGGGCCTTATGCCTATGGTTTAATGATTGGTATATCGATGGCCCAGTCCCGGTAGATGGTGTTTTAAAAGAATGTGAATTTTTGTTAAAACGGAAATTTTTTCTGGTGAATTGGTGTAATACAGGGTAATGCTAGGCAGCGACGATTTATGAAAAATCGTTACCATTATTTTTTACAAAAAAATGATTAGTATTCATTTATTTACATTTAATCAGCATAAAGAGCGCCTGGATGTCATTTGGATTCGGAAAATTATTACGTACAAGTTGCGTGTTACTGGCATGGGTAGGTATTAGCGCCTATGCGCAGCACGATACTCTAAAGGTCACTGATAAGGCAGCTACACCGCACGTTCAGGCGCAATTAATTGCGTCTGTTGACGCAATAGTGCCGGGCAGTGAAATTTACCTGGGTGTTAACCAGCAAATTATTCCGCACTGGCACACCTATTGGGTTAACCCCGGTGATTCCGGCAACGCAACTACGATCAATTGGATATTGCCGGACGGCGCTATAACAAGCGATATTATTTGGCCTGCCCCCAGTCGCTTTTCCATGGGGCCGATCACCAATTACGCCTATGAAAATAATGTCACGCTGTTAAGCAAGGTTTCAGTGCCATCCAGCCTTGCGGCGGGCGATAGCTTTACCGCACGAGCCATAGTGGACTGGTTGGTTTGCGCGGAGGAATGTATACCGCAGCAGGTGGAATTAGCCCTATCCCTGCCAGTGGTTGCCACCGCTAGTGAAGTGGGCGGGGGCAGCCCGTTAATTGCGGAAGCCTTGGCGCGGGTTCCTGTCGCAAGCCCCTGGCCTGTAACTGCGCAACAAAGTGCAATTGATGGCGAAACGGGGCAGGGCAAATTGCAATTGCAAATTGGCTTGGCCAAGGAGCAAGTCGCACAGATAAAAGATATTTGGTTTTATCCCTACGATTGGGGCCGCATTCGTCAAAGCGATCCCCAGCAACGCACAGACCTGGATACTGCTGTGCAATTGGATATTCCTACTGGCGAAGCGCCTGCAGCCCTTGGCGACACGCTGGCAGGTGTGTTGGTCATCCAGGAACGGCAGGGTATAACGCGTGGTTACGACGTTAGTGTACCGGTGCATCCCATTGCCAATAATCAGGGTAGCGGTGATGTGGCTATCGGATTTTTCAGCGCGCTTTTATTGGCATTGCTCGGTGGTGTGATCCTGAATTTAATGCCGTGTGTATTTCCTGTGTTGTCGATAAAAGCGCTTTCACTGGCCAGTCACGCGCATTATTCCACTCGGGAAACCCGTCGCCAGGGGTATGTATATACACTCGGGGTTTTAGCGAGTTTTGCATTGCTCGCATTGGCATTAATTCTATTAAAAGCGGGGGGCAGCCAGATTGGTTGGGGCTTCCAATTCCAATCGCCTATTTTTGTTTTATTAGTGGCGTATTTATTGTTTGCAGTTGGCTTGAGTTTATCCGGCGTATTTTTTATCGGTGGGGCCGTAGCGGGTGTTGGTTCGTCCTTTACTGAAAAACCGGGCTACAGCGGCAGTTTTTTTACCGGCGTGTTGGCAACTGTTGTTGCAACGCCTTGCACCGCACCGTTTATGGCAGCGGCGTTAGGTTATGCGGTCGCACAACCGCCATTTAAATTACTTGCGATATTTTTAAGCCTCGGACTTGGCTTGGCGTTGCCCTATTTAATGCTAAGTTGCTGGCCGCGTTTGCATCACTGGTTGCCGCGTCCCGGACTGTGGATGGAACGCGCCAAGCAATTCCTCGCCTTTCCCATGTATGCGGCTGCTATCTGGTTGGTATGGGTGTTAGTGCAACAGGCCGGAGTCAATGCCGTAATTGTTGCGCTGGGCGGCATGCTGTTAATTGCAATTGCTGCCTGGTCATATGACAGCACTCGCGCATCACCCGGCAAGGGACGCTGGCTTGGCAATATTTCTGCGCTGGCATTGGTTTTGCTGGCTATTGGAATGGGGGTCGCCAGTGTAAATTCACCTGTCGACGCTACGCAAAAACCAGCATCGACAGGTGTTAATTGGGAAGCCTACAGCGATGAGCGTTTGAATTCGCTGTTAGTAGAGGGCAAACCGGTATTTTTAAATTTCACCGCATCCTGGTGTATCAGTTGTTTGGTGAACGAGCGTGTTGCACTCGGTACCGAAACAGTAAAAAAGCACTTTGAACAACAGGGTATCGTTTATTTAAAAGGGGATTGGACCAATAGGGATCCGCAAATCACGGCGATCCTGAAAAAATTCAATCGCAGTGGCGTACCGTTATATGTGTTCTATCCTGCCGGGCAGGCGGATAGTCCCATTGAGTTACCACAAATTCTCACACCGGATATTGTTATTGCCGCTGTGGAGGAATAAAAATTTCTTTAACCATTCATTAACCTAGGTAATCATAAGGAGTCATTATGTCATTCCGTCAATCTGCAAAAGTTGCCTTGGCGAGCCTCGCCTTTGCATTTGTTTCCTCCCACGCAATTGCTGAACCCGTCATCAATAAACCGGCGCCCACGTTTACGGGTAAGGCCGCCGATGGTTCAACCATCAACTTGGATGACCTGAAAGGTAAGACCGTTGTTTTGGAGTGGACCAATCACGATTGCCCGTACGTTGTTAAACATTACGATAAGAGCGGCAATATTCCCGCGTTGCAAAAAGACGCCACAGGAAAAGGCATAGTTTGGTTACAAGTAATTTCGTCTGCACCTGGCAAACAAGGGAATGTGGATGGTGAAACCGCTATCAGCTTGAATAAAAAGCGCGGCGCAACACCAACCAATACCATCCTGGACCCGGAAGGCACCATCGGCAAGCTCTATAACGCCCAAACCAGCCCGCATTTTTTTATCATCGACCCTAAAGGTACCTTGGTTTATAAAGGTGGCGTAGATAGCATCAAGAGTGCGAATGAAGCGGATATCCCCAAAGCTAAACCTTATGTGAAAGAGGCGCTGGAGGCATTGGCTGCCGGGAAGAAAATTCCCAACCCAAGTACTGCTCCCTACGGTTGTTCAATCAAATACGCCGGTTAATAAAAACGGGTATTGAAAAGGGCCGCATTGCGGCCCTTTTTTTATGTATTAACTGTTGCGGTATTTAATTCACATAGTCCCGCCTGGCCTGTGGGGCTCGGGATTTTTATGGAGTGATAAAAAACACCACCAGATGATGAAATTTAATCACTGGAAAAATAATAATTGCTGAAATATAACCAAGCAGTCGCCTTATGCGTTAAAGCCAATTAAATGGCATTTATTGTCTTTATAAAAAGTCCTTATAAATCAAATTGCTAATCAAACATAATAATAAAATTTTGACATGGCGTAAAAATTTTTTATGCTGGTACGGCACTTGCTCTAGCAAAGTATCCGGAAATGTTTCCGGGATGTTCTTCATGAACACCATAACCTAGCGCGAGAGCCTTGCCATGAAACTGTTGGGTGGTTTTTTTGTAAAAATAGTTGCAGTAACTTTATTCATTTTATCGTCATTCGGATTTGCGCAGGATTCAGCAAAAGCCCCGCAACCATCAGGGACAACATACGAAGCCAAAAGCAAGAAATTAAATCGCGCGCAAATTGATAAATTGCTGGAAAAACCTGGTGAAATTATTTTCATCGACTTGCGTCGCCCCGATGAATTAACCCGCATCGGCGGGTTTCCCGTCTACCTCAGTATCCAATTGGCCGATCTGGAAAAAAGCCTGGCATTTATCCCGAAAGAACGCAGGGTGATTACCGTTTCCAACCACGCCGGTCGTGCGTTGCACGGTGCCGATGTGCTCGCTGCAAAGGGCTTCAATGTTGCCGGGGCCGCAGGCGTACAGGATTATGAAGCAGAAGGCGGCAGCTTGTTGAAGGTTGCTCCGCCCGCGCCCAAAAGTTAACACGCTGCTGCATGAGCCTGGAAAAAATGAGTGCTGCTGACTTGTTGCAAACCATGTATGAATCGCCGTTGGGAACTTCATTGGCGGAGTCACTTTATATGTACCCATTGGTGGAGGGCGCCCACCTGTTAAGCCTGTCCTTGTCATTCGGGCTAATTGTATTAACAGATTTGCGTTTGACAGGATTTATTTTTAATAACCTACCGGTGCATCTCCTGTTACAACAACTTCGTCCCTGGTTGGTGGCCGGGTTTGCCATCACATTCACAACGGGAATTTTATTAACGTTTGCAGCGGGGCCCGGATTGGTTGGCGCTCCGATATTCCCGCTGAAACTGCTCTTTATTCTGCTTGCCGGATTAAATGCGCTGTGGTTTGAATGGCGTTTTGGCCGATACGCAAGTCAATGGGGGACTGCTGCTTTACCTGCTGGTGCGAGAATGGCGGGTTGGATCTCGTTAGTTAGCTGGAGTTCGGTAGTGATATTGGGACGGTTGATTCCCTATCTGGATTCGGGCTTCTGATAGCTTCGGTATTGACAATGAATACACAAATTATTTTTCAAGCGATTCAAAATAGCAGCCTTGCCGTAGCATTGGGGCAGGCCCATTTGGTAGTTGGTATTTTTGCGCAATTATTCCATATCGCAGGTTTGGTACTGCTGCTCACATCCATCCTGTTGGTTAATTTACGTTTGCTTGGTGTCGGGCTTACCTATTTTTCTGCACCGGAGTTAGCGAATTACACCAGGCCATTTGTGTTTACCGGGTTAATTTTTTTATTGTTATCCGGTTTATTCATGCTGATTCCCAGTGCTGCGCTTTACGAACCTAATCCGGCATTTTGGTTAAAAATGAAATTATTGGTTGCGGCGTTAATAGTTCAATATTCCGTTTATAAAAGAATCACCACGGTGGAGGCTCCTGCGCCCTGGCTTGCCGCCATCACTGCCATCGTTTCGCTGGTATTGTGGTTCGCGGTGGGGCTAGCGGGCAGGGCAATTGGATTCGTTGCTGCGTGATTTATCACTGCGTTAATAAGCATTTAAATTTAAGCATTACAAAATTGCAATTAGTAAATAGTTAATTAAAAACCTGGAGGATATAAATGAAACTGAAATCCCTTACCTTGTGTGGTAGTTTATTTTTTGCTGGATTTGCCTTTACCAGTTTATCAGTAACTGCACAAAACACCACGGCAGTACCAGCGCAGCAACAGCGCCCGCAAATTAGCCCGGAAGAAGCGTTGGAAAAATTTAGCTTTTTTGTGACCAGTATTGGCGTGGGCAAGGGTGGGAACCTGGGCGGCCTTGCGGGTGCGGATGCCCATTGCCAAACGCTTGCAAAAACAGCCGGTGCCGGCAGCAAAACCTGGCGTGCTTATATAAGTACGCAAGCCGTCGATGGAAAACCGGCAATCAATGCGCGTGACCGCATTGGTAAAGGCCCTTGGTACAACGTAAAAGGCGCGTTAATTGCAAATGACCTTGGCCACCTTCACGGTGATACGCTGGCGCAAGCCCAGTTGGGTAGCAATCTCACTCGTAACCAGGCATTGAATGAAAAAGGTGAGCGTGTACTCGGTGCGGGTGACACACCAAACCAGCACGATATCCTTACCGGTTCAAAAACCGATGGTACTGCGTTTAGTGATGCTGCTGACCATACCTGTAAAAACTATACCAGCACTGCTGCGGATGGTTCTGTGCAAGTGGGCCACTTTGATCGCACCGGTGGCGGTAACGCCTCGTGGAACTCTGCGCACCCAAGCCGTGGCTGCGGACAGGACAATTTGGTCGCTACCGGCGGTGCAGGTTTATTTTATTGTTTTGTCGCCAATTAATTTCCAGATTTTTAAATAATTTGAATTAATAATCCTATGAAATATACGCAGCGTAAATGGGTTTTGGTTGCAACGCTTGCGCTGCTGGTATCCACCTCCGCTTGTAATCAACAAGTGGAGGTAGCGGCGATACCTAACGCCACGGTTGCTTCCATAACTCAGGTAGCATCTGATTTTAGACCTGGTGCGACAGTGCAAGATATTATGTTATCTGTGATTGATCCCAATATTGATCCGATCTGGAATTCGATTTCGACGGAAATTTCCGCGGACGGCATAGTGGAAATCCGGCCCCGGACGGATGCCGATTGGGAAATCCTGCGTAACCATGCAATTACGTTGCGTGAAGCAGCGAACCTGCTGGTGATTCCGGGTCGCAAGGTAGCGCATCCACACCTGAGCACGTCCAGCCATCATACCGAATTGGATGCGCAGGCTATTGAAATTTTGATTAGTTCCCAATGGCCGGTATTCGTAGCGCACGCGCACGTGTTGCAGGATGCGGTCGATTTGGCACTCGAAGCGATAGAGGTTAAAAACGTAGATAGGTTGGAAGAAGCGGGTGGCATCATTGAGCACGCTTGTGAAGGTTGCCATTCGCAGTTCTGGTATCCAGGGGATGAGCGCCCGGGCATTGCCCGGTAATTTATTACCGACCTGGCAACATAAGGTTCGCCATTTATGTCAATGAATGGTTTCCTGAGCGATATTTTGATCAAATCGTGTGGTCGAAAGCAATTCTATGGCAGAGCGTTTTTGTTCAAAGGCAAGTTGCAATTCCGCCGAGGTTAGCTTTTTGCTCAATTCAATGGCCATTGCCCAATGCCTTGCAGCCTGTCCCTCTGGCCTGCCTTCGGATTCCCATATTTGGTGGGCAAAATCGCGAATGCGATGTTCATCCACCGAAAGGAAGTTTTCCCGGAAGTGGTCTAATGCAGATTGATAAACGGAGAATATCGTAAGGTTACGTAATGCTGCTTCTTTAATAGTATTGTCGGTGGATCTGGTAAGTTGGTGCAATGCGGCCAGGATATGTCTACATTCGTGGAGCTGGTGCTTTATATATTCGCCATCAAATGGTAATGCTTCGTTATATTCGTAAAAAAATTGGAATTCCTCCGCCCGGTTAAATAATTCTGCTAATTGTTCATTTATTTCCTGGCTTTCCGACTCAAGCAGATGGCTTAACTCTTTCCTTAAATCATTATGAAATTTAGAAGCTGTTTCGCGCAAATAGGATGCGGCTGATTTTTCAATTGCCGATTCGCTGGATTTAAGCGCAGCGATACATCTTATGGTGAGTTTAGCGAGCAGTTCTTCTTGCTTTTTGGGCGACAACGGGAGTGACCTTGAACTGGCCATTAATAGCCCGATAAGGAAGCCGGACGTCATCAGGAACGTAGATAGTTTCATGGTTTACTCCCATAGGTTTACGCTCAGGGTTAGCCTCCAACATTTGACGCAAAAATCCTTATGATTTGTGAGTAAATAGCTAAAAACTGTGAGCTTTGAACGGATTAAAAAGTTCAATCGCCCAAATAACCAAATTGGATGAAGGTTTTTTTTGAAAAATCGAAATGGTATTAGATAGTTAGTAATTACAGGAACTAAACGATGGCGATTTATCAAACATAGTGATAGTTACTTTTAAGCGAGGTATTAATGATGGAAACTACCTGGATACTTACCGCCAACGCGGGACAAGCGCATTTTTATTTAATTACCAATTCCAACCCTCCGTTGGAGGAAATTAATAGATTGGTAAATCCAAATGCAAGTTTGCAAACAATTGATACCGAGACGGATAAATTGGGATTGCATTCTGCATCCAAGAGTAAACACAGTGTGGGGCAGCCTACCCAACCCAGCGGTTACCAGCCCAACCAGCCACCGGCGGAACACTATGCTGAATTATTTGCACGTAATATCGCCAGCTTTTTGCTGCGCAGCTATCAGCAAGGGTTATTTAAAAAGCTGGTGTTAACCGCAAGTCCGGAGTTCCTTGGCGTATTACGTAATCTACTCGACGCATCATTGCAGGCCGCTATAGTGTCAGAAATAGATAAAGATTATACCTACTTCCAGGGCAGGGAATTATGTGAATTAATCGATGCCCGCAGGAATGCGGCGTAATTACCGCGCAAACGCCATGCTGTGCATAAGGAGGCAAGTTCGGTAGAATTCGCGTAGTAATATCCACCGTACTACGCGAATTAACAGGAAGTCCTTAATGAGAATAAGTAAGCTGTTTTTCTTGACGTTATTTTTACCCGCATGGTTTATCACTATATGCCAAGACCGGAGCTGGTCCAATAGATCCGCATAACGATGATGGCGCCTTTGAAGGGTGGTATGTGGGCTATATAAAAAATGAAAAAAGTGAACTGATCGCTGCATTTGCGACTTATGTAGAAGCAGATAGCTTTATATTGCTAAAAGATTTCCGAAAGGATTTTTCCCTGCGGTTACTTACGGATTTGGAATTTTGGAAGCGTTAAAATAAGAATGGTTGTGATAGTTAAATACTCCAGTAACAGAATGGTATTACTGGGGTATTTAACCCGGCGGAATCAATCACGGGTACGGCTCATGCGTATAAAGATTAAAAGAAGGAGTCCGATACTGAATAACACTACCGGCTTGGGTTCCGGAATGGCGTAGTGGTATTTCAGATCATCAATCATGGCTGAGTTTCTAAGGAAATAGAAGGCTGAAATATTGATGGTGGAAATACCGAAGTCAGATGCGAAGGTGACCAGGTTTTTGGCTTTAAACGGGGAGTGTTTATCGGGGCCAGCCCAACCGGGGGTTTCGGCTGAAAGTATCGATCCGTCTCCGCAGGCAGCATCCAGGAAAACTACATCCTCGTGGGAAGAAGTAACTATCAGGCTTACATACGCAGGTAATTTCCCAATAAATGTTAAGCTGAAATACGGACCGCCCTGGAGGTAGTTCGGGCCGCTCACGGTTCTTTCTATATCTCCATCGAAGTATTTATTTAAGTAACCACCATCAATTAATAAACCTTTGGTGGAGTAATGGTCGGTAATCGGCTGATCAGCCCAAAAGGGATTATCGGGGTCGTTTATCCGCTCTATATCATCAAAATTAATAAATTCCGCATGGGAAAAGTGGCTTGTTAATAACAATAAAAAAAGCAGGCTTAAAAAATGACTCAGGGATTTATTGGCGCGCATAGCTGTCTCCTGATTGGGGGGATATTGGTAGGGATGCCAATGGAATGAAATAAAACAAAGGATGCCATTTGGGGTTTAACCTTTACTTTTCTTATTGTTGGCCGGCAAAGCATACGCCTGTTGCAGGATCCGGAAACGTTGAGTAGCTCACTAATTGATATTATTTGGGCGTTAAAAACAACAGGGCTATGAGTCACCATTAGTTAGCAAATCCAATTTACAATTGCGCTTCGGGCAAGAGGATAACCATGGCTATTTTGGTAAATATTGATGTGCCTAACCTCGCCAAGGGAATTGAGTTTTATAGCGCCGCCATCGGCATGAAATTGTTGCGGCTGGTTGATGAGGATGTCGCCGAATTGGGAAGGGATAAAGATAGATTCTATTTGCTGCAAAAAAAGGAATTCACCTCCTTTGCTAGCACTGCCACGAGCTTTCGAGCCTATACCCGTCACTGGACGCCGGTTCACATCGATTTCGTTGTGGAGAATTTGGACGAGGCCAAGGGGAGGGCCATAAACGCCGGTGCGACTTGTGAGTGCGATTGTATTGAATGGCGTGGTTCAAAATGTATTACTTTTTCTGATCCATTTGGCCATGGTTTTTGCCTTATTGAATTTTCGGGCGAGTCATATTCAAAGTGATGGAGTCGCACGGTTCCTTCGCACAATGCCGGGTGTCGTTGCGTAGGTAGCGGCACCCGGCGTAGCGCAATTAAAATCGGCCGCTAAACGTCAGGGCTATCCAGCGTGGATGTGCCGGTGTGTAACTGTTCCAGGTCCGGCTAAGTGGTGTGTCGTCATCAAACAGGTTTTTCACAACCAGATTAACATCGAAAGTCTGGTTGCTATTACCCAGCCCGATACCAAAATCCACTAATGTTCGACCACCAACCCAACCGTAGGACGACAGCGAATTATCCGAGTTAAATTTGCTGCTGTATTGTGCGTTCACACTGGTGTGGAATTCTTTGCCTCCCCAGACCGGCAAGCGGTAATCCACACCGATATTGAACGAATATTTGGAAGCACCGGGTAATGTTTTACCGCTTACGTCCTGGTATTGCGGTGCCCCTGCGTAACCGTTTTCGGAAGGTTGGGGCGAATGGATGAATTCAACATATTCTGCATCGGTGATCGCACCGGCTACACGTATAGAGGTGTTTGGGATTCCTGAATAAACACTATCAATTTCTATACCGCGCGCGCGTACTTTAGGAATATTCGCTGTGGCATTGGTGTAAACATCGTTTGCGTTTGGATCAGCCTGGCGATTCAGCATCGTTGTGTATTCGTCAAAGACACGGCTGGTTTGCTGGTAATCCTTAATATTCATTTCAAACAGGGCCAGGTTAAAGACCAACGTGTTATCCAATAATAACGACTTCAAACCCAATTCAAATGCGTTATTTTTTTCTTCGGTTACAAGGTTGGAAATACCATTGGTTGCTTGTGCAATGCCCGCTTTCTCGCCGTGTTGCCAGGAAAAATACGTAGTTAGATTCTCATCCCATCTATAGGTAGGGCTGATTACAAATGCGGGTAGGGTTTTCTCAAAAGGCTCAACCTGTATCTCGTCAAATACAACGCCGATTTGCGATTGCCGTAGCGCTTTTGTTGCACCGACTTGCGCTTTTTGTGTATCGCTCAAATTGTTATAAGCAGTGCCGGGTGTACCAGTAATCACCGCGCCGAAATATTTATTAGCAACCAGGTCAGCGAGGGATAATTGTTCCAGTGTATTACCCGTACCCAATGCTCCGGTGTTGTTGGAAATAAATCCACCGAGGTTAACGCCGTTAACTTCCGCCGGATTCAATTCACTACCAAACCCGCCATCCTTTATATAAGTCGCTGTGCGGTTTTCCCGTTCTTCCCGCGTAAACCGCAGACCGGTAGTTAGCACAAATTGTTCAGTAAAATTCCAGTTGGCTTGTGCAAAGGCGGCAATACTTTCGTTGTTAATGTCCTGGAACCCGGCGGGACTGTTCCATGCCATATCCAAACCGGACAGTGAATTTATGAGAAGGTAGCGCCCCGCGGCATCTTGATCCAGGGTGTTGTATTGCGAATTGCTGGCAAACCAGGCACCCGCATCATTGCCCCATAAGCGTTGATACTCGGCAACATTGCGTACATCCAAATAAAACAACCCCGTTTGGTAATCAACAAATCCGCCTTGTTGTGAACTTAAACGAATTTCCTGGCTGACTTGTTTGTAATCGTTAAAAAATCCACCAGAATTGCGTTGGATGTCAAAGGGTGTGCCTTCATCATTTACAGCATTGAAATGGTAATCCTTATATGCGGTTATGGAAGTGATTGTGTGTGTATCCAGTCTCCAGTTTAAATCGGCAGTGGCGCCGTTACTGCCAGTGATTAAGGGGCGGCGACCATCGGCGTTGTATTCATTTTCGCCGCCGCCGTGCAGGTAATCGCCCGCGTAGGAATAATTAGGACTTTGCGTAAACCAGCGACGCGCCAGGCGTTTGCTTGCATCCGCATTATTTGGATTGGGGCTTCCATCGGAATAGGTATCCGGTGTCGGGGTGTAGATGGTACGGCCGTTAGTACGCTCACCGGAACGTGGTTGCACATCAACAGCCAGGTGTGCGGTGAAAATCTCATTAGGTGTTAACAAAAGTTGCACACGCCCTGACACACGTTCCTTATTGGAAATTGTTTCATCGTGGTTATAGGCATTTCTGATATCCCCCTGGCCTTTGGATACGCTGAGGGTACCGCGCCATGCCAATAAGTTTTCAATTACGGCTCCGCCACCGGCAAAGCGGCCCTGAACGGTATCCCACTCTCCAAATGTTAGGGAATAGGAAAAATCCGGATCAAAGGAAGGGCGTTTGGTGGTTACGTTGATAGCGCCAATGCTGCTATTTTTGCCGAGTAAAGTGCCTTGCGGTCCGCGCGCAACCTCAACAGTTTCTATATCCGTAAAGTCAAAGCTGGATGATAACGCGTTATAGGCATAGTTCACGCCATCCACAATTAATCCCACCGCCGGATCTTGCGCTTCCGTTTGACCTTGCTTGCCTATTCCGCGAATTGCAAGGCTACTGGTGCGCTGGTTGCCCTGGTTCCAGGAAATATTTGCCAGTCGTTGTGTGAGTGAGCTGATGTCTGTGGCATTTAGACGCTCCAATTCTTTTCCCTGAACGACAGATACCGAGAGTGGCACATCCTGCAATTTCTCAATGCGATTACGGCTTCGTACAGTCACAACACCTAATACCAAGGGTTTGCCTTTTGCACTGGCGCTTGCTGATGTGGTGTTTGCAGCAACCTTGCTTTCTATAGCGGTGTTTTGCGCACTTACATTGTCGGAAGAGTTTGTTACTTGCGCAACAGTTACTGGTGGTAGCGCGGCAAGCGCAATAAAAATTGCCAGGGGTTTTGACGCAAAGGTATTCCCGGTTGCTGCAAAAATAACATTTTTCCCCACGATGGATTTTTTCTTGGTTAACGACATTCAATAACTCCTACTCAATGAATTCACCTGTCAGGAGTGATTTGGCAATTAATATGCCATTAAAAATAAAAAAAGCATTTCTGGCTATTAACTAGCTTGTAAACTCCTTTTAATACAAGGGTTTGATTAGCCCTTTTTATTTCAAAAATAATCATAAAGATAATTATTAAATCCTTTTATGGTTTTTTTGCTGTTTAAAATACAGCAGACAATATTTAATGTTTTATTTTTTGTGGGCCGATTGCCATTAGTGTTGGTTGCATAGCAACCGGTTTGTTGATTGCTTTTAACGCATCACTAAGATCGCGTGGAAATATTTAATTTACCGATTTAAATTTTAGTGATTTTCTATTTCCTGGAATAATAAATTCTTTTTCCAATCAAAAAGATAGCGATATATACCAACGCATTGTTAACTGCCCTGCATAAATATGGCTCGCTAGTTGCTATTACCGAATAGAGCTTAAGCAAGCTGTTGCTAAATCAAAAGATCATTGATTGCCAAGCGATTACCCAGGCAGCACATTATTTGTGTAGGAGTGAGTTAATGAACAAAAAGAAAATATACCTGGCGGCATTGCTGGGATTATCGGTTTCGGTGTACGGGTTGGGACAGGCCCAAGCGGCTGATGTAAAGGCAGGCGCAGCGACAAAACAAGCCACCGCTGTAAAGATGGAAAAAATTAAACCCATCACCAGTAACGCGTCCAGGGATTGGGCTTACGAACCTATTAGTTCCAGTATTGCGGTCCCTGACGTCGGTAACCGCGAATGGGTTCGTACGCCTATCGATAATTTTATTTTGGCGCGTTTAAATGAGCATGGCTTAAAGCCCGCTGGGGAGGCAGACCGTGCTACTTATATTCGCCGTGTAACGCTAGACCTTATTGGCTTATTGCCAACGCCAGCCGAAGTGGAAGCATTTGAACAAGACAAATCGCCAGATGCTTACGAAAAACTTGTCGATCGTTTACTCGCGTCACCGCATTTCGGTGAGCGCCAGGCCCGTCGTTGGCTGGATTTGGCTCGCTATGCGGATAGCGCCGGTTTCCAGAATGACCAAACACGTCCAAATAATTGGCGCTATCGCGATTACGTTATCAAGTCATTCAATGAAGGCAAGCCATTCGACCAATTTATTCGTGAGCAAATTGCGGGTGATGAGTTATGGCCCGGGAGCCAGGAGGCAAAAATTGCTACGGGTTTCCTCGCAGGTTATCCGGATAATTTTAATTCACGCGACCTGGTGCAACGCCATTATCAAATTTCTACTGATATGACTGATTTGGTTGGCGAAACTTTCCTGGCTTCAACCATTGGTTGCGCGCGGTGCCACAACCATAAAATCGACAAAATCAGTCAAAAGGAATATTTCCAGCTCCAGGCATTTTTTGCGAACACCATTGTGAATGAGCGTATTGAGTTGGCGAAGGGTACGGAGACGCAATGGGATATTGATTTTGTTACGGCGCAAGCTGTTTATCAAGCGGCAATTAAATCCATTACCGATCAGCAAAAAGCTATTTTGGATAAGGTGCGGGAAAAAGGGCGCCAGTATCACAATGAACGCTATTTGACGGATAGCCGCGAAGCAATCTTCAAACCGAGGGACCAATGGACGCCGTTGGATAAGTGGATCAATTTTCGATTGAATGCGGTCGCATCTGAGCGCGATATTGTTGCTTATTTGCGTGAAACCACCGCCAATAGAGATCATCCACAATATCTGGAAGCTAATGTGGCGCTATGGACGGAATATCAACGTTTAGCGGAAGAATTAAAAAAGTTTGATCACCTCCGCCCGCGCCGTGGTTCAAAAACCTATACCGCATTGGGCGAGTTGGGAGCAGAAGCGCCGGAAACCCGCATTCGTTTTAACGGTATCCATGAGCGGCCACTGGACGCGGTCGAACCTGCGTTACCAAGGCTTTGGGCGGCGAATGTCAATTTGCAAATAACGCCGACCGCTAATTCCACTGGCCGTCGTACTGCATTGGCTAATTGGCTTGCCAGCCCCGAAAACCCATTGACCCCTCGTGTCTATGTGAACCGTGTATGGGCACAATTATTTAGCAAGGGTATTGCCGGTATTGTGGAAGATTTTGGCCGTGCCGGTGAAAAACCGACGCATCCGGAATTGCTGGATTACCTTGCCGGAAACTTTGTGAAAAATGGTTGGAACGTAAAGCAATTGCAGCGTGAAATCGTATTGTCAGCTGTGTATCGCCAGTCGTCCGATGAGCGTGCCGATGCCTTGAAAGTGGATCCGCATAATAAATTGTTAGCGACTTATCCACGCAAACGTTTGGAGGCGGAAGAGCTGCGTGATTCGTTGCTTTATGCATCCGGTGAATTGGATGAAACCATTGGCGGTCCGGCAGTATTTCCGAAAGTGCCCGCCAGCTTGGTTGCAGGTAATGTATTAAACAACGGGCAGGGCGGTGCACTTTGGGAAGATGCAAAAGATCCGAACGATCACAAGCGCCGCAGTATTTATACATTTGTACGCCGTAGCCTGCCTTATCCATTAACGGCTTCCTTTGATCCGGCGGACCCATCCAAACCGCATCACAAACGCGACGTAACAACAACGCCCTTGCAAGCGCTGACATTGTTTAACAGCGATGTGGTTTTCGGTTGGTCCCAGGCGCTTGCGGGCCGTGTTATTTCCGAAGCGGGTGCAAATGAAAACGCGCAAATAGAAACCCTGTATGAAATCCTTTTTTCGCGTAAACCGACGAATAAGGAAAAGACGGCACTTAAAGGTTTCCTTAAAGAACAGCAGAAGCTGGTACAAAACAAAACCTGGACGGACAAGTTTGAAGTGGCCGTGCCAACCGGTTTGAAAGACACCAAGAACCTGGACCCGTTCAAGGCGGCCGCTTTTGTGGACCTGGTGCACGCAGTGGCTAACTCCAACGATTTTGCGTATCGCTTCTGATACGCAAATCGAAAACCGGGTTTTAACTTTTAAAATTTTAAAGAAAGAGATTACTGTAATGGATAATAAATCACGTCGCGACTTTATAAAGCATGCTGGCCTGGGAGTAGGTAGTGCGACCCTGGCAGGTGCAATTCCCGGATTAACGGTTTCTGCAGCACGCGCTGCGGACCTGGTTGATCCTGCTGATCCCCTGGCACCCAGGCAATCGCATTTTCCGGCAAAAATCAAATCGGTGATTTGGTTACATCAAAATGGTGCGCCCAGTACCCTGGACCTTTATGACTACAAACCGGAGCTGGTAAAAAACGCAGGTAAAGGTGTACCCGATTCATTTTTAAAAGGTATTAAAACCAGTACACAGGGGGGCGTGAATGAATTATTCGTCTCCAATCAAAGGACCTGGAAACAGTATGGTGAAAGCGGTGCATGGTTTTCCAACTTGTTGCCTAACCTTGCCAACCACGCCGATAAATTAACATTTATAAAATCGAGTGTAACGATTGGTGCAACGCATGATATTTCAATTTTGAAATTAAATACCGGCGATTTAAACCCCGGCCGGCCATCTCTCGGTGCATGGATTTCTTATGCATTAGGTACTGCCAATCCGGATTTGCCGCCCTATGTGGTGTTGTATAACGGTGCTTCTGAACCGCGAGCGGGTTCAGTTAATTGGCATTCCGGTTTTTTACCGGCCGTTTACCAAGGCACTGCGTTTCGTCCGGGACCGTCACCAATTTATTATCTTGATCGACCTGAATTACGTTCAGCATTGCAGCAACGAAACTCCCTGGACCTATTAAATAAACTCAATCAAATAGGTGCAAGTGATCGCCCTCTGGATACCGAGCTTAAAGCGCGCTTGCGCTCCTATGAACTGGCGGATCGCATGCAAGTTGCCGCACCGGAAGCTGTGGATCTGAATAAAGAAAGCGATGCAACCAAAAAATTGTATGGCATTGATGATCCGGTTAGCAGCAGCTATGGAACCACGCTTTTGCGGGCGCGTCGTTTGGTAGAACGTGGGGTACGTTTCATCCAGGTTGTTAGCGGTGCCCCGGACGGTGAAACTGAATTTACCAGTTGGGATGCGCATGATGATTTGGAAAAAAACCACGGCGTGATGGCAAAAATGGTGGATAAACCTATTGCCGGTTTACTCGAAGATTTGAAAGCGCTGGGCCTGCTGGAAACAACATTGGTTGTGTGGACGTCCGAATTCGCACGCACACCTTGGGGCGAAAGTGGCACCGGCCGCGACCACAATCCCTGGGGCTATACCCAGTGGTTGGCAGGCGGTGGTTTAAAGGCGGGGTTCACTTACGGCGCAACGGACGAACTGGGTGTACAAGTGGCCGATAAAGATACCGCGGTAGACACCTACGATTTACACGCAACGGTTTTACATTTATTGGGATTGAATCATTTGAAAACGACGTACATTAACAATGGTCGCTCCGAGCGTCCGACGGTAGTGTTCGGAAAAGTCATCAAGGATATTTTGGCCTGACACTTTTTGGAAAAAGGCCGGGGTTAGTTAGGGTGAGATTTGGGGCAGCAATGCTGCCTCGTTTTTATTGGTTATTTATTGGAAACCTATGCGTAAAACCTTTGTTGTTCACCATTTTTTTGTGTTTTTATCCGCCGTGATTATTCTGGTATCCTATCCGTTGGTTGCTGGAGAAACAGAAATGGATATGGATTTAATGCAAACCATTGAGAGTGCCAATGATAACCTTTCTTCCAATATCGCGTTAGGGAACGTTGAATCTGCTATTGCAGACGCGCAAACATTGAATGAATTGTTTGCAGTAGTCGCGGAGCATTATCAAAAGGAACGGGCGACTGGTAAGGATGTTGCCGAAGCGAGCGATCTCGCAAGGAAAAGTGTTAAATTTTCAGGTGAAATAATTAAGTCCTTGCAACAACAGGATTTTGAAAGTGCGGCAAATACTGCAACGGATTTGGCGCGAACTTGCAAAACCTGCCACAACTTCTATAAAGAAGATTAACGCATGCAGTCCAGCCGGTTGCGTGGAACTGGGCCAGCGAATGGGAAGGCTAGCATCCAGGGTAAAATAGCAAAAGTTACTATCAACTCCCTTTAAAGGAAATCACAATGAAATTCTCATCCATCAAATTATTTCTAGCCGGTGTTGTGGGTGGTCCATTGGTTGTGCCGGCAATGGCGGCGTTAGAATCAGGCGAGGTTGCGCCCGATTTTTCGTTGCAGGCGTCCCTCGCCGGTAAGGCCTTCCAATTTTCGTTGAAGGAAAAATTGAAGGCTGGCCCGGTTGTGGTTTATTTCTATCCTTCAGCTTATACCAATGGTTGTAACATGCAGGCACACAATTTTTCTGTGAATAGCGAAAAGTTCGCCAAAGCGGGATCGACTGTTATCGGTGTTTCGTTAGACAGTATTGACCGCCTTAATGATTTCTCGGCAGATCCGGAATATTGCGCGGGCAAAGTAGCCGTTGCGTCAGACCCGGATGGCGAGGTGGCTAAATCGTTTGAATTGAACGTGCGCGAAGCTACCCCCGGAAAACTGGATAGCCGCGGCAAGGAAATTGATCATGGATTTGCCGAGCGCACGACATTTATCATCACGCCCGATGGCAAAATTGCCGCAACAATCAGCGGTTTGTCACCCGCCGATAACGTGAAGCAGGCTTTGGCTCGGGTGGAGGAATTGGCGGCGCGCCAGGCCCTGGTGGACTAAAAATAAACGCCGACCGCCTGCAATTGCGTAATAATTTCGTTGTGCAATTCCACACCGCTTTCCTTTTGCTTCCTGGCGATTTGCCAGCCGCGTTCGCCGGGGTAAGCAAAGGGCGCTGCTTCCGTTTTTAAATAATCGATAAAATCAAGGGTGTGCCGCTGGAATTCCGTGGGATCTATAAATGATTGGACGTTAAGCGCTATAAAAATTTTACTTGCATAACGATCAATACCGCTCGGGTCGGCGCCACGAATCTGTTGGGTAAAGGCTGCGCCTGCCAGGGCCGCGGTTAACAGCTCGAACATCACCGACAACCCCGCGCCTTTGTGCTCGCCCATGGGTAACACAGCACCCTCCAAAATTGCTTTGGCATCGTTTGAAGGCTTGCCTTCCGCATCCAGGCCCCAATTGCCCGGTAATGCCTTCCCTTCGCGTAACCAGGTACCTACTTTGCCCACGGCGGCCTGGCTCATTGCCATGTCCAGGATTATCGGTTCACCGGGGTTAGCCCCCGGAATACCGATAGCGAGAGGGTTGTTACCGATAACGGCTTTAGTCGCCCCGCCAATTGCCATGGTGGGAATTGCATTGGTCGTGCATATACCGATAAACCCGGCTTGCGCTGCGCGATTGGCGTATGCATGGGCGCGTCCCCAATGCGTAGTGTTTTTAGCGAGGCAAACACCCACGCCAAATGCTCCCGCCAAATCCATTGCATGTTGCATTGCGTTTTGGGCAGCATAACGTCCGGGTCCGTTATCGCAGTCCATGACCGCTATCGCGCCAAATTGCCGTTGTAACGAAAACTGCGGATGCTGATTCACCCGGCCATCAGCAAGTGCGGCCAGCAACGCCGGTAACATACGTACGCCGTGTGAGGCAACACCATGCAAGTCAGCCTCGGTCATTATTTCCGCTTCAACCAACGCCTGCCCAGATGTAATACCTGCTACCGATAAACGGTCATGGATTTTCTGTTTTAGTAATTCGTAGGGAACAATACTGAAAGCACTCATTCTGAAATCCGCAAATTAAAGGGTTGGCATGAATAATTCTTACTGATCATTGCAACAAAGGATACCACAGGCATATTGCACCAAACGGTGGAGTTTCTTTGCCATCCTGCTGCATGGATTTAATCACTGCAATGATTTTTTCCAGACAAAGTGTTTATAAACAAACACTGTATACAGCTCATACCCCAGGCTTAATTATTGAAAAAACAAATTCCTGCGGAGGTAAATCTTTTGGTTCTTTAATAATGAACTCGCCACATCCCGATTTATAGCCAAATTTTTAATTAATCCTGGATATTTTTAACAATTACCTCACTTTACCAAATCCGAAATTTAATAGCCCCTCATTGGCCTGATGTTTGCTCCTGGCAACATCAGGTGACATTTCGCGCTAGCAATTAATACGGGTTAGAAATCGGTTATTGGGGAAATCAATATGTCAGTTGTTACAAAAAAATCATTAATGCGTGGGACTGCTGCTATCGCAGTCCTGTTCGGTGCTTTACCCGCGGTGGCGCACCATGCATTTTCGGCGGAGTTTGATGCGCAAAAACCGTTTGAATTAAAGGGGGTGGTGACTAAAGGAAAATGGGTGAATCCACACAGTTGGATTTATGTCGAGGTGAAAAATACGAATGGTGAGGTTACCAATTGGGGGTTTGAATTTGGTTCGCCTTTTGCGCTGAAACAAAAAGGCCTGACCAAAGCTACCTTACCCATTGGAACAGAGATCACCGTGAAAGGTTATTTGGCCAAAGACGGCCAGAGTTTTGGTTACTCCACCAGTATCACCCTGGCGGACGGGCGCGTATTCCAAACGGGCGGAGCCCAGGATGCTCCCACTGCAACGCGTTCCGCCAGCAATTAATTGTAATGACGTTTTTTTGGAGATAAATTCTTGCGTAATTTTATCAAGGGAAATCCTTCGCCTTCCCTTTATTCGCCCAAGTGGGTGAAGGCAAGCCCGACATTATTTTTTATGTTTTTATTTTTAACCTTATCGGTTCAGGTGCAATCCGCAGAAAAAATTCCGCGCCTGGATGGCAGGCCGGATTTTTCCGGGATATGGCAAACCACCAGCGCAGCGGATTATGACCTGGAACCGCACTCTGCGCGAATAGATGCACCACCTGCGCCAGGTGTTGTGGAGGGTGGAGCAATTCCTTACAAGCCTGAAGCCTTGGCCAGGCGCAAACAAAATTTTGAAAACCGCTTTAACGCTGACCCTCGCCTGAAAGGTTGGACCTTGGGAGTGCCGCGCGGTATTTATTATCCGGAACCGTTCCAGATTTTCCAACGCGCACGTGACCTGACATTAATCCATCAATTTGGCCATTCAGTTCGCACTATCCATACCAACAGCACTGGCCATCCCAAAGATCCCAATGATTGGTGGTTGGGCGATTCCCGTGGAAAATGGGAAGGCGACACCCTGGTTGTCGATGTAAAACATTTTAATGATGAAACATGGCTGGATCGTTCCGGAAATTATCACAGCGATGCCCTGCATGTCGTTGAGCGTTGGAAATTGGTTGATGCCAATACCATTGAATACAGGGCGACTATCCAGGATGAAAAGGTATTTAGCCGCCCCTGGGATATCAGTGTGGTTTTGCACCGTCATCGCGAAAAAAATTTCCAGTTAGTGGAAGACTATCGCTTCACGCTGGATTACGACCGCTATTATCCCTATCCCGCCGAGCGTGCGCCGAAAGCGCAAGCGAAATAACAGGTGTTGCCATGCAAAAAAATTTATTCCCGGTATTAACGATCATGGTTATGGCTGGCGTGACGGCAATGCCAGCCTTTTCCGATTATGGGCAATGGGAAGCCGAGCGCGCAAAATTCCCGAAATTTGAACGGGAAAAAACGGTATATCGCGTGGACCCCGGGAAATGGACGGGGCCGAGATTGGCGGATGGCCAACCGGACGTACAAGGTCATTGGTCCAATACCATATCCAACCATACCAACTTTACTGATCCGCAGGGGGCTACCCCCGGTGAACAACCTCGCACACCACTTGGTCCGCGTGAAACCCGCGCGCCCAGCAGGGTAGTGGACCCGGCCGATGGGCAAGTTCCCTACCAGCCTTGGGCGCGTGAATTGCAGCGGGAGTACCTGGACAATTTCCACGATCCAATAAAGCCTGAATATATTGAGCCCCTGGCACGATGCGCCCCCGGTGGGCCTTCCAAATCCTTTATGTGGCACGGTTATGAAATCCGGCAATTTCCCGGTTATCTGGTGTTCTTGTTTGATTCGGGTTCGCGTATTATCCATCTCCATCAAAAAGGGGATAAACAAAACAAAAAAAATAAAAAGCCCCATCTCGATCAAAAAATTCGTTTATGGAACGGCGACTCCCGTGGTTATTGGGAGGGCAATACGCTTTACGTTGAGGTGAAAAATAATAATTCCAAATCCCGTTTCGGGCGTACCGGCGAGTTCTCCGGCACGGAAACAATTGTAAAGGAACGTTTTATTTTTGATTACAAGGCGGGCCGTTATTTATACTCGGCCACTTATACTGACCCAACTGTATTTACGCGGCCATGGACCTTGGAAATTCCTGCGCGCCGTGTCGAAAATTTTGCCGAGGATGGTTGGAATAACCAATTGGGTATTGCAAACCATAACGGCAAGCATTTAATTTTGGAGCCCTACGAACAAATCTGTACTGAAAACAATGGCGGGTTTGGTGGTGGGGCAGTAATCGGTGCGGGGAATGCGCCACCTGTATTGTAAAAACTTTAGTAAGTGCACTTATTGCCATACTTTTATTGGCCATGTTGATAATGGGATAAGGCAGTGAGTGTGCTACTTAAAATACAGAACCGTTTAGCTTATGAATAACCAACAGACATAGATCTTAGGAGAAACCTGTTAATGACTCGTGTAGCCCTCGTTGCAACATCGTTAAAAATTTTTGGAGCTGCTTGCTTGATTGCCGGTAGCGCTGGCGCATTTGCGGCTGATAAGCCTGCAAAAGCCGCACCGGCTACAGGCCCGGCCCCGGCAAAACAAGCCATCGCCGTGCGCAAGGCTGCGTTTGTTTTAATTGCTAATAATTTCAAACCTATTGGTGATGTATTACAAGGGAAAGCTATTTACAACCAAGCTGAGGTTGTGAAGCGTGCCCAGCGCGTGGCTTTTTTAAGTGAATTACTTGAAGGTACTTTCCCTGCGGATTCCAACCTGGGTACACCGGAAACCAAGACCAAGGCAGAAGCATTCACCAAAAAAGAAGACTTTGATAAATTGCTGAAGGAATTTATTGCGAATTCAAAAAAACTGGCTGATGTTGCAACCAGGGAATCGACTGCATCTGATGCGTTTAAAGACGCGGCAAAAGCCGTGGCAGAAGGCTGCAAGGGCTGCCACGACAAATACAAGGAAAAATAATTTATCGGCAGGCATACACCGCTGGCATGGTGCCTGCGGTGTATGCCCATTACTTCCGCTTATTACGCCTGTTTCCTATGTCTGATCCATTAGTTGATTCCACACTGGATAGCGAACCCGGCAATCCGGCTATCCCTGACGATACCCATTTGCATGTTTGGGATTTACCCACGCGTGTATTTCACTGGTTATTAGTAGTCTCTTTTATCGCCGCTTACGTTACCAATTGGTTAGGGGTGAGTTATTTTTCCTACCATTTGTGGTCGGGTTATTTTGTAATTGTCCTGGTGGGTTTTCGAATATTGTGGGGGTTATTTGGTACCCACCACGCGCAGTTCGCAAATTTTATTCGCCATCCGCGCGAAAGTTTTCGTTATGCTTCCAATCTAATAAGGAAGAACGTGGAGTCTTACGCAGGGCATAACCCCTTGGGAGCCTGGATGGTGGTGGTGTTGCTTGCGGTGATGCTAATCCAGGCAGTTACCGGTTTATTTGCTAATGATGAAATATTTAATGCTGGCCCTTTATATGGGTATGTTAGCAATGAGCTGAGTTTAAAATTGACCAGCATCCATAAAGAGTTGTTTTACTGGATTCTCGGCGCAGTGGCCTTGCATGTATCCGCAGTGTTTTTTTACGTATTTGTTAAACGTGAAAATTTAATTAAAGCCATGATTACCGGTAAAAAGCCCCGACGCGGTTTTGAAGGTGCGCGCGCGATTGAATCTTCCAAAATCTGGCTGGCGTTATTTTTTGTTGTGCTGGTTTCCGGCCTGTTGGCCTGGGTTATCGTCACTGCTCCCGAAGTAGTATTGGATCTGGGGTATTAGGTTTTAACACGGTGATTCACATAGCGGGCACATAGCAATAGTTGCGGATGTTGGCCAGTCAACCGGCCAACCGTCGCGAATCACCAGCCGGTAAATCAGTATCGTTAAATGAATGTTGCGTATAACCACCTGGTAACCGTACATAAGCTTCAAAGCGGCTATTGTTTCCTAATAGGATTGATTTGGATTGGTTAACATCTGGCGTCGCGGCAACCACAATAGGTGTTGGGCCCAAAGAATAGACCGGTTGATCAATGAATTGTTGAAGCAATATCGGATTGGAAAAAATATAATCTGGTTGCAAATCGAATAGCTGCAACAATTCCCAATCGGGAATGTTATGCAGGCTGATGCCTAAACGATACTGGCGCGCGCGGTAACTGGTTAGCGCTTGTTGGAAATGTTCCAGGCTCCTTGCGTCTACAAGCCTGGTATGCAATATCACTCGCTCTGGTCCAAGGCCGCAATCCCCCAGAATTTTTTCGAAGGTTTTTCCGTGGTCATTTGCAACACTCAGTATGTGGCGTGATTGGACTCGCAATGCCAGCAAGCCTTTAAAGCCGTCGTGTTGTTGCAGATAGTTAAGCGAATGCAATGTCCTGACCAGGCGGTCCAAATGAACAACCTGCTCCTTGTCTTCGAGTGCATTCACTATGTGATCGATATTTAATACATTTCCTGTACTTGAACGGACAAATAAATCGGCGTAATGGCCAATCAACCGGTCGTCCTTTGCGGACAAAATTTCTGCAAACAGGCTGCCCAGGATTAAATTGCCAAAACGCGCCCAATATTGATTGTCGGCTTTGTAAAACCCGGTTTTGGGTAAGTCGTGCAATCGCGCCTGGGTTTGTAGTTGATCGTTAAAATAATTCATTAATTCAGTGAGCGGCATAGCATTGGCCTTAAAACCTATTCAGGCACGCATCATAAATAACCAAAAAAATTTTATAAAAGAATTAAATATTCCTAGCTTATAACGAGCCTTTCCTTGTTTCCCCGTTATGGATATGGAGGTTTGTCCTTTTCTATCGCGCTAAACCCGTCACTGTAATGCCACCAATTAGGGTGGTATGAAAAAGCACCTGCCACATCCAAAAAAATGCCCGGCATTATCGCCGGGCATCTTTCAATTCGATCAATGTGAACCTCAGTGTAATGTTAATTCCTTCGCCAAATGCTCCGACTTATAAACTTTTTTCAAGGCTTCGCTAATTGCCGCTGAATGTACTGACACAGCGCGATTAACGGATTCATCATAAAAATAGCTTCCGCCGAGTGACTGGATATTACCATCGAAAATCAAGCCTACCAATTCACCCCTGGCGTTAATCAACGGACTACCCGAATTACCACCGACAATGTCATTGGTTGATACCTGATTGAACCGGGTTTTTTTATTCAGGTTCTTTTGCGCTGCTACCCAGGTGTCCGCTAATTTAAATGGATCGTAAGCGGTGGCGCGATCAAATAAACCGGCAAAATCAGTGAAGGGTTTTACCGGCGTCCCGCGTTCGTTCCAACCGCGAATGACGCCGTATGAAAGGCGCAACGAAAACGTTGCATCCGGATAAACTGCAGTACCTTTAAATGCAAAACGCGCCTTGGCGAGTTGTTCAATAGCGGCTTTTTGGACGGGCTCTATCTGGTGGTCGAATTGCTCGCGCATTTTGCGACCATGTTCATCGAGTAAACGTGCGAGGACGATGGCCGGATCGTTACTTTTCTGTATCGCATCGGTGCCACCGTCCCAGAGTTGTTTGCGAAGCGCGGAATCAGCCAGCTTGCTATTGGCAACAATGTTTTTGGCAATTGATTCCGGGGATTCTTTACCAAGGATACTTTTGACAATGGGATTATCCACACCTAAACGTTCCCGTAATTTACTCAGCGACCAGCTTAACTTAAGTTCTTCAAATTCAGGGTAGAGCGGGGTTTCTGCAAACAGGCTCGCTTGTACACCGGGCAATGCCGCTTGTGAAAATTCACGCAAGCGCTCCGCATCGGGCTTTTCCATTTCCGCTGTGCCGCGTACCAGCGTTTTTGCCCAGGTTACCTGTTGCGAAAGTGCACCCATCCCCAATTCAACCATTACGTAGTCCAGGTAAAGGTTGCGCCATGCGACCTGGGTGTCGCTCAAGGTTTTCCATGGATCGCCAAATCGCTGTTTACGGGCGGCATCGCTGGCAACCCAATTGCGAAAGGCGTTTTCATCATTTCGTTTTTGTTGCATTACCGCCGGTGATAAGAGCGATTGGAACATACCTGTACGTGCTTTAATGCCATTTTCAACCATGGTTAATTCAGTTTGCGCGATACGCGCTTGCTCCGCGCCCTGACGCGAGTATTGCAAGAGCAAGCCGCGATATTCCGAAGCGAAAATTAAGCGGAAGGGCAAAACCAGATCGCGTTGTGTTTCCAGTTCTGCCATGGTCAATAAACGTTGGGTAGCACCGGGGTGGCCAAGGGTCATCACCAATTCATTTTCATTCGCGCCCTTGGGGTTGATGGGAAACCAGTCATTATTAGTGATAGGTTGGCCGTCGGCATACACACGCAGCAAACTCATATCCAGGTTGTAACGCGGAAAATTGAAATTGTCCGGGTCTCCGCCAAAGAATCCCGCAGCGTATTCCGGTGCGAACACCAGGCGGACATCTTGATAGCGGCTATATTGGTATACGTGGTATTGGCCGCCGCCATAAAGCTCGACAATATCGCAACGACGTTTGTCACCTGCATCACCAACGCATTCTTGTTCAATGCGCGACTGCTCGGCTTTTTTCGCATCGCTGAATGCTTTGCCTGTTAAACCGGCGAGCGCTGTTAACATTCGCTCGGTAACATCCTCAGTCTTTTCCAAACGATTGACTTCCATGCCGGGGCATTGCTTTTCCTCACTGCGGGATTTTGCGAGAAACCCTTTGTTAACAAAATCTTGCTCCGTGCTGGATAAATCTTCCACGCAGGAGATAACGCAATGGTGGTTGGTTAATACCAATCCTTCCGCTGAAACAAAAGAACCCGAGCAACCACCGGCAAGGCGCACTGCACTGCGCATGGATTTTTGAATCCATTCCTGTGTGGGCTTGAATTTGTAGTTTTTTTCCAGATCGGCGTAGGGTAGGTTATCCAATGTCCACATTCCCTCGGCGGCCAATGAAGGATTGGCCAATACCAATCCACCGGCAATTAAAAAAGCCCGTGTTGCATTTCGCATACGCAAACTCCTGATAATGATTGTTAAAACGTAAAGTGGTTGAAGTGTAAACCAGATGCCAGGGGTTGCCTATGTGCCGAGGCCGGATGCCCTGGACCTAAAAGAGAAATTTATTTGGGGATCCTGACACACAACATTGTTGTCGCTTAAACAGGTTATTGTTCGACTATGTAGCGCTGCATATCAAATGCAAATAGACTTCGCCTTATTTAATATTCCTCCATTTAGGTAACCAATATGAGAAAGGTCATCCTGCTTTTACTGATCTGCGTTGTTCCGTTAAGTTATGCGGATCATCCCGCGAATGGATTTGCGCAAATTTCCGCCGATGGGAAAGTCGCAGTTGCCAGTGTTAATCCGGATGCAACCCGGATTGCCATGGATGTGGTGAAATGGGGTGGTAATGCGGTGGATGCCGCTATTGCTGTCGCTTTCGCGTTAGGCGTTGTGGATGCCCATAACTCGGGGATTGGTGGTGGAAGTTTCATTTTGGTTCGCCTGGCTGATGGACGGGTGCTGGCAATTGATGGCCGTGAAATGGCGCCGGCTGCGGCGCATCGCGATATGTTTTTGGAAAATGGCAAGGCAAACCCGGAATTAAGCCGCACGGGTGCCCTGGCTATAGGTGTTCCGGGTTCTGTGATGGCTCTGGATAAATTGCAACGCGAAGGGGGCAAGTTAACATTTGCCGATGTTATTTTGCCGGCGGCAAGCCTGGCGGAAAATGGTTTTGCAGTATCGGCCAGCGCCGCCGGACGTATTGCCTCCACCGTGAAAGATTTACAAAAGTTTCCCGCAGCGGCAGCAATCTACCTGGGTAAATCCGGCCAACCTTACCCTGCCGGAACCATGATTAAAAATCCGGATTTGGCGCGCACCTATCGCGAATTGGCGCGTCTCGGGCCGGATTATTTTTACCGCGGTGAATTTGCCAAGAAAACGGCTGGTTGGATGAAAAAAAATGCTGGCCTGGTCACCCGTGAAGATTTTTCCAATTACCAGGTTAAGCTGCGTGAACCCATAGTTTCCACTTACAAAGGTTACACATTGTATGGATTTCCGCCGCCCAGTTCCGGGGGAATCCATGTTACGCAAATCTTGAATATCCTTGAAAACTTTGACCTTCACAAAGCGACTACATCGGAACGCTATCACCTGGTAGCGGAAGCGATGAAGTTTGCCTTTGCGGACCGGGCTTACTGGCTCGGTGATTCGGATTTTGTGAAAGTACCTTTAAGCCTCACTGATAAACGCTATGCCAAAAATATTGCGCAGAAAATAAGTAGGGACAAGGTGGCACCCGGCGTTGTGCATGGTGATCCTGGAATCGACATCCCGCATTTAATGAATAAACACACCACCCATATTGCAGCGGCGGATACTGACGGAAATTGGGTCGCAATTACCACAACGGTGAATACCAGTTTCGGTAGTAAAGTGGTAATTCCCGGCACCGGTGTGGTAATGAATAACCAGATGGATGATTTTTCCGCACAGGTGGGCGCTGCCAACGCGTTTGGTTTGGTAGGGTCGGACGCGAACGCAGTTGCCGCGAAAAAACGTCCGTTATCCAGCATGAGCCCAACGATTGTTTTTAAAAATAACCAGCCCGTTATGACCTTGGGCGCCGCAGGTGGGCCTACTATTATTTCGCAAGTGGTGCAAAATTTATTGTATACGCTGGAGTTTAATATACCCGCTGAGGAAGCCATCCGGCAGCCGCGAATCCATGAGCAATGGAATCCGGATTTATTATTTGTGGAAGCCGCCATGCCGGACATGGTGCGCAAAGCCCTGGAGCAAAAAGGTCACGAAGTTAAAATCTGGCCAAGCATGGGGGCTTCACAAATTATCCAATTGCGCGATGGAAAATTGGTTCCTGTCGCCGAGCCGCGAGTGATGAAATAAACCTTGCTGAATAACAAAGCCGCTTTTTAGCGGCTTTGTTATTTACGGTATTTATAAAAACCTTAGTGATGATCGTTTCCCGCCGGCGCTGCAATACCTATCCATGCAATTTTTGCCGGTGTGCCGTTCAGTTGCAGGCTGTCGCTGACTTTTGCTTCGTCCAAATCAACCTGTTTTATTTGATTGGCGATAGGGTCACTGACATAAATTTTATGCCCCGGTGTTAATGCCAATTCAAAACGACTGCCCGCCGGTAATGCATTGATGTTGCTGGTGATTGCCTGTATGCGTGTACTGATTGTCCAATTATGGGTGTTAAGCAAATGTAACCAACCCTGATTATCCAGAATTACAAACAGACCGCCTTCATCTGCAAAGCCATAGGCCAGCGCTGTTGGTGTGGTACCGGTATCTACCCAATTGATCGGTGTGATGTTTCCTGCTGTTGTGTCGATTAGGAAAAATTGACCGCTTGCAATACCGACAAACCCGCCGACATGTTCATCGCCGTAAAGTGTGCCGATACGGGTATTACCGGTAAAGCTTGCGGGATTCATAATTTTTTTCGCGCTGAAGCTATCGCCTGTTTGTGTAATGACCAGCACACCATCGGTGCAACCGAATGCAATTTGCGTTTCATTTTGCGCGCTGCCATGCACACCCGGGCATGTCTCTGTGAATATTTGCTGTTCGCTGTAAATACCGTTGTTCGCTTTATAAAGCCCAATCGTGTCCGGCAGGGTGCTGGTGGTTAATGGATCGCGAATGGTGGACAGCAAATAATCGCCGCGCGCTTGGGCCGCACCGTGCATAGGGGTCGTGTATTCAAGGCGATTACCGGGGGTGTTGTTTTTGATATCAGCTTCGGTAAATACGCCGACTCCCGCCGGTGTTGTGGTATCCAGGTTACCGTCATAAAAAATAACGGATTGTGTTTCTGTGGTGGTGAAGTGGGTCGGGCGTACGTTATCGGTGCCAAATGCCAGCCAGCGCGGCGCTTCAATAATATCGTCCTTATGGTCGCCGTGGTCTTCTTGCGATAAGCCGCTGTCAATCACATTCACCAGGTTAGCGGTGCGTTGGATGATAAAACCATAACGATAGCTCGGGCTTGCATAGAGTCCGCTTGCGGGTTCCGTGAGGGTGTACTCTTCCAACAGGGCCGCCTCGGTGATGTCCCAAACCCCGACTTTCGGTAGGTCTTTAATGGCGACCAACAAGCGCCCCTGTGTGGTGGCTTCATCGTGATCATGGTCATCCTCAATCGGGATTGGATCGCGCTCCACAATGTTGGTATCACCGCCACCGCATCCTGTGAATGCAACGGGCATGGTGAGGGCAAGCAGCAAAGGTGAAATTTTTAATGGATTTTCAAAGAAATCTTGCAGCATCATCATTACCTTACTAAAAAAATTATTAGAAACTACCGCTAATGCCCACTGCGTAACTGCGGGCGGGTAGCGGTGCTTTGTCCTTGAGGAAAGAGGCATGGACACGTGCGTATTCGTCGGTGAGGTTGTTGCCTTTAAGGTAAATTTTTAAACCCTCGCTAAACGCATAGCTGATTTGCGCATCAAGGAGCGTGTAAGCCCCGGTGGAGGTTTCGAGAGTAGCGATCCTGTCTTGCTCAAAATAGTGTTGGCCGCTTAATTCTGCGCGCCAGTTACCCATTTCATATTGCGCGCGCGCGCCGATACGTAAAGGAGGAATGCGTGGCAAGTCGCCACCATCCTTCAGCGTCGCACGGGTGTAATCGCCAGTCAGGCCCAAGGTAAAAGCATCCGTGGTTTGCCAGATAAACTCGCTTTCGAACCCGTACAGTTCTGCATCGCGCGCCTGGTAAATAAACACCGGTAACTCTGTGGCGTGTTCGTGGGCATCTTCACCAACACCATCTGTATGTTCGGTTTCATACACAGCGTTTGTTTCGGAAAGGTAATAGTAATCATCAATCTGGTTGTAGAAGGCATTCAAAATAAAACCCAAATCGCCTTCAAATTTGCGGAGCGATAAATCGAGGTTATTAGAGGTTTCCAATTCCAGGTTGGTGCGCGCCAGATCAAAATGGAATTCACCTTCGTCATTTTCTTCCACCTGTAATATAGCGCCGACTTCATACAAGCCTGAGCCTATATGCGGGCCGAAGGCGAGTAGCTCAGCGGCAGAGGGTGTGCGTTCGGCGTGGGTGTAGGAGAGGCCGATGTTGTAACCCGGCGTGAAATCCCAGACGGCACCGGCGGAGGCGCTGAAAGGTGTAGATTCATGGTCAAAATCAAACACGCGAATAAATTCACCGTTGTGATTGGGTTCATCGCCGTGATCGTGTTCATTCAGATCGAGTTGCAGGTTTGCAGCGGAAATGTTGACTTGCTCAACGCGCGCGCCAAGTTGCACCAGTAAATCACCGAAGTGACGTTCTTCCATTATTCCGAACGCAAGGGTTCCCGTTTCACTGGGCGGTGTGAAGGCTTCTTCTCCTATTGCTTCAAAATTGTTGTGCTTGTAATGCAAGCTCAAGGCGCCGCGCCATTCCGCGACAGGATGATGGAACAATTCCCAGCGAGCCTCGACGGTTTCGTTACGGAAGGTTGTCGCTATCTCACCGTTTTCAAGTTCGCTGTGCTCATAATCAGTAAAACCAAAACGGGTATTGGTTGCACTGAAAAAATCATGTTCCAGGGATAATTCGCTAATGAATTGAATGCGGTCTTGTTTTAAATCGGCGTAGACATTTACCGCTTCATCATCATGGCTATGGCCGGGAATGCCGTATTGCCGCTCCAGGTGGCCATAGGAAAGGCCCACGAAACCCTCGTCCATAACGAAAGCACCACCGATATTTACCCCCTGTGCTTCGGTGAAGGAATTGGCGAGTCGATCCTCATGCCTGTGGCCTTCTTCAACATGTTCATCGGCGTTTTCAATTTCAGCGGGACCGGGAATTTTGTAATCCCCGGCGTCGCGCCAGAAACCATCAAGGTGGATTCCAACGTTGCCGACCGAGGTATTCCCACTGGCGGAAACAAGTTTGTCGTCGGCCACGGAATCTTGCTCCAGCCGCCACTCGCCGTAAGTGTCCAGGCCGCGCGGTACACGGTCATCGACAATATTCACTACACCGCCGATGGCACCACTGCCATAAAAAAGGGTGGCCGGGCCGCGCAGGATTTCAATTTGCTGGGCCGTCGAGGCCTCAGTAGCGACAGCGTGGTCCGGACCGACGCGCGAGGCATCGCCAGCATCCAAGCCATTTTGGGTAATCAACACACGGGGCCCTTCCAGGCCGCGGATGATCGGGCTGCTCGCCACCGGCCCGTAATAATTGGAATGGACGCCCACTTCATGCTTAAGCGTTTCACCCAGGGTTGATGCCTGGCGCTCACGCAGGGTTTCACCGCTTAACACGTTTATTGGCTGCGCCGATTCCATATTGGATGCATGCCAGGGCAGGCCAACCACATTCACAATTTCGAGTGTGGTGTTCGCCAGGACCAGGTTTACCGGGCCGTCATCTTTATGCACATGCAGGGTTTCGTGGGTGTAATCCGGCGCACGTACATGCAATTCAACATGGCCATCGCGCTGGGCGGGCAGGGTAAATTCTCCGCGTTCGTTAGTGCGAGTGCTGAGTTTGGTTCCAACGACTTCAATAGTTGCATTGGTGATCGGCTGGCCAGTTTCATCGCGTACCTGGCCTTGGATTTGCGCTACGGCTGTTTGGCTGGCAAAAAACAACGCCGTATAAAGCAGGGTTTTGTTCACGGTATACCTCGTTTCCAACAAGCATAATTTATCTCATTTAATGAGATGTTATACTATAACAAAAACAAGTTAAACGATTTTTATTAAAAATGTCGATAAGGGTAATTCCGCGGAGGGCGGCCGGGGATGGATGCTCAGATGGAAGGGGCGGGATAAGGAACAACGGGAGCCTGGGCTCCCGTTGTTAAAAATTAATTGCGAACTACATCAATTGCGAACGACATAGGTGCCCGCCAATTTATCATGCCATGTCTGCTTTTTCGGGTCCCACGCGGCCCAGAGGAAGCCCAGAAGCAAGGGTAATGCCGACAGGATATAAGCAAAGTAGCGGCCGACAAATTGGCCGGTTGTTGGCTTGCCACCGGTTTTGGCACTAATGATCTTAGCCCCAACCACCATTTTTCCCGGTGTCGCCTGACGGTAGGTCCAGAAGCCGAGTGTCCAGACAATGGGGAAGAGATAATTCAGCACAACGTCCAATGGACCGGCGACTAATGTCGTTTTAGTGAAATAAGCCGTTCCATAAGCCATTAATAGAATCGGGTAGGTAATGATAGCGACGATAATGCCATCAATAATTTGTGCGCCCAGCCGAGGCCAGAAACCAACATATAAGTGTTCTTCCTCGCCAGTGACCAATTCGGCTGATGGGGCTTGATAGGGGTTATTCATAGGGAATCCTTGAGTTGTTTGCTGCTGAAACTTTTGCGTTATTTGATTTTAAAAAATGCTTGCCCGATGACTATAGTGCTTTGCCAGGGACCTTTCCAGATTATTCCCGGTGTTTTATCCGACGACACATTTACTTGACTTGCCAGCACCGCCGCCGTACCTTGCGCGCCCGAGGTGTCTGATGGATGCGTAACTCCCGCGAGTTAACGCATCAGGATCAGAGTCAATGGGAAGTCGGTGCGCGATATTGATATGGAGCAAACCCGACACTGCCCCCGCAACGGTAAATGCCGCGTCTAGTCGCGCATGAGTCCGATACCAGCCTCAATAACAGGGCGCCGCCCTTAATATTCACGATGTCGCGGAGGGCAACATCGGTGGAAATCTATGTGTTTATTTGGGGTGATTCCCCATACATCTTTTTCCGCTTTCCCTCCCTCATCCCTTAATTCAGGATTGAGGAATCTCCATGGCTAAACCAGCAAATGCCTTTACGCCCGCAATTTTTATCCTTGGTACCTTGAGTGCTGCCATTATCAATGCACCGGCCACTTTCGCGGCTACGCAAAAAAATGATGGTAAAAAACTCGAAACCGTGTATGTCAGCGCGACACGCAGTGAAACCGCGCCGCTACCGGTTGCTACCCAAATTAATATCATTTCTTCCGAAGAAATCCGATTGAGCGGAGCGAAATTATTATCCGAAGTATTGCGTACCCAGGCAGGTATCCAATTGACGGATTCCGATGGCAGCGGAGCACGCAATGTAACCGCTTCAATGCGCGGCTTATCCGGTGCGAACAATGTGTTGGTACTGGTTGACGGCAGGAAATTAAACAATCCATCGCTCGCAGCGCCCGCATTAAATACCGTGGCGTTAAAGGATGTGGAGCGCATTGAAATTGTGCAGGGCAGTGCAGGTGTGCTTTATGGCGACCAGGCTGTCGGTGGAGTAATTAATATCATCACTCGTCGCGCTGCCGCTGGTGAAATTGATGGTTCTGTAGGTGCAACCGCAGGCAGCGATAATCTGGAAGATTACACCGCTAGCGTCAGCCAGGGTTTTGAAAATGGTTTGAGTTACAGCCTTTCTGCGCAAAAGCGCAATGCGGATAATTATCGTGATAATAATCAAAGTGCCTATGAAAATGCGTTAGCTAATGTGCGGTATGATTTTGCCAACGGATTTGTATTTATTGAAGGACAGAAGATTGATGATAAGTTACGTTTACCTGGCGCAATTACGGATTTGGAAACATTAATTGACCGCCGTATGACAAATTCACCCGACGATTATAGTAATCAAAAATCAGATATTGCCCGAGGTGGGTTCGGATTTGATTTGAACTCTTCCTGGAGCCTCTTGACTGAATATTCAGATCGCAACGAAGAGAGTGATTATTACTCCTGGGGTTTTACTTCTTCATCCATGCGAGTCAAAAGTTTAACACCTCGTCTTATCGGTGAATTTCCTACAACCAACGGGCAATCAATAGTCACCGTTGGGTATGACGACATAAAAAGTGCTTACGAAAGCGACAATTTCTATTCTCCTCATAATTCCGAGCAGCTACAGCAAAGTTATTATGCGCAAGTCATATACCCAATGTTCCAGAGATTAACTTTCACGACAGGAACACGTATTGCGCAAGTAAATGATGACAACCATCTTAAAGCTCTTTCGCAGGATGATGACCTTCACGCAAGTGAGTTAGGCCTCAGTTATGATTTTGGTAACGACTGGCGAATATTTGGTCGTTATGCGGAGAGCTTTCGTTTTGCTAATCCAGATGAAAATAATATTGTTGCGAAAAACGTAATTTTCCTTGATTCACAAACAGGAGAGTCATTTGAATTGGGTGCCTACTGGGTAGGGAAAGCAGCAACTGTTTCTTATTCGTTGTACCAAATGCAGATCAATGATGAAATTACATACGACTATTCGGTAGCAAATAATAAAGACTCTTTTGGTGCTAATGTCAATCTACCTGATTCCGAACGATCCGGGTTTTCGTTGATGGTAGATCAGCAGTTAAGCAAAGAGTTAGCGCTACGTTTTAACTACACCTATACCGACGCGAAAGTGGTTAACGGTTTATATGATGGAAAATATGTTCCTTTCGTTGCTAAAAATTTAGGTACCACTAGTGTTGTATTTATTCCGGTTGATGCATTGAGTTTCTCACTGGAAGGTTCATACACTGGTTCTCGTTATAAGTCTAATGATGATACAAACAGCAGCCCGAAACTTCCATCGCTAGTAGTCTTTAATTTTGCCGCCGTTTATAGTTATAAACAGTTAGAGATTAGTGGGCGTATCAACAACCTGACTAATGAGCTTTATGCCGGGTTGCATGCGGCTTGGGGGCAATACCCGCAACCAGAGCGTAATTATAATTTTAGAGTTAATTATTCGTTTTAAAGCATGGCGATTTGGATTGCGATAGCAACATCCAATTTAAATAAATATACAATCAATAATCTAGAAGGGTTTATGTAAAAATCTTGGCGTTTTCAAGATCTCTGATATAAAACTTTAAAAGGCAATGGAATATGAAGAAGTTGTGTGCGCTATTTGTTATGTTGTTATCGATAAGTGTGTTTTCTGGAGAGTTGGTTTATAGAGATGATTATGTTAAAGCTGGTTGTGTTTTGGGACAGTTAATTCAAGGACAGTTTTTAACGAGAACTTTAACTTGCGATGGAGTGAGAGTTGCTGCATCGAGTATAGATAAATATACCGGAGTTCCTAATGGTCCGGCATGGCTTGATACAAGCAAATATGTTTTTAGTTATTTAGTCGGTGCAAATGGTTTATTTCCTGTGATTAGCCGTCAATCTACCTCAAATGTCTTTCTTGATCGTCCCTTGGGAGGAAGCTATAGAGCTTATTCCACAGATGGGGTATTGGATAAACCAGTAATCCTTGTTGAAGGATATGATTCGGCTGATCAGCGAGCCCCTGGATCTTATTATCAAAATGGCTTTAGTAGTTTGGTTATTAATGGAAGGGATTTGTTTATTGTTAACTTAAATAGTAATGATAAGAGCATTTCTGAAAATGCTGCGTTACTTCAGCAAATAATTCAAGAGATTAATGGTGCAAAAAATGGTAATCATCCTACGGCCGTGATTGGTTACAGTATGGGTGGTATTGTTGCGAGGAAGGCGTTAAAAAATATGGAATTGGCAGGTATCAATCATCAGACATCAATCTTCATCTCTTACGATGCGCCGCATTTGGGAGCCAATGCCCCCTTATCCTTACAAGAGACAGTAGATAAAATTATCAGCGAGATCGATAGTAAGGCTTTTGGGTATACTCCAAGTTCTCTAAAGCGCGCTCGTAATATCTATAATAGCCGTGCTGCACAAGAAATGTTGATTGCGGGGCCTGCATATCGGCCGGCAAGCTCATCGTCTTTTCCCGTTAATTTGGCGAGAATTGCAGTTACTTCAGGGAGCGTGGGCGGTGTGTTGCAATCACCTTCTGTAACTTTGAATGAACAAGTGGCGAATTTCAGGTTTTATATTTCAGATAACAACCTGTTTTCATGGAGTATAACGACGAGCTTTGTTAGTAAATTGAGGGGTGGAGCTTATTATGATAATGTTCCCGGAGGCTATTTGTATCAATTTGATGAAGCTTTATCAGAGCTTCAAGCGGGTGCATCTTCTTTTAGCTTATATCAGCACTCTCCTAATAAAGCGGTTGCATTTGTTCCAACTACAAGTGCATTGGCTATTGCTGGTCCTGCCACTACTCCAGCAAGGGATAGATTTAGATACTATAGTCCTTTTGATAAATATATTGCCGTAGATCAATCTGGACAGCCAGCTTGTAGTATTTATGCTGCGCAAAACTCACTGGGTTCAAATCAGCGTCACGATTTATTTCACTCCAGCCAGTTAGCACAAATTAAATGTGCTCTCGATGAGTTTCATCGAGTGGGGTTTGTAATTCCAGATCGATCATTCAAGTCTAATTAATAGAATTATGGGTCGGATAATAACAATCTGACCCGCACAAGGTAAATCTATGACCGACGAAAATTTATTAACTAGCGACAAAGCCCAACGCCATAAAGAACGCATGCAACAGCGTAAAGAAATTGTGGATGCGGCAATTGCGCGCGCTGACGAAGAACGTGGCGTGGTGATTGTGTTAACCGGTGATGGTAAAGGAAAAAGTTCGTCGGGTTTTGGTACCGCCCTGCGTTGCCTGGGGCACGGTTATAAGGTGGCGATTGTGCAATTTATTAAAGGTACCTGGGAGTGCGGCGAGAAAAATTTTCTGACGGAAAGTGTTTTTCGCGGAGCCGGCCCGAACCTGGAATATTTTGTCATGGGCACGGGGTTCACTTGGGAAACCCAAAATGCGGGGCAGGATCGCGCCGCTGCGGAAAAAGTCTGGGCGGAATGTGAACATGTTTTCCGCGATCCGGGTATTCATCTCGTATTGCTGGATGAGCTGACCTATATGCTCAATTACAAATATCTGGATAAGGAAAGGGTTATTGAGGCGATTCAAAATCGTCCGCGCAACCAGAATGTCATTATTACGGGGCGGGGCGCAAAAAAATATCTTGAAGACCTGGCGGATACCTTCAGCGAAATAAAATCAATCAAGCATGCGTTTAATGCAGGCGTCAAAGCCCAGAAAGGTATCGAGTGGTAACCGGCTTATCCTGGGCTTCGTGTTTTAATAGCGTTCCAATGAGCCTTTAATTATGCCGCACTGCCACACGCTTATGGTGCAGGGCACCACCTCCGATGCAGGAAAATCCACGTTGGTGGCTGCGCTTTGCCGGATTCTGAGGAATCGCGGAGTTTCGGTAGTTCCATTCAAACCACAAAATATGGCGTTGAATTCGGCTGTTACAGTGGATGGTGGTGAAATAGGTCGCGCGCAAGCTTTGCAAGCACAAGCGGCAGGTTTACAGCCGCATACCGATATGAACCCAATCCTGATCAAACCTACCAGTGATACCAAAGCACAAATTATTATCCAGGGCAAAGCGATCACCGATATGGATGCTGCGGTGTACCACGATTATAAAACCCGCGCGATGGAGTTTGTGCTGGATTCCTACCAACGCTTGCAGCAGCAATACGACCTAATTGTGGTGGAAGGTGCAGGCAGCCCCGCGGAAATAAATTTGCGTGAGCGCGATATTGCTAACATGGGGTTCGCTGAAGCAGTGGATTGCCCGGTCATTTTAATTGCTGATATAGATCGCGGCGGGGTGTTTGCACATTTGGTCGGTACGCTGGAATTGTTAAGCGAATCAGAACGTGCGCGCGTTATTGGCTTTGTGATAAATCGTTTTCGCGGGGATATTAATTTATTGCAATCCGGCCTGGATTGGCTGGAACAAAAAACCGGTAAGCCGGTACTGGCGGTTATTCCATATCTGCACGGATTGTATCTGGATGCGGAAGATGCCCTTACCAATCACGCACGCAAACCCGGGGCAAAGTTGCGTGTGGCGGTGCTGGCGTTACCGCGTATTTCCAATCACACAGATTTTGATGCCCTGCGTATGCATCCGCAGGTGGATTTCAGTTGGGTCGGCCCCCACCAACCAATTCCCGGTTGTGATTTGCTCATCATTCCCGGCAGTAAAAATGTGCGTGCCGATGTGCAATTTTTGCGTAACCAGGAATGGGATATCCAAATCAAAGCCCACTTGCGATATGGTGGAAAATTAATTGGCCTTTGCGGCGGTTTTCAAATATTGGGTGAAAAAATTCACGATCCCCTGGGCGTGGAATCAGCACCGGGTAGTTCAGATGGATTGGGATATTTCGCGATGGACACGGAATTGAAGCCCGATAAGCAATTGCGCCAATGCCAGGGTTATTTGTGGGATGGCCATTCAAGGGTCGTCGGTTACGAAATCCATTGCGGTATTAGCCAGGGGGAGGCACTGCTCAAGCCCGCCTGTTATTTAGAACATGCTGGAAGCTCGTTACCAGAAGGTGCGATGAGTGACGATGGGCAAATATTAGGGACCTACGTCCACGGTATTTTTGACCAGCCAGCCGGGTTAGGAACATTGTTGCGGTGGGCGGGATTGGACATCGCGCAAGAATTTTCCATTGATTCAATGCGCGAAGAATCCATCGAGCGTCTGGCCAGGGTTGTAGAGAATTCGTTTACGCCTGAATTCATATCAACATTCGGCGCGAATGGATAAGGCTGCCGCGTAGCAGCCTTATCCGGGCGAGCGACGATTATTTCCCCCTTCAAATACACCCTGCTGCGTTGTTTATTAATACGGGGTTATATCATATTGGCATTAAGCCACAAATGGGCGTACACGCTCGCGATATATCCCAATGCAACTACCGGTGTCCATTTCAAATGCCCGATAAATGTGTAATAACCGCGCGCTTGCCCCATCAATGCAACACCTGCAGCAGAACCGATTGACAACATGCTGCCACCTACGCCAGTGGTAAGGGTAATTAACAACCATTGACCTTGGGAGAAATCCGGAGCCATGGTCAATACCGCATACATCACCGGAATGTTATCAATGATTGCGGATACCAGGCCCAGGCTCACGTTTGAAAATGTTTCGCTGAAATTACCGTACAAGCTTTCGGATAGCAGAGTGAGGTAACCCATAAAGCCCAGGCCGCCTACACACATAATGACGCCGTAGAAAAACAATAGTGTGTCCCACTCGAGGCGCGCGAGCGGCTGGAACACGTCGAATGGCAAGGGAACCCGGGTAATGGGATTTTCCTCTTTGCTGGCAATAAAATCCTGGCTGGCCAATTCGGCTTTTTTCAAATCCACAATACCTTTCTTGCGTAAATAAAAACCGTAGATTTTCAAATAGGCCAGGCCGAGCATCATGCCCAATACCGGTGGCATATGGATAAGCACATGGCCGAGCACGGCACTGGCGATGGTTGCCAAAAATAAAAATAAAATCGGAAAAGCGCCTTCTTTATAAGTGAGGTTTTCCAGGAATAAATCTTCGGCATCTTTGTTAGGGAGTTTATTGGTAATAAAAAAGCTCATGATGGCGGCGGGTATTAAAAAATTAACCAGTGACGGAATAAATAAATTAAAGAAAGTGAAAAAATCCACTTTACCTGCCTGCCATACCATCAGTGTGGTTATATCGCCAAAAGGGCTGAATGCCCCACCGCTGTTGGCAGCCACGATAATGTTGACGCAGCACATATTGATAAAGGCTTTTTCACCTTCAGCGATTTTTAACACTACAGCACACATCAATAGCGCGGTCGTCAAGTTGTCGGCAATAGGGGAAATAAAAAAGGCGAGGAAGCCGGTGATCCAGAATAATTGGCGATAGCTGAAACCTTTTTTAATCATCCAGCCGCGTAACGCATTAAATAAACCGCGTTCATCCATGGCGTTGATATAAGTCATCGCCACCAACAGGAATAACATCAATTCCGCAAATTCCAGCAATGTGTGGCGGAAGGCCTGTTCGGCGAGCACGGATTGCTCGTGCTGCGTGTAAATCCAGCCAATAATAACCCAGATAATTCCCGCCGCCGCCAATACCGGTTTGGATTTCCGCAAGTGTAATTTTTCCTCCAGCATCACAAACGCGTAAGCAATAATGAACAAGCCCACGCAAAACCAGCCAGCAGTAGTGTTGGTTAAATTAATTGCCTCACCAGGGCTGGCGGCCAATGCAGCGAAGGGAAACAATAGAAATGCGAATAGGAACAAAAGCGATGTTTTGAACATGGATACCCCTGTGTTCTCCAAATTATTTGTAGCTACATGAACGGGTGATTGTGGAGTGCGGAAACGAAAAAGGCAGCTATTACTGGCTGCCTTTTCGATTTTTTACCCTTTGAGCGGCTTGTACTTCATGCGCTGTGGTTGGGCATTTTGACCTTTACGTTTGATCAGGTCTTCGTGGTATTCGGTGTAGTTGCCTTCAAAGAAAACAATGTCCGAATCGCCTTCATATGCAAGGATATGGGTCGCAATGCGGTCGAGGAACCAGCGATCATGCGAAATAACCAGTGCGCAGCCGGGGAAGGCGAGAATTGCATCCTCAAGGGCGCGCAGGGTTTCCACATCCAAATCGTTTGATGGTTCGTCGAGTAACAATACGTTAGCGCCTTGCTTCAGGGTGTTGGCCAAATGCAAACGGCCGCGCTCACCACCGGAGAGTTCGCCCACACGTTTTTGCTGGTCGGAGCCTTTGAAGTTAAAGCGGCCGATATAGGAGCGCGAGGAAACTTCATAGTTGCCGATTTTTAAAATATCGGCACCGTCAGATACGGCCTCCCACACGGTTTTATTGTTCTCAAGGTTATCGCGGCTTTGGTCAACGAATGCAACCTTGACTGTATCCCCGATAATCACTTCGCCGGAATCAGGTTTCTCAACCCCGGCAATCATACGGAAAAGGGTAGATTTACCGGCGCCGTTACCACCGATAATTCCCACCACTGCGCCTTTTGGCACGGTGAAGCTCAGGTTATCGATTAATAAGCGATCGCCATAACCTTTGGAGACATTATGGAACTCGATAACCTTATCACCCAGGCGGTCACCGGGCGGAATGTAAATCTCGTTGGTTTCGTTGCGGGCCTGGAATTCCTGCGATTGCAATTCATCAAAGCGGGCGAGGCGCGCCTTGCTCTTGGCCTGGCGGCCTTTGGGGTTTTGGCGGACCCATTCCAGTTCCTGTTTCAAGGCTTTTTGGTGAGCGGCTTCAGCGCGTTGTTCCTGCGCAAGGCGGGCTTCTTTTTGCTCCAGCCAACTGGAATAGTTACCCTCATAGGGGATGCCATGGCCCCGGTCCAGTTCCAGGATCCAGCCTGCGGCATTATCCAGGAAGTAACGATCATGGGTAATGGCGACTACTGTACCGGTGAATTTTTGCAGGAATTGCTCCAGCCAAAACACGGATTCAGCATCCAAATGGTTGGTGGGCTCGTCGAGCAATAGCATATCCGGGCGTGAAAGCAACAAGCGGCACAGGGCTACACGACGCTTCTCGCCTCCCGAGAGCTTGGTGACATCGGCATCCCAGGGTGGCAATCGCAATGCATCAGCCGCAACTTCCAGGGTATGGTCCAGGTTGTGGGCATCCCAAGCCTGGATAATATCTTCACACAGGGCCTGCTTACGGGCGAGGTCGTCGAAGTCTGCATCCGGCTCGGCATAAGCGGCATAAATACGGTTCAGTTCGGCCAGCGCATCCACTGCTTCGCGCACACCGTCTTCCACATTGCCGCGTACGTCTTTGGTGGGATCGAGTTGTGGTTCTTGCGGCAGGTAGCCCACTTTAATGCCGGGCATGGGGCGTGCTTCGCCATTAAAGTCCTGGTCCACGCCCGCCATGATTTTAAGCAGGGTTGATTTACCGGAGCCGTTCAAGCCCAGCACACCGATCTTGGCGCCGGGGAAAAAGGATAGTGAAATATCTTTTAGGATCTCGCGCTTGGGCGGCACAATTTTGCCCAAGCGATGCATGGTATAAACGTACTGAGCCATGGGGCTTAACCTCGCGGTGTGGCGATTGGGGCGAACATAAAATCGCCAATGACAGGAATAAATTTGCGGGCGTACTATAAAGAAAGCTGTTGGTGAGCGAAAGTATTAGCCGGAGAAACCCTGCAATCTCCCGGGATAGGGGAACCTGTTTTGACCCTGTTGCCCTTGCAAATTCACTTGCCGTTTCATAATCCTCCCTTGGCAGATCCTATTTGCCTGGAATGTCATTGAAAGCCTCAAAAAGCGATAAGAAATGCTCGAAATTCCTATTAATGAGGCGTTATATTAATCGCCCACCAATACCGCCGAATTTGCGCTCCATTTATAAAAATCCCGTGGCAATCCAAACCAACAATGACGCAAACGGTTACGCCTGATGAACGGGCGCAAAGAAATGAATACCAGAAATTAGAGAGAAGTATCAACATGGACAAAGCATCGATCCTGCAGGAACTCGATAAGGGCGTGAAATCCTGGAACCTGTGGCGCAAACGTTGCGCGGTAGGTGAAATTAACCTGGATGGCATTGAACTGACCGGTGTTAACCTGGATGAATATGATCTTTCCAAAGTGTCGTTGCGCAACGCCAATATTACCCATTGCAGTTTTAAAGGCGCGGATTTAATCCAAACCAATTTGCAATATTCGTTTTTACAAAATAATGATTTCAGCAATGCCAAACTCATCGCCGCTAATCTATGCAATACCGATATGAGCGGCTCCATCTTGTTCATGACCAACATGCTGACAGCCAGCACGCGCAATGCACGTTTGGAAAATATCGATTTTCGCGGGCACGACATCAGCGGGCTAATGCTGCGCGATGTGTCACTGGCGGGCTGTAACCTGGAAGGCCAGCAACTGGCGCGAGTGGATTTGTCCAACTCTGACCTTGAAGGCGCCAATTTACAAGGCGCGGACCTGACTGGCACCCTGTTTAATCACGCTAACCTCACCAATGCCGATTTACGCGGTGCGATCCTGAGCGGAGCCTTATTTAAAGGTGCAAACCTCAGCGGCGTGGACTTAAGTAATCTGGATCTCTCCAAAACCGATTTCACCGGCGCAAATTTATCCCACTGCGATTTGCGTTCGGCTAACCTCAGCAAGTCAAAACTGACGGGGGCCAACCTCACCGGTGCCAAACTTTGGAAATTAACTACCGCCGGCTGGGCCATTTCCAGCGTTGAATGTAGTTATGCTTTTTGGGATAAAGCCGGGAAAGAAAAAACACTTTATCGCGCCCATGAGTTTGAACGTATTTTTGCCGAAGCCATTACCATTGAATTGCGTTATCCCTATCGCCTTGCGGACCACGAATTGGCAACCCTGCCGATTTTTATCGAGCATCTTGCCGCGGTACATTGGGGAACGATCATTCGGTTGAAATCGATTAGCGATGTAGCGGGCGGCGCGTTGGTGAAGTTTGTTGTGGAGGAGGTAGGGGTACATAATCCCAGCGAGTTAAAAGTGCTGTTGCAATCCGAGGCAGAGCGAATCCAGTTGGCACAATTAATGTTGCGTACCAACACCCAATTGCACACGCAATTGAAAGAAAAAATCGGTGCAATCCGCGAAGAGTTTTGGCCGCGTTTGCTGGAGTTAGCTGCGGATCACGAAAAAGAGCAGGTGCGCAACCTCACTATTTTGTTTATGGATCTAAAAGGTTTTTCCAAGTGGTCGGAGGACGAATTATCAGAAAAACTTTCGTTATTTCGCGGTTTGGTAAAACCTATATTAAAAAAATTTTCCGCCGGCCATCCGAATATGGAAGGTGATTCATTGCGCGTTACCTTTAAAAACGCCACCGCGGGCGTATCCTGCGCGTGCATGATTCGCAATGTATTGCGCGCCGCCGGATTTGAATTGCGCATCGGCATGGAGTTAGGGGAAGTGGCGGTGGTTCATAATGAAGTAACCGATATTCCCGATCTGGAAGGTGTTGCAGTCAGCATGGCGGCGCGCATGGAGGCAGCGGCGGAAGCCGGGGAGGTATTGGTGAGCCACAAGGTGCGCCACTATGCACAGCGTAGCGATTTATTCCAATTTACCCCACGCCGTGTGCCCCTGAAAAAAGCCATTGGCAATATCGAACAGGGTGATTTTATTGAATGCTTTGCTGTGGAAGCCTCCAGGAATTTGCAGGAAGCTTTTGCCTGATTTCCGAAAGTATGCTCTGAAACTTAACGCAGTTGCTGGCCAGCGCTGCGTTACAACCATCCCGATTTTTTGAAGCGGTAATACAGGTAGGAACACACAACCGCAATCACACCGATTGAAACCGGATAGCCATATTTCCATTCCAGTTCCGGCATGTGCTCAAAATTCATTCCCCAAATGCCTACAAACGCAGTTGCCACAGCGAAGATAGCCGCCCAGGCCGCCAATCGTTTATTGACTTCACTTTCATCGATGCTTACCACGGATAAATTCACTTGTATGGCCGTGCTGATGGTGTCGCGAATGGAATCAATGGTGGCGTTGATTCGGTAAAGGTGATCATGCACATCGCGGAAATAATCCTTGGTATTGGCAACAATAGGAGGCACACGACCGCCATCCAATTTTCCGACAGCTTCCATTAATGGACCAACGGCATGCTTCAAGGTGGTAACTTTGCGTTTTAATTCGTATAAGCGCTCGATATTGGCACGTTGTGAACCTTTGGTAAAAATTTGATCTTCAATAATTTCCAATTCAGTTTCAAGGGCAACCAGCACCGGGAAATAACGGTCCACAACGGCATCCATCAATGCATAAAATACAAAAGCGGGGCCTTGCTTTAAATGGTGCGGTTCTCGTTCGCAGCGGGCGCGCACCCCAAGGAAATCGGCGCGGGTGCGGTTACGAATGGAGAGCACATAATTTTCTCCTACAAATACATCCACTTCGCCGATATTGATTTCCCCATCGATCATTTCCACGGTATGCATTACCGCAAATAATGAATCCCCATATTCTTCGATTTTCGGGCGCTGGTGGCCGGTTTGTGCATCCTCCACCGCCAATTCGTGTAAATTGAACTCATGCTGCATTTGGGAGAGTTCTTCAAGGTTGGAATCCTTTAGGGCAACCCACACAAAGCAGCCATCAATTTTCAGGTATTCGCTAATATCCTCCGCGGGAATACTGCACAGTTTTTTTCCTTCCTGGTAAGCGACACAATTGATGAGCATGTAAAAATCCCCGCGTGGGTTATAGTGTTTGTTACAGGAGCGGACGGCATCATCTGGAGCGTTTTATCTAGCTTAGCCTTTGCCAGCCGTTTCGTCTGTAACTACATAGCAGAAGCGGATTAATTTTGATGAGCCACAGCAAAACCAAAACCAGTTTTTATCGCCGGATTTATGTTGCCTGGTTAATTACGCGGGGAATTAATACCGTGCCTAAAATCGTGACGGCCACGGGTATGCCGCGCAGAACCGCGCAAGACACCCTTGCTGCTATCCACGAGTTAGCCATCGAACTGGGGAACAATAACGGCGCTTTCGAAGTGCTTGATTGGGGGGCGGTGGACCAGGGCTGGGTTAATGCCCATATAGATCAGCTAAAGCAAGTGTTGGAATATCCCTGATAATAAAAAAACAGGAGAGACCAATGCCGTGAATTCGGCTATTACCCCACTAAAGAAAAATAAATCCTGTGCAATTTCAATTCTGAATTTAATAAAAAGCCCCGCCAGTTTTCACGGGCAGGGCTTTTTTGAGCGCGGCTAAAACAATTACTTATTGGCGGCCGCTTTCTTTTCTTTCTCTTTCGCAATCACTGCTTCAGCTACGTTTGCAGGACATGGGGAGTAATGTGCGAATTCCATAGAGAACTGGCCACGACCGGAGGTCATGGTACGCAGGGTACTGATGTATCCGAACATTTCTGACAGCGGAACTTCAGCCTTGATGCGCACGCCGGTTACGCCAGCTTCCTGGCCATTGATCATGCCGCGGCGACGGTTCAAGTCGCCGATTACGTCACCCACGTGATCTTCCGGGGTGAACACGTCCACTTTCATGATTGGTTCAAGCAGTTGTGGACCAGCTTTTGGCATGGATTGGCGGAATGCGCCTTTCGCAGCGATTTCAAACGCGATTGCAGAGGAGTCAACTGCGTGGAACGCACCGTCGAATAATTCAATTTCAACATCCAATACCGGGAAGCCAGCCAATGGGCCGGTTGCCATCATGGATGCGAAACCTTTTTCAATTGCCGGATAGAATTCTTTCGGAACGCTACCGCCTACCACAGTGGTAAGGAACTTGAAGCCCGTGTTTGCCGCGCCTGGACGAATACGGTAATCGATCTTACCGTATTGACCGGAACCACCGGATTGCTTCTTGTGGGTGTAGCTGTCTTCAATTTCGCGGGTAATGGTTTCGCGGTAGGCTACTTGTGGTTGGCCAACATTCAGCTCAACACCGTAGGTGCGCTTCATGATGTCCACCTTGATATCCAGGTGCAATTCACCCATCCCTTTCAGGATGGTCTCACCAGAATCCTGGTCGGTCTCAACACGGAAGGTTGGGTCTTCCGATACCAGTTTGCCGATAGCGGTTGCCATCTTCTCGATCATGCTCTTGTCTTTCGGAGTTACAGCAATGGAAATTACTGGCTCAGGGAAGATCATGGGTTCAAGGGTACATGGGTATTTCGGATCACACAGGGTATGACCGGTTTGCACGTTCTTCATACCTACGATGGCGATAATGTCACCGGCTTGGGCAGTTGTCAGGTCGGTACGGTCATTTGCCTGCATTTCCACCATACGGCCGACACGTTCGGTTTTACCGGTATAGGAGTTAAGGATGGTGTCGCCTTTGTTCAATACACCCGAATAAATGCGAACGAATGTCAGGGCGCCGAAACGGTCATCCATAATTTTAAATGCCAATGCACGGAAAGGCTCATCGGCAGAAACGATAGCGTATTGGCCGTTCTCGTTACCTTCTTCGTCAGTCAAAGGTTGTGGGTTCACTTCGGTCGGGTTTGGCAGGTAATCCACTACCGCATCCAACAACAGTTGCATGCCTTTGTTTTTAAAGGCAGAGCCACAGAAAGTCGGGAAGAACGCCAATTCGCGCGTACCTTTACGGATGCAGCGCTTGATATCTTCGACAGAAGGTTGTTCGCCTTCCATGTAAGCCATCATCAGCTCGTCATCCATTTCTACCGCATTTTCAACCATTTGGTCACGGTACATTTCAACATCGTCAACCATATCAGCCGGGATATCGACGATTTTGTAGTTTTCCGGTTGGCCAGAGTCGTCCCATACGTAGGCTTGGCGATTCAGCAGGTCTACCACACCTACGAAAGTGTCTTCGCGGCCGATCGGCAGGGTCATGATCAGTGGTTTCGCGCCCAATACTTTTTTCACCTGGTCGGTAACGCGCAGGAAGTCAGCGCCGATACGGTCCAGCTTGTTTACGAAGATCAAACGGGCAACTTTGGAGTCGTTCGCATAGCGCCAGTTGGTTTCGGATTGCGGTTCTACGCCGCCGGAACCACAGAATACGCCGATGCCGCCGTCCAATACTTTCAACGAACGATACACTTCCACGGTGAAGTCAACGTGTCCGGGAGTATCGATAACGTTGAAGCGGTGGCCTTTCCAGAAACAGCTTACCGCTGCGGACTGGATGGTGATGCCGCGCTCGGCTTCTTGCACCATGAAGTCGGTAGTGGATTCACCTTCGTGTACTTCACCGATTTTGTGGATACGGCCAGTGAGTTTAAGGATACGCTCAGTGGTAGTGGTTTTACCGGCGTCCACGTGGGCGAAGATACCGATGTTTCTGTAAAGGGATAAGTCAGCCATAGGACTCTCTTAATGTGTTAATGCAAGGTTAGAAAAAGCCGGGGGTTAGAAAATAGCGGCGTAATATACAGGAAGTTATATAAAAATGCCTCAAGAAAAGCAGGCCGCAGGCATTGTTTTCCGGTTTGGGTCAGATTTTGGAAAGAGTTATTCCTTATTACTGTTGCGTTACTGGCGACCTTGGTTAGATCCGCGCCTTTTGGCATTTAAAAATAGCTGTCCCGGGATATTGCCTTTTGTAATTAGGGTATATACATTTTATGATGATTTTGTGATCTATTCATATAACCGTTTGGTATTTGTGTCACAAAAACCTATACCTATTAAAAACAAGGGCTCCTGCAATGATTTTCAGAATATTCGCTCTACTGACGATAGCGTTCCTGGCTGCCTGTGGTGGTGGTGGAGGTGGTGGATCGGGCAATAGCGGTGGCAATAACAGCAGTAACAATGTCGTAAGCAGCACTAATAACACCAGTAGCGTCGCAAGCAGCACCAATGTCATCAGTAGCACAGCCAGCAGTAGTGCTAACAATTCCAGTAGCATCGCAAATACCAGTGCCAGCAGTATTCTCGGTAGTACGGCCAATACCAGCAGTGCCGGCAGTAGTGCCCAAGCTAATCACCAGATCGCCTTAATTGCAGCTCCCGTATCCGGCGGTACGGTAAATGGTGCCGGTGAATATGCGGCGGGGTCAGATGTGGAAGTGACTGCGATACCCGCTGAGAACTTCCTGTTCGTCAATTGGAAGGAGTCCGGTGTAGTGGTGTCAACTAGTGCTACCTACACCTTCAAGGCCGAAGCCAATCGTTCCCTCGTGGCCAACTTTGTTATGGAGGGACCGGGCCAGGAAGAAGGTTGGTCCCATTCGTTTGATGCGACCGGGGAATCAGGTGGTACCAGTGCCCGGGAGGTCGCCATGGATGCAGCCGGCAATATCTATTTAGCTGGTGTTACCTCCGCCGATTTGGATGGCACTTATGGGGAATCGGAACGCCATTATTATGTAGCGAAATATACGGCCCTCGGGATACCGCTTTATCTTAAGCAATTCCCGGCGCTGGCTCCGACTACTGTGACCAATACTACAGTGACCAATATTGAAGGGCTTGCAACTGATGGTGATGGGAACCTGTATCTGTTGAGGATGGCAGTTAACTCAGGGCCTGTGGAACAGCAAATTCCGATCGTGCATAAGTTCAGTCCCGAAGGGGAAGAACTCGAACACTTTTCACTGGCGGTCTGCCCGACTGCTGACCTTTTCAATGATGGTTCCACTACGGTTGTATTCGCGGTTGACCTTGCCATAGATGCGCAAGGAAACCTGTTTGTGGCTGGTGATTGCTGGTTAAAGGATGGCAATGGCCGCCACTACTTCCTGGCGAAATATGATTCGCTGGGCCAGCGATTGTTTTTTAATCACTACACCAGCGACCTGGAGAATGTCCAGGCGGTCAGCCTAACCCTCGACGCAGATGGCAATGCGTATGTGGCAGGCATCACCTATGGTGGACTGGATAACAATACTTATATCGGGGGTTACCTGTCAGCTGGCGATGGTACCGGTGGCACTTATTTTCGCGATGGTTTTGTAGCGAAATTCGACAATCAGGGTACCAAGCTATATACGCGGCAGTTTGGTAGTGGCGGTTCCCAAATGAATCCGACAGATGTCGCTGTTGACGAAGCAGGCGATATTTCCGTTGTTGGCGGCATCGTTGGTTCCATCGCTGACCAGGTCCGTTCTGGTAGTTACCAGGATTTCTTGTTAGTCCATTACGACGATCAGGGGAAATTGCAGTACGCCAGGCAGTTTGGGATACCCAACGGCGGCGGGAGTGCAATGACTGTTGCCAGGGCGGTAGATACAGATCCTGAGGGCAATATCTATATTGTGGGCGATACTAGCGACGGCGTGATGGATATACCGGGCGTAGGGGAGTACGACTCTTTCCTCGTCAAATACCAACCTGAAGGTGATATGGAAGGTATTAAGGTTGTGGGAATACCAGGTGGGGTAGTGTTCGGTGGTGATCTTGAAGTGGATGCGGCGGGCAATGTTTTCACCGCATTTGAGTCCGTTGACTCCGATAGCCAAAACAGCGTGGTAGTGAAGAAGGAAGTTGGCCCCTGGACTTTGTCCACTAACCCGGACCCAGGGGGTGAGGAACCGGACCCGGTACTCGATTGGAAGGATAATTGGCTGTTTGTGCAATCGGACAAAGCAGTCCAGTACCGCTTGGCGAAAGTGCGTGAAGATAGTGCGAATTCACACTTTATTTTCCGTATCCAATATCGTGTGAATTCCTCGGATCCTATCTACACGCCTGCCAGTAATGGCTACCATCTCTATCGCCTTACCGATAGCGAAGCTGAATATCGTGTAGATTTCCCGGCTTCATTTACAGGTTTAAATACGATTTATGAATTGCCGGATGAGATTGCATTGTTTGTGGATGGTACCAACGTTTCCTGGGATTCCGTTACCAACGAACTCGTGTATCACGACCCGGCTTACAGGCCCAGTGGATACACCAGTTGTGTCGACGATAATTCAAGTACCAGCCGTTGCGAAGAAACCTATGGTTGGGTAAATGATACAGAGGTTATTAACTATATTGCGGAGTAGATTGAAGGAATATTTTTTTCCCAATAAAAACGGCGCATTAGCGCCGTTTTTATTTGGACAATCTATTTACTCACTGATCGACTTCTGAATATTGCGGGGGAGGCGCGCCGGCCTCCGTTGTCGAATCACCTAGGGAGCTTCTGAAACTTAATCGATATAATTTTCAATGCTCGGGCATGAACAAACCAAATTGCGATCACCATACACGTTATCGATGCGGTTCACACTTGGCCAAACCTTGTGGTTTTTCAACCAGGCTGCCGGGCGGCCGGCAACTTCCCTTGAATAGGCACGGGCCCAGTTTTCTTCCAGCACATCATCTTGCGTATGCGGTGCGTTGTGTAAAGCACTTGCTTCCACGCTAATTTCACCATTAATAACCTGGTCAATTTCCTTGCGAATGATCAGCATGGCTTCAATGAACTTATCCAGTTCGACTTTGGATTCGGATTCGGTGGGTTCGATCATTAAAGTTCCTGCGACCGGGAACGACATGGTTGGTGCATGGAAGCCGAAATCCATCAAGCGCTTTGCAATATCTTCTTCACTGATGCCGCTGGCTTCCTTTAACGGACGCAAATCCAGTAAACATTCATGCGCAACAAAACCATTGCTGCCTTTATATAGGATCGGATAGGCCGCTTCGAGTTTTTTCGCCACGTAGTTTGCATTCAGCATCGCGTATTCAGTAGCCTGGCGCATACCGGCGGCCCCCATCATTTTGATATACATCCAACTGATCGGGAGAATACTTGCAGAACCCCAGGGCGCTGCCGAAATCGTACCGTTATCAACCTCGGTACCGGGAACTGCCTGTACCGGATGCGCAGCAAGGAAAGGTTCCAAATGTTTGCCGACACCGATCGGGCCCATGCCGGGGCCGCCACCGCCGTGCGGAATACAAAAGGTTTTGTGCAAATTGAGGTGGGATACATCGCCGCCGAATTTGCCCGGCGCGGCAACACCAACGAGCGCATTCATGTTGGCGCCATCGATATACACCTGGCCGCCGATCGCGTGGATCATGTCACACAGTTCGGTAATACCTTCTTCAAACACTCCGTGTGTAGATGGGTAAGTACACATAATGCACGCGATTTGATTACCGTAAGTGGCAATTTTTTCGCGTAGGTCATTCAGATCGACATTGCCTTTATTGTCGCAAGCCACAACCACCACTTTATAACTCACCATCTGGGCGGAGGCAGGGTTTGTGCCATGGGCGGAAGCCGGGATCAAACAAATATCGCGCTGTGTTTCGCCTTTACTTTCAAAATATTTCTTGATGGCAACGAGGCCGGCGTATTCACCTTGTGAACCGGCGTTAGGTTGCAAGCTGATCGCATCGTAACCGGTGCAGGCTTTGAGCATCTCTTGCAATTCTTCAAATAATTCCTGGTAACCTTGCGCCTGGTCGATGGGTGCAAACGGATGTAACTTGCCGAATTCCGGCCAGGTGACGGGAATCATTTCCGCAGTTGCATTTAATTTCATCGTGCAGGAGCCGAGGGGAATCATAGCGTTGTTGAGGGCGATATCCCTGGATTCCAGGCGCTTTAAATAGCGCAACATTTCGGTTTCGCTGTGATAGGAATTGAATATCGGGTGGGTCAATACCGCATCGCTACGTAGCAAGTCGGCGGGGATTGCATTGTTGGCGGTGATATTTTTTCCATCACGGATTTGTGCATCCAGTGATGAAAGCTCAATCCCCGTCACGCCAAATACCGCGAGTAAATGTTCCAGGTCGGTTGCACTCGTGGTTTCATTCAGGCTGATGCCGAGTGAGTCATTACCCACCAGGCGCAGGTTGATTTCCGCATTCAATGCGGTCTGGTAAATTGCTTTTTGGTTGTCGCCGACGTTGACTGTAAGCGTGTCAAAGAAATTGGTGTTGCTGATGGCGAAACCCTTGGACTTTAACGCGGCGGCTGCAATAGCGGTCATGCGATGAATGCGGTTGGCGATACGCTTCAAGCCTTCCGGACCGTGATAGATCGCATAAAAAACGCTCATTACCGCGAGCAATACTTGCGAAGTACAGATGTTGGAGTTGGCTTTTTCGCGACGGATATGCTGCTCGCGGGTCTGCATAGCCATACGCAATGCCTGTTTACCGCGCGCGTCAATTGACACACCGATAATACGACCCGGAGCAGAGCGTTTGTAGGCATCGCGAAACGCGAAGAAACCGGCGTGCGGGCCGCCAAACCCCATGGGCACACCGAAACGTTGGTTGGTTCCCACGACAACATCGGCGCCCATTGATCCCGGGGATTTCAATAACATCAATGCCATTAAATCCGAGGCAACGGTGACCAGAACATTATTGTTATGGGCGGTTTCAATAACATCAGCCAGGTCGCGAACCTGGCCGCTGGAGCCCGGGTAAGAGAGCAGGGCGCCAAAGTAATCGCCCATGGCCAATTGTTCAAGGGGAGCAACAATAACTTCAAAACCAAAGTGTTCGGCGCGGGTCTTTACCACAGCGATGGTTTGCGGGTGGGTATCGGCATCTACAAAAAAGACGTCGGATTTGCTCTTTTTATTCTGGCGTTTGCACATTGCCATGGCTTCAGCGGCTGCCGTGCCCTCATCCAGCATAGAGGCGTTTGCCATTTCCATACCGGTCAGGTCGATAATCATTTGCTGGTAATTCAGCAACGCTTCCAAACGCCCCTGGGCAATTTCGGGTTGGTATGGTGTGTAAGCGGTATACCAACCGGGGTTTTCCAATACGTTGCGCAATACCACGTTAGGCACATGGGTATCGTGATAACCCATACCGATATAGTTTTTGAAAATCTTATTTTTGCTGGCAATGGCTTTGAGCTGGGCCAGTGCGTCGGCCTCGGTTACGGCATTGCCCAGATTCAATTCACCTTTGAGGCGAATCGCTTCCGGTACGGTTTTATCGATCAGTTCCTTAACTGAGCTAACGCCCAGGGTTGCCAGCATTGTGGCAGTTTGTGGGGCGCTCGGGCCGATGTGACGCTGAACAAACTCGTCGCTATAAGCCAAAGAAGATAGGGAAGCTGAGCGAAAATCAACTGACATAGAAGCTCTCTATAGATTGGAAAATAATCAAAAAAGGCGGGAGACAGCAGGGCGCGAAGCACCTGTTTAAAAAGGCGGCAATGGTACCAATTCGTGGCTTTCCGGGCAATCAAACCGACGCCGTTCACATTTTAAGGCTGGTTATTCTGCGGGATTCCAGCTACAAAGGCCGCAGTTTGATCAACGAATGGGGCGGGTAATGGTATATACGGATGCGATTTTGCCAGGTTTATGCCTGTTTTTTGTTAATGGTGCCGGTCCCGCTTGGACAAGAAAGGTAACGGCGTCATCCCAGGCCTGATATGATTCGGCAGCACAGGGCCCGCTCCGGGCTGGAGCCTTACGACAATAAGTATTTCACTGACCTGAATTTATGTACCACGAATTTTTTGGTTTAAAAGAGCCTGCTTTTTCCATCGCCGTAAATCCGCGCTATCTCTTTATGAGCGACCAGCATAGAGAGGCGTTGGCGCATCTGCTCTATGGGATTCAAAACGGTGGTTTTGTGATGCTCACCGGAGAGGTGGGAACGGGCAAAACCACCATTATCCGGTGCTTGCTGGAGCAATTGCCGGTTAATACCGATATCGCCATTATCCTCAACCCCATGGCCAGCGCGCCTGAATTACTTTCCACGATATGCGATGAGTTGGGGGTGGGGTATATCGCTGATGAATTGACCGTCAAAGTGCTAACCGATGCCTTAAACCAGTTTTTGCTCGACAACCATCGCAAAGGTCGCAAGACGGTGTTATTGATTGATGAGGCCCAGTTACTCAAAGTACCGGTGCTCGAACAAATTCGCTTGCTGACCAATTTGGAAACTACCACTGAAAAATTATTGCAAATTATGCTGGTGGGCCAACCGGAATTAAAGAAACTGTTGGCGCGTCCGGCACTGCGTCAATTATCGCAACGTATTACGGCCCGGTTTCACCTTGAAGCATTAAGCCTCGTCGAAACCAAAGCCTATATTTACCACCGCCTGAAGGTGGCAGGTATGCCGGAACACCAAATGCCATTCAGCGATTCGATCATTAAGAAAATCCATGAATTTAGCGGCGGCATTCCGCGATTGATTAACGTGATTTGTGAACGTTTGCTGTTAGGTGCCTATGCGCAAAACCGGCACCAGGTGGACAAACAGATATTTGCGGCAGCGGTGAAAGAAGTTGTTGGTACAGCAACCCAACAGGAAGAAAAGGAAGCCGCAGCGACACGTACCTCCTGGCACGCTGTGTTCGTGGGGGTGGTAGTGGTAATGATGCTGGCCATTTGGTTTTTAGTGCCGGACCATCCACCGGCAGATACCGGCAATGTCGCGGTAAAACCGGGCGTCGATACTGAAGTAATTGCATCGGGTTCAGTGATTGATGCCCGTCGTTTCATTTCCAGCGCAACTGCGGTGTCGTCATCCGCATCCATCGCTCCGGTCGTGCAAAGCCCACTTGTCAGTGTGGCAACGCGCGATCACGTGGCGGCACAATTAGCTTTATTTAAGTTCGTAGGTTTGAATGCGGTTGATAAAAAAAATCCCTGTGTTTCACTCAATAAATCAACCTATGAATGTGCCAAAACCGAACTGAATTCCTGGGACGAATTAAAGGAATTGAATCGTCCTGGTGTGATGACCCTTTCCACCGCGGATAAAAAATGGGTTTACGCCTTGCTTATCGGATTAAGTGAGAACCACGCGCTTTTTCTTGTGGACGGCATTGAAAAAGTTATTCCCTGGAGTGAGCTGGTGGTGCAATGGAACGGTGATTTCCTGTATGTCTGGTCGCGGCCTTCGGGGTTTGAAGGAAGTTTGCAATTGGGTGATCGCAGTGAATTGGTAACCTGGATTGCCGAGCAATTCGCCAAACTGGATCAACAACCGGCACCCTTAACGCGGCAATTCTTTACTGACCGTTTACAAAAACGGATCGAATTATTCCAATCCACCAATGGCATTCTTCCGGACGGTGTATTTAATGAGCAAACCTTGCGTCGTTTGAATGAGGCTTTGGGGATGGATAAACCGCTGGCGGAATTAAATGAGCAGAAAATCCAACAACATATCGAGGCAAAAGGGCTGTAGTTTATGTCATTAATATTGGATGCCTTGAATCGCGCTGACCACGAGCGTAAAAACCAGGATACCGTGCCTGGACTAAATACTGTGCATGCCTCACCTGTATTGGTATTGGATGAAAAGCCTGATAACAAACGAGGATTATATTTCGCCATCACGGTTTCCGTCGTTGCATTGGCCGCATGTATTGTTTGGTTTGTTACCAAACCGGGTAAAGAAAATGAAAATAACATTGCGCAACCGGCAGCCGATTCGCAACCAGTGGTTCCATCAAATCACACCACGACGTCCACTGTTGCTATCCAATCGGTAGAATTGGCAAACCCGGGGCAGGTTGATAAGGAGCCGTCTTCCCCGTCAATGCTAAATGAACCAAAAGCAACAGAATCGGTGATAGCCAACAAGCCCACGCCGGTCGTTGAGCAGCTTTATACGGCACCGGAAACCCAATCATCTCCCGCAGATCCAAAAATAAATGAACTTTATGCTGCCGAAGGGCCGTCGGAATCGGAATCCATAGTAGATCCATTTGCTGCCCAAACGGGTTATGCCTCGCCACCCACGCACATCACCGATGTAAGTGCAGGCCGCATTGCACCGGACATAAAACCGACGCGAACCTTTGCCAGTATTACCAACGTTCAGGATTTCAACGAATTACCCTGGAACACCAAACAGCAAATTCCCACAATCAGTTATCAACGCCATAACTTTTTAGCGGGCGGCATCAGTAGCGTAGTGATTAACGGCCAGACTTTAGGTGAGGGAAACATTGCGGCATCGAGTCAACTGATTGTTCAGGAAATATTTGAAGATGGAGTAGTGCTGAAGCGTGGCAACGTGGTTTTTAAATTACGTGCACTCAATGGATGGATTAATATGTAGCTTCTGTGAAACCAAAAAGGGGCGTTTGCCCCTTGGTTTTTAATAATACCGTCAACCTTCCATTTTGGATTGCAGATAGTTTTGGATACCTACCTTATCGATTAACGACAACTGGGTTTCCAGCCAATCCACATGTTCCTCTTCAGATTCCAAAATACTTTTCAGCAGGTCGCGACTGATGAAATCGCGGACACTTTCGCAAATCAGAATTCCATCACGTAAATCAGGAATGGCTTTCAACTCAAGTTTTAAATCACATTCCAGCATTTCCTGGGTATTTTCACCGATATGCAGCTTACCCAGATCCTGCAAGTTCGGTAGCCCCTCCAAAAATAGAATACGCTCGGTTAATTTATCCGCATGTTTCATTTCATCGATGGATTCATGGTACTCATGGTCGGCCAGCTCTTTCAGGCCCCAGTCTTTGTACATACGGGAGTGGAGGAAGTATTGGTTAATCGCTATCAGCTCATTACCCAGGACTTTGTTTAACACGGCGATAACTTGTGGATCACCTTTCATGGCGCTCTCCTTTCAGAAAAAATAAAGGAGAGTCTGGGCCCCGGAACGTGAAGGTGTCAAGGGAAAAGGTATTCTAAGTGTTTGATGGTTAAGGAAAAAATACTAAAAATGACAATGATTTAGTTTTGTGTTTGAGCCTGGTTATCAAGCCAAGGCATAAAACTGGGGTAATCCGTTGACCATTGGCGTTTCGCTTATCGCCCCGTCGAGGATCTCTTTTGTCATTACCGAGCATTTGCCGCATTGGCTCGCAACGCCCAATGCTTTACGCAATTGGCCAAGGGAGCAGGCTCCGTTATCAATAGCTGCTTTAATTTGGCGATCAGTAATACCTTTGCAAAGACATACGTACATAATGGCAAACCTGGATTTGAAGCAATGCACAGCGGTTGGGTAAATTTAATGGGAATGATAATTTGTGTCAATAATGCTTAAGATAAATTCCCGTTTGCCATTTCTTTTTATTCGTTAATATAACCATAAGGCGCCGTTGATGATAAATGTGCCAGCATTTAAGTCATAGCAACGTTTTCGTTTCACTCATATACAAAATCAATGGGACACGCAGAATCGACTGTGTATGATAGCGGCGCACTATTGATAAATATCAGCCAATCAATAACTGGCCGTAAATTGTTCATACAAGTCGAAGGATTTATTGGCCGCAATCAAGTTATCTATTCCAACCGATTAACCCCTCATGTATCAGGAGTATTGTTATGGGTGTATTAGTAGGTAAAAAAGCACCGGATTTTACGGCGGCGGCAGTGCTGGCTAACGGCGAGATTGTCGATGGTTACAACTTCTCTGCTGCGACCAAGGGTAAAAAAGCCGTTGTGTTCTTCTATCCATTGGATTTCACCTTTGTTTGTCCATCCGAGCTGTTGGCGTTTGACCACCGCGTAGAAGAATTTAAAAAGCGCAATGTTGAGGTGATTGGTGTGTCTATCGACTCTCAATTTACTCACAATGCCTGGCGCAATACTCCAGTCAACGAGGGTGGTATTGGTCCAGTTAAATACACACTTGTTGCTGACGTTAAGCATGAAATTGCGAAAGCATATGACGTGGAATCTGCTGATGGCGTAGCCTTCCGCGGTACTTTTATCATTGACGAAGCCGGCGTGGTGCGTTCACAAATCGTTAACGACCTTCCAATCGGCCGTAATATTGATGAAACCATTCGTACCGTTGATGCGTTGATTTTCCACGAGCAACACGGCGAAGTATGCCCGGCAGGCTGGAAAGACGGTGATAAAGGTATGGACGCTTCCCCGGCGGGAGTTGCGAAATACCTGGCAGAGCATGCGGACAAACTCTAGGTTTTACTTTTAGGGATTATCCTTGTAGAAAGCCCGGTTTATCCGGGCTTTTTATTTGCAATGTGAATGGCGGGAAATTCAATGTCTGAGAGCAAAAAGAAAATAGATCTTCATCCCAGTTGGTTAAAGCACCTCATTGGGGAATTTGAACAACCCTATATGAAGCAACTAAGAGCCTTCTTACTGGCTGAAAAACAGCAAGGAAAGGTGATATATCCTCCATCCAAAAATATATTCAATGCTTTTAACAGTACGCCGCTGGACCAGGTCAAAGTGGTAATTTTGGGCCAGGATCCGTATCACGGCCCCAATCAGGCGCATGGTCTTTGCTTTTCGGTACAACCGGGAGTTCCAGCGCCTCCATCTTTACAAAATATGTTCAAGGAATTGAATCGCGACCTTGGTATTCCCATTCCTCCTCACGGATGTCTTCAGTCGTGGGCTGATCAGGGGGTACTACTTCTTAATGCGACCCTGACCGTCGAGCAAGGTAGGGCGGGTTCACACCAGGGCAAAGGCTGGGAAACTTTTACGGACAAGGCTATTCAATTAGTGAATGAGCAATGCCAGGGAGTTGTTTTCCTGCTATGGGGCAGCTATGCGCAGAAAAAATCAGCATTTATTGATTCAAGAACGCATCTCATCCTGAAAGCCCCTCATCCTTCACCGTTATCAGCCCATCGCGGGTTTATCGGCTGCGGCCACTTTTCCAAAGCAAACCAATATCTACAGCAGCTTAAAAAAACGCCAATTGATTGGCAACTTCCTTAACTCTTTGGAAATAAAGGATTTATTGTTTTTTTGACTATAAGCAAAGGGTGATATTAGCCGCCAAATCTTTACACATTATTCCATTTTCAAATAATTGACAGCGCTGTCACATAGTAGTAGTTTTGTGCGCAATCTAAAGAGGCAAGGTGTGAGTCAGGTCTCATGAGAGGCGAGGCGTTTTGTTTATCTGTAAAAAAATGACTTATTTAATTTTGTATTTTAAAAATTGTTCTACAGTAAAAATCAAAAAATAACGGGACAAGCAGAAAGAATTCGCCTTCATCCGAGGGCGAAAATGTTTGAACACCAAGCGATGATGCAAGGTTTCAGGCATGTACGTACCGGAAAATAATTCCTGACGATAATAAAGGAGAGCTCCATGTACAAAACTATAAGCTTCAAGAAAAAACTCCTGGCTACCGCAGTTGCTTCTGCTGCTGCCGCAGCCAGTTTCACTGTTTATGCTCAAGACGATTCAGTTGAAGAGGTAATGGTGACTGGTATTCGTGCGTCAATGGAACGCGCGATGGATGTCAAACGTAATACCCCGGGTGTGGTTGATGCTATTTCTGCCGAAGATATCGGTAAGATGCCTGACGCAAACCTTGCGGAATCCATGCAACGTATCGCGGGTGTTTCTATCACTCGTACCAACGGTGAAGGCGCTCGTGTAACGGTTCGCGGTATTGACCCGGCAATGAACATGGTGACCTTGAATGGTCGTAATATGCCAGCAGTAACCAATGATGGCGGTACAGGTGACCGTGCAAGCCGTGCGTTTGATTTTGCTTCCCTGGCTTCCGAAAGTTTTAATGGTGTTGATGTTTATAAGACCAGTAAAGCGAATATTTCTGGCGGTGGATTAGGCGCCAGTATCAATTTAAAAACCATCCGCCCATTGGATGTTGGTGACACTAAAGCATCGGTCGCTGCCAAGGCAGTACAGGATTCAACTGTCTACAGAAGCGATACTGGCCGTGCATATACTCCTGAAGTGTCAGGCATTTATAGCTGGGCCAACGAAGAAGAGACCTTCGGTGTCGCTATCACTGGCGCTTACCAAGAGCGCGATAACGTTCGCTCCAACGCCTTCGTAAATAACTGGCAAATGCGCACCGCTACTGCGGAAGTGGATGGTAGCGGCACACCAACTGGCCGGGTTCTTCATGGAAGTACCCCAGCAAGTGCCAGTATTACAAACCCGTTAAGTGCAGGCGACCTGTACGCAATTCCGACTGATTTGCGTTATTCCCTGGAAGATAACCATCGCGAACGTACCAATGGTTTGCTGACTATCCAGTTCCGCCCTGTTGAGAGCGTCACAGCGACACTGGATCATTTGTACACTGAATACGATCTTGAAGCTGATCGTTCCCAGCAATCTACCTGGTATAACGAAACTGCAATTAATGCCATGACTTTTGACCAGGGGCAAGAAGTTGCAACACCGGTTATCTATTCTGAAACTTACACAACCAGTGCTGGTAAAGACGTTTCATTTGCACAGCAAAAATATGACAGTAACAGCGTTACTGAATCTACTGCCCTGAATTTGGCATGGAACGTCACCGAGGCGTTTACCTTGGCGTTGGATTATCACGATTCAAAAGCGAGAAACTACACTACTCAAACAGAAACCGGCTTGAACGCAAACGTTGTAACAGGTGAGTATTCTGATTGGAGCGGTGATTTACCTGTGATGGGAATCAGCTTTGATGATTCCCGTGCGGATAAAGGCAATAACAACGGTATCCTCGACGGTGGCGACGTGAGTGCTGCTATGGGTTCGTCTAGCTGGGATAGACAGGAAACCAGTATTGAACAATTAAAGTTAGATGGTGCGTGGGAAATCGGTGACCTTGCATTCTTCAATGACAGCAAGTTGTCATTTGGTTTTGATGATCGTACCGATTCCAACCAGGCGATTGTTAACAACGGTACCAGTCCGCGCATCACCATGGGTAACTGGGGTGGGGTGGATCCTGAAACCTTTGGTCCCGACTGGCCAAGCTATTTTTCACCACGTAATTTTGGCGATGCGTTCCCCAGCTTTGATTCAACTACCAAGAATCAGAACTTCTTGAGTTATGGCCTTGATGGTGACATCAACAAAATTATTCAAAACCTTGAATGGGTTTACGCGAGAGGCTTGAGCGATCCTGCTATTGCTGAGAACTTTAAAGATTTTCCAAATGGCAAAATCCAGCCAAATAGCGTGATTGCCTTGGATCGTACTGTTACTGAAGAAGTAACCGGTTTTTATGTGTCGTTCCAGGGTGGATTCCAAATTGCTGGTCTGGACTCAAACTTGAATGTTGGTTTGCGTCATGAAGACACTGACCTTACTTCTATAGCCGCTGTGAATATTCCTGTAAACCAAAGCTGGGATGGTGATAACGACTGGTCTTTGGTATTTGATTCCACCAAGGCGGCGCAGGTAGTCAGTGTTACCAACAATTATGACAACTTCCTGCCTAATATCGATTTCGATATTGACTTGAATGACTCAGTTAAGCTGCGCGCCTCCTTTAGCGAAACAATTGCGCGTCCAGGTTACGGAAGCCTTTCTGCGGGAACTAACGTAAGCAATCAATACTTGAAGCAAGCGACGCGCGGTAACCCATTGCTGACTCCTTTGGAATCTCAAAATTTCGATGTGTCAGTTGAATGGTATTACGATGATGCGAGCTATATCACTGCGGCTCTGTTCCAGAAGAAAGTATCTGACTTCATAGGAACAACGGTTGCGGATGAGACTGTATTCGGTTTGCTTGATTCCCGTACTGGCCCTCGTTTCGATGCTGCTATCGCTGCAATCAATTCACGTCGTGCTGCGAACGAAAACAATCGAGATGGCACTTTGTGGGATCCAACTAAAGAAGCGCATCAACATGACATGATGTTGATTATGACTGGCCAGGATCCTGCTGTTGAATCCACATCGGTATTAGGTGCAAGTCCTGATCCGGTTCAAATATGGGATGTATCCTTACCGTCCAACTTCCGTGATGACACCATTAATGGATTGGAATTATCTGCTCAACACTGGTTTGGTGAGTCAGGTTTCGGTGTTCAGGCAAACTACACTTTGGTGGAGTCAGATTTAGAGGTTGACAACACCAGCCAGGAAGAACAGTTTGCAATGTTAGGCGTGAGTGATACAGCAAACATTTCTGCATTCTATGATCGTGATGGTTTGCAGGCTCGTATCGCCTACAACTGGCGTGATGAATACCTCTCCAGCTTGACTCAGGGTGGTAACAATGCACCTGGTTATGTTGAAGAGTATTCTCAAATTGATGTGTCTGTAAGTTATGATATCAACGAGAATGTTACTGTATCCGCAGAAGGACTTAACATAACGGGTGAGGATTCACGCGTTCACGGTCGCTCAGATCGTCAAATGTTTAGTCTTGAAGATTTGGGTGCTCGTTACCAAGTGGGCGTTCGTTATACTTTTTAATCAAAGTTAAACGTTTCCCCCAAATAAAAAAAGCCGCTGATCTCCAGCGGCTTTTTTATACTAAAAATTCAATTTTCTCTACTAGCTTATTTCACAATCTCATTAATGCTCGTCAATTCTTCAGCGCTAAAATTCAAGTTGTCCAGCGCGGCAACAGAGTCATCGATTTGCGCCGGGCGGCTGGCGCCAATCAGGCATGTGGTAACTGCATCATTATTAAGTGTCCATGCTATCGCCATTTGCGCCAGGGATTGGCCACGCGCTTCTGCGATTGCATTGAGAGCCTGCACTTTTTCGATTTTTTCCGGCGTTATATCTTTATTATTCAGATAAATTAATTCGGGTCGTGCTGCGCGGGAGCCAGCAGGAATGCCGTTAAGATATTTATTGGTCAACACTCCTTGCGCCAGCGGCGAAAATACAATCGAGCCAACGCCTTCTTTCTTTAGTACATCAGTCAGGCCGTTTTCAATCCAGCGATCAAACAGGTTGTAACGTGGCTGATGGATAAGGAGCGGAGTGCCTAATTCTCGCAAAATTTTTACAGCTTCTTTGGTTTGTGCCGGCTGGTAATTAGAAATGCCAACGTAAAGTGCACGACCGGAACGTACAATAAAATCCAATGCTTGCATGGTCTCTTCAAGCGGTGTTTCCATGTCCATGCAGTGGTGATAGAAAATATCAAAGTATTCCAGCCCTGTGCGCTTCAGGCTTTGGTCGCAGCTACTGATTAAATATTTACGTGAGCCACCAACACCGTAAGGGCCTGGCCACATGTCGTAGCCTGCTTTGCTGGAAATAATTAATTCATCGCGATAACGCACAAAATCTTGTTCGAAAATATTGCCAAAAGTTTGTTCGGCCGAACCGTAGTTAGGCCCGTAATTATTGGCCAGGTCAAAATGGGTAATCCCCAAGTCAAAAGCACGGCGTAGCATGGCACGGGCGTTTGATTGCGAATCAACAGCGCCGAAATTCTGCCACAGTCCGAGCGACAAACGCGATAAATGCAGTCCGCTTTTACCGCAACGTTGATATTTCATGGATGTGTAGCGTTCGGGATTGGCAATGTAAAGCGGGTTGGGTTCGTGAGTAATCATCATTGATCCTAATGCCGTGGGGTAGTGGTCGCAAACCTGACTTTTGCAGAGGTAGAGCAAGAGCGGTGCATTCTTGTGGGGGGGCATTTTAACTGAAAGGCGGTAACTGCCAACGCTGTTGAGTGTAAAGATGAGTAGCCCTGCCGGGCAGGGCTACCCAATAAGAAATACTAGTGTTTGCCTCGGTGTTTTTCTTTGCCTTTTGCCTGATGCTTTTTCTTATCGTGCTGATGATGTTCATGGTCATCATAAGTGTCATATTCGGCAGAGCGGATAAAGTAGACTGGCCGACCGCAGGCATTATATTTGTGACAATGTTTGTCCCAATGTTTTGCATGGCCAGGTGGAACGTGTAAATAAACCGGGCGATATCTAGCGTATTTTGAATCTTTAACAATTATCGTCGGTTGGGGGTAATACAATTCGGGACGCGAATCATTGCCTAATTCCACACGGCCGTAAACACCCGGCGCGATTTCCTTTTCCAGGATGACACTGATTCCCAAATCATCGGCATTACTGTATGGGGCTAAACCCAACGGGATAACCATCAGTAGGTATTTGAAGTATTTTTTCATGGTAAACCTCGCTTTGATTGTTGTACTCACCGTGGCTAATATAGCCCTTGCCAACTGAACCTGGGCTTTATACCCAGTTTAGTGAATGTTTAATCAATAGAAGTCCCCATATCACCAAAATGCAAACATTGCCCGCTAAAAACGCCCAAAGTCTGTGCGCGACATTGTTATAGGTGAGGTGAATCCAGCTGTGAACCAGCCGTGCTAGTACAAACCCCCATGCGAAGCTAACCATGGTTGGTGATTCGACATCCATTGCAATAGCAATAGTGCCGGCGACATAAAACAATACCGGGACCTCAAATAAATTGCTGTAATTCCTCGTTGCCTGGGTTATATCGGCTGGCATTTCGCCGGTATTCAACCGAAATTGGCTAATCCTGACTTGGCCGGATTTAAGCGCTTTAATACGTAGGAATAACAATCGAAAGGCAACTGCGAATGTGAGTAGCACCATGGCAAACATTGCGTAGAGCATGGACTTTCTCCTGTGTTGAGGTTTTTTAATAATGCACTATAACCTGAATCCCGGTTGGCGATTCAAGTGCTCGTCTGTGGGACATTCGTTGCTCGAGGGCCTATAATGACGGCCTTTTCGGATGGGCAGATGCTGTCCGGATTTGATAGCCAATCGATTACCATAGGATAACTTCATGATTATCAAGCCAAAAGTTCGCGGTTTTATTTGTACCAACGCGCATCCACAGGGTTGTGCTGCCAACGTCCAGGAGCAAATCGCTTTTACCCAGGCCAAAGGTCCCATTGCCGGCGCTCCCAAGAAGGTACTGGTGCTGGGTTGTTCGACCGGTTTTGGCCTGGCTTCACGTATTACTGCGGCTTTTGGTGGCGGTGCGGACACTCTGGGTGTTTGTTTTGAAAAGGAGCCAACAGAATCAAAAACGGCAACTGCGGGTTACTACAATACGTCTGCATTCCATGATGCTGCCAAAGCCGCCGGTCTTTATGCTGAAACTATTAATGGCGACGCTTTTTCGGATGGCTGCAAGGAAAAAGTTATAGAAACCCTGAAAAACGGTATCGGGAAGGTGGACCTGGTCATATACAGCCTCGCGTCACCGCGCCGTACCGATCCTAAAACCGGCGAAGTTTATAACTCGGTATTGAAGCCAATTGGCAAGGCCTATACTTCTAAAAATTTAAATACGGATACGCTTAAAATTTCTGATATTACTATCGAACCGGCTAGTGATGAAGAAATTGCCAACACCGTAAAGGTAATGGGTGGTGAGGACTGGGAAATGTGGATTGATGCCCTTAAAAGTGCCGGCTTGCTTGCTGATAATTTCAAGACAGTTGCCTATACCTACCTGGGTGATAAGTTGACCTGGCCAATTTATGGTAAGGCAACCATTGGTAAAGCCAAGGAAGACTTGGATCGCGCAGCCAAAGCGCTGGGTACCAGGCATGGCGGCAGCGCGCGCGTAGCCGTGCTGAAAGCTGTTGTTACCCAGGCAAGTTCTGCCATTCCGGTAATGCCCCTGTATCTGGCGATCCTGTTTAAAGTCATGAAAGAACAGGGTACGCATGAAGGTTGTATTGAGCAAATCCAGCGTTTGTTCACCGAGTGTATCTATTCAAATAATCCGCGGTTGGATGATGGTAATCGTTACCGTGTGGACGAATTGGAGCTGGCCCCTGCCGTGCAACGTAAAGTTGAAGAAATTTGGGACCAGGTAACCGAAGAGAATTTGTTTGAATTAACCGACTTCGAAGGTTATAAATCGGAATTCTTACGGTTATTTGGCTTCGGTTTACATGCGGTTGATTACGACGCGGAAACAACCCCTTTGGTGCACACCAATTTTTAAAATGTAAATCCCCGCAATGTGCGGGGATTTTTTTGTTTTCTTTCTATTAAGGAGCAGTAATGCGCAAACGTATTGCGATTGATATGGATGAGACTATTTGCGACACCATGGCTCGCCATCTCGATTGGTATAACACTGAATTCCAGCAAAATCTCACTAAAGCCGATTTGCACGGCATTAAAATTTACGACAAAGTGCCTGACGAACATCGTGCACGAGTTCGCGCTTATCCGGATATGCCTGGCTTCTTTGAAGACCTTTTTCCCTTCCCGCACGCTATTGACGTAATTGCTGAATTGCATGAGCGTTTTGAAATAGTGATCGCAACGGCAGCCATGGAGCACCCCTCATCATTTGCGCCAAAATATGAATGGCTGCGCCAGCATTTGCCTTTTTTATCGCCAATGAATTTTATTTTTTGCGGCAAGAAGAATGTAGTGCAGGCGGATTTTCTAATCGATGATAGCTCGCGTCATTTTGAAGGCTTTGTAGGGCAGGGTATTCTCTTCACCGCCCATCATAATGTGCATGAAACCGCTGAGGTACGGATAAATAATTGGCTGGAGCTGCGCGATTATTTCCGTGAATAATCGCGCTAATATTCAATACAATGGTTTAAAGAAGCGTTCGCTACGTGGGGAAAAATAATTGTCGTAGTCAAGCGACAGTACCACACTGCGTGAACGCCCTACGAATTCACTGCGCGGCACAAATCCTATTGCGCGCGAGTCCGCGCTGTAATCACGGTTGTCTCCAAGCATTACATAATAACCATCCGGTACGCTTACCGGCCCAAAGCTGGCATAACGGGAGTGTTGCTCGCTTATCCTGAGTGAATGGGTTTGCCCGGGTAACAACTCCAGGTAATCGCCATCGGGAAGTGATCGGTAATTTACAGCTTGTCCGTTAATCAACAGCCGGTTGTTTACCATGGCTATGGTGTCGCCCGGTACACCGATAACACGCTTTACGAGACGTTTTTTGGCGACCTTTGAGTCAAAAATCGCTATGTCCCCACGCATCGGATCTGCGATTTTGTAGAGGGATATGTGGGTAAATGGAATCCGCAAGTCATAAGCCATTTTATTGATACCAATTCTATCGCCCTCAACCAGCGTAGGTTTCATCGAGCCGCTTGGTACATCGCTCCAGTCGGCAACAGCGCTACGGAAACACAACATAAGTACTAAAAAGACCATCAGTCCGCGGTGTTCGGCCCATAATTGTTTCATTACTCATCCTCAAGTTGATCCAAATGACGGAATAGCGAAAAATACGCCCCGCTTTTTGACTATGCTTCTTGGTCCGGGTTCATGGGATTTGTCGATATGATTGCCAGTTTGCGCGGTATTTTGGTTACAGCCATTTTTTCCATCACCATTATTATGGTGACCCTTCCCATCGTGTTTTTCGCGCTCTTGCGGTTAATTCCGATTCCCGCCTGGCAGCATCTGCTTAATCCTTGCCTGGATGCCAGCGCCAATTTCTGGATTCGGGTGAATAACATACAGCAGCGCTGGCTGTTGCCGACGCATCTTGACATTGAGGGGATAGGGGAACTCAGCCGCGCAGAGTGGTATATGTTGGTGGCTAACCACCAGGCATGGGCGGATATATTGATCATAGTACGCACCTTCGGTACTAAAATTCCCGGGGTAAAGTTCTTTTTCAAGCGTAGTTTACTTTGGGTGCCGGTATTGGGATTGGCATTATGGGGGTTGGATTTCCCTTCCATGCGCCGCCATTCCAAGGCGGAAATTGCGCGTGATCCATCGCTTAAGGGAAAGGATTTGGAGCGTACCCGCAAGGCTTGTGCGCGTTTTCGCCATCATCCGGTAACAATTATTAACTTTTTGGAGGGGACTCGCTTTACTACAGAAAAACATCAACAACAGGCTTCTATATACCGCCATTTGTTGATGCCGAAAGCCGGTGGTTTGGCGTTTGCGTTAGGCGCAATGGATGGTCAATTACATCACTTATTGGATGTGACCATATATTACGAGGGGGGAATCCCCAGTTACTGGAGTTATGTCTGCGGCAGGGTTAAGCGAATTCGGGTCCGAGTTCGCCAATTACCCATACCAGCCGGGCTGTTGGGTGATTATGAAGGCGACCCCGCGTTCCGCGGGCGTTTCCAGCAATGGGTCAATGACCTTTGGCAACATAAAGATGAAATGATTGAGGAGCTTGCCCAGGGGCGGCAAAATAAATTAGGAAACCGCTAACCATTAACGCTATTCTATTCGCGGAACTGTTTTGCAGTTTTACCATGCAGTTGTAGATAGTTTCCGTAAACACCGACAGGAGGGCCGCATGTTTTACACAATGAGTGATCTGTTTGCCAAGCTAGGCCTGCCCAACTCTCCCGCCGCAATTGACGCTTTTATCGAAAAGCATCGCCCCTTACCGCAAGCCGAGCCCTTGGCTAGCGCAACCTTTTGGACTGCCGAACAAGCAGCGTTCCTGCGAGAAGCCCGCCAGGATTACTCCGATTGGGCTGAAGTGGTGGATGAGCTGAATTGCTTGTTACGCGATTAGGTTTTTCCCATCCCATCCAGAATGACCGGCCCAGGTGTCGGTCATTTTTATTTGGTTTTTTATTTTTTGTGTTAAGGTTCGGTCTCCAAAAAAGCGGCATAGGAATAAATGTTATGCGGAAAATATCGGCCACTTTGGCATTGATGACTTTGGCGGCAACGGTTGTTGCGCAAGACGAGCCAAAACGTCCATGGGATGTTGAGGTTGATTTGGGTGCTATTGCCACCTCGGGAAATACAGAAACTACCAGTGTGCAAGTCAAGCTGGATGCGAAGCAAAACCGGGAAAAATGGGAAAACCAATATATCTTTAGCTCACTATTCAAAGAAGATGAAGTGGCTCAGGATGACGGAACTGCCATCAAGGAAAAAACAGCCGAGAAATATTTTGGCTCAGCAAAATTTGCCTATTTGCTCGGTGTGGAAAAATCCTATGTATTTGGTTTCGGCTCCCACACACGCGATTATTTCGGTGCCTATCGTACCTACAGCACGATTGCCCTGGGTTATGGTGACTGGTTGTATTCCAGTAGTTCGCTTAACTGGTTTGTAGAGGCAGGTCCCGGTTATTTTGAAGGTGAAAAGGTCATCGAAAGCGAAGATCCGAGCCTTCCCGACACATTGAGGAATGAATCGGGGGCAATGCTGCGCGCAGCCACGGCCCTGGAATGGAAAATTACCGAGTCAGCCAAGTTTAAACAAATGGTCAGCGTTGAATCCGGTTCGGATAATACTCGCACCCAATCGGAAACATCCTTATCAACATCAATTACCGAAGCGATGAAGATGAAAGTTGGTTTCACCATCGCCCATGATACCGATGTAGCGCCGGGTAAAGAAAAAACAGACACCACCACATTTGTGAATTTGGTGTATAACTTTTAAACCTGCATTGGTAGCGGCCCGTGTCGCCTAAGGCACGGGCGTTGTTGTATCAGACGCTTTGCGTGTGAGCCTTTTTTAATTTATTTACGTTTAATTATTAATTGTATATGTCCGTTGCTCCCGAATTTTCCCGCGCTTTGTTAGCTCCACGCCATTGGCCGACCTGGATAGGTTTCGGCCTTTGGTTCCTGATTGCGCAATTACCCTATTCGTGGCAAATAGCCATGGCGCGAACACTGACGCCATTGCTTAATTTGAACAAAAAGCGCGTGATGATGGCTCGTACCAATTTGCGGTTATGCTTTCCGGAAAAGTCAGTGGAAGAAATCGAGGTATTACTCAAAAAAAATCTCGAATCCACAGCTATTGCGGTATTTGAAACAGGTATAGGTTTCTTTTGGGCAAAATCGCGCTTGCGAAAATTATTTACCATCACTGGCATCGAACATGTAGAACAGGCGCGAGCGGAAGGCCAGGGGGCGATGTTGTTAAGTCTCCATCTGACGACATTGGACATCGGTAGCGCTATGTTGGGGATTTATGTCAATTACGATGGAATGTATACCCCGCATAAAAACCCGGTGTTTGATTACGTGCAAAAGGTTCGACGAGAAGCTTATGCGCCAGGAGGTATCGCGTTTGCGCGGGATAATGTGCGCGCTATGGTCACTCAGTTGCGTAAAGGGAGAATGATTTGGTACGCCCCGGATCGGGACATGGGCGAGAAAGTTTCTGTATTTGTTCCATTTTTTGGTGTGCCCGCTGCGACTGTAACGGCGACCGCACAATTTGCGCGTATGGGACGCGCGAAAATAATTCCCTTCTCCCAGTATCGCCTCGAAAATAACAAAGGCTATCAAGTGGTGATACATCCCCCGTTTGAAAACTACCCCACCGGTGATGAGTTGGCAGATGCGCGCCGCGTGAATGAATATTTTGAACAGGAGATATTAAAAGTTCCTGCGCAATATCTGTGGGCGCAGCCGCGTTTTAAAACGCGGCCAGAGGGCGAACCCCGGATCTACTAAATTTATTTTTTGACTGGTGTGTCTGAGTAATGGACTTGTCCATTTTCATCCGTCCAACGGTAAATAGTGGGGGCTGGTTTTTCTTCTTCCCCTTCTGCTGCGTTTGGGGTGGTTTCCATGCGATTTATCTGGTCCATATCCTTAACCTGGTATTGATTCATTCCGTTTGCGGGAATTGTCTCGGTACTAAAAATAATTTCAGTGAGTTGATTTAATTTTGGATTCATCATCAATGGCAATTTATTGGGTGAATTTAGTTGCTGTTGAAATTCCGGGTCGGTGATGATGGCAATGACCCGTGGGTCGTGCTTCAAGGTTTGTACCCGGTTCCATGCAGTGATCATTTTTTCTGCGGCGGCTTGGGCGCCAATTTCGCTATCCACGTCTGATTGCACCATCAGCGCTTGTACGCTGGGGTTGCCCATTAATTCCCTGAACGCCGGGTCTCGCCTCAGTGCGTGGGCATCACCGGTTGTCATAATGGATTGGATTTTTTCATCGGACATTAACTTTTGCAACTGGCCATCCTGGGTTACGCGCTCAACGTGAGTGAGCATGGTTTGTGGATTTTGCACAAAAGCCTTGGTTATTTGTGTGGTTGTTTTATCGTCCAATGCCAAATCCACGGCGGTTGCCGCGGCATTACCAATGAGCTTCCTGGCGCTGGCTTCAATGAACGAATCCCTGGTTTTCTCCAAATCGTTTAACTTCGGAACATTTACCGCGCGACCGCCGGGTTGTTCCGGTTGGATGTTTTGCGGCGCGGGTGTTTCAGTACTGGTAATAGCGGACGTATCGGTTTTGGGGTTGATTACCAATCCCAAACCGTAAACAACTATCAGCCCCAGGATTGTGCCGATAAACAATCCCACGCCGGCGCCGCCGATTTTTGATCCCAGGTCGGTCGCCTGGTTATCGGGAATGAATTTGGCAAGCAAGTTAAGCAATAGCGTTACCGCCAGGCTTACCACCAGGAAAATTGTACAACCCGCAACAAAATAAACCAGTAATCCATCCAGCGCGGTATTGGCTATCAACCATTTCGCCAGGGGTTTGGTAAAAAAAATCGCAGCGGGGTAGGCCACAATCCAGCTCAGGATGCGTGTTATGGATTGGATGAATCCTTTCTGGTAGCCGCGCCAGGTGAAAAAGGCGAGCAAAGCAAAAAACACGATGGTGCTAAGGTGCATAATTAATTTCCTTGTCGGGTATGTCTATTGGTGTATTTGCCGTGTCGGGCATAGCTGTTGTTTTAGTAAATTTGCTTACCAGTTTACCCCGATTTTGCGGATTTACCGAAAGCCTACCAGCTTCTACCCATAGCCTCGACAACCTGCCTGATCTGAAAGCGTCATGGGTTGAGGTTGGAGTTGGTGCCCATGGATGTTCCAGCCGCAATGTCATTCCGGAATAATCTGCATGCGATTTATTATTGGATGGAGCAGATAACCTTAGTGTAAATGTTGGGGCCATATCAATTAATTGCTAAGCTGGTGTGCATAGGCTAATGGCACTTTCCCGGATTTTGTGAACCTGTTAAGCATGAATGAACAATTATTACAACTGAGCCAACAATTAGGCGCGCAGTTATTACAACGTGGCTGGCGTGTCGCTACCGCCGAATCATGTACTGGTGGTGGGGTTGCTGCGGCGATCACCGCTGTTCCTGGTAGCTCCTCGTGGTTTGAGTACGGCATAGTCAGCTATGCCAATTCCGCCAAACAAAAATTACTTGGGGTCCGTGAAGTCGTGCTCGAAAGGGAAGGGGCGGTCAGCGAAGCGGTGGTTATCGAAATGGCCCAGGGCGCAATCGCGTTATCAGCGGCAAACATCGCTGTGGCTGTCAGCGGGGTCGCCGGACCTGGTGGCGGTTCACCTGAAAAACCTGTCGGCACGGTATGGTTTGCTTGGGTGAAGGCGACAGGCGAAACCAAAACCGAATTAAAAAGCTTTGGCGGGGATAGGGCCGCGGTGCAAGGGCAATCCGTAATCTTTGCGTTGCAAGGACTCATCAACCATCTTTAGTACCGCGATATTTTTGTTGCCATAACTGCAATAATTTATTCCATCAACATAATATTCGCTTCTGGTAGATGGCAGGCTGTTTGAAGTATACCTTTTTTATTATTAAACGATGTGCTGTAAACTGCGCTGCTTTTTTGCGGCAGAAAAATCGATTTACTTCCGGTGCTGTAATCCCAATAAAAAATATCAGATTCCTGGCATATGCCGCCCGTTATAAAATAAATACCGTTTTTATCTGCTTTTAATAATTTGCTGGATTCATCCAGGTGCGCGCTTATCCGTTCAAGCGAATCATCTTTGTTGCGTAATGCCCATAAACCCTTTTCACTCACGTATTGAAATAACACATCCCCACGGTATTCAACTGCCGATCCAACCGCGCCAAACGTTAGTTGTTTGTGCTGTTGCCCTGCAATACGCCACAAATTGCGAATTTCTCCGTTGTATTTTATTACAAAAAGGCGATTGGTCTCCGGGAAATAGGCGAGGGGCTCGACTTTCTCTCCGTCACTCACTAACAACGTCTCGTTAGTAAGTAGATTATGGTGGTATAGCTGGTTAGCCGCGCTAAACACAATATGCCCGCCATCATCCGACCAGATGATAGTGTCCACTTTTTTGGGGATTGGTTGAGTGGTCACCTGTCGTTCCACATCATTTTCAACAAGCCATAAATGGATTTGGTTATTGCGCACCGAGGCATAGATGACCCGACTACCATCCGGGGAAAAACTGGCGGCGTAATTAAAGTCGGCGTTTTCAGTGAATCGGGTTTGTGTACCATCCAAGACTGTCAGCAAAATATTGGAGCTGCGTTTTTCTTCTGTGTAATAAATCCCCTTACCGTCGGCGCTATAATGCGCGCGTGAAAAAACTTTGTCTTTGGATTCCGCTAGTGGAATGTCGACCTGTTTGCCATCCAGATAAACCAAAAATAATTTTCGTTCTTCTTCGGCGTGAACCAATATACCGCTACCATCAGGAAGCCAGCTGATGCCTACGGAGGCCGCATCCAGGATTACCCGGTTTATGGGATTTTGCCGGGCGTCTAAAAAATCAATACGTACTTTGCTTTTGTATGAACTCGCAATGGCCGTTTTATGATTCAGGATTGCACTGGCAATAGGATTAATCGCCCCCTCAAATTCATCCAGCAATTTCAATTCTTGATCCAGGATGGAATAACGGTAGCGTCCATTGCCCGCGTTCGGCCCTTGTTTGGCGACTATCTCCAGGGTATTTTCATCCCACCAGCTCACACTGAAGATTTGCCCTTGCCATTGGCTGAGTTGTTGTTTCTCCAATAAACGTTCCCGGGTAAGGTCCAGTGAAAAAATATGAAACGAATAAAGATGGTTCGTTGGTTGGTAAAATTGATTGCCTGGCGGCAAGCCATCGCGGGATTTTATTTCAATGGCCACCAGGCTTTTTCCGGCGGGTGACCAAGCCAGTTTGAACCAGGCCCCGTTGCTGCTTGCGACAGGCCAATCCTTGCCCTTCGCATCGCGGATAACGATATCGCTCAAGTTTCCAGATGACATATCGGAACTTTTTTCGCGAATGTAAGCGATATGTTGATTGTCGGGGTGCGGAGTGGGGCTGCGCTCATGTCCCGTCTCGCTGGTATAGCCTTCCGTTGTGTGAAAAATTGTTTGGTGGTTTTTGGGTAGGTAAACAGTACCCCACCCAATTCCTTTATAAATGACAGCTATCAAAAACAGCGAGGCAATTACCCATAATGGCGTTCGCCATTGCCGGTAAAAATCGGTAGCTTTGGCGAAGGGTGATGCGGTAATCGCAGATGATGTATCGGCAGGTTCAGCAGCCAGGAATCGGGGTTCAATATTTAACTGATAGCCGCGCTTTGAATAATGGACAATAAATTCCCTGTCGCCAGTCAATTCATCCAGCGCGCTTCTGAGTGCATTAATACTTTTTTGCACTGACCCATGGGTGACTACCCGTCCTGCCCAGACCTGGTTAATCAATTCTTCATTGCTGATCACCCGCGCCTGGTTATGTGCAAGGTATTGCAATACCGCCATTGCTTTGGGTTGCAGCTTAATGCTTCGGTCGCCGGCCCATAATCTATTATGTGAAGGCGAGACCCTGACCTCACCCAACATAAAATTCGTGTCGGGATATTTGTCCATGACGGGCTTGGAACCGGTTGCCGCCAACATAATGTTACCTTTCAGTTTCTTATTAGTGGTGCGCGCTTACCGTTAACTGCGCAAGCGATAGCCATGGCGATATTTTGCAGGTATGGGTAAGCCTAGACAAGTAACGAGTTTGTGATTGGATTTTTTATCTTATTGATTTCAAAGAAATTTTTTTTGGTAAGCAAAAGGTAAGTGTGAAGTTTTTGGATGGTCAATGTTTCTTTTACTCATTGCCATATATTGAACTCACACATCCTCAGTTGTATCGAAGAGTGTTATCCCGGATCACCAACATAAAACACTAAGAGGTAAGCCTATGAAATTTCCATTGTTGATTCTGTTGCTCATAGTTCCGCTAAGGGTAATTGCCGCCCCCGAATCGGCACCGCAGGGGGCCAAAACTCCCCTGGTTTACGTCAACCAGAATATCGGTTTTAACGTAAAGGGCTACAAATACAAGCAATCCGAATTCCCATGCAATATCGATAAGGTTTTGGTGGATAACCTTGTTGAACAAGCCCGTTCGGACGGTATAACACTGGAGCCGGTGGGTACTATCGATAAAATTCTTAACGGTACTATCCCGGTGTTGGCAATAGATATTGAGCAACTGGTGTTGGGTAATGAAAAGCGTCAATTCGGTACCAAACAAAGCTCCAATTTACCGAAGGTCCAGGTCACGGTCGCATTGGTGAAAGGAAAGGACGAGATGGTTACTGCCAAACACACCTGCGCCATCATGACGCTTAATGAATTCACGCCATCAACCAACGTGTTGGATTTGGGAAATACAGGCACCACTGTTTGCTCAGCCACCCGCAAGTGCCTTAAGGATTTAAGTAAAGACGTAGTAGATTGGATGTTACCTCAAGTGAAATAAACGCGTGCCGTATGGCGAAGTCCGCTATATGGATGGTAGCGTTAGCCTGCCCGCCAAAGCCACCTGTATGGTGGCTTTGGCGCTTCTGTTCCTTATAACCGTGATTGTCGTTCCAGGTGCGCCGATTGTGCTGTATAAATTAACAGGTACTGGTTGCGCGTACAGCATTTTGGTGTATAGTACGCCCATGGCGGCAGTAATCTGCGCTCATCACATAACAATCATTGTTTTTAGATTTCATGTATAAGTTGAGGTGTGAAATGGATGCAAATAAAGAAAAGGCTTTACAAGCGGCTCTGAGTCAGATTGAACGCCAATTTGGTAAAGGAACAGTCATGCGTATGGGGGATCGTGAGGATATGGTTATCCCCGCAATTTCCACCGGTTCTTTGGGATTGGACGTTGCCCTGGGTATAGGTGGCTTGCCCAAGGGACGTATTATTGAAATCTATGGGCCGGAGTCTTCCGGTAAGACCACGCTGACATTACAGGTTATCGCCGAAGCCCAGCGGCAGGGCGGTACTTGTGCATTTATCGATGCGGAGCATGCGCTCGACCCTATATATGCCACCAAATTGGGTGTTAATGTTGATGATCTCATTGTTTCCCAGCCAGATACGGGTGAACAGGCTCTGGAAGTTACCGATATGCTTGTGCGTTCCGGCGCGGTAGATGTACTGGTGGTGGACTCTGTTGCGGCCTTGACTCCACGGGCAGAAATCGAAGGTGAGATGGGCGATCACCATGTAGGTTTGCAGGCGCGCTTAATGTCCCAGGCACTGCGCAAGATCACCGGTAATATTAAAAATGCGAATTGCCTGGTGATTTTCATTAACCAGATCCGTATGAAAATCGGCGTTATGTTTGGTAACCCGGAAACCACGACCGGTGGTAATGCATTGAAATTCTACGCCTCTGTACGTTTGGACATCCGTCGTATTGGCGCTGTAAAAGAGGGTGAGGAAGTCATCGGTTCCGAAACCCGCGTGAAAGTTGTCAAAAATAAGGTTGCCCCACCGTTTAAACAGGCTGAATTCCAAATCCTATATGGTTCAGGCATTAACCGTATGGGTGAAGTCGTTGATTACGGTGTGAAATTAGGTTTGATTGATAAATCCGGTGCCTGGTATAGCTACCAGGGTAACAAAATCGGCCAAGGTAAAAATAATGTTATGAAGTTTTTGCAAGAGAACCCTGCTGTTGCGCAGGAATTGGAGCAAAAGGTTCGTGCTGAACTTCTGGCCACCCCGGCACTCTCATTAAGTGCAAGCGGTGGTGATGCAGAAGATATTGAAATGTAATATTTTGTATAAACATACCGAAAAGCCTCCGCTGTTCAGGCAGTGGGGGCTTTTTGTTATAGAATTCCTTGCTAGCAGTACTTCTGCTCAGTATTCTGGTTTAAATAATGGAACTGATAATGGAAACAATATCGGTAAGTGATAGGGCAACTGAATTCCATGTTTTATGACATTGAGGCAGATATGAAAAAATTTACATGGTTGATCGCTTTATGCAGCACCTTGTTGTTCGCAGGTTGTTCAACCCAACCCTACGTGGAAACTGATCACCAGGCGAATTACGACTTTTCCGCGTTAAAAACTTTCAGTGTTGCAGAAACCAAACAGGATACCAAAGAAAATATCCTTATATCGCCATTCACGCTCAGTCATATTCATTCAGCTTTGGAAAGTGAACTGGCCAAGCGCTATCAAAGTATTGTTACCGGTGCAAAGCCTGATTTTATTGTGAATTATCATGTAGTGGTTGAAGAGAAGATTGATCCACGCAGCTACGATAGCCTGTATGGATATGGATTTTACGGCCGTGGTTATTATCGCTACCCGCATCCATTTTTTTATGGGCCGAATGCGGGTTTACGGGTTTACAACCAAGGCAGTTTGATAATCGATATTGTTGATGCCAAAACCGAAAAACCAATTTGGCGGGGCGTTTCGGAAAAGCGTTTAAGTCGCGGTATGGCGCCGCAACAGCAACGTGAAGTGTTGAGTCAGGCGGTGACGGAAGTAATTGCTTATTTTCCACCGGTTCAAGCCGCCCCGAAATAACGATCTGCAAGGATAACAATTCAAGAATGGCCGCACCTGCGGCCATTTTTCATAGTCCTGATGGATTTAAAGTTAACAGGTAGGTAGATCAATGCCTGAACAGCTTACGCTTTCTGAAGTGCGACTTGCGGCTATGAATTTATTAGCCATGCGCGAGCACTCCATAAAGGAATTATTTGATAAGTTAAATCGTCGTTTTTCAGATCCGGAATTGATTGAGCTCGCGTTATCCTCGTTGAAAGAACAAAACCTGCAATCCGATGAACGCTTTGCTGCTGCATTTATTAATATGCGCCAACGCCAGGGAAAAGGTAGTGTGCTGATTCGGATGGAGTTGCGTGAGCGGGGGCTTGCGGCTCAATTGATAGACGAATTGCTCAATGAGGCAGATTCGGTATGGTTTGACTTGGTTCGCGAAGCACGCGATAAGCGATTTAAGGCGTTGCCCGTTGATGGGCGGGAAAAAGCCAGGCAAATCCGCTTCCTGCATGCGCGCGGTTTTGCCAGTCGTCACATACAGGCCGCTTTTACTGATACAAATGATATGGAATAAGTTGCAGCAAATTTAAGCCATTTGTTGCCAGATCAATCACTTATTGACGATTCCCGCGGTTGACTGACCAGCTTTTCGTTGAGCGGAAAGGGGGTTTCTGTTACTCTGGCGCCCCGTCCTGAACGATAAATCCCTTGGCTCGCACTGCCGGGCGCTGATACAGGCATTTATCTCCAATTCCGCTCCGCATTTTCACAGTTAATCAGGTTTTACATGACGCGCTATATATTCGTAACCGGTGGTGTTGTTTCTTCTTTAGGCAAAGGCATCGCCTCCGCTTCATTAGCGGCCATTCTCGAGGCCCGAGGTCTTAAAGTAACCATCATGAAACTGGATCCGTACATTAATGTGGATCCCGGTACCATGAGCCCCTTCCAGCATGGTGAAGTGTTTGTTACTGAAGATGGCGCGGAGACAGACCTGGATTTAGGCCATTATGAGCGTTTCATCCGCACCAAAATGACTCGTCGCAATAACTTTACCACCGGTCGGGTGTATGAAACGGTCTTACGTAAAGAGCGTCGTGGTGATTACCTTGGCGGTACGGTCCAGGTAATTCCCCATATCACTGACGAAATCAAACGCCGTATCCTTGAGGGCGGCCGCGATGTGGATGTAGCGCTCGTGGAAATTGGCGGTACTGTAGGCGATATTGAATCGCAACCTTTTCTCGAGGCAGTACGCCAGTTAAAAGTAGAGTTGGGTTCCCGTTCGCTGTTAATGCACTTGACGTTGGTTCCCTATATCGCGACCGCTGGTGAAACCAAGACCAAACCGACCCAGCACTCGGTAAAAGAGTTGCGTTCTATTGGTTTACAGCCGGACATACTGCTATGCCGTTCGGAAAAGATGGTAGATGAGGATTCCCGTCGTAAAATCGCCCTCTTTACCAACGTAGCTGAGCGTGCCGTAGTACCACTTCCCGATGCGGATACCATTTATTCCATCCCGCGCTTGCTGCAAAGTTTTGGCCTCGACCAAATCGTAGTGGAGTTGCTTGGCTTGCAATGCGGCGAAGCCGACCTGAGTGAGTGGGATAAAGTTGTAGATGGCAAGCTAAACCCCGTAAATTCCGTCACCATATCGATGGTCGGGAAATACATGGAGTTGCTGGATGCCTACAAATCCCTTATCGAAGCGCTGACCCACGCCGGCATCCATACCAGCACCAAGGTAAAAATTAATTACATCGATGCTGAACGCGTTGAAAAAGAAGGCGTTGATATTTTGAAAGACGCCGACGCCATTCTGGTTCCCGGTGGTTTTGGCGAGCGTGGAGTCGAAGGCAAATTAATGGCGGTGCAATATGCCCGTGAAAACAAAGTTCCTTATTTGGGTATTTGCCTGGGTATGCAATCGGTAGTGATTGAATTCGCGCGTAATGTACTCGGCTTGAAAGGTGCCAATTCAACGGAATTTGATCGCAATGCCCCGCATCCCGTCATTGGTTTAATTACAGAATGGATCACCTCTGAGGGTGAAGTGGAAAAACGCGATGAGTCTTCCGATTTGGGGGGGACTATGCGTTTGGGAGCCCAGGAATGTCGCTTGGTTGCTGGTTCCAATGCGCGCAATATTTATGGGGCGGACGTAATTGTCGAGCGCCATCGCCATCGCTACGAAGTTAACAATAATTACGTGGACCAGTTGCAAAAAGCCGGTTTAAAAATCGGCGGTTGGTCTGCTGATGATACCTTGGTTGAAATGGTCGAAATTCCCGATCATCCATGGTTTGTCGCCTGCCAATTCCACCCGGAATTTACCTCTACACCACGCGACGGCCATCCATTATTTACTGCATTTGTTAAAGCCGCATTGGCAAACAAAAAATAATTCTTTCAGGGGGGCTGGTTATGGCGCCCCCCATTTATAAATGAAATAAAGGAACTCCTGTGTCACTACAAATTGTAAACATCAACCGGGTTCAAGTTGGTAATGCGCTGCCTTTTGTTTTGTTTGGCGGGATGAATGTACTCGAGTCGCGCGATATGGCACTGCAAGTTGCAGAAACCTATGTGGATGTTACCCAAAAGTTGGGGATACCCTACGTTTTTAAAGCGTCGTTTGATAAAGCCAATCGTTCATCGATTCATTCTTATCGCGGTCCGGGAATGGAGGAGGGATTAAAGATTTTCCAGGAAATCAAAAAAACTTTTGGCATTCCCGTAATCACCGATGTGCATGAAATTCATCAGTGCCAACCAGTGGCAGAGGTTTGCGATGTAATCCAGTTGCCCGCATTCCTGGCACGCCAGACTGATTTGGTAATTGCCATGGCCAAAACCGATGCAGTTATCAATATTAAAAAGCCCCAATTTCTCAGCCCGGGCCAAATGAAAAACATCGTGGAAAAGTTCGCTGAGTGCGGTAATGAAAAAATAATTTTGTGTGATCGCGGCACCAACTTCGGTTACGACAATTTAATCGTGGATATGCTTGGTTTTCGCACCATGCGTGAAGTGAGCGGCAATGCACCGGTAATTTTTGATGTTACCCATTCATTACAATGCCGTGATCCTATGGGCTCTGCATCCAGTGGTCGTCGCCACCAGGTAGCTGAACTTGCCCGTGCCGGCATGGCTGTCGGGTTGGCGGGATTATTTTTAGAGGCACATCCTGATCCCAATAATGCCAAATGCGACGGTCCCAGCGCGTTGCCGCTGGATAAGCTCGAGCCATTCCTGCATCAAATGAAAACGATTGATGATGTAGTGAAAAATTTCCCGCCTTTGGATATCCAATAACGGATCCTGGGTATTAATTGATTTTTATAGAAACACACTCTGGAGAAAAACGAATGACCAAGATTGTTGATATCAAAGCTTTTGAAATCCTGGATAGCCGAGGCAACCCGACTGTAATGGCGGAAGTGATTCTGGATAATGGTGCGATTGGTTCCGCGACCGCTCCTTCAGGTGCATCTACCGGTTCTCGCGAAGCTTTGGAATTGCGTGATGGCGATAAAACCCGCTATATGGGTAAAGGCGTTTTGAAAGCTGTTAACAATATCAACACTACAATCAGAACCCTGTTGGTTGGTATGGACGCGTTGGATCAACGTGCTGTTGATAATGCGATGATCAAGGCGGATGGTACTGACTTTAAAACCGTGTTGGGCGCGAATGCGATCCTCGCTGTGTCATTAGCGACTGCCAAAGCAGCAGCTATCGCGAAAAAAGTTCCTCTGTACGCGCACATTGCAGATATCAACGGCACTCCAGGCAAATACTCCATGCCGGTTCCGATGATGAACATTATCAATGGCGGCGAGCACGCTGATAACAACGTGGACATTCAAGAGTTTATGGTACAACCGGTCGGCGCAAAGACCTTTGCTGAAGCTTTGCGTATGGGCGCAGAAATTTTCCATAACCTTAAGAAAATCCTGCACGATAAAGGGTTAAACACTGCGGTGGGTGATGAAGGCGGTTTTGCACCCAATTTGCCGTCTAACGAAGATGCATTGAAAGTGATTGCTGAAGCTGTTGCGAAAGCGGGTTATAAGCTGGGTGACAATGTAACTCTGGCCCTGGACTGTGCTTCTTCAGAGTTTTACAAAGACGGTAAATATGATTTGGCTGGCGAAGGCAAGGTGTTTACCTCTGCGGAGTTCTCGGATTACCTGGCTGATTTGGCAAGCAAATATCCAATTATTTCTATCGAAGATGGTAAAGATGAAAGTGATTGGGATGGTTGGGCTGACCTGACCAATAAAATCGGCCATAAAATCCAATTGGTGGGCGACGATCTGTTTGTTACCAACACCAGGATTTTGAAAGAAGGTATCGAGAGAAAAATCGCTAACTCTATTCTGATCAAGTTCAATCAAATTGGTTCTTTGTCAGAAACCCTGGATGCCATCAAAATGGCCCAGGATGCTGGTTACACGGCGGTAATTTCCCATCGTTCCGGTGAAACAGAAGATACCACTATTGCCGATTTGGCTGTAGCAACGGCGGCGGGTCAAATCAAGACCGGTTCTCTGTGTCGCTCCGACCGCGTTTCCAAGTACAACCGCCTATTACGTATTGAAGCAGAGTTGGGCGCTTCAGCACCTTACAAAGGGCGCGCTGAATTCAAAGCATAAGATGAAAAAACAAAGGCCGATAACTCGGCCTTTGTTATCTGTGATGTGGTGATTGTGTAGTCGTTGGGTACTATAAAAGCATTTTGCAGTTGAACACTATGAAATGGTTGCTGGGCATTTTGATTATATTGTTGGTTTACTTGCAATACCGGTTATGGATCGGTGATGGCAGCCTTGCCCATGCCCATCGTTTGGAAGGTGAGATCCAGTTGCAACAAGCAGAAAATGATCGCATGCGTGAACGCAACCGTATTCTGGATGTTGAAGTGGAAGAATTAAAATCCGGTTTGGATACCATTGAAGAGCGCGCTCGAAATGATATAGGCCTGATTAAGAAAGATGAGACTTTTTTTATGTTGCTGGATGAAAAGCAATAGCCTTGCTGCCACTAGCGCCCCCACAATTTTAGTTTATCTTCATGAACTTTCCCGATTCTCGTAAAACGCCAGCATATTGGGTAGTAATACCTGCAGCGGGTATTGGCTCGCGTATGGAAGCAAGCTGCCCCAAGCAATATTTGCCTCTCCTGGATAAAACTATCCTCGAACATACATTGGAGCGTTTGTTGGCTATTCCAGTGTTTCAAGGTATCCATATTGCGTTGGCAAATGATGATAATTTTTGGCCACAACTTGCGATTGCAAAAAATCGCAGGATTACCTGTGTCAATGGTGGTGGTGAGCGTGCGGATTCGGTATTGAATTGCCTGCATGCTTTGACTGGCCGGGCGCGGGATGATGATTGGGTTTTAGTGCATGATGCAGCACGTCCATGCATTCGTACGCAAGAAGTTTTAAAACTGATCGAGGTCGTTAATAACCATCTGGTTGGCGGTATTCTAGGCGTACCGGTAAGTGACACACTTAAGCAGGTGTCCGGTGTTCTTATTGATAGAACCCTGGATCGCAGCCATCTGTGGCAGGCGCAAACTCCGCAGATGTTCCGCCTGGGATTATTGCGGGAGTGTTTGCAACGCGCCGGGATTGAAGGGAAAACCGTAACCGATGAGGCATCCGCAGTGGAAACATATGGTTACCAGCCGCTAATGGTTTTGGGGCGCAGTGATAATATTAAAATTACCCGGCCGGAAGATTTGGGAATCGCTGCTATGCTCATGCAACAGCAAAAATATAGTTAAAGCGAGCGGAAATTTTTTATGTCGATACGTATAGGTAATGGTTACGATGTCCACGCTTTTGGCGAGGGCGACAAAATTGTTATTGGTGGTGTCGTTATTCCGCATCATCACGGGTTAGTCGCGCATTCCGATGGCGATGTGCTCCTGCATGCACTTTGTGATGCTTTACTGGGTGCTGCGGCCTTGGGAGATATAGGCAAACATTTTCCCGATACAGACATTCAATACCGCAATGCGGATAGCCGCTCATTGTTGCGCATGGTATATGCGAAAGTTAATCAGCAAGGGTGGAAGCTGACCAATGCCGACATGACTATTGTTGCCCAGGCACCGCGTATGGCCAGTTATATTCCCCGTATGCAAGAAACTATCGCGGCGGATTTGCATTCAACGACAAATCAAATCAATGTTAAAGCGACTACCACCGAGCGCCTGGGCTTTACCGGCCGCGAAGAGGGTATTGCGTGTTATGCGGTGGTGTTGCTCGAAAAAATCTAATGATTGCAGATAACGACTTCCATGTTTCTGCGTACTAACCATACAGGTGTGTTGTGATCGAATTTAATTTGGATTTTCCGCGCGCCTACGGCGAATTAATGGCAACGGCTATCTTTCGCGAGCAACCCGAAGATTTTCAGGTAGACGAAGATTTAGGTTTTTCGCCTTCCGGTTCCGGAGAGCATGTTTTTTTGCATGTTCGCAAACGCGGAGAAAATACTGCCTGGGTTGCGGAAAAGATTGCAGCGCTGGCTAATGTTAATGTGAGCGATATCGGGTTTTGTGGACGTAAAGATCGACACGCGGTAACAACGCAATGGTTCAGTGTATATTTGCCCAAAGCACCTGAACCTAAGTGGTGGGATGCAATTGATTCACCTTCTATCCGGTTGCTTGGCGTCTCCAGGCACCAACAAAAATTACGTCGTGGTGATCACCGGCAAAATCACTTTGTAATTTGCTTGCGTGATTTACAGACAGAAAATAGAACGGCGTTAGAGAAAAAAATCGCACAGATTTTTTCTCAAGGGGTGCCCAACTATTTTGGTGAGCAACGCTTTGGACGCAACGGAAATAATTTGCAGGAAGCCCAGGCGATTCTGGTGGACGGGAAGCGCTACCGCGATAAGCAAAAACGCGGCCTTATGCTGTCAGCAGCCAGATCTTATTTGTTTAATCAAGTGCTGGCTGCGCGGGTGGAAACAGGTACCTGGATCGAAAGGATGAATGGAGAAATTGACAATTTCCCCTCCGGCCCTTTGTGGGGCAGGGGGCGCCCGCTGGTAACGGGTGAATTAGCTGGATTTGAGCAAAAAATATTGGGTCATTGGAAAGATTGGTGTAATGGATTGGAGCACTCGGGATTGCAACAAGAGCGCCGCGCTCTGCAATTGGTTCCCACAAATACCAGCTACCAATGGCAGGATGGGAATTTATTGCTAGGTTTTTCATTGGATAGCGGTGAGTTCGCCACATCGATTCTGCGTGAATTGGCTGTTTTGCGCTCAAACACGCCAGCAACTGATTAAGTCTCCGGTCCTGTGCCCTGTGTTATAGTGCCCGCTTTGATTTAATTCCGGCAATCAGTAGAGGAGAATTCTGGAGATGACTAACTTATTGATGCAAGGCGTTGGTATGACATCGCTGCGCACCCGTGAGCGTCTGATTCAGCGTCTGCGTGACCAGGGGGTGACCAATATGAAAGTATTGGATGTCATGTTGAATACCCCGCGCCACATTTTCCTCGATGAGGCCCTTGCCCATCGTGCCTATGAAGACACTGCGTTGCCGATCGGTCACGGCCAGACAATTTCCCAGCCCTATATAGTGGCGCGTATGACAGAGATACTGCTGGGTGCTACCGGGGGAAAGATAAATAAAGTGCTGGAGGTTGGAACCGGATCAGGTTATCAAACGAGCATCCTCGCCCAATTGGTGCCCCATGTTTACAGTGTTGAACGCATAAAGCCCTTGCAAGACAAGGCCCGTGAGCGTTTTCGCCAGATCGGTTTGCGGAACATTCAACTACGCCATGCTGATGGTGGTTTCGGGTGGCCAGAGGCTGGCCCTTATGATGGTATCTTGAGCACAGCCGCACCACAGGCTATTCCGGATGACTTGCTTGCCCAACTGGCTCCCGGTGGAGTTTTGGTTATCCCTATCGGAGGCAGAGAGCAACATTTAAACTTGGTTGTACGGGATTCAGACAGGTTTATTACGCAGGTTTTGGAGCCGGTTAAATTTGTTCCTTTTTTATCAGGAACTTCGCGCTGAATTTTCATCTAACCTCTAATTTAAAAGCGGTTGGATGTTTAACCAATAATTCTCGAATGAACTATAGGGTTCAAAATAGAGCACATTTTTTCATCAAATGGTGTTTTTTGCGCTCTCAAACTCCGTTTTTGTGCATTTTTTTATAAAAATATTAGATAATTTTAAAATAAATTTCGATTATTAATATCAATATGGAATAAATGTGGTTAAAAAATGAACGTGACGGGTAAATGATTTTATGTTCGAAATCGCCTTTTACCGATCAGTTCGAGTATCAATGCTGTTTGTTATTTTGATCATTTGCGTTTTCCTTGGGGCTTGCACATCCCACCAGCCCGCACCCGTAACTGACAAATCCCGCCAAACCCAATGGCGGCCGAAAACCTATATCGTTGTCCCTGGCGATACGCTTTTTTCCATCGCCTGGCGTTACGGTTTGAAATATGAAGACCTTGCGAGGCACAACGGTATCAAGGCGCCTTACATTATTCGCCCTTCACAAGTACTCCGTTTGGATTTGAACAAAAAAAATCTCAAAGCAATTACACCTGCTGGGCAACCTGATAAATGGCCTGCGCAAAAAGAACAACGATCAACACCTACGAAAACTACTGGTTTCCGTCAAAAAAATAAAACGGATAGGTTCGGAAGAGCCAGTCAACCAGCCTCTGGAGTGGATGCACCCCAGTGGCGCTGGCCGGTAAAAGGTGTAATTTTGTCATCATTCCAAGGCAATAACGGTTTGAACAAGGGTATTGATCTCGGCGGTAAATTGGGAGAGCCTGTGCTTGCAGCGGCTCCCGGGCAAGTGGTTTATGCGGGGAGTGGGCTGCGCGGGTACGGTAAATTGCTGATTATTAAACACAATGAAACTTTCCTTAGTGCTTACGCACACAACGAAAGATTAAGGGTGAAAGAAGGAGATTTGATTAAAGTAGGACAGGTAATTGCCGATATGGGTTCAAGCGGTACTGATCGGGTAAAGCTTCACTTTGAAATTCGTCGTGATGGCACGCCGGTGGATCCTCTAAAATATCTGCCGCGACGTTAAGCCTCATACCCATGGCAAAAGCGTTCATGGGTGAGTTCTCCAGATCATTTGGCATCGTGACTGGGGAGTACAGCTTGGGCGAGCTGGGTGACTTATCATTGAAAGCCAGCCGGTTAAATAAAAATATTGATTAAGGGGCTGAAAAATGACATTACAAAACAGGGATACCTCTGCATTTGATCGCGACGATGTATTCATTGTTCCAGATGCAGAATTGGATGATGCGGAACTCCTTTTAGCAGAAGAGGAAGAGTTGTCCAAACCCGCTGTGATAACCGAGCGGCTCATTGACGATAAATATAATAAAACGCTGGATGCTACCCAAATCTATTTAAATGAAATTGGTTTTTCCCCCCTCCTTAGTGCGGAGGAAGAAGTATTTTTCGCACGTAAAGCCTTAAAGGGTGATGAAGCGGCGCGTAAGCGAATGATTGAAAGTAATCTTCGCCTGGTGGTGAAAATTTCCCGTCGTTATGTGAATCGTGGGCTCGCGCTTCTGGATTTAATTGAGGAAGGCAACCTGGGATTGATTCGTGCTGTAGAAAAATTTGATCCTGAGCGTGGTTTTCGTTTTTCTACATACGCTACCTGGTGGATTCGTCAAACCATCGAACGTGCGATCATGAACCAGACTCGCACCATCCGTTTGCCAATTCACGTTGTTAAAGAACTGAATATTTATTTGCGTGCTGCGCGTGAGTTATCACAAAAACTGGACCACGAGCCCACACCCGAAGAAATCGCGAATTTGCTTGAAAAACCGGTAGCTGATGTTGAGCACATGCTGAGTTTAAATGAGCGAGTAACATCAATTGATGCGCCTATCGGTAATTCATCGGATCGCGCCATCGTAGATACCATTGCCGATACCCATGTTTCCGATCCAGCTACGTTGTTGCAGGACAGCGACCTTACAACCAGCCTCGATCACTGGTTGGATGAATTGACAGAGAAGCAACGTGAAGTGCTTGCGCGCCGTTTTGGTTTGCGTGGTTATGAAGTAAGTACTCTCGAAGAAGTTGGCCATGAAATTGGATTAACTCGTGAACGGGTTCGCCAAATTCAAGTAGAGGCTTTGAAACGCTTGCGCGATATTATGGAAAAACAAGGCTTGGATAGTGCCGCATTGTTCAGTGCCTAATCAGGAAAATTAAAAAAAGCGGCGAATGCCGCTTTTTTTGTGCCCTGATTTTATTATCAAAATGGTTTACAACAATAATGCCATTGCTGCTTCCATTTCTTCGCTTAAATCTTCAGATTCAGTAACCTGGATATCCGGGTCAAGGCCTAGCCGGGTAAATGCTTTTACTTTGGATAAATCAACCTGTGCCATGGATGACTGGGAACCCGCGTAACTTTGTAACATGGCCACGGTAACTATGTCGGCATAGTCAGCCTTTGGGATGTTGCGTTCAAAATCCATATGTTGACTGGGGATGTGCGCCAATTCCTGGGGGAAATTCCAGGTTTTTAATATCAAATCGCCTAGTTGCCCTTGTAGTGCATCGATAACCGTATCCAATGTAATGCTATCTTTGAGTAAAGCTGGATGATCTTCCGCATAAGTCAAAATAGGTAAAACCCCGATTTTATGCACGAGGCCCGCAAGTGTGGCTTGATCGGGGCGTAGCCGTGTGTAGTGTTTGCAAAGCACATGGCTAATACCGGCGATTTCGCTGGATCGGCTCCAGACTTCGCGCATACGCATATCCACCAGATCCGATGTTGCCTGAAACATTTGCTCCATCGCCAAACCTGTAGCTATGTTGCAAGTGTATTGAATTCCCAGGCGCATAAGGGCTGTGCGCAAATCTTCAATAGCGCGGCTTGCGCGAAGAAGCGGGCTGTTGGCGACGCGGATAATTCTTGCGCTCAATGCGGCATCATTGCCGATGACTCCCGTTAATTTATCGATGTCTGCATCCGGATCATCAGCCACTTCGCGGACCTTGAGGGCTACTTCCGGCAAGGTAGGAAGGACAAGTTGATCCTTTTCGATAGCGCTAATGATTTCATGGCGAACTTTTTCAGCTATGGTGCTCATTGGTATTCCTGTCGCGATACTATTCGTTTTTTTCGTCTGCTGTAGGTATAGCATAGGGGAGCGGAAGCGGTTTTAATTTTTGCGTGCCGGTTGCCAACGTAAGTTCATCCAAATGCTCATCCATTACTGAGGCGAGGATTTCAATATCCTGTTGATTATCCCGGGCGGCCATAACCACTTGTCCTGCCGTTTGCCGGGTGATGCTATTAGTTACTGCGGTTCCGGCGGCAGGAAGTTCATTAGCGATGCTTTTAAACCTGTACATGTGCCGTTTCAGTTTGCCGCGATAATGCAAGCGCGCCACTATTTCCTGTCCGGTGTAACAGCCTTTGCGAAAGCTAACGGCATTAATTAGTTGGTAATTAATTTCTTGCGGTGTAAATACTTCAAATGTCTCTGGATAAATAGTGGCTATGCCTTGCTGGATATCTTTTAATCCCCAGTCATTTATCGAGCCGGAAGCCGCCAGGGTAGTTAATTGCCGGGCGAAATGATCACTATGCGAGGCCGCTATCCAGCATTCATAACGATTACTATCAAGTTGGATTAAAAAATTACCCGCCGCTTCGATAAAACCGTCATCAGCTTCGGGTAACTGTGGAAACATTTTTCCTGCCAGCTCCCTTGCTTGTGCACCATATAATCCGAACAGGTGGAATTCATCCTTGCCATCAATAAGTTTTGCTTTTGAAAATACGATGTATTTGCCAAGGCTCTGTTGCGCTTTGTCGCGCATGGCAACGGGTATGCGCAGTGCGATAGTTTCTTGATGGAGTTGTGCGGCCCGAAACGTCAAGAGGATTCGGCCTTTCGGATTGCACTGGGCTCCAAGACGGGTTACGCCGTTATTTAACTCGCGAATGTCACAAGTGACTTGGCCTTGCAGGAATTTGGCCGCGTCCGGTCCTTTAATCAACAAGAGTTGTGATTCTTCAAGTTTTATCCAGGAAGTTGCATTCATAACAAATATTTACCGCAGTTGGTGTTCAGCCAGGGGTGATAGATTATCGGAATAATATTGGGTTTTTAATAGCTGCATTAGTCATGTATGGCATTTTAGTCTATAAATAAACAACATTACTTACCTGTGGTGACCCCGTGTTAACCGGAAACCCAAGGCTTTATCAGTCCTTGCGACAAAGCAGTTTCTATAAATTGTTTTTGTACTGTCTGCTGACGGTTGCGGTTATTTATAGTTATGAACTTTTACCGCCCAAAAAGTTATTAGTTGTACCTTCCGTGGATGTACCGCATTACATTTATGCCGACAAAAATTCGACCGGCGAGTTAATGGTTTACTGGCTTGATTTTGATGGCATGGCTTGGGAGTGCAACATTGAAAGTGACGGTAACCCCCATGTGTGTGGCTTTAACCTTTACCTTGGCGGAGGACAGGGTAGTGACGGGATTGATTTGACCCGTTATAAAACCATTAATGTCGATCTGGATTATTCGGGGAGCGACCAGCGGTTGCGCTTTTACCTGCGTAATTACGAACCCGGTTTTTCCGATATCAATGATATGCAAACTGCCAAGTTTAATAATGTGCACGTGCCAATAGAATATGTGCGCGAAAACCTGGTGCTAAGTTTATCCGAGTTCGCTGTTGCCGAATGGTGGATTACCGGGTACAAGGCGCCGCGGGAAAACGCCCTGCCTGATTTTCGCAATGTCATTGCATTTGGAGTTGATATCTCCTATCCAGGCGTTCCCGGCAAGCATAGTTTTAAGCTCAATAAATTGGAGTTTGTCGGGGAGTGGGTCGCGCGCGATGACTGGTATCTGGGAATTCTCATATTTTGGGTAAGTGTAATTTTGGCTGGCGGAGCCTTTAGCCTTGCTCGACTTAGCAAGGAAATTCGCCTGGAGCACCAGCGACTTGAACGTCTCGCTAATCAGAACTCCTTGTTGGCCCAGGAAACAGATAAATATAAAAAGCTTTCAATGGTCGATCCATTGACAGGGTTATTGAATCGTCAGGGACTTGCTGAATTTATCGGCCAGTATTTCCCGCAGGAAAGTAAGCGCCAGGTGTCTTTGATTGTTATTGATATCGATCATTTCAAGAAGATCAATGATTCATTGGGGCATGACGGCGGTGATTATGTGCTTAAGCGCGTTACCGAATTGATAAAAGCCAATACCCGTCAGACAGACCAAATAGCGCGGTGGGGTGGCGAAGAGTTTTTGATGGTATTGCCCGATACCTCATTGGAAAACGCCTATCATTTGGCGGAAGAAGTGCGGGCACTCATTGCGACGGCTCATTTTGCGCAGTATCCGGACCTGCATATCACTATCAGCCTGGGTGTGGGGACCAGCAGCGGCGAAATCCCGTTCGATCAATTATTCCGCACGGTGGATTTGGCGCTCTACCAGGCTAAAGCCCAAGGGCGTAACCGCACAGCGCTGGCAGCAGTTTCCGCTAGCGCTATTCGGTGAGGGCTTGTTTATAATGCCCCTCTTTTGGTGTGTTTGAAGGGTAATTTCGTGGATACAAATCGTTTGTTTTGGGGTAGCCGTCGCGGCATGCTGGAATTGGATCTGGTCTTAATGCCATTTCTGGAAAAGGTATATCCCAACCTGGAACAGGGTGATAAGGAACGTTATTGGTTATTGCTGGAGGAGCAAGACCAGGATTTATTTGCCTGGTTCCTACGTCGGGAAAATCCGGCCAACCCTGAACTGCAACGGATTGTGGATATTATTCGTGCCAACACCGGACTCCAAAAAAACAGCTAGGCTGTTTGCGCCTGCTGTTACCCCCACAAAGCCGCTGCCAGCATTGGCGGCGGTTTCCATTTACCATTCACCCGGTCTACTCCGGTTTTATCGAATTGCTTATGGGCTGGTTGCTATTGGCCTGTTAATTGCGCTTTTCCCCTGGTTATTGAAACAACCCTGGTGGTGGCCCCTGCTCATTCTGTTATGGGCCGGCCTTTGGGCGTCGTACTACCGGCAACAGGAGGGGATGTTTGCGGGCCAGCTGTGGTGTGACCGGGGAATGTGGTACACGCAATGCGGAAGTCAAACCTGCAAATATTCAATATCGGGGGAGGTCGTCTGCTGGTCATTTATCCTGATATTGCCGCTACGTAATCAGGAAACAAATCACCTCAGGTATGTAATAGTCGCCCAGGATGCGCTTTCACCCGCAGACAATGCGCGTTTGCGTACCTGGCTGCGAGTGTGTTTAAACCCCAAGCGCTAGGCTTCCTTGCTGACAATCACATCCTGGCCGGCAAAATTGGTGGGGACCAGGATGGTGTCGCGCGCAATGGTCGATTTTTCCGGATAATCCTGCGAGTAATGGAGGCCGCGACTTTCCTTGCGTTCATGGGCTGAGCGGATGATGAGTTCAGCTACGGTGGCAAGGTTGCGCAATTCAATCAAATCGCTGCTGACTTTGTAATTGCTGTAATAATCGGCGATTTCCCTCTGTAACAATTTAATGCGATGGGTGGCGCGCTCAAGGCGTTTATCGGTACGGACAATCCCCACGTAGTCCCACATGAAGCGGCGTAGTTCATCCCAGTTATGTGAAATTACCACATCTTCATCCGAATCCCGCACCCTGGATGTGTCCCACTGGGGTGATAAATCCGGGGTAGGGATGTGTGCCAAATTGCCCAGGATATGCTGTGCCGCCGACTGGGCATAAACAATACATTCCAGTAGCGAATTACTGGCCATGCGGTTGGCACCATGCAGGCCGGTAAACGAGGTTTCACCGATTGCGTAAAGGTTTTGTAAATCCGTATGGCCATTTTTGTCTACCATCACTCCCCCGCAGGTGTAATGGGCTGCCGGAACTACCGGGATGGGCTCCCTGGTAATGTCGATACCGAATTCAAGGCAGCGTGCCTTAACAGTTGGGAAATGTTCGCTAATAAACTCGGGAGTTTTGTGGCTGATATCCAGGTATACAAAATTGCAACCCAGGCGCTTCATTTCATGGTCAATTGCACGGGCGACTATATCGCGCGGCGCTAGTTCCTGGCGCTCATCAAAGCGGGGCATAAAACGTTCACCACTCGGGAGGCGCAGATAGGCTCCTTCTCCCCGTAATGCTTCGGTGATCAGGAAATTCTTCGCTTCCGGATGATAGAGGCATGTCGGGTGGAATTGGTTGAACTCCATATTGGTAATACGGCAGCCCGCACGCCAGGCCATGGCGATACCGTCACCACTCGCGCTATCCGGGTTGCTGCTGTACAGGTAAACCTTGCTTGCGCCGCCGGTTGCCAGAACCACCACCTTGGCCTGGAATACGTGGACGACATCCCCTTCGCTGTCCAACACATAAGCTCCGGTGCTGCGTAGTTTGCGCGATCCGGCATCTGCTTGCGAAATAAGGTTAATAGCGATGTGATGTTCGAAGATATCAATATTGGCTTGTTGTTGGACTTGTTCAATCAGGGTGGAATGGACTGCTTGTCCTGTAGCATCCGCGCTGTGGATAATCCGGCGATGGCTGTGGCCACCTTCTTTAGTCAGGTGATAATCGCCGTTATTGCTTTCCTTGGTAAAGTTAACACCTTGGTTAATGAGCCATTGAATCGCCTCCTTGCTGCGCTCTACCGTAAAACGGACGGCATCTTCATGACACAGCCCTGCACCAGCCACCAGTGTATCTGCCACGTGGGCGTCAATAGAGTCCTGGTCATCAAGGACCGCAGCAATCCCGCCTTGTGCAAACCAGGTTGAGCCCTGGTTGACGGCGTTTTTACTCAGCACCGCGACCTTGGCCTGTTGCGCTAGACTTAGGGCCAATGTCAGGCCTGCGGCGCCGGAACCTATAACCAGAACATCGTAATGGAAATGTTTTTTCATTCAATAAACCCGACCTGCTACAAAAGGTAAAAATCTTGCAAGGAAAGTGCGCAGTATAACAAGGCGAATTAGCTTTATACGAAGGGAAACTGTTTGCGGTTTAAGGTGCCGAACTTTTTAACCAAGCTTTTGTCTATGAGCCGTGTTAGCTTGATAGGCTTGGCTGTGTGCATAATGCTGGTCCTTGGTATGCAACGCATAGAAAAAATTGACACATATAGATTTGGCTAAGCAGAATGCTGGCCGTACTTTGCCCCGTAATCTATGGGGTGCTTGGGGGTTCAAATAATGACAGCGCAATTAGCGCCTGATGTTGATCAACAATTGGTCGAGCGAGTTCAAAAAGGCGATAAGCGCGCATTTGATTTGCTGGTTATTAAATACCAACACAAGGTATTAGCGGTAATTAGCCGTTTTATCCGGGATCACGCCGAAGCCCAGGATGTGGCCCAGGAAGCATTTATCAAAGCGTATCGGGCATTACCCAATTTCCGTGGAGACAGTGCTTTTTATACCTGGATTTATCGCATCGCTATTAATACGGCCAAAAATCACATAGTTGCCCGCAATCGTCGGCCACCAACCAGTGACGTGGAAATTGAAGACGCAGAATTTTTTGACGGCAATGAAGGCATGCATGAGCTCAACACGCCAGAACATAATGTGTTGTGTGAAGAACTTGAGGGAACTATCTCCCAGGCTTTCCGGGATCTGCCGGATGATCTGCGCACAGCGGTAACCCTGCGTGAGATGGACGGGTTGAGTTATGAAGAAATTGCTGAGGTTATGGCTTGTCCTGTCGGAACGGTGCGTTCACGAATATTCCGGGCCCGTGAGGCGATTGATAAACGAATCAAGCCATTGGTTGAAGATATTTAGCGGTTGTGAAAAATTTTCACAATTTTTGCAAAATTGGTGAACCAATCCTATAGGGCCTAGTCATAGAGACAGTTAGTTATAAGTGAGTGCGGTTCTCCAATCCTTTTTTCTCCATACTATTTTTGTACAGAGGCACCAGCGAGAATGACAGAGCAAATTCAACCACCAGTGCTTGCAGAATCTTTATCAGCACTTATGGATAATGAAGCTTCAGAGTTAGAACTGCAGCGACTGCTCAGGGCGCTGGATACTGACCCTGAACTCAAAACCACATGGTCTCGTTATCAAATTGCCAGTGTTGGCCTTAAGGGTAAGCTTCCGGTCATGGCATCCAGTGATTTTGCAGCGAGAGTCAGCGCAGCGATTGACGCCGAAGATGTTTATTCACAATCCGTTAGTACAAATCATCCATCCGTATCCCTGGATACCCAATCCGGGTCTGGTGATGTGGTGGCCTTGCCATCGCGTTGGTGGCAACAGGCCGGTCGTGTTGCGGTTGCGGCATCGGTGGCTGGTGCGTTAATTGTAGGCATACAACAATATCAGTCAGTTGCCCCCCAGGCTGCTGAAGTAGTAGCCAACGCCGCTACGACAGTACCGGCGGGTACATCGGAAAATAAAATTGCGAATTTGCCGTCCGGTATTAATGCGCCGGCACTTTCTGCCCGAACAGTGGCAGTGCAAAGCGGTTACGAATCCCGCCCGCAAGAGAATCGACGCGTGATGTTTGTTCCCCGTCAGGAAGCGGCTCCAGTGTATAACGAGGATATTTCGACCTACGTGAATCAATTGATCCAGGAGCACACAGATAACGCATCGATGAATAGTGGACAGGGCATGTTGCCTTACACTCGAGTAATTTTGAGCGAAGAAGAATAATTCTTTTATTTCCCGTCTTGTTTCAGGCTTGTTGGGATAGTTGGAGAGCGGTTATGCTGCTTTCCAACTATTTCGTTGTATGAGTCCAGAAATGCCAATATTTATTCCATCTGTTTTACGTCACTATTCCGCATGTGCTTTGTTAATGGCTGTCGCGTTTTGTGTAGTTCCGGCCTCTGCTCAAGGCAGTAACCCAACTCTGACGGATAAAGCAGCCATTTCTGCGGAGGTGGAAAGTCTTTTGCAAAAAATGGCTAGGGTGCCTCAAACCTTGAATTATCAAGGGTCTTTTACTTATCAACATAAAGATAACCCCACGCTACAAAGTTTCCGGATTCTCCATTGGGTGGAAAACGGTGTCGAGCATGAACGCCTGCAGCATTTAAATGGTTCGGCGCGCGAGTTTGTTCGCGAAGGTAAAGCCGTAGGTTGCAGTACTTTGGGTAATCAGTTGCTACAAGGTAAAGTTACGCAATTTGGAGTTAATCTTGCTCGCCTCGACCAGTTGTATAAATTTGAAATTCGCGGTCCTGAACGGGTAGCCGGGCGGGAAGCTACCGCACTACTTGCACTTCCCCTTGATCAATATCGGCATAGTTCCTTGTTGTCTATTGATAATGAAACCGGACTGGTACTGAAATCCTGGTTAGTAGATGAAGCCGCGCGCCCCCTGGAGCGTTATCAATTTATTGACCTGAACCTCGATCCTGATATGGAAAGCCTCAGGCAACCCATAGCTAAAAATCACCGGGATGCAAATGCCCAAGCCGACTGCAACCCCAACGAACTCAAACAACCGGAACGATGGAAATTGGTGTGGGTGCCGCCTGGTTTTGCGTTCGCAGGACAGCGCCAGGTACAACAAAACATTGATATGTTGATGTATACCGACGGGTTAACCACTTTTTCAGTTTTCATCCAGCAAGCTGAAGGAGTTATTCCTGAAGGAGTTGCTCAGCGCGGTGCAACCTTGGCGGTGATGGATGATCTAATTTACCAGGACAAAACCTACCGGATTACGGTGGTAGGTGAAATCCCGGCTGTTACTGCCCAAAAAATTGCCCAAAATATAGAAGGAATTTAATGCTCCTTTGTAAGTAGAGGAATTCCATCATGATCATTGAAACCGGTCGCATAGTATCAATTGAGCCGGAAGGCCTATGGGTGGAAACCATCCAGAAAACCGCCTGTGGTTCCTGCAAAGCGGAAAAAGCCTGCGGGCAAGGTTTGATTCAAAAGTGGGACGGGCACACCTCTTACATTTGGGTTTTATTGGATGGGCGCAATCCACAACATTACCAATTAGGGGATGATATACAAATAGGTGTACCGGAAGAGGTTGTGGCCAAGGGAGCATTGTTGGTTTACATGGTTCCTTTATTGGCATTGGTGGGGGCGACAGCGTTGGCGCATATCCAATTTGCGAACGAAGGTATAACCACGCTTAGCGGCGTGGCTGGCTTGCTGATCGGCGGTGTGATTGTACGCTGGCATTCCTGGCGTAATCGTTATAACCGCGAGCTTCAACCGGTATTGATTGACGATAGGCAAGCGTTGCGTTTTTGTCAGCCTGATGAATCACATCCACATGTTGCGAATTAACGCTAACCTCAGCATTCCGTTGCGAGAAATTGAACTGGCAGCCATGCGTGCCCAGGGCGCGGGTGGGCAGAATGTCAATAAAGTGTCGAGTGCGATACATTTACGTTTTGATATTCCCAATTCATCATTGAGTGATTTCCACAAAAATTGTTTATTAGCGTTGGGTGATAATCGAATTTCCAATGATGGGGTCCTGATTATCAAAGCCCAACGCTTTCGCACCCAGGAGCAGAATCGTGAGGATGCACTTTTACGGTTAAAAGAAATAATTCTGGACGCCATAAAAGTAAAAAAAATCCGCCGAGCTACCAAGCCAACACTTTCTTCCAGGCAGCGTCGAATGGATACAAAAACCCAGCGCGGCGCTATTAAGGCAGCGCGACAAAAAATATCCTTTGACTAATTACTACTTGGCGAATACCTGCGCTGCGTTATTTCCCAATTCGATGGTTTCCTGCCATAGCTGTTCTTGTAGTTTACTAATATCTTCTCCGCCGCCGTTCATCATCCACTCAACTACAGCTTTGGCTACATCAGGGTAATCGCGCGGTTTTGCGGGCGCTTGCAATGGCAACCAATTCCGTAATGTTTCCACATCAAAACGTTTTGCTGCGTGCCCGTAACCCAGTTTTTCCAAGGCAAGTGCATTGGATTTTTGTTCCATTTGCCCCCTGACCGGTTGCACCAATATTTTTTTCCCCAAATGAATCGCTTCGCTGGGCAATTCAAATCCCGCACTGCAAATAACGCCTTCGCAGCGATGTAAATCAATTTGAAATCCTGTGTGCGAAAAAGGGCGCACATGGATATGGCCTTCATCGTAGGCATGTGGAACCGGCTGATAAACAAAAAAATCATAGTCAGGAAATTCAAGCAATTGCGGGGCTATATCATCCAGCGAAGCAAAGGGAAGGTAAACCAGATAATGTTTGGATGTGGAAGTGTTAGGGTAAGCAGAATGCTCAACGAGTGGCGGTAAAATCGGTTGGTTAAAATGATGCCAGTGCAAGCCAATCGGCATAGTCACCGGTGCAAAGTTGCGCATGAACCAATCCACAAAAATAGTAGAGTCAGCTTTGGGGATATCATAAAAAAAAGCATTTTGATGTGAGAGTCCAATCACTTTTTTCCCGGCGCGTTTGGCTGCCCAGGCGGACACAGGCTCAAAGTCATTGATAATGAAATCGTAACCTTCCACGCTTATTTTTTTTACATCCCGGTAAAGCTGGGCCAGATTGGAGGTTAGGGCGGTTTTGAGATAAAGAACCTTGCCGCTTTGGGTGGCGAAAGTCAGGCCGCGATAAGATTGGAAATTTCCAAAAATTTCCATGTCAAAAAATTTATCCCGTTCTCTCCCGGAAAAGACCCAATCTACCTGGGCGCCTGCGTTGGCCAACGCTTTAGCCATAATGCGCGCACGGGTTGTATGACCGTTACCGGTCCCCTGAACCCCATAGAGTATTCTCATGCAATTTGCTCTATTGATAATAGAAACGGAAGGAGAATTAATATACTACAAGTGAATACAAATAAATTCCCCAAAAAGCGCAAGCACTGCCAAGGGCCGCACCCGCAACCAGGTCTGTAGGGTAATGAACGCCTAACAGTACTCGGCTTATTCCAATTGCGCATGCCCAAATAAAAGCGGGTACGGCAAAAATTGGATAAAAATTCACGATCAAACACGCAAATAAAAATGCAGCGGCGGTGTGGCCTGAGGGAAAACTGAATTGGTCGGAGGGGGTAATCCATGCTTGATAAGTAGAGATTTTTACCGCGGGCCGATCACGTTTGATTAGGTTTTTCAGTAAAAGATATAAGCTGACATCAAAGATGTAGGCAATAATCCCCGCCCAGAAAAATGTTTTGCCATTCACTGGTTCGAGTAGCAATAACATTACTGCAATTAAAAAATAAACCGGACCGTCACCCGTGTGTGAAATAAATCTGACAGAGCGACGATATTGAAAGCCTTTTGTCACATGTACCCATAAGAATGCAATAGTGTCCAAGTGGTGGACGCGCTGTAAAAATGTGTTCATGATTCACCACCTTGGATGTAAGTTGCACAGGAATCGGGGTGGGTATGCAAAATGCCATTGCCTATCTTTTGTAGCATTGCTATGTGACTGTTTTGTGAACACTCAATAAATTCCAATGAAAAACTGGAGGTGGGAATGGGTAAACCTGGTAAAACCGGTATGGCGCGTGTAATAGATGCCTTTGGTTATTCAATGAAGGGGCTTGCCGCAAGTTGGAAATACGAGGCTGCATTCCGCCAGGAGGTTGCACTGGCCGTCTTATTAATCCCGGCGGCTTTCTGGTTGGCGCAAAGTCATATCGAATTGATACTACTGATTAGCAGTGTGTTCTGGGTATTAATGGCAGAGCTGGCTAATTCGTCAGTGGAAGCGGTGGTGGACCGAACTGGTTCCGAGCGCCACGAATTGTCCGGACGTGCTAAAGATATAGGTTCTGCCCTGGTTTTTGTCAGCCTGACATTATTGGCCATCGTATGGGCAATAGTGATCATTAACCGTTTCTGGTGATACCGATGGGTAAAAACAGGTCTCGCATGCATAAGCGAGACCAGGAATTCTAGTGATGCTTGTGGCTACCGAATTCGCCTGATCCGAGGAATGCGAGATAGTCTTCTGCCAGGGTTCGTTCCTGGTTGCGGCGCTCCGCCGACTTGCGGCGCTTGCGGTGATATAAATCCATAGGAAGGTTTTTGCAGGGGTCTCGGTCCAGGCGGCGATCAGCGCCCTTACGACGGTCGATGAAAAACTTATGGTCGCTCATGATAGCTAGTTGGTTATCCTCATCAAAACCAGGGGTTTAAACCGGTAGATTAACTTCAATCTTACTTGCTCCAAGTCAACACAGTGTAGATCTTTGCCGGTAAAATGCCGCCAGTTTTTTTGCATGGATGAGGTTATTCAAATAGCCACTCTCTATATTCTGTTATTTGCATTTTGAGGTTTCGATATGAACTCCATTGAAAATCAAATACATACGAAGCTCGTCCAGGGGTTTCAGCCAACCCATCTCGAAATTGTGAATGAAAGTTACCTGCATTCAGTTCCGGCTGGTTCCGAGACCCATTTCAAGGTGACGCTGGTTGCCCCGCAATTTGAAGGCAGGCGCCAGGTACAGCGCCACCAGGCAATATATGCTTGCCTGGCGGAAGAGCTTAAATCGGGAGTACACGCCCTGGCGTTGCACACCTTTAGCCCGAAAGAGTGGGAGTTTGATAACCAGGTACCTGATTCTCCCCAATGCCTTGGTGGAAGCAAGCACGACCAAAAGAAGAATTAGTGGTTGTACAAAAAACAAACGCCTATAATGCGCGCCCTAAGTAAACTGGCAACTCGCCTGATCTTGTTTTAAACCGGTTAAGTGATCCTTATGAGTCAAATTGTTGTTGCTGCACTGTATAAATTTGTGAAGTTACCCGATTACGAAGCGCTGGTTCCGCGCTTGAAAGAGTTGTGCGATTTATTGGGGATTAAAGGAACGCTTTTACTGGCGGAAGAGGGGATCAACGGCACTGTTTCCGGTTCACGTGCGGCAATCGACGGTTTGACCGCTTTCCTGAACGCGGATGGTCGGTTCGATGGATTAAGTTACAAAGAGTCTTTTTACGACGAGCAACCCTTTTATCGTATGAAGGTGAAGCTGAAAAAAGAAATAGTAACGATGGGGGTTAACGGCATTGATCCGCAGAAGATAGTCGGTACCTACGTCAAACCTGGTGATTGGAATGCTTTGATTAGCGACCCGGAGGTCGTGGTAATCGATACCCGTAATTCCTACGAGTATGAAATCGGGACTTTTGAACGGGCTATAGATCCGCAAACAGAGACATTCCGTGAGTTTCCGGCTTATGTGGCAAATAACCTTGATCCGGCCAAGCATAAAAAGGTCGCCATGTTTTGCACCGGTGGCATTCGTTGCGAAAAGTCCACGGCTTATTTAAAAGAACAAGGTTTTGAAGAGGTTTATCACCTGGAAGGCGGTATCCTTAAGTACCTGGAAGAAGTGCCGGAAGAAGAGAGCCTCTGGCGCGGGGAGTGCTTCGTATTTGATAACCGTGTCGCGGTGAACCATAAATTGGAAAAAGGTATTTACGATCAATGCCATGGCTGCCGTTATCCTATTACTGACGGTGACAAATTATCCCCTCACTACATGCTCGGGGTTTGCTGTCCACGTTGTTACAACAAGCTTACTGACGACCAAAAGGATCGTTTTGCAGAACGGCAGCGGCAAATTGAATTGGCTAAAGAACGTAATCAGGCGCATATAGGTGCGCTTCCTCCAGAGCGGCAATTACGCTCTGTGCAAAAGCGTGAACAAAGTGAAGAACAGCGCCGTAATTCATTAGCTGCCGCAAATATGGCGGCGGTTTCGGCGGGGAAATAGCGCCTGACTATTTTGTCACATAATTACTATATGATTTAATGGCAGCTTTATCGATGACACCAAGTGACTCCTATGAATTTTAATGATTGGACAGCAGACTTGGCAGTGGGCACTGCGACCCATGCCTCTGGATTTACGATTCGTATTGAAGGTAATCCGAAAGACCCATCCGAGGTATATCCCGGAAAATTTCCAGACGGTATAAGTTTCGTCGATCAGGCGCGCTTACTGCGATCCGGTTTGGAGTTTTTAGCGAAATCGGGTGGTTCAATACCCAGCTCGTGGCAATCGAGCCCGGTGCAGGACGCCAAAACAGAGGCGATTAAAGCGCGCGAGGAATTGGCAAAGCGTTTTGCCGAGCGCCCCGATAAGCCCCAGCGCTCGGTACTTTCCCTGAAAAAAAATTCCTGATACCCCTTTTACCTGTCCATTACACATAAAAAACGGCGCATGTATGCTGCGCCGTTTTTTAGCCATCATTGCGTTTTTAGGGGTTACAGAAGGCCTCGTCTTTGTAGTTCCAGGTAATGGGCATCAACCAATTTAAACAATTCATCAAATTTTTGTCCGGCTGGTGCCACGACCAGCTCAAGAACTTCAGTGCTGTTCTTGGGGCGTTTCATAATTTTTTCCAGCTCATTAGCGGTTGCTGACATCGCATCGAGGATTTTCTCGGTACTTTCCTTATCGCGGAATACCCGGCCTTGTTCGGTCAGTTGCAGGTATTTATCGCACTCTTGCAGCCAGTCTTTACGTTGCAACACGAAATTGCGGATATTTTTGGCTCCCCCGCGATGGGCGGTAGGTAATTGTTTTTCCCGGTAGGCCTGCAGGCTCTTTTTACCTTGCAAGAGGAAGTCGGTGCTCGTTTGTTTGCAGTATTTTGCGTTCAAGTAACTCGCAAATTTAATGTTATTGGCAGTTTCTGCTTTCGCACGTTTACAAGCTTCATCACAGGCAAAACCAAATTGGGAGAGGGTCAGTAAGGTAATGGTGAACAGTATTTTTTTCATAAGGCTCGCCGATTATTAAAGTTATGAGGTGAACTGCTAATGGTGTGATATAAATCACTTTTTTAGTCGCGTCAAGCATTGTAAATAAACTTGAACTTGATTATAGCCATTAGTGTCAGGTTTGCCGGTGGGCTGCTACGAAAAGTGGCAAAAAGTTGTAGATGTTACATTGTTATTATTGGCGGTGAGTTGCGGCACTGTATGGAAGGTTAGGCAAAACCCGGAGTAACGGGGGGTTACTCCGGGGAATATTAGCCGAAAAAGCCCAGGGGGTTTTTAGTAATGGCCACGCTTACCATGTAGGCAAACACCACCAGGGCGCTGAACCAAAGCGCTTTGCTCAAGCTTGCATTGGCAACTTTGAAACTGGCAACCCCTAAACCTATATAGGCGAACAAGGCGATTATTTTGGCCATTAACCAGGGTTGGCTAGCGGGCGACATATCCAAATGCACCGCGAGCACAATGCCGCTTATTAACAATAGTGTGCTGATTATATGCGGTAGTATTTTTGCCCATTTTTTTGCAAGCATATTTGAACCCATAAACAACCAGATACCGCGCAATACAAAAAAAACCAGGGAAAGGCCAACAAATGTTAAATGTAAGTGTTTTAGGGCTAGATACACGGCGTATTCCTTATAGTGAAATTGGGGATGATGTTCAGCTGCGGTTTAAACAGGGCTTAGCGCTTTGGTGACCAGCGCCAATATGGATGATGTTAATGGTAGTTTCAAAGCGGTTTCATGGCCTTTGGACGACATCTTGTTCCAGGTTTTGCGAATAATGTCGATCAGCTTTTCTTCATCATGTTTGCCCGCGAAATCTTCCAGGTAAAACTCAATAAACACGAGGCAAGCAATATCTTCGAGCGCTTGCACTTCCTCATCACGTTTTAAGCTACGCTTGAGCAATAAATCTTTAACACGTGTGATCATTGCCTCATCGTAACCGTGTTTTGCCATGATTTCCCCTGCGATATCGCCATGTAGTTGCGCTAAATCCAGCCGCCATTTTTTATAGCCGCTACGATCCATCGGGTATGCGCTACGCGGAATTTTCCAGCGACAAATATGTTGGCTGCGCACTGCCAGTTGTAGGGCCTCAGAGGGTGATTCGCAAAATGTATGCAATTGCCGGCTCATTCGTTGTGCATATATCCACTCCTTGGCTTCGGGTTTACCATCAACCAATTCCATATTGGGATCTTGTAAATTAGCCTCATCGAATGCCCTAAGGGTGGCTTCCAGGCGAACTGAATCAGTCATAATAATTTCTCTAAATTAATAAACTGCATTGCGTTGACGATATTGCGCGACCATGTAATTAAATTCGTTTTATCTCTGTGGATTGCATCCTGCCTTGCAGGGTGGCTTCGTGGTTTTCGTGCGCAGGGATAGGAATATTCGGCCGCGATTGTTACAGCTTTGACGACAAGGGTAAATAGCAGGAGGGGCTGTTATTCCGGGCACGATAAATTGCCGCACCAATTTTGTCGCTTATAGCTAAATGTGGCTTTTTGGGGGCCAAATAAAACCTTTACATCATGATTAGGCCGGAATATAGTGCCTCAGCTGGCCCATCTGCAGCATTATTTATGGTAAGTCACATATCCGTTGTTCTAGCAGTACATCTATTAGCACCTCGTATAGTTCTTCATAAGTACATCTGAATTCGCCAGCCGGGCTCCAATCTTGGGGTATTCAATTTATATTTTTGCAAAGAGCATCGAGGTTTATCATGGCTAGAAGTACTGGCACCGTTAAGTGGTTCAACGAGTCTAAAGGTTTCGGTTTCATCGCGAGCGAAGCAGGTCAAGACGTGTTTGTTCACTACAGCGCTATCACTGGTTCAGGTTTCAAAACCCTGGCTGAAGGCCAAAAAGTAGAGTTCGACGTTAAACCAGGTCAAAAGGGTCCACAGGCAGAGAACGTTGTTGGCCTGTAATTTGCCAAACTGGTCCTGAATCCTCCAAAAAAGCCGCCCGATTTATCGAGGCGGCTTTTTTATTGGCCGAGTTTTTATTGTTTACAAGGTATTGGCTATCTGGATATCAGTGAAATAATTAAGCAGCCTGTCAACCGTTTACCGCTTGTCCCGTTATACCCGATAACTACCCCCTTTCCGGATCTGTTATGGAATCACCTGTAACGCCAATAAATTCTTCCGTTGCGGTTGGGAAAGCATTGGAAAATTTTTTGGCGGCAGTGGAGGGGCGGGCATACCGTACAGCGGTACTTGCCACCAGAAAATCGGTTGATGCCCTGGACATAGTACAAGAAGCGATGTTGCATTTTGTGCAGTCCTATCGCTACAAAAATGATGCGGAATGGCCATTGTTATTCCAGCGGGTGTTGCAGAACAAAATCATGGATTGGTACCGCGCGCAAGGCAAAACCCGGCGCTGGTTTTGGCAAGCAATACCTGCTGCGGATGTCGGGGATGATGAAAGCGCGGAGCAACAAGGAGAGCAGGTTATCAGTGATGGTCGCGACAACCCATGCGAATTGCTCCAGCGCGCCCGGGATATTGAGCGAGTTATTGCGCTGCTGGAAATTATGCCCATCAGGCAACGACAAGCGTTTTTATTGCGCGCATGGGAGGGCTTTGATGTTGCCACAACAGCGGCTGCGATGGAATGCAGTGAAGGTAGCGTAAAGACCCATTATTTCCGTGCTGTGCGATTTTTACGTGAGCAGCTAACCGTTAGCGAGTAGAGCCATGAAGCCTGATGAACCACGCCAGCTACAAGCAGCAGATGACAAGCTTGCTGCCCAGGTAACCGATACATTGGATAGAAGTGTCCAGCAATTGGATGACCGAACCCAAAAAGCATTGGCTGCCGCGCGTCGAAGGGCATTGCTCCCGGCGCCTGTGGATATACCTTCCCCTAATAAGAAATACGCACATTGGGCGGGTTTGGCTGTGGCTGCCACCATTGCCGGTGTAGTGATCATACCTGGCGCTTTGGATCGGGAATATCCAGCGGTCGGTGAGGATGATTTTGCCTATTTGGCGGTAGATCCCCAGTTGCTGGAAGACATGGAAATGTTGCAAGCCCTGGGTGGGGCAGTGGATGAAGCCGTTAATGAAGGTTGAATTCCATCCGGTGCGGGGCCCGGATGGGGCTGCCGTGGCAAGCAGGCACAATGAGGTTCAGCTATGAGAAACAGTCCGAGGTTGCGGAGCGATAGCTTGGTTTGCCTGCTGATGCTTTTCCTGGGGTTCAGTGCATTGCCTGGAGCCGGTTATGCCAGTGAGCTTCATTGGGAGGAGTTATCACGGGAACAACAGGCAATGCTCAGTGGTGTGAAGCACCAGTGGAAGGACCTGGGTCCCGACGAGCGTAAAAAATTGATGAAACAAGCTGCACGGTTTAAAAAACTGCCCCCCGAACAGCAAGACCTTATGAAAGCGCGTTTTGCGCGATGGCAACAATTATCGCCCGAACGCAGGGCAGAGTTACGGGCAGCATTTCGCGCATACCAGGCGTTGCCTGCCAGTGAAAAAGAACAGTTAAAAAAACGCCTGCAATGGTTTAACAGTTTGCCGGAAACTGAACGTGCCGCTATGCGTGTGCGCTGGCAGTCGCTAACGCCCGGGCAGCGCGCAAAATTTCGCGAACGATTACAGCGAATGACCCCTGAGCAACGAGCCAGGGCACGCGAGCGCTTTATGCATCGCCATCAAAAAGACAATTGATAAAAGTCCATGTCCATCCAGTAAAAATAAACAGGTATGACTTTATGAAGGTTTTATTGCCCGTCATTTTTGGCATTTGGTTGATTGCTTGCGGCAGCAGTGATGCTGGCGGAAAAGCAACAAGTGCAACCCTGTCGCCAACCGGTGAAGTTGTTACCCCATCGAGCCAGGGAGGTTCCCCGGTTCCAATCCCAGGCAATAGCCAGCGAATACAAGCCGTAAACAAGACCTCGGCAAACAATCCGGTTTGCCAGGCGATGGATATTTTCTATTGGGAAATCGGGGATAAAAATGGTGCGCTTGCCAGCGGTTGGGGTGGAAAAAATGCACCGCGAGGCCAGGCTACCGAAGTGGATGGCCTGGGACCGGATATTCCTATCGCAATCGCGTCGGCCTCCAAATGGCTGTTCGGAGCCTATTCGGTGCAGCGTGACGGTTTTGCACAGGTGAGTACCGGCGATATAGGCATCCAGGGGCAACTTATAGCACGCAAGGGCTTTTTGAATTTCACCAGCGGTTATGACCAGGAAACCAAACCCTTGTGTTCTTTGCACACAGTGGGCGATTGCTTTAATGGGGCAATCGCCCAGCGTAATCCGCAGGCTGTGCAGAGGTTTTCCTACAACGGCGGCCACATGCAGGCTTATGCGGTGGCGTTAGGGCTGGGCGATTATCGCGATAATGATGGCTTGTTGAACGGTGTATACCTTGCCGATGAAATCCGTCGCATCACTAACGGGTTGGGTAGCCTGACCTACGATTTCCCATCCCCGGCGGGCGGAGCCAATGTGTCGCCAACGGATTATGCTCAGTTCTTGCGAGCCCTGTTAAAGGGTGAGCTGGAACTTGGGCTGTATTTAGGGGCTGACCCTGTCTGTGCCTGGGTTGATCCGGCACCTGGCCATAAATCCTGCGATGCCTTGGCTACACCCATTAGTGGCGAGGGTAACGGCATCAACTTCAGCGCGGAGCACTGGCATTATTCCTACGGCCATTGGGTGGAAGATGATCCCCTGGTTGGCGACGGCAGCTTTAGCAGCCCCGGGGCCTTTGGCTTCTATCCCTGGATCAATGCGGACAAGAACCTGTATGGCATTCTTGCCCGTCGGGAACCAGTGTGGGGGCGCCCGGCGTTAGAGTCTATCGGTTGTGGCCGATTATTGCGTAAGGCCTGGGTAACCGGCATCGAGCAAGTGGGTGCTTTACCGTAAATAATCGGCAAAAGGTCGATTTAATGTCACAAAAACTTCATAATGCGCGGCCCGTTGCGGCCGGTATCCGGCGCATAGGGGTTGTGTGATTTCACAGGGAGGGAGTGGTACATCTTAGATTGGTCTTATTACAAGCGGATAACCTATGTTAGAAATGTTCACCGGGCTCAGCTTTTTCATGGGGGCCAGTCTCTTTCTGGCACTTGCCTTTGTTCTCGCCTACGAATTCATTAATGGCTTTCACGATACGGCTAACGCGGTTGCCACCGTTATCTACACCAAAGCCATGTCCCCCCATTTGGCTGTAATTGCCTCGGGTATTTTCAACTTCCTGGGTGTCTTGCTGGGTGGATTAGGTGTTGCCTACGCCATTGTGCACTTGTTACCGGTAGATATGCTCCTCAATATCAGCTCAACCCGCGGGATGGTGCTGGTATTTTCCCTGCTCGCAGCCGCCATCCTGTGGAATTTGGGTACCTGGTATTTCGGTATCCCGGCATCAAGCTCCCATACCCTGATCGGTTCCCTGCTGGGTGTTTGCCTGGCGAATGCCCTGATTGCCGGTATTCCAATCAGCGAAGGTATGAATGTTAAGAAAGCAATCGACATTATGCTCTCCTTATTGATTTCCCCCCTGGTTGGTTTTGGTTGCGCAGCACTGCTCTTGCTGTGGCTTAAAAAAATGTTCACTGGACCGAAAATCCACAAAACCCCGCAAGAGCGCGAACTCATTGATGGCAAAAAGCATCCACCTTTCTGGACTCGCGTAACCCTTGTCGCGTCGGCCATGGGGGTGAGTTTTGTACACGGCTCCAACGATGGCCAAAAGGGCATTGGTTTGATCATGCTGGTACTGATTGGCTTGGCCCCGGCACAATTTGTGCTGAACCTTGAAAGCACCAAGTATCAGGTGGAACGCACACGCGACGCCGCCCAGCATTTGCAAACCTTTTACAAGGAACATGAGGCGAAAGTCAGTGCAGTTATTGATGTTAATGTTCCTGCCCAGGCGGTATTGCCTGAAAATTTCGAATGTAAAGCCAAAGAAAGTATGTTGGTCATCAATACGTTGATTGCGGAAATGGACGGTATGACTCACTACCGTGACCTCGATCTGGCCGAGCGCCGCAAGTTGCGTCGTCTTTTGTTATGTATTGATGATGCCGCAAAAAAAGTAGCCAAGCTGGATGGTTTCTCCGGTAAGGAGAAGTCCGACCTGGGTAGTCTACGTAAAGATTTAACCGCTACCACCGAATATGCGCCTTTATGGGTAATCGTAGCTGTGGCGTTGGCATTGGGCCTGGGTACCATGATGGGTTGGAAACGTATCGTGTTTACCGTCGGTGAAAAAATCGGCAAAAGTAACATGACCTATTCGCAAGGCATGGCAGCACAAATTACTGCCGCAACGGCGATCGGTGTTGCCAGTGTCACGGGGATGCCAGTGTCTACTACCCACGTGCTTTCTTCTGCGGTGGCCGGCACGATGGTAGCGAATAAATCCGGCTTGCAATTCAGTACAGTCAAAACCATCCTGTTGGCTTGGCTTTTCACTTTGCCGGTAACCATATGCTTGTCGGCCGGTTTGTTTTATATCGGTACTCTTTTTATCAAGTAGCCTTGAAGGTTTTATAAAATAATCTGGCACGTGTTATAAACAATTATGCCTGCCGCTTACTTACCCTCGGACTCTGTGTTCGAGGGTAAGGTCCTCCAGGCTTCGCCTGTTCCGCATTGCTCCAGCGCTCGTCGATTTGTTGTGGTCGTGAGGTTTGTAAGCTGATGAATCCTGAAATAGAGAAAAAATACCAGCGCTTGCGTTCGTTCTTTTTTGGCTTGTGCATACTGGCGGCAGGTTTATTGTTTTTAATCACCGGCAAAAATATTGTTAAAAGTGTGTCGGCTGGACACTGGCAGGTGCATACAGGTGTCTTGACGAACAGGGACAAATCCACCGGTGGAATTTTTTATCGCACCAGTTTGCTGAAATACACCTACGAAATCGACGGAAAAAAATATCAGGGAACCCGGGTAGGTTATGGAATAAGTAATACCGATGAAGTGCAGGTAACCGGGCAGGCGGTAAGGATTTACGTGAATCCGGATAATCCAGCGGATGCAGTCCTGGTAACCGGCTTTAAGAACACCCATTTTTTGGGGTTGTTATTTTCGGCCGTTTTTTTATGGTTGGGATTTTACCTGTGGCGGAAAACCCAATAAACAATCGCAAGCGGATAAGAAAACAATCAGCTTAGTGATCCCCGGCTTTTATTGCCGCCAATAACTCCAATGCGCGGATAGGTTTTTTGCGGATCGTAAACGGCTATCGTAAACATAAATTCATGAATGCCTAATTCGTTTGCGAGTTGTTCAAGTTGCGCTTTGACTTGTGCCGGGTCGCCAACCGCAGCGAGGGATAAAAAATCCCTCACGTTTAATTCTTCTTCCACATTCCCCAAATCGTCCATGGATTCAACGGGCGGTTTTAACCACAAGGGGGTGGCCACGCAATAATGCGAGAACGCGCTGGTGACTTGTGGTGGCCAGATATTTTGCCTCTGCTTCCGTTTCCGCGCTTATCACGGGCATACCCAACATCGCGTAAGGTTTATCGAGTGTTGGCGAAGGGATAAATTGGGTTTGGTAAATACGCAACGCATCGCGCATCAGGCGCGGGGCGAAATGGCCTGCAAACGCGTAAGGCAATCCGCGTTTCGCTGCGAGTTGGGCGCTGAATAAACTGGAGCCCAGCGATTTGGATACAAGCTTGCTTATCCCTCGGGTTGTTGGTAATGGCCGGGGTGAACTTTGGGGTTGTTGGGGCGGTGAATGCCTGTTATCCGGATATCGGTAATTGTTGCCCCTGGAAATGATTTGCGAAGCAGATTTTCCGCATCGGCCATAGGTAAGGTTTCGCTATTCCAAAAAACCTCCATCGTTTGGGGTTGGTTATCGGCGATAAAGCTCACAAGAAAATGATGCTGGTCTTTCATAATTCATTATCTCCGGCGATAAACTGCAATCAGGTTTGTTGCATATGCAACTCAACTGTATCCCACCCCATCCATAATGGCCAGGTCACTGCCTATACCCCGTGTTATGCGTTGAAATATGCTCATAGAATATTTTTAGTTAAGCAGCCATTTCACGGCAGCTTTCCGCGCATTTTTTGCAGGCGGTTACGCACTCATCCATTTCCCCAATGCTTTCGCAACTTGCGGCGCAAGCATCACAAATATCTGCGCAAAGTTTGCAAATATGGAAGCTGAACGATGAGTTACTCATTTGTAAGCAAGCGCATGTCTCGCACACCTTGGCGCAATTGAGCATCAGCGTAAAATGCTCCGGTTCAACATGCTTGCCTCCTGCTTGCAGGCAATGGTTAAGCGCAGTGGAATAACAAATCTGGCTGCAGGCAGTACAATGTTCAACACAATCAAACTCCAGGTGATTAAAAGACATGGTTATTTCTCCCAAAGGAATTATAAAATTATTGGCGCGTAGCCCAAATTTCTCTATAAAACCTGTAGAGGCCCATATTTTTGAATCGTTCAATCAAAACATAAGCAAAAGCAATAAGTGGCATCGGAAAAAACAATAAATTAAATGCAAAAAAAACCGCCCTACCTTGGGCGGTTTTTTATGCGTCATTTAAAAGGGCTATTCAACCAATCTCAACGAACCAAATACGCTCGCGTCAATATACCCTTGGTTATTCCTGTGTCCGGGGGTATCCACTGAGCCCATCATGCTTTGGCGTTGTTGGGTACCGTCGTTATCGATGTAGCTTGCAGAGAAGCCCATCAATTTACCGGCGGAGAGCACGAGCGGTGTGTTCGCGCGGTTGTCCGCGTAGGTTTCGCCGTAGATACGTACGCGCATTTCCCACACATGTTTGTCACCCATGCTGACCAGGCGCACGTCGATGTGATCGTTCAGCAATTTTGGACCGGACGTGGTGTAGTCCACTACGTCGCCATAGGTGCTGATGTGATAAGCCCATGCACTGGTGTTGTATTGATGCTGGCCGCCGTTTTTATTTTCGTCGATGAAAAGTTCAACGGTGTCATCTTCCCAATAGTTACTCAGTGCATCGCGAGTGTGGTCGTAAATGCGTTCGTCGGTGATGTCGAACAACAGGTACAGGTAATTTTCATCCCACAATGCCTTGTAGCGACCGGAGTAATCCTGCGCGGTCGGATTGGGTTGCGTACCCAGCCAGAACACATCGATAGGCGCCCAGGTTGCGCGATCCCAGATTGCGTCGATAGTGCCGTCAATTTCCGGTGCTACTTGCGCTTTGGGTGCAATATAAAGGTTGCGGTCCGCGACGCTGGAGCTTGACGAACTCATCACTGATGAGGAGCTTCGTGACGAGCTTACAAACAACGAACTGGATGAACGCATTGTCGAAGCACTGGATGACAGGCTGCTCACCGGCACGCTGCTCAATGTGGATGATGAAATGGACGAGCGAATGCTGGACGATACCGACGTACTCGAACTGGAACCATTGGTACCGACATGCGCGCGTTTAACGGAGAACACGTAATCCCACAATTGCGGATTCATGTAAGCGCGCATCCACACGGTGTGTTGCAAGTCGTTACCGTTTGGCGGATCACCCGGATCAACCATTTCAGTTGTGCCGCGCGGGAATTTATTCATGGTTGCGCAGCCGCCCGCAGTGCGAATGGCATTCACAGTATTCTCGGTGTCAGTTATTGAATTGTTTTCATCACCTTCACCTTGTTGTGGCCAAATCACTACTTTGGAGTTGGCAACCGCTTGCGCATGGTTGCTGCTGACGGGATGGCCTGACATGGGTACTGCCGCGGCAATCAAATCAGGACGACGCGCCGCTAATTCCCAGGAACCGCCGCCACCCATGGAAATACCGGTAACGTAGATACGGTCCGGGTCAATTTGGTAAGTCGCTTTCAGATGCTCAATCAAATCCGTAAGTGCCTTGCCATAACGCGATGGATTACCGCTGATGGAGAAAGGTGCACCGCCACCGGATGACCACTCATTGCTAAAAAATTCACACTGGCATTGCGGCGCAACTATATACGCCGGTTTGTTCTGGCGATTTTCCGGAGTCAGCAAGGAGTTGCTTGACGCGAAGAATGGAAGCGCATGGCGCGAGGTTAAATGCTCTTCGTTACTGCCGCGCTCACCACCGCCGTGCAAGTAAATCACCAGCGGATATTTCGCTTGGGGATTAACCGCGGCTTGTGCCGGCTGATGCAGGTTGTAGGGCAGGGTAATATTGCCATTATTAAACGCCGGCATTTTCACCATTAATTCGCGGAAATTTTTCACCACTTTCTGGCTTTCATCATTGGTGTTGTAGGGCGCCCAGGAACCGAATTGCGTCGCTGGCGGGGCAGCGGGACAATCGGTGCGTACCACATCCGGCGCAGAGCTGCTGGATGAGGAGGACGCAATGCTCGATGAGGCAATCGACGAGCTACTGCTCAGCACCGGCGACGATGAAGAGGATCCCACCGCGCTGGATGAAACGCTGCTCGCAATTTGCCCTACGGATATTTCAACGGTTTTCTCACCGTGCATGTAGTCGCCGTAAGCCGTCAGCTTGACCGGATAAACGCCGGGCGCAGCGAAGGTATGCGATCTGATGAGACCGGTTGAGGTGTTGCCATCGCCGAAATCCCAGGCAAGGAAAACGGTATCGCGCGAGTTGCGTCCATCGACATAGAGCGTATTGCCCTCTACGCGATAGCTAAATTCAGCAACGGAGATTTTTTCTTCAAACAAACCACAAGGCTGGTTAAAGCTGACCTGGCGGGTATCGCCCAGCTCACCATCGTGAACGGTGAGGGTGACCAACCGCGGAACAGCCACCGAACTTGAGGATTCGCAATCGGTATAAACCTGCGCACTGTTACCGGAAAATTGCGCCGTGTCGAAATCCCACTCGTAGCTCAGTCCATCACCGTCTTCATCAAAGGACGCCGAACCGTAGGCAACAACATTCAAATTGCTGCGCGTAGTGCTCAACATCGCGATAGGGGCACGGTTGCCGATTGTCGCCTGGGTACTAATGGTTTTGGTCGCAGAGGTAGAGGTTTTACCATCGGACACGGTAAGCGTTACCGTCTGGCTACCCGCTGCAGCGTAGGTATGCCAGGCTTCGGGATAGCGGATGGTTTGGCCATCGCCGAAATCGATGAGGTAAGTCAACTCATCATTATCTGCATCGGTAGAGGTGCTTCCGTTAACCAGGATGGTTGAACCATATACCGCAACACTCAGGTTAACCACGGGTGCCTGGTTAGCGCTGCTGGATGAACTCCGGATAACTGAGCTAACCACGGAGCTTGAGCTGACCGGAACGCTGGAAGCGACCGAGCTGGGTGCAATTGAGCTTGCAGCAATGGAACTGGGCGCAATTGAACTTGCTGCGATTGAACTGGGG